>JBFWXB010000001.1:0-242024 GCA_050187875.1 Variibacter sp.
ACTCGGCAGCACACGCGTTGGCTCAGGCACGCGCAGTTTCTTCAACAAGTCTTGCGCAATGGTGTCTTGCGCGGCGCCGCGCAGTCCACGATGCAACGCCAAGCAATCGCCGATCTGGTCCCGGATCGTAAGAACCGGATTAAGCGCCGTCATTGGATCTTGAAGCACCATCGCGATGTTTTTGCCGCGATAGGCACGCATCTGCTGATCGTCGAGCTGAAGCAGGTCGACGCCCTTGAAGTGAATCGTGCCGCCCACAACCCGCGTTCCGGGTCTCGGATTCAAGCGCAAGACCGATAGGCAAGTCAGCGACTTTCCGGAACCGGACTCTCCAATCAGGCCAAGCACCTCGCCGGCGTGAATTTTGAACGACACGCCGTCGACGACCCGCCCGGTTCCGCGTTCCGACTGCGAAACAATCGATAGGTCGCGAACCTCGAGAAGAACGGGAGGCATTGAGGATTCGCTCATCGCCTACACGCTCCGCAACTGCGGATCGAGCCGGTCACGCAACCAGTCGCCGAGAAGATTAAACGCGAAGACGACGAGCAAGATCGCGATGCCTGGCATCACTGAGATCCACCAGGCCGTCTCCACGAAATCGAGTCCCTCCGCCACCATACCGCCCCAGGTCGGCGTCGGCGGTGGAATACCGGCGCCAAGAAAGGTCAACGACGCCTCGACGACAATTGCCCAACCGACCTGCAATGTCGCGAGCACCACAAGACTGTTGAGAACATTCGGTAAGAGATGGTGCAGCATGATGTAGCCGCCGCGGGCGCCGGCAACGCGAGCTAGGGCGACGAAATCGCGCTCTTTCCAGGATAAAATCTCTCCGCGGATCAGTCGCGCAAAACGCGCCCACAGCACCAAACCGAGGACAAGCGCGACGATCCAGAAGCTCGGCCCGACAGTGACGGCCAGAACGAGCGCGATGAGGATGCTGGGAAAAGCCAGGAAGGTGTCGGCAAGGCGCATGATGAACGCGTCGATCAAGCCGCCAGCGTACCCGGCAATCATGCCGAGTACCGTACCGGTCACACCGCCAATCAGCAGCGCCACCGTCGCCACGCCAAGCGACAACCGTGTGCCAAGCAGGATACGGCTCAGGACATCCCGGCCAAGCCGGTCGGTGCCAAGCAGATATTCCGAGCTGCCGCCCTCCACAAACCAAGGTGGGAGCAGAAGATTTGCCGGATTGATGGCCTCCGGATCGTGAGGAACGATCCAATCTGCGAGCACTGCGACGGTGATCGTCAGCGTGACGATCGAAATTGCGATCCATGGGATCCCCGCGCGGCCTCGCAGTTTATCGTCGCTCGTCGCCACGGCGTCAGGCCCGGACGCGCGGATCGGCAAAGCCGTATCCGATATCAACGACGAAATTGATGGCAACGATGATCGCGGTGTAGACGAGCACCGCGCACTGCAGCACGGGAAAATCGCGCCAAAGCGTAGACTCGTAGGCAAGCTGGCCAAGACCGGGCCATCCGAACACGACCTCAACGACAACCGCCGAAGCGATGATGACGCCGTACATGAATCCGATAAACGTCAGCACCGGCAGAAGCGCGTTGCGCAGCGCATGCTTCCAAACAACACGCGCCTCCGAGAGACCTTTGGCGCGGGCAAGCTTGATGTATTCCTGGCCGAGCGTTTCGAGCATGCCGGAGCGAAGCAGCCGCACGATGCCGGCGCTGATGCTCCAGCCCAGCACGATCGCCGGCAGCACATAATTGCGCCAGCTCCCGATCCCGGACGATGGCAACCATCCAAGCCGAATGGAAAAGATCAGAATAAGGATGATCCCAAGCCAGAACGCCGGAACGGATTGGCCGAGAAGCGCGAACCCCTGCCCGAGCCGATCCCAGGCTCCATTGCGGCGCGTAGCCGACATCACGCCGATGGGAACGCTCACGAGCAGCGCGACCAACATGCCTGCGGTGGCAAGCGCCAACGTCCGCCCCAGGCGCCCAAACACAAGCTCGGTCGCAGGGCGTCGTGTGCGAAGCGACATGCCGAAGTCGCCTTGAAGCGCATTTGCGAGAAAACTCGCATATTGAATCGGCAAAGGCCGATCGAGCCCATTCCTGACGATGTAAGCCTGTCGCTCGGCTGGTGTCGCCTCAGGCGGCAGAATGAGGTCGACCGGGTTGCCGGATGTCCGCGCCAACACGAAAACGATCACGCTCGTCAGAAGAAGCGTAAGGCATGCTTGCAGAAAGCGCGAGCCGGCAACGCGCAGCATGAGCACCTATCTCCGGGCGTTGGAGCGATAGAAAGGCTCACCTCTCTTCGCCGTAAGATAGTCGGCGTAGATGTCCTCGGCATACGGCATCAAGGCGATGCCTAACTTCCGGTTCCGCTCGTCCGCGGCGCTGGCAGGCCGTTGCATCTGCGCCGACAATTCAGCCAATGCCGCCTCTTGATCGACGCGCGTGAATTGGCCGTCCCGCAGGATCACCTCGCCAGCCACCATCACACTGTGGATGCCGCTCATGCGCGCGCGCTGCACCAATGCGTCGATCACCGGAACATCGGTGCTGAGATAAGGATGGGAGATTTGCTTCCAATTGAACACAACCAGATCCGCCGCCCGTCCAGGCTCGAGTTTCCCAATATTCGCTCCAAATGGCGTCGTCATCGCACCGTCGGATGTTGCCATGCGGAAGATTTCCGACGCCGACGGGACGTCGGATTCCACGAGTCCCGGCTCGCGATGGACACGAAGCGCCAGCCTCATCTCCGTGAGCATATCACGGTCGTCGTTGAGCCCGGCCTCATCGATTCCGAGCGCGACACAGATTCCATGGCGGCGATAGGCATTCAGCGGCGCAATCCCGCTTCGCAGCCGCAAGTTCGAGCTGCAATTGTGGCAAACGCACGTGCCTGTCTCGGCGATGAGGTCGATATCCTCTTCTGTCGCCCACACGCCATGGCCGAGCGTCATATCCTTGCCCAGCGCGCCCAGCTTCTTCAAATGTTTCACCGGCGAACCGCCGGTACGCCGCTGTGCATACTCGCGCTGCAAGAAAGTCTCGAGCAGATGCATATGCATCGTGACCCCGTACCGTCGTGCAGTATCAACCGTTCGCTCGATGGCCGAATCTGAACACCAATGCAAATTGACGGGCGCCAATTGAATCTTTGCGCGCGGTTGCCCAGCGAACTTGGCGTAAAGGTCCTGGAAAACATCCAACGCTTCGTCAGCGGTGAGCGACTGTTCGGCGATCATATCCCGTGCCGGGCCAACGAGCTCGGGCGACAGTCGCTTTAGAAACGCCTCGTCATCCTCGTAGACGATGCGGTTCTGATCACGCAGGCCATATGAATACGACACCCGCATGCCGATATCTTGATAAGCGCGGATCACTTCCGATCCGATGTCGACCACACGGCTCACCGGTCGCGGCGAGCGGCCGTGCAAATGCTGAACGGTGGTCACACCGGAGGCCACCATCTCGAAGGCCGAGTACAGCGTATCGAGATAGGGATCGACAAAACGGCTTGCGAGCCGCCGCACGATCCAAAGCTCGAGCGGAAGGTCAGGCGATCCGTGCTGGAGTGGCGTCAGGCCAACGTGGTGATGACCATTGACGAAACCGGGGCACACGACATGAGCGTCGGACCCAAGTACCTCGTCGACCTGTCGCGACGCCAAAGCCTCGTAAGGCCCGACCGCCTCGATGATTCCATCCTTCTGGAGAACCGCGCCGTTCTCGATGACGTTTGGCGCGCCGTCGGCACCCACGCCACAGATGACTTGCCGACCGCGCACCAAACTTGTCGTCATTTTCTCTTTCGCCCCAATGTGTCCTGCTGTGGCGTGCCGTCAGTCGGCGCGCGTCACGGTTTCAAGATTCCAGGCCATTCCGAAGTTACCAGGCGTCCAGCCCTTCACACGGGGACCGACCGCCGCGACGACCGAACGGGCCGCGAGCGTGACGAAGGAGAACTCGTCATACGTCGCGCGATTGAACTGACGTAGCGTCGCGTCCATTTCCTTGAGGTCCGTCATATGCCGCAACTTCGCATAGACCTCATCGGCTTTCGGTGGATTCCAATAGGCTTGGATGATGCCACCTGCCTTTCGGCTGATGAAAGACACCGCCAAATTCGACATGACCGTCGGGCGCGCACCGGGCGAGTCGATGTAGAGATGCGCCGCGTATTTGGTCTCGAAATTCTGCGGATCATTGGCATAGCGCGGACGGAAGGCGCCAAACTCGAGTGGCGTCAGCTCCGTGCGGAAGCCCACCGCACGAAGATATCCATCCACGAGCTGGACGATTTCGGGTGCTTCGGGGTTTGAGTTGGTCGGCACCGACCAGAGTTTTATCGGCCGACCGTCGTAGTTCATTTCCTTCAGCAGACGCTTCGAGCGCTCGGGGTCGAATGCATAGGGCTTCAGTGCCGCATCGAAGCCCAACGCCGGCTCCGTCCAGATCGAATTGGCGACCATCCGACCCGTGCCTTCAGGATAGTACCGGCTAACGATCGTCTTGACATCTATGGCGTGCGCCACTGCATCCCGCAGCTCGTTCTTGTGACAGAGCATTTCGGGCTGCCAGCATCCCATGAACGACAGAACACTGATGCTGGCGCCATCGAGCATCAGCAGGCGCAAGCCCGCGCGCTTTGCGTCCGGCGCCTGTCGCGGATCAATAAAGGCCATGTCGGCCTCGCCAGCGCGAACCATTGCCAAACGCGTGCTGGCTTGCGGCCGCGGCAGGATCCGGAGCGTCTCGAATTGCGGGACCCGGGACGGATCCCAGTAATCCTTGTTCGCGGCAAGCCGCATCTCGACACCGCGGTCGAAGGAGACGTAACGCCAGGGGCCGGTACCGATCGGCGGGCCCACCATTTCGTAGCCTTCATTCGTCTTGCGGTAGTTATGACGCGCAAGGACACGCAGATCGCCGTCGCGCGAGCTGAGAATGCTCGCAAATGTCGGATCTGGGTTTTTAAGGGTCAGCGCTACTGTCTTGTCGTCGACGGCCTCGACCTTTTCCAAACCAGTCCGCAGGAAGCGGCAAAACGTACAGATCGCGTCCGGCGCGATAAGACGTTCACCGAGCGTGAAAACGACGTCGTCGGTCGTCAGTGGCTTGCCGTCATGCCAGCGTACACCCTGCCTGATCTTGAGCGTCAGCTTGCGCGCATCCGCGCTCATCTCCCAGGACTCGGCAAGCCCTCGTGCGGCGGAAAGCTGCCCCTTCTCATCTCCGCTGATAAGCGGGTCGTGAATATGGCCGGCGTATTGAAGATCTTGTGTCGTGATGAGGCCGGGGTCGAGCAATTCCCGCCCAAAATTTGCGACGGTAATGCGCAACTCCCCACGGGGCTCGGCACGCGCGGCGATAGCCGATCCGCACAATAAAGCCGCGACGAATGCAACGCGAACGTATCGAAGCATGACGATCCCTCCCGAAGTCATCAAGATGATCGATGTCCGCACCTCAATGACATCGAGGCGCTCGTTCGAACGTCAAAAAGATGACATCGATGGGTTTCCAGGAGCAATTGTCGAATATGTAAATAGGGTGTCCAAAAATGAACACCTGCGAACCGCGACCGTCGTACTTGTCGCGCCGCATCAACGCGTTAGCCCGTTCCTTATATTCTCTCAGTCGGCTTCGATCGTCCGATCGACGGGATTGAACGGCGTGACGAAACGGCCGCGGGGCTTGATGAACGCATACGGCTCACGAGCCAGGAAACGGCCATGCCCGGGCCGCCCCTTGATCTCACCATCCTCGCAAACGACTTCGCCACGCGATAGCGTGGTGATCGGCCAACCTTGAACCTGCATGCCTTCGTAGATCGTGTAATCCACGGCATGATGGAGAATGTCGTTGGTGATGGTGACGCGCTTTTCCGGGTCCCAAATGGCGATATCGGCGGCGGTCGTCGCGAAGCTTCCTTTCTGCGGACTGATCCCGAACAACCGTGCGGGATTTGTCGCAGTCACCGACACAAACGTCTGCAAATCGATGCGGCCCTTGATGACGCCTTCGGAGAAAAGAATCGGTAAGCGCGTGGCCAAGCCTGGGACACCGTTCGGGACGACACTAAAGGGTGCGGCGTCGCCGCGCAGTTTCTTGCCCTTCGGATCATCAAAGCTGAACGGCGAATGGTCGGACGACACAACACCAAGGGCTCCGGTCCGAATATAGCCCCACAACGCCTCCTGATCGTCTCTCGTTCGCGGCGCGGGGCTACAAAGAAACTTCGCCCCTTCGAATCCTGGCCGATCGAGATCGGCGGCCGTCAATACGAGATACTGCGTACAAGTTTCGGCAAGAACCTTGAGGCCGCGTTGCTGTGCTCGATGAATCTCCTCCGCGGATTCCGCGCCGGAAACGTGGAACACCTGGATCGGCTGATCGAGGAGTTCGGCAAGTGCAATCACGCGGTGCGTCGCTTCACGCTCGACGACCATCGGCTTGGCCCAAGCGTGATACTTCATCTCGCTCAAGCCACTCTCGAGGAGCGCCTGGGTGAGGAACATGATGGCTTCGTGGTTCTCGGCGTGAACAGTGATCAGCGCACCATGCTTGCGCGCCATAGCGAGAACACGGAGAACTTCCGCATCGTTGAGGACGGACCCTCCATAGGTCATGAAAACCTTGAGGGACCTGTGCCCTTCGGCGATGAGCGGCGGGAGCTCCTTTAAAACGGCATCACTTGGATCGGTGACGATCAAATGAAAGCTGTAATCTATGAACGAGTTGCGCGCCTTCTCATGATAGGCGCGCAGGTTTTCAGTGAGCGTCGAACCCTTGCTTTGGCTCGAGAAGGAGATGACCGTCGTCGTCCCCCCAGCTGCGGCCGAGCGGGTGGCTGTCTCGAACGTGTCGGCATTCACTGAACCGTTTGCCACTGGTGGCTGATGGATTTGGCAATGGCTGTCCACGCCGCCCGGGAGCACAAGGCGTCCTGATGCATCGATCTCTCTCGCGCTGGGGCTAAGCGAGGAGCCAAGGGCAACGATCTTGCCGTTCGCTATCCCAACGTCGCACGTCGTCGTCTCCGCCGCAGTGACGACCGTTCCACCCCGGATCACGAGATCGTAGTCGGCCATTTTTTATCCTCTCGCTCCAGAAACGGACGCCTGCTCGGGGCTATCCCGTCCGATCTGCGTACCAAGGGCACAAGACGCGCTCCAGCGCCTCCACCATCGTGAAAAGAATGATGGCGATGACGGACAAGATGATCATCGCGGCGAAGGCCAAATCAGCACGCCAGAACGACGTGGCCGACATGATGATGTAGCCGAGCCCACGATCAGAGCCCATGAACTCGGCAACGACGGCCCCCGTAACGGAAAACGTGATGCCGACTTTCAGGCCGCTGAAGATGAACGGCAGCGCCATCGGGAAGCGCACCTTGAGGAAGGTCTTGAGCGCGCCGGCGCGATACGACCGGCTGAGATCGAGCAGCTCGGGTGGCGTGATCTTAAGTCCGGCCGCGGTGTCAACGATGATGGGGAAGAAGGCGATCAAAACGCACATGATCACCTTCGACTCGATACCGGTTTCGACGATCAGCATCAGAACCGGCACAATCGCCACCTTCGGCACCGACTGCGAAAGAACCAGCAGCGGATAGATCGCTTTGCTCAGCAAAGGCAGATAGACGATAAGCGCGGCAAGCGGCAGCGCAACGGCGGTTGAAACAAGAAAGCCGATGACGGTCGCATATAGCGTCTCGAAAATGTGCTTGGGGAGACGGTCCCGCCATTCCCAGGCAGCCGCCGAAATGGCGGACGGCGACGGAATGATAAAGCGCGGAATATTGAGGAGGTGATAAGCCGCCTCCCAGAAAGCGAGCAGCAGTATCACGGTCGCCGCCGGGATAAGGTACGTCTCCAGGTTCGCATAGAGCTTACGCAAGGCTGCGCTCCGCATTCCCGAAGATCATTTTTCGGATCTCATCGGAGTAGGCCTTGAAACGCGCGTCCGATTGACGTTCGGCGGTACGGGGCCGGGGTAGGTCGATCGGCATATTCCCGACGATACGTCCCGGCCGGGCCGACATCACAACCACACGGTCGGCAAGCAGGACGGCCTCGGAAATGCTATGCGTGACGAATAGAATTGTCTTGCGTCGCCGCTCCCAGATATTGACGAGGACGAGGCTCATCTCTTCGCGCGTCATCGCATCGAGAGCGCCGAACGGTTCGTCCATCAGCAGGAGCTTCGGGCTGTGAACGAGCGCGCGGCAGATCGCAACGCGCTGCTGCATGCCTCCCGACAGCTCTCGCGGAAACTTGTCCTCGTATCCGCCGAGGCCCGCCAGATTCAAAAGATTGTGCGCTTCGTCCTTAAAACGTGAGACGTCTTGACCAAGCATCTCAATCGAAAAGAGAACGTTTCCCAGCACCGTGCGCCACGGCAGCAGCACCGGCTGCTGGAATACGAATCCGATTTCGGGAAAAGGCTCGCTTACAACCGCACCATGGATCCGGATTGTACCGCTCGTGACTGGCATCAAGCCGCTGACGAGCTTCAATAGCGTGCTCTTCCCGCAGCCGCTCGGCCCCAAGAGCGTGACAAATTGGTTCTCACCTACGATGAGGGAAATGTCATCGAGCGCCGCGATCCGATCTCCCGCCTGGGTCTTGAACGCCCTGCCGACGCCATCCAGCTCAATCATGTGACGCCCCGAGCTGGACCCTGCCGCGTCGCAGGTCGAGTGACGTCACCCGCAAGCGTCGAGCAGGCCACGAGGTCGCCTGCTCGCGCTTGGTCCTTCACGCACGCTCGAAGAAGCCAGCTCGGTCGACTCACTTCGTCTCCGGAAGCATCGTATTCGTAAAAAGCTCGCTCGCCGCCGGCGTTCGCTTGAGCTTGAGATATTTCACGAACATGTCGCGTGAGCTTTCGACGCGAGGGCCATCGAATTGTCCAAGCGCAAAGCGGCCGGAGGTGATGTCCTTGTTGATCGCAAGAGGCGCAACCGTTTCGGACGCGCCGGCGGCAGCCTCGAGATCCACCACCGGATTAAACTTCACAACGGCTTGCGCGCCTTCCCGCGCATGCCCCTCCTGCCACGTGTATTTGATGGCGCGAAGACTAACGCGAATGAAGCGGCGCAGCGCGTCGTCGTTCTTCTGTATCGATTCGTCCCGCGCAAAGATGCTCAGGGAGTATGTATCGAGGCCGTAATCGGAATAAGCAAAGCGCTTGAGCTTTTTATTCTGCGCTGCCGCCTGCATCTGCAACCGCTTTTCATGCCAGCTCGCGAGCGGAATCGAATCCACGCGACCCGTAATCAGCGCAGGCCCCATCGACGCTCCGTCCATCGTGATCCATTTGACCGAATCGACCGGGATGCCCGCGCCTTGCGCGACGATTAGCCACAGCACCTGATGGGAGCCGCCGGCAGGCGTTCCAATCGACTTTCCGACCAAATCCTTCGGGCTGTTAATGCCGCTGTCGTCTCGTACGTAAAGCGAGAAACCGGAATCGCGCAGCACTGACGCAACGCCCTTCACTTTGACATCCTCATTGGCGACGCCGGCGACGATGGAACTGAAGTCCGTGATGCCAGCGTCACCCTGCCCGGCGGCAATACGCTTCACGGTGTCGAGGCCGCCATTGCCTCGAAGAATTTCAACATCGAGCCCTTCTTCGCGATACCAGCCCTTATCGAGAGCCAGGAAGAATGCCGAGAATTCCCCGTAAGGCAGAAAATCCAAAATGAAAGTGAACTTTCGCGGCGTCTGAGCTTGCACCGACGGCAACAAAACGGCAGCCGAAATCAATATCGTTCCGATCACGACAAAAGCACGGAAGACGGCAGTTCGCGTCAGAAACTTTGTCATGGCATCATGCCCTCTCCTAACGAGATCTGGAGAGGCAGCTTGCATGAACTGCGATCCCGCCTTCAATCGTCGACGCCGGTCACTGTCTGTGCAAAAATAGACACTGGGTGGAGCCGCCATGCAGAATTTCAATTGGGACGATTTGCGCATTCTCATCGCGATCGACGGTGCTGGCACCTTGCTCGGCGCAGCGCGCGCCATCGGCGTTAGCCACAGCACGGTTTATCGCAGGCTCGCTGCAGTCGAAAAGGCCTACCAAGCCAAACTCTTTCGGCGACAAGAAAACATCTTGGTCCGCACCGAAACCGCTGACGCCATCCTCGGACAAGCCCGCCGGATCGAGCAGGAAATCGAAGAGCTCGCGCGGGTGGCCACCAACGCCGACGGCAAACTTTCGGGATCCGTCCAGGTCGCAGGGCCGCATGCGATGATTGCCGGATTCGTGACGAGACAATTGCCAACGTTCTACAAGGCCTACCCTGGCGTACGCGCCACGTTGCGCGCCGAGCTTGGCGTCGATCTCATGTTGCGCGGAGAAGCGGATATCGGGCTGCGCATCAGCATGCCTGTCTCCGATCAGCTCGACATTAGACGGGTCGCAAATTGCCATTTCGGTCTCTACGGCACTGCGCGTCTCGCTGCGGAGGTCAAGAAAGAAGCACGCAAAGGCGGGCCGCTAACCGTTCCGTTCGTCGACTTTGCCGAGGATCATGCGGAGATGCCGGAGTCACGCTGGCTCAGGAAGCTCTTCGAAGGCGCGACGCCTAGCTTGTACGCCAACGCGACGCCGATCCTACACGCTGCGGCATGCGCGGGCGTCGGCGTGACGGCCCTGCCCTGCTACGTCGGCGATCAACTTCCGGGCTTGCAAAAAATTCCGACGGCAATACCGGGACCAGCGGAAGGTCTGTTCATCGTGACACGCCGCGAGCAACGCAATGTGGCGCGCGTACGCGCGCTTGTGGAGTTTCTGACGCGCGCAATTTCGGCCAACAAGCCGGTATTCGCGGGGACATCCCCTCGACGCCGAAAGCCCGCATGGCAGACACAGGCGTGATCGCGCGCCTTCACTCAAATGGAACCAGCCGTGCGACACGGCTCGGGTTGCCTTCCGCCAGGTAAAGATTGCCAGCCTTGTCGCCGCAAATCCCGTGTGCACCGTTGAGGACGGGCCGGCATCTACCAACAACATCGCCATTTCTTCGCAGCATGGTCAGCGACGGCGTCAGATCCGTAACGAAAATATTGTCTGACGCGTCTCCCCAGATGCCGAGCGGCTGAGAGAAGCCGTGCCAGGATACAAGCCATTCCCCGCTGCCGCTGAAAAGTTGAATCCGATTGTTTCCGCGATCAACGACCGCCACCGCCCCGTCCGAGCAGACCCAAACGGCGTGAGGATTGAGGAAGGCGCCGTTATCAGACCCATGCCTCCCCCACGATCGACGCGGAATGCCTTGGGAGTCGAAACAATGGATTCGACAATTGGCATAACCATCCGACACATAGATGTCGCCGCACGGCGAGAAGGCTACGCATGTCGGATGGTTGAAGGGCGCCAAAGGTGCATGCCGTCGGCCGATGCCTCCCAGCCGCTCACCCTTCTGCGAACAGATGACCACTTCGTGCGCATCGCGATCGACGACGAAGATGCGCCCGTCTTCCGTGCAGCGGAGCATATGGGAGTCGGCAATGAGATTTGCCCCCCAACTGCCGACGCGCGTGCCCTCAGGGTTCAGCTCCACAACCGCATCTCGTGGCGGGTCGACGAGCGGATCGTTGCGGAGAAGGACGAAAACGTGTCCGCGGGAATCGACCGCCACGTCGCTCACGCGTCCGGCTATTCCCGATAAATCTTCCCACGGGCGCTCGATGCGATAGCGCCGCTCGCCAAGTCCGACAACAAGCCGCTGCTCCAACATCGCCCTCTTCGCTCCCTCAATCTGTCTTACGCTGCGCCAACCTAAAGCATAATCTGGCGCCTCGACCCTGCATCTGTCCGCGATCGGACAGCCCATGCGCAAGATTGCACAATTGTCATCTGCATGAAGCGCGGCCTACCATCAAAGGCTTAGAAATTCCAGTCACGGCAGGAGTTCACATGTCTCGCGTTGTAACGGTCGCCGCCGCGCAATTGGGCGCCATTCAGCGGGCAGATACGCGCGAAGCAGTCGTCGCACGCATGATCGCGTTGATGGATCAGGCGAAGGAACGCGGCGCGAACTTTATCGTCTATCCAGAACTGGCGCTGACGACTTTTTTCCCACGCTGGTATCACGAAGATCGCGCCGAAGCGGATAAGTGGTTCGAGAAAGAAATGCCGAACGCAGCCGTGCGACCGCTCTTCGAACGCGCTGCAAGCCATCGTATGGGAATGAATTTCGGCTACGCCGAACTGACGCCGGACGGTCGGCACTTCAACACTTCGATCCTCGTCGACCAAAGCGGAAAGATCGTCGGGAAATATCGGAAGGTTCATTTGCCCGGCCACGCCGAGTTCGAAAAAGAACGCACACACCAACATCTTGAGAAGCGGTACTTTAAGCCCGGCGATCTCGGCTTCCCTGTCTGGCGTTATATGGGCGGGATTTTCGGCATGTGCATCTGCAACGATCGCCGTTGGCCGGAAACGTATCGCGTCATGGGTCTGCAGGGCGTCGAGATGATCGTCCTCGGCTACAATACTCCGTCGGGAAATTCGCAGAAGATCGAATCAACGGAGAAGCGCGTGTTCCAGCACCGCCTCTCCGTTCAATCCGGCGCTTATCAGAATTCGACGTGGGTGGTCGCAGTGGCCAAAGCCGGCGTGGAAGACGGCCATGCTCTGTTCGGCGGAAGCGTCATCGTTAACCCAGAAGGAGAAATCGTCGCCAAGAGTTCGACGGAAGAAGACGAGCTTTTGATTCACGCCTGCGACCTTGATGATACGATCTTCGGCAAGGAAACAATGTTCGACTTCAAGCGCCACAGGCGGATCGAACATTACGGCCGGATCGTAACCCAGGTGGGCGTCGAGTTGCCGCCCAAGTCTTAAGCGGCCACGCCGACAGGAGTCTCACTCGACATCCTACGAGACCTGAACGGCGCCGATCGCCATCGCGACCGCAGCCTGAGTCGGGTCGATCACTGGAATTCCGAGAGCTTCCTCAAGCGCCCGGCGGTGCCGCGCCATTCCGGCGCATCCCATAACGATAACGACTGCCCCGCAGTCGTCGCACAGCGACTTTCCGGCTTTGATCATCCGCGCCCGTGTGTGCTCGCCTGACGCGGTTTCAGCCCACACTCATGTTCAACGGGCGCTCGCCTGCGAGCCGGTCAAGCAAACCCATCTGCCGCATATAACGCACATGGCGACGGATCGAGCCCTGTGCGATCGCGATGACTCCGAACCGATCACCTCGGCCGAGCGCAGTCAAAATACCACACTCATTGATACCGAAGACCGGCCGGCGCGTGGCCTCGCGGCAGACCTGGAGCCCTGGGTCAGCGTAGCAAGCGATAACAAATGCATCGACATCGTTGTGCCCCGCAATCAGACGCCGCAAAGGAAGAGCAACGCTCTCCACGTCTTCCTGTGTTTCAATGCCGTAGGGGCCTTCACGCAAAGTGTAGCAATCGATCCGCAGGCCATCCGACAAAGAGAAACATGATAGCGCGTCAGCAATTCCCTTCGTAACGTTGTCGTTTGAGTTCGGATTCACCACCAATATGCGACTACGTTTGCTCATAGGAATCTCAGCAATGAACGAGACGGCAATATACTCTGCGTACAGCCTGACATGAAGCCTCCGAGGCTGAGTAGCTTCTATTCCCGCCGGTTGGCTCAGATACCGCGCATACCAACTGCCGCGTTTACTTGCGGCATTCCCTCATGACACGGCAGGCGCTCACTTAAATCAGCGCCTTGAGACTCGAGCGAGAAACCGCAACATTATGCTAGGGATTTCCGCAGCGCAGCCTAGCAGAGACCGCGCGCCACTCGAAAAGGCGCGGATATCGCGCCATTTTTTTCGTCACCCTGAGACGGCCTGAACAGACAGGCGTCGCTGGCTGACAATGCAGGGACATCGAACCCAGTCTCTGCCTGAATTTCGCGGATAACAGGGAAAAGAACCGGGAAATCTCCTGAATTCGGGACACGTAACGCAAACTGATGGTAGATTCAGAGGCCATTTCACGGACTTACAGACAAATTCCCCACGCGACGAAACAGGGAATTTGGAATGTTGATCAGCGAACGCGTTTCTGCGTCGCATGCGTAGCATCCGTTTTTCGTACACCGGTTGTTCGTAGGGGCTGAACACGATCCTTTCAGATGAATCGAACCAAGATACGTGCGGATGCACTAAAAGCACCAACTCACTTCACTGAATAGCCAAACTCGGCCGCCGACGCTTCGAACCATGACCAAAAGCTGCCAATCATGCTGCGCGGCACGGCAATATCATAGCTCGGCGCCTCGTCGACCTGCCAAATCTGTGCGCCAATGTGCGAAATTGATGTGAGCGCAACATCACCTGCCTGGAAGGCTCGCGGATGCAGATCGATGAGACATCCTTTGGCAAGAACATCACGAGCACGGGCGCCTGACAAGCGCAATATCGCGCGCGCGTCACTCTGATCGGTCACTGCCGCCAGATCGGCAAGTTCCAAGGCGAGCGTGGCGACGACGTCAGGATGCTGGGTCACGATCAGCCACTGCCCAGGACCGGACCAAACGACATCGCAGTCATTTCCCGTTGTAAACTTGCCCGGCTTTGGGCATGCCGCGGCCATCAAACCCTGAAATGCTTCGGCCAATCTCGCTTCTTTGCCCTTGCGGCAAATGACGGTCGCGAGTCCCAGGCCGTCACGCCGATCAATTCGGACGGTCGGCGCAGATGTGCACGCGCTAAATTGTCCCGATGGGACGTAACCCACGGAGGCGCCGTGCCTCTGCCATGTAATAACGTTAGACACGAAGCTTCTCTTCACTCGGATCAATAAAAACTGGCGCGCAGATCTCGACCTCGATGTCGCGCCCGCGTACGAGGTCCACGGCACGCACGTGCTTGCCGACGCGTTCCGGGCCCCGCTTCAAAAAGCCGAGACCGATCGAATGACCGACGGTCGGAGATAGGGTCACCGAAGTCATATAACCTTCGTCGTTCTCCGCCTTCGCCGGCATGCCGAGTGGGATGAAGTGCGCACCGGCCGTGAGGCGCTGCGTCGGATCCACCGGCTTGAATCCCACGAAGCGCTGACGATCCGGTTCGTGTAGTGCGCCGCGCAACGCCATCGCCCGGCCGATGAAGTCCTTCTTTGAAGACACCATGCGCTGGAGGCCGAGGTCGTAAGCAGTCGTCTGTCCGTTCAGCTCGTTACCCGCCACATGTCCCTTCTCAATCCGCATCGCGCTCAACGCCTCGGTTCCATAGGGCGCGATGCCAAACCTTTGTCCCGCCTGCATGATCGCGCGAATGGCGGAATCGCCATAGGACGCGGGCACGGCGAGTTCATAGGCCAGTTCGCCCGAGAACGAGATGCGGAATAGACGCGCCGGAATGCCCCCTCCGACCGTCACGGCCTTGGCAGCGAGATAGGGGAAAGCGTCGTTTGAAATATCATATTGGCGATCGATCACATCGCGCAGCGTGTCGCGCGCCCGCGGCCCGGCGATCGAAAACTGCGCCCATTGCTCCGAAACCGACACCATCTGCACGTCGAGCGACGGCCATAGCACTTGATGACAGAATTCGAGATGCTGCATCACCTTGGCAGCATTAGCTGTGGTTGTCGTCATGATGAAATGGTTGTCGCCAAGACGCGACGTCGTGCCATCATCCATGACGAAGCCATCCTCGCGCAGCATGAGGCCATATCGCGCTTTGCCGACGGGAAGCTTGGCGAAACCGTTGCAATAGATCCGATCGAGGAAGACACCCACGTCCACGCCTTGGATGTCGATCTTTCCGAGCGTCGAGACGTCGCAGACGCCGACGGCGCTGCGCACAGTGTTGACTTCGCGCGTCATTGCCGCAAGCCAATCGCCTTCGCCGGCCTGCGGATAGTATTGCGCGCGAAGCCAGGCGCCCGCTTCAACAAAGACGGCGCCTTGCGTTTTCGCCCAATCATGCGAGGGCGGCAAACGGGTCGAACGAAACGTCTTGCCGCGATGATGTCCGGCGAGCGCTCCAATCGCAACCGGCGTGTAAGGCGGGCGAAAAACCGTCGTGCCGGTTTGTGGAATTGTGCGGCCGCGCAATCCCGCCATGACAGCCAGACCCGTCACGTTCGACGTCTTGCCCTGATCGGTCGCCATCCCGAGCGTTGTGTAACGTTTGAGGTGCTCGACCGCGCGGTACCCCTCCCGATGCGCCGAGGCGATATCGCTTTCGGTGACATCGTTCTGAAAATCGATGAACGCTTTGCCATCACGCCCGGCAGAGCCCCAGATCGGCGAGCCGGACACATTCTCCGCGTCGGTCTGAAACACATCAGGCGTCGCCCGGAAACCACAAGCTTCCGCGGCTTCGGCGCCGAAACGAGAGCCGTCGGTCAGCCCTTGCGCCAGCGTGAAGTTCCCTCCGGCCGCGCCCGCAACGGAAAGATGCGGTGGCAAATCCTTCGGCACAAAGATTTCACGAGACTCGTCCCAGACCGGGCGATGATGCAGATGCGATGCGAGATGCAGCACCGGCTCCCAGCCGTTCGACATCGCCAGAAGATCGCACGCGACGGTATGGCTCTTGCCGGACGAATCGATCACCTCAACCGCTTTGATCAACCGCGCCCCCTTGGCTGACGCGATACGCGCCCCAAGGAAGACGCGCGCCTTCAAACCAACCCCCTCGAGCTCGGTGGAGGCATGCGGCCGCGTATCGATAATCGCCGCGAGCGACACGCCAGCCGCGGCGAGATCACGCGCCGTCCTCCAGCCATCATCGCATGACGTTGCGACAACGACCTTTTGTCCGGCGGCGACGCCAAAGCGGTTGAGGTAGGAGCGAACCGCGCCCGCAAGCATGACGCCGGGCAAGTCGTTGTTGCCGAAGACCATCGGACGCTCGATCGCGCCGGAGCAAAGGATGGTGCGCTTCGCCACGATCCGCCACGCGCGTTGCCGCGGCTCGCCTTCCGGCGGAGCCGGGACATGATCGTTCACACGCTCGACGGCGCCGAATGTGCCATGATCATACATCCCGAAGACCGTCGTGCGCGACATGATCCGCACCTCCGGCATGGCGCGGAGCTCAGCTTCGGCTGTGCGCAGCCACTCCAGGCTTGGCTTGCCGTTTATCTCGCATCGTTCCGAGAGTATGCGTCCGCCAAGGCGAAAATCTTCGTCGCACAAGATCACACGGGCGCCACTTCTACCGGCAGCGAGCGCGGCTGCCAGGCCTGCGGCCCCGCCCCCGACGATCAGGACATCGCAAAACGCAGTGGCTTTCTCGTAATGATCGGGATCGTCCTGTCCGGCCGCACGGCCCAAGCCTGCCGCGCGTCGGATCAGTGGTTCGTAGAGTTTCTCCCAGAAGCTCGCAGGCCACATGAAGGTCTTGTAGTAGAAGCCCGCCGTCATCAAAGACGCGAATGGCGATGTCAGCCCGAGAAGATCGAAGGATAACGAGGGCCAGCGGTTCTGACTCTCGGCTGTCAATCCATTGTAGAGCTCGACAATGGTTGCGCGCGTGTTGGGCTCCCGGCGGGCGCCGCTGCGCAGCTCGACGAGTGCGTTTGGCTCCTCAGCTCCCGCCGATAAAATTCCACGCGGGCGATGGTATTTGAACGAGCGTCCGATCAGACGGACGCCGTTTGCGAGAAGCGCCGAGGCCAGCGTGTCACCGACGCAGCCCTCGTAAGTTTGCCCGTCGAACTCGAAGCGAACGGATCGGTCGCGATCGATGCCGCCACCCCCAGCGGAAACGCGTAAAGACGACATCACGAGTCCTCGCCGCCTTTCAGACTACGCGCTTCGATCACCTCTAAGATCTCATGCGTGCGCGTATTCCGAATCACGACGAGCCAAGAGTGGCAGCCAACGCCGTGATACCAATATTCGCGGTGCGCTCCCGCTGGATTGGCGCGGATATAGACATAGTCGAAGATATCCTCATCCGACACATGAAGCCCGTCGGGCCGATGCTTGGTCGCATCTCCGTGATAGGCAAATTCTTCTGCGCTGCGGTCGCCGCAATGAGGACAGTGGATGCGCATCAGTGCAGGTTCGGTTGGGCGCCCTGGCCCTTTTCGTCGATGAGGCGGCCGGTCGCGAACCGATCGAGCCGATAGGCTGTGGCAACGTGGTGCAGCTCGTCGCGTGCAATCAAGTGCGCGAAGCAATAGCCCGATGCCGGCGTCGCTTTGAATCCCCCGTAGCACCAACCGCAGTTCAGGTAGAGATTCTGAATAGGCGTCTTGTCGATGATCGGCGAACCGTCCATCGACATGTCCATGAGTCCGGCCCAATGCCGCAGCATGCGAATTCGGCCGAGCGACGGGATGAGCGCCATCCCGCACTCCATGACATCCTCGATAACAGGAAGGTTTCCGCGCCAGGCATATGAATTGTAACCGTCGATATTGCCGCCGAAGACGAGCCCGCCCTTGTCGGATTGGCTGATATAAAAATGCCCCGCGCCGAAGCTCAGCACGGTGTCGATAAGCGGCTTCACGCCCTCCGCGACAAACGCTTGAAGAACGTGACTTTCGATTGGCAGTTGAAGCCCCGCCAAGCTTGCGACGCGACTGGTGTTGCCGGCGACCGCAAGCGCCACCTTCTTGGCGCGAATAGTGCCGCGCGATGTCTCGACTCCTTTCACGCAACCATTCTCGATGCGAATGCCGGTGACCTCGCATTGCTGCAGCAAATCGACGCCGCGACTGTCGGCGCCACGCGCGTAGCCCCACGCGACCGCGTCGTGCCGCACGGTCCCGCCTCGCCCTTGAATCAGCGCGCCATGGATCGGGAAGCGTGCGTCATCGTAGTTCAGATAAGGAACGCGCCTGCGGAGCTCATCGCGCCCGATGAGTTCGGCATCCACCCCATGCAGCCGCATGGCATTGCCGCGCCGTGCATAGGCATCGCGCTGAGCGTCGGAATGATAAAGATTGATCACGCCACGCTGGCTGACCATAGCGTTATAATTGAAGTCTTGCTCGAGCCCCTCCCACAGCTTCAGCGACCATTCGTAGAACGGCACGTTTCCGGGGAGCAGGTAGTTCGAGCGGATAATCGTCGTGTTGCGGCCGATGTTGCCGGAGCCGAGGTAGCCGCGTTCCAGCACGGCGACATTCGTGATGCCGTGCTCCTTGGCGAGATAATATGCCGTCGATAACCCGTGTCCTCCGCCACCGACTATGACAACGTCGTACTCGGCCTTTGGCTCGGGCTCGCGCCAGACGGCAGGCCAGCCTTTGTTGCCAAGAAGAGCTTGTGCCGCGAGAGTGAAGAGCGAATAGCGCATCGTCATGCCTGATTGAGCAAAGGCTCGCTAATCATTTCACCGGCGGCAAAGCGGCGCGGTCCAAGCTTCGATAGAATTGGATCATTCGTATCGTCGTCCAGGATGAGAGACGACATCATTCGTCCCACCGCAGGCGACGTCATGAAGCCGCGATAGGACGAAACCGCGACGTAAAGTCCGTCGACCTCGGTCTGCCCGAGAATGGGTTGCATATCGGGCGTCAGACTCGATACGCCGCCCCATGTGCGTAATATCCGCAGGTCAGCGACGCCAGGCAGAAGGTCGATAACTCTGGGTGCGGCGAAAGAGAGAAAGTCGGGCATCGAACGAATTTCAGACCCGACGCGAGGCCGCGACACCGTGAAAACGATGGAGCCGCGTTGGACCTGATTGACCGCGATATGATGTTCCAGTGAAATCAGGATCGGGCCCACCTTGGGCTCGCACGGCGCAGTGACCATCGCCTCCTTGGGCAGGCTTGTCACCGGAATCTCGATTCCCAGCGACGATAACAATTCCGGGGCTGCCCAATCCACGCAAAGAAGGACACGGTCTGCCTCGACCATCTCGTCGTTCAGCCGCGCTTGAAATCCCGAATCCTTCTTCTCGAGGCCGTGCACCCGGGTGCCATAACGCACGACCACCCCTTCCCGCCTGCACGCCTTCAGCAAAGCATCGAGCCAAAGAAACGGCGACGCGCTGCCGTCCTTGGCACAGAAGGACCCGCCGACCAATTTGTTGCGGCCGAGCGGCGGCACCATGTCGACACATTCATCGGCGTTGAGCATCTCACTTGGGACGCCGAAGCTGTTCTGAGTGACGACCGCGGCCTGCAGATTCCGATACGCTTTCTCGCTATGAGCAAGCACGAGATAGCCGTCCTGCTTAAGCTCGATGCCACGGGGATAATCCAACTCCTCGGCAGCGTTCTCGAAGAAGAGGATGCTTTCCTGGCAGAGCCTGATATTCAGCTCGAGGCCCCACTGCATTCGGAAGCCTGCGCCATTGCGTCCCGAAGCGCCGCTTGCGAATTCACCCTGATCGACGAGCAATATCTCGGCGCCGGTGCGCCGCTTCGCCATCCACCATGCGCACGAGAGTCCGTAGGCGCCGGCGCCGATCACCAGCACGTCGACCTTTTTTCCGCGACTACTCATGATGCGACTCGCGTTTGATTGCTCAGCGCCGAAAGCGAAACGGGACGCGCCATAGGCCGCGCAGTCATGATCTCGGTTTGGGCAACGCCGGTGCAGTACTCGCTGAGTTCTCCAACGGCGCGAAGGCAGGTTCGACCGGAGCACCACCCCATTCCGGGGCGCACATTGCGCTTGACGGCATTCGGCGTGACATGCCCGCCCTGCAAGGCGTCGCGGATGTCCGCGAACTTCACATTCTCGCAGCGGCAAACGATCGTATCGTCGCTGACGACCGTCCAGATGCCGGCCGGCAGTTCCAGCGTGCTACGCACCGCGGCTTGGAAACTTTGCATATTGCGACGCCGCTTCAGCATGGCGTGCATTTCGCGATCAACGGTGGCCTGCGCGGCCGCTGCACCGACGAGCCGCCCTTCCGCTTCCGCCACCAGCGCACCACGCAGACCCGCGCAGTCTCCTGCGACGAACAGGCCTTCAACCGACGTGCGGCCAAATTGATCGGTGACCGGGACCCACCCACCGCCCGTGCGGTCGAAGCGCAATTGGACACCGGCCATCGAAGCCAATTCGCAGTTCGCGGTGAAGCCGTAATTCAGCGCAAGGAGGTCACACGCGACTTCGCGTTCGGTGCCAGCGATCGGCTTTCCGTCGACGCCGGCTTTCTGCAAGACGACGGCCTCGAGCTGCCTCTCGCCGATCGCGCGCGTCACGATATGACGGGGCAAGCGCGGCACACCCGCGCGCGAAACCGTACGCAAGTAGCGCAAGCCTTCGAGCACGATTTGCCGCCCGTGCCACAAGCCACCAGGATGCTTCAACATTCCCGACATGGGGTTGAGGATTGCAAGCGCCGCGATACTCGCGCCGGCGCGGAGCATCTGTGCGGCGACCACAATCGGCAGCGGACCGCAGCCGGCGACGACGGCACGCCGACCGGGCAAAACCCCTTGTGCTTTCAGAAAGGATTGTGCGCCGCCGGCGTACATCACGCCCGGCGTCGTCCATCCGGGAAAGGGAACGGCATTTTCGCGGACACCAGTCGCAAGAACGATAGCGTCCGGTCGGAGCACTTCCGTTTTCTCATTTTGAGCGAAATGCACCTCGCCGTTTCCGAACACGGCATAGACCGACACGCCTGGGCGATAATCGATCGCGTGCGCCCGCTCGAATGCTGTCAACAGCGCCTGCTTGCGAGCGCGTTCGCCAGCTTCCGCATAGTCTTGCGGTTTTGGAATCGTTGCGGCCTGCCGATAGATCTGCCCGCCAGGCAAGGCCGCTTCGTCGAGAACTGTGACGCGGCAACCGCGCGAGGATGCTTCGATCCCCGCCGCCATCCCGGCTGGACCCGCTCCGACCACCACCACCCAACGCGACATCAAACGCCCACCTGGCGAAGCACAACCATTCCCGCCGCCACCGGCGTCATACAGGCCCGCGTGTTGGTGACGCCGTTAATACTGCAGCGGCACTCCCAACAGACGCCGATTCCGCACAACGCCCCCTTGGGGTTTCCCTCTTCATCAATGCGAAGACAGCGTTCACCGGCATTGACGAGAGCGGCCGCCACGCTTTGACCTGCGCGGCCAATGATTGGTGTTCCGTCGAACGAAAACTGGACGATATCCGGCTCGGGTTCATTCAAGACGGCGTGCGTCAACGTGGGCTGAGACATATATTCCCGAGAGGATAATGTGTTCTTGACAAGAACTTCCCGCTTATGCGAGCGTTTGTCAACTGACATCTGGGGGGTTCGGAAGCCGAACCAGATCGGACCGCTCAAGTCCAAAAAACAACAGGAGGGGATCTTGCGAATTACAGGAGTCGTCGCTTTTGCCGCTGCTATGGCAGCCATGTCGACAAATGCTTTTGCTGCCGACGCGAATACGTGGACTGACATTATGAACTCAAAGAAGTTCACAGCCTGCGTCGTGCCGGCCTATCAACCCTATTCGTGGAAGGACAAGGAAGGAAACTGGCTAGGCTTTGCCCCCGAGATGGCGAGAGATGTCGCCAAAAGCCTGCGCGTCGACATCAACTTTGTCGAAACGAGCTTTAAGACCGTTATTCTCGACATTCAAAGCGGGAAGTGCCACGCATTCTTTGGCTTTAACGCGACACCGGAACGCGCCCTGGCCATCGATTTTGCCGGCCCATTGTACACGCTTGGCTTTGGCGCGCTGGATCGCAAAGGGTGGACGGCGCCCGGCGATCGTTGGTCGGATCTGAACGACCCTGCCGTCCGCATCTGCTACACGATGGGAAATAGCTCAGAGCAGCAGATCAAGCGCTTCGCACCCAATGCCAAGCGCATCGCGCTGGAGAAGGCAGACGAATGCGTTCTCGCTCTGCAGGCGGGCCGCGCCGACCGCTATATCGACGGCATCATGGGCAGCATCGGAGCGCGTCAAAAGAATACGGCGCTTGGGAACATCCATGTCATGACGCCGGCTTATGCGCTTCCCTCTTATGCCGGCGTTCGGCTTGATGACGGCCGCTTCCAGAAGTTCTTGCAAAAGTGGTCCGAATACAATCGCGGCAATGGCAATATCCAGGAATGGATCACAACGTCGATGCAAAAGGCGGGCATCGACGTCAGCGCGCTTCCTCCCGAAGTGCAATTCTAGCCGCCGACGCCGCCCAGATAACTTATAACGGACAGATAGCGGACCGGGTTGACGAGAAGTTGCTCCGGTCCGTGCGGCACGTTCGCTTGGAAAAGCAAGGAATCGCCTGCAGACATTTGATAGGTCTTTTGACCGTGTCGATAAATCATCTTGCCTTCAAGCAGGTATATAAACTGCGTCCCGTCGCGATGCAGAAAAGGTAGGATTTTTGATCGCTTGTCATACGTCATCAGGAAGGGTTCGACGGTGATGCCGCGCGCCGTCGTCTGCCCCAGGACAAAATACTCATGCAACAAGCTCTGCCCGCTGCGAGAAACTTTGGTTCCTTCGCCACCCCGCACGAACGTTGCATCTGAGACTTCATCGAACTCGCGAAACAACGTGGTGACCGGGACCTGAAGCGCAGACGATAACGCGCGGATGCTCGCCAACGAGGGTGAGATCGCGCCGTTCTCAATCTTCGACATCATCCCCGGCGAAAGCCCCGCAAGTTTGGCAAGCTGCGTTACGCTGAGCGACGCCCTTTGCCGAAACTCTCGAACCACCTGTCCGAGTGCTGCTTCAAGACGATTATCAGCTCGACCTACGTGAGGCTTCGTTGCTTGCGATCGAGCTTTGTTGCGCGGTTTCTGCGGCATCGTCATTTCTCTATAGGACAAATTGTTCTTGACAGAAAACAGTCTGGGTGAATTCCTTTGCTAATCCGACAAGCGGGCAAACGCAAACGCGCCGGGTCCCTTAGCAGGAGAATTGATTCGTATGTCGGGCTACGAATGGGATTTCTCGTCTTTCCTCCAATATGACACTTGGGCCAAGGCGCTGGGGGTCACAATCGGATACGCCGTCGCAACGACCGTCGGTGGTCTGATCATTGGCGTCATCTGCGGCATGCTGCTTTTAAGCAGGCACAAAATTCTTACTTTGCCGATCAGCGGGTATGTCCAGATGTTCCGCTGCACGCCTTTGCTCGTCCAAATTATATGGTTCTACTACGCACTACCGATCGTCGTACATGTCGAAATCCCCGCATGGCTCGCTGCTGGGTTGGGACTCACACTTTATATGGGAGCGTTTTCCGCAGAGATTTTTCGCGGAGGCATAATGTCTATCGACAAAGGGCAATGGCAGGCCGCCCGGGCTATCGGCATGATGCCATGGCAGCTCATGTCCAGGATCATCTTGCCTCAAGCAATGCGACGCATGGTACCTCCGTTCGTGAACCAGACGGTGCTCCAGCTAAAAAACACCTCGCTCCTTGCCGTCATTGCCGTCCCGGATCTGATGTACACCGCCCAACTCTTGGTCTCAGACACCTTCCGCCCGCTTGAGCTCTACAGCGGCGTGGCCGTGATCTATTTCCTTATTCTTTATCCTTTGCAGAAGCTTGCTAAAACTCTGGAGCACCGCGATGACGTCTGACGCGGCAATGATCGATGTCATCGACATTCACAAGCAATACGGCGAGCTCGAAGCGGTCAAAGGCGTCTCGCTCCAAGTGAAGCGAGGTGACGCACAGTTCATTATTGGGCCAAGCGGTTGCGGCAAATCAACTTTTCTGCGGTGTCTAAACCTGCTCGAAGAACCATCGAGTGGAACACTGCGTATCGGTGACACCAGTATGAAGTTTGGCGCCGGGGAGAAGCCCCTTTCCACGCGCGCGCAAGCAAACCTGCGCACCAAGGTTGGGATGGTGTTCCAGCAGTTCCATCTTTTCCCGCACATGACAGTGTTGGAGAACGTGATGGAAGGACCCCGCACGGTAAAGCGCATGCCGCTTCCGGAAGCGCGAGAAATCGGTGAAGCGCTTCTCGAAAAGGTCGGACTGAGTAGCAAGCGTGCGGTCTATCCACGACAGCTGTCAGGCGGTCAAGCGCAACGCGTGGCGATCGCAAGGGCATTGGCGATGTCACCCGAGGTCGTTCTGTTCGACGAAGTGACGTCGGCTCTCGACCCGGAGCTTGTCGACGAAGTTCTCGCCGTCATCCGCCAGCTTACCAAGGAGGGCATGACGATCGTCGTCGTAACCCACGAGATGGCTTTTGCGCGCGAGGTTGCAAGCCACGTCATGTTCATGGACGGCGGGCGCAAAATCGAAAGCGGAAGCGCCGAGGACGTTCTTGATCACACCTCCAACGCGCGAATTGTCCAATTTCTTAAGCGCTTCCGGCGTTGACGCCTTCTACACGAGAACGGCGATGCTTCCTTCCAAACAAGATCTCAATATTCTTTTTGCGCATGTGGCCTATCAGCTGGGCCCACGGTTCGCGCTGCGCAAAACAGGCATTCAGCATCGACAAGTGTCGGATCGCGCCGAGCTCAACAAGTCCATCGGATCGGCCGACGTCCTCGTCATCTCGGGACTTTGGGACGACAAGCTTTTGGAAAATGCGTCGAAGCTCAAGTTCATTCAATCGATCGGGGCCGGGACCGATCAGTTCTCACGCGAGCCTTTGCGAAAGAGGAACATTCGGCTGGCAAGCGCCAATATGCGCGCGGTGTCCGATCACGCCATGTCTCTGATCCTCGCACTGGCGCGACGCCTGCCGGAGGCTCGCGATAACCAAGCCAAAAAGCACTGGCGCGGCATGATCAGCGATTTGGAGCAGCGTGAGGACGAGTTAAGCGGAAAGACACTCGTCATTGTCGGCCTCGGCGCGATCGGCGGTCGTTTGGTGAAATTGGCCAAGGCCTTCGATATGAATGTCCTGGGCGTCAAGCGCGATACGTCGACTGGGCACGATCTCGTCGATTCAGTTCACCACTTTTCGGATCTGAAGCACGTCCTCCCAAGGGCGGATTACGTTGCGCTCACCTGTCCATTGACGAAGGAAACGGAGAATCTGATCGATGGCGCATCTTTTGCGGCGATGAAGCCCTCGGCCTTTCTTGTCAATGCTGCCCGGGGGCGGTGTGTGAACGAGGCTGCACTGATCGATGCGCTGTCGCGCCGTAGGATTGCTGGCGCCGCCATCGATGTAACCGCTGAGGAGCCGTTGCCGTCCGACTCTCCACTATGGACGACACCGCGTCTCTTCATCACGCCGCACACGGCAGGGGAGACTCGACGGTATGAGGACAACGTCCTCGACATTCTGACTGAAAACGTAGAACGACTCTGGAATGGCGAAGCGCGCCTTCGCAACCAAATAATCTGAGTAACGGTAGTCGCGCCCATCTCGGCTCGAAGAATAAAGCGTCTATGCCGCGGGCTTCAGCTTTTCGCGAGCTTGTGAATAAGTCGAAAACGTTATTGCCGGGCCATCCGGACGTTGCGGAGGTCACCGTCATCCGCATTCCGGATCAGCGTTGGAGAGAGACGGTTCTGGCGGTTATCGTCCCGCGCGCCGGGTGGACGGTGATCTTGGACGTCGTGCGCGACCATTGCTTTGGCAAGATTGGTGGGTTCAAAATTTCAAAGTGTTTGGAATTCCTCAATGTACTACCCCGAAACGGAGCGGGAAGATTGTGAAGCATGTTTTAAGGAGGTAATTTTCAGTATGAACTTGCTACTGAATTTGCACCAAAGAAAGCATTGCCGAACGACGTGATCAGAGCTCTTAAGGCTCAAATATCGTGGATCACAAACTGAAAGTCTCTGCCGTGATAGCGTTCCAGCACGCGAAACTGATGGCGGCGATGTGGTCGCGCGCCGCCGCGCGGCCGCTGCTGCCGTCTGGCATGAGCACCGGATTGTGATGCGTGTAGATGGCGATCGCGTAGAGCGGCTTGCCCTGATGGTAGACGATCCCGGCGTCGCTCTCGTTGGAAGGGCCGCCGCCGGTCTTGTGCGCCACGACGGTGCCTGTCGGCAGAAGCTTCGGCAGACCGTGACGGAACTGCTGCTGCTCCATGATGTCAATGGCGAGCCGGCAGAGATCGGGGGTAACGCCGATGCGCGCGGCCGCGGCGTCATCGGTCGCGCCCGCAACGATCGCGGCAAGCAGCACGATCATGTCATCCGGTGTGACGGTGTTGATACCGGTGAGATCATCCGGCGTCGGCGAGGTCAGGAAGGAATTGGCCGGTGCGCTCGCGACATGCCGCGTGCCGACTAGCCCCAAGCTTTCGCAAAGCGCATTCACGGCGTGCAGCCCGACGCGCTCGACGACCGTCGCCGTGCCGGCATTGTCGCTGACGATGATCATGAGCGTCAGCGCATCGTAGAGCGAGATCGTGAGGTTCGGGCGCAAGGACCGCAGGATGCCGGAGTCGTTCTGCTGATGGCGCGCCTCGATCACCACGCGATCGTCGAGGCTCAGGTTGCCGACATGAACCTCTTTGAGACACGCCATCAGGATGGCGATCTTGCGCGTGCTCGCGGACGGAACGGGCGTGGCGCCGTCTTTCGTCCAGCGCCGCCTTGTGCGGAAGTCGAGAACCGACCATCCCGTCGTGAACGGCGCGTCGTCGTCGACAGCGCGCAGATGCATTTCGAGATCGTCGATCGAAGGCATACGAAGCTCGGAAGGCGGGCGCGGCGAGCGCGCTTAGGGAATTTCGATCGCCGTCAACGGCATATGCTGCTGGCAGCCGTAAACGTCCGACTCGCCGGGTGAACCCGAGCCCACCGGACGGCGGATCGTGATCTTAAACGCGCGCGCGGGGTCGTAGGTGCGGCAGACCAGCACTTCGTTGTGGGACACGCCGTAGATGCTGGCGATCCGTGCAGCGGTGATCGCGCCGCTCGCCTTCACCTTCTCGTATTTCGCTGGATCGTCGAACATGATGTCGAACGTCAGTTCGAACGGACCGGCATTCTTGCTGCGGATGACGCTGGCGAGGTCGATGAGCTTTTGCATGACCGTTAGTTCCTCACCTCGACCAGGCTCACGGGAAAGATTTCGCAAGCGTCCTTGAGCGGCAGGAGATGGTACACGGAGAATTTGTAAGCAGGCCCCACCGGCACATTGAAGGGCGAGAACGGATACGCAAGGTTCCCGGCGGTGTTGACGATGCCGGGAAAGCCGATGTGCTGCAGCGTTCCGCGCACGTACATCGCGACGCCGTTGGCGAGCTCTTGCTCCTTCGCGACCACATTGATGAGCACCCCGATCTCGTGCGGCTGCGCGTCCTTGATCGGCTCGAGGCGCCGCATGACGGCGTTCTTGCCATAGAAGTGGAAGTCGATGCTGTAGTCTTT
The DNA here is from genome assembly GCA_050187875.1 of Variibacter sp. Taxonomy (GTDB): domain Bacteria; phylum Pseudomonadota; class Alphaproteobacteria; order Rhizobiales; family Xanthobacteraceae; genus JAFKKS01. The sequence goes on from JBFWXB010000001.1 coordinate 28,191, forward strand.
CTCCGGCGTCCATTGCGAGAAGCGGTCGGCGGCGCGCTGCCGCGCCTGCTCCGCGAGCTCCTCGATCTGCGCGATCATTGTCGTGTCGCGCACGCCGACAAGCACGACGCTGCGGTAACCGATGAATTCCGCCCCTTCGAGCTTCACCATGTAGGGGGTCGGCACGAACCGACTGCCGGCAACCCTCACTGTTCGCTCGTCCGCCTGCTCGAAGGTCGCCTCGGTGAGATCCTTGCTCCCACCGGGGCCGGGCTGGATGCACGGATCACCGCGCTCGTAAAGCGACTGCGCGGCAACCGAAACCGTCGTGCAGCGCAGATGCTCGCTGCCCGGCCGGACAACGAAATGATTGTCACGCAGGCGTCCGATCATCGGCTCGGCGAGATCGCATGGGACGGCGGAAATGCCGGCGCACTCGAGCACCTTGCCCATATGCAGGGAGAGACCGCGATCGAAGGCCTTCATGATCGGTAGCGCAGCGAACACGGCATCGTCGCAGGCGCGACCGGCGATCACGACCTCGGCGCCGGCATCGAGCGCTTTGATCAGCGGCTCGACGCCCATCTGCGCGCAAATCGGGCCACACCGATCGACGATCTCCGGCGTCAATTCCTCTTCGGGGCCGATGGCCTGGAGGCCGCCGGCGCCGATGCGGCGCTTGAGGTCAGATTTGTCGAGCTCGGCATCAACGACGGCCATGCGAAACGACAGACCTTCCTCGCGCGCGATCTCTTGGATGATGTCGGCCGCTTGCGCGAGCGTCTCGCGCGAGCCGCTGGTCAGCGCCGAGCCGACGATGAGCGGGATTTTTTGGGCCCGGGCCGCTTTCAGCATGATCGCGAGGTCATGCTTGTAAGTCGCGCGCGGCAGAAAGGTCTTCGACGAGCCATGGTAGTACGGGCCCATATCGGTCGACCCGGCGTCCTGGCCAATGAAGTCGGGCTTCTCGTCAAGCGCACGCTTAAAGGCTGGCAGGTCGAAGCCGCTGCCGAGAGAGCCCGAAGGGGCGAGACCCACGATTTCCTTCATAAGCGAAAGCTCCAATTCCAACGGCGCCGCTGTACTCTTATCTGAATTCAGGATAGCATTTCAACTTGTATGGTCGGATGTGGCTGCTCCTTTACAGCCCTTGCGTGCAACTTGCTATTCCGCACCGGCTGACCTTATCAGGAATTCAGCGCTGAATTCCGGAGGAGATCGATGACCCTGGCAAGCGACAGCTATGTCGACCGGGCCTATGAGCAGCTGCGCCGGATGGCGATGGCCTATCAGTTCAGGCCAGGAGAACGCTTGAACGAGGGTGAGCTCGCACGGCAGTTCGGCCTGAGCCGCACCCCGCTACGCGAAGCGCTCAACCGTCTGACGACCGAGGGTTTCCTCCGTTTCAGCCCGGGCAAAGGCTTCTTCTGCCGCGAGCTCGACCCGAAAGCGATCTACGATCTCTACCAATTGCGCAAGGCGTTGGAGGTTGGCGCCATCAAGCTCGCGGTACAAACCGCGGCGGAGCCGGATGTCATCGCGCTCGAGCAATTCCTGATCGAAACTGGCCCCGACGCCGGAGGTCGCACGACCGCAGAGCTTGTGACACTCGACGAGACCTTTCACGAGCGGTTGATGGCTCTGTCCGGCAACAATGAGATGCTGCAGGTGCTGCGCAACGTCAATGCGAAGATCCAGTTCGTCCGCTGGATCGATATGGACCGCGTCAGCCGGCCAGTCACGCAAGCGGAGCATCGACAGGTCATCGAGCGCCTGAAAGCACGCGACGAGTTCGGCTGCATCGCCGCGCTCGAGAAACATATCGATCGTCGCCAGGATCAGATCACCGCTGCGATCAAGGAAGGCTTTGCGCAGATTTACATGTCGCGCCGCGCCCTGCCCTGACATCTCGCGCGAATGCGGGATCAGGCCGCCGGCAGCTCAGCCCGCTTCGTCGTCGACTGCATTAGCGTGATCGCCGCCAGGATCACGATCGAGACGACGACAAAGACCGTCGATACCACCGAGATCGTCGGGTCGATCGAGTAGACGAGACTCACCCACATTTTCTTGGGCAGCGTGGCGACAGTCGTGCCGGCGATGAATTCGGCGACGACGACATCGTCGAAGGCGTGAATGAAGGAGAACAATCCCGCCGCCGCGATGGAAGGCCAGATCGCCGGCATAGTGACGGAGAAGAACGCGCGAATAGGCGAGGCGCCGAGGATCACCGCCGAGCGCTCCAGCGAAACGTTCACGCGACGCAGCGCACTGCTGACGACAAGCACAACGATTGGCACGCTCTGCACGGCATAGACGAATATGAACGACCATATCGTGCCGAGCAGACGCAGCTCGATGTAGAGAAAGTAGATGCCGACCGCCAAAACGATGGTCGGGACGATCATCGGCGCGAGGATCAAGAGATAGATGGCCTGACGGCCGGCGAAGCGGCCGCGAACGAGGCACAGCGCTGTGATCGTCCCGATGATAACGGCGCAAAGCGCACTCAAGCTTGCCGCCTTGAACGAGAGTATCGCCGCTTCGATCCAGCCTCGGTCGCCGAGCACCTGCCGATACCAATCCAACGTCCAGCCTTGCGGCGGAAAGGCGATGTAGGTTGATGCCGTGAAGGACGATCCGGCGATGACAATGATCGGCAGGAAAAGGACGGCAAGGACGAAGAACGAGAACGCGTTGAGGAGCGCAGGACCGACAAGTGTGCGCGGGCGTGAAAAAGCACGCGTGACGTCCTTCACTGGCGGCATTGGCGCAAGACGCCGCGCGGCGGCCATGTCGAGCTTCTCGGCAGATGCCGCGGCGTCTTCCGCGACCGGGGCAAGCGCGCCACGCTTCTCGAAACCGAGCGCCTCGACGTCGAAAATGCCCACGCTGACGATCATGACGAGGACAACGATCACGAACAGGACGACGGAGAGCGCCGCGCCAAAACCCCAGTCCGTCAGCTCGTTCATCTGCATGTCGATCTGCGGCGCGATCATCTGGACGTGTCCGCCGCCGAGCAGCGCCGGCGTGATGAAGAAGCCGATCGCAATGATGAAGACGAGGAGCGTCGCCGCGCTCACCGCCGGCATGCTCAGCGGCAGATAGACCTTCAGGAACGCCTTCATTGGGCTCGCGCCCAATCCCTGAGCGGCTGCCGTCAGACGCCCATCGACGTTCCGCATCGAATTGTAGAGCGTGAACACCATGTAGGGCAGCAGCGTATAGATCATGCCGAGGAGGACGGCGCCTTCGTTGTAAAGAAGATTGGGCGTGCCGAAGCCAAGCGCTTCGATGAAATTCGAAACCGGGCCGCCACGCCGGAGCACGATGATCCAGGCATAATTTCGCACCAGCGCGCTGGTCCACAGCGGCAGCATCACCAGCAGCAGACCGAACGCCAGCATCGGCCCGCGAATCCGGCTGAGCCACGCCGCGATGGGATAGCCGACAAGCAGCGTACCAATCGCGACCTCGAAAGAGATTCGGATCGTATTCCAGATCAGCGTGAGATAAGTCGAGCTGCCGAAGATGCGCGCGTAATTCTTCAGGCCGAATTGCGGGAGGAAGATGCTCTGCAGTGCGATCTTGAGCAGAGGATAGAGGAAGAACAGCCCGAACATCATAATGGTCGGCAACAGCAGCATCAGCCAAAGCCGGCCGGGCTTCGCCTGCCACCAGCGCGGACGCTCATAAGGCCCCCGCGACTGCCGGCGGTCCGCCACGCTCGTCAGCGGGCGGCCAAGAATGGCGGCGGGCGCGGCGACCGGCGATGGCGTCGCCAAGCTCAATCGATCGCCCTCATGTCGCTGAGGTCCTTGCCGCCATGCGTGAAAGTGAGGCTCGCGCCTCGGAATTCCAGAAGATCGAGCCCGGCGAGCGCATTCACGACGTGGAAGTATTTCGGCAGGTCCTGCCACGTCGACGGGATGAACGCCGCCTTCGCGCTCTTCGACTTGAACACCTTGTCGACGCTCAAGTTCGGATAGGCGGCCGGGAGCAGCACCGCGTGTGCGACGTCGGCGACGCCCGGCGTGTTGATGCGCGGAATGTATTTGTAATAGAGCGTGCCGTCACTCTTCACACCGTCATAGGTCTTGGTGCTCACGAACGGGCGGTCGCCGTCTGCCGCCACCGGCACTTCCTCGAGATCGTGCAGTTCCATCGTGAAGAACTGCCGGCCGTAGAGGCTCGCATTATAGTAGTAAGCGTTCTGCACCATGCGCGGTTCGGGCAGTTCCGCGTAGAGCTTGTGGCAGCCGAGTTCCTCGCGGCCGCTGGTCACGACGTCCGGCGGATCCTCGAACGTCACTGAGCGGAACATGCCGTGCAGCGTCTCCCTCTTTCCCACATAGCGAACAGGATGTTGCACGCCGAAGGCGCAGTAGCCACGTCCGCCGAGGAATGGCACTTCGGTGTGATGATTCATTTCGAACGTGATCACCGGCTCGCCCCAGAGCTCGAACCCAGGCGGGATAATCCTCACAAGCTGCTCGGCGCGCGTGAGATAATGGATGGTCGCTGTCCGCCGCTTGGGGAAATTCTTCTCGTCGCGGACAAGCCCGCCCGGCAGGTCGCGATTGCCAGGTTGCGGCCCGAACTGGATCGGCATCATGTAGATCCGACCGGGCTCGTATTTGAACGTCGACTTCATCAAGGGCTCCTGGCGATTGTCACGCCTTCAAAACGCGGTCCCGGTGCGGCGATTTATTTTCAGTCGATACGCCGCATGTCGCTGAGGTCTTTCCCGCCGCGCGTATAGGTGAGGCTCGCGCCGCGGAACTCGACGAGATCGAGCGCGGCGAGCGCATTCACGACGTGAAAATATTTCGGCAGGTCCTGCCAGGTCGACGGCAGGAACGCCGCCTCGGCGCGCCCCGCGGTATAGACTTTCTCGACCGTCAGGTTGGGGTAGTCGCTGGGCAGGAGCACCGCGTGCTCGACATCGGCGACGCCCGGCGCGTTGATCCGCGGAATGTATTTGTAATAGAGGAGCCCCGCGCTCTTGATGCCGTCGACGTCCGGCCGCCCAACGAACGGCCGATCGGCGCTGTTCTCGGCCGTGACCTCGCGCAAGTCGTGCAGGGCGAAATTGAAGAAGGCGCGGCCGTAAAGGCTCGCCTGGTAATAGTAGCTTCCCTCGACGATACGCGGCTCCGGCACCTCGCAATAAAGCTTGTGGCAGCCGAGATCCTCGCGTCCGCTGTTGATCACGTCCGGCGGATCCTCGAAGGTCACCGAACGAAACATGCCGTGCACCGTCTCCGTCTTGCCGACATAGCGCGCGGGATATTGTACGCCGAAGGCGCAATAGCTGCGCCCGGCAAGCCATTGCACCTGCGTGTGGTGGCTGACTTCGAAGCTGATCACCGGCTCGCCCCAAAGCTCGAAACCCGCCGGCAGGAGCGCGGCGAGCTGCTCCGCGCGTGTCAGATAATGGATGAAGGCCGTGCGCCGCTTCGGGAATTGCTTGTGGTCGAAAACCATCTCGCCGACCGGCGCGCGAAAGCCGGGCTGCGGCCCGAAGTGGACCGGCATGATGTAATGCCGGTCCTTTTCAAACTGGAACGTCGACTTCATCCCCTTCCCCACTTCATCCACAACTGCACTCAAGACCGCCGCGCGCGCCACTGCGTCCAGCGCGCCTGTAGTTCCGCCTGGTTTTCCGCAAGCCATTTCGCGTTGGTCTTGAAGGAGAGCGCGAAATTCGCCGGATAGGTCGGCAGGAGCTTGGCCTTGGCGGGCTCCACGAAGTCGGTCGCGTGCTTGTTCGTCGGACCGCTGCCCGTGAAGGCATTGGCCTGTCGCTTCGCATCCAACGTGAATTCGATGAATTTGAGCACGAGCTCGCGGTTCTTCGCGCCGCGCGGAATGGCCCAGCCTTCATGCGTGACGCTGCCGTCGCGCCATTGGATCGCCGCCGCCGCGCCATCATCCATGGCGGCGACGATACGATTGGCGAAGCCCTGAATAAGGTCGACCTCGCCATTGACCAGCAACTGATGCTGTTGCGCCGAGGCCGTCGTCCAAACCGTCACATGCGGCCGGATCTGGTCAAGCTTGGCATAGGCACGGTCGAGGTCGAGCGGATAGACTTTGTCGCGCGGTACGCCGTCGGCCAGCAGTGCTTGCTCGATGGGCCCATAACCGGCGCCGTTCATCGCGCGGCGTCCGGGGAACTTCTTCACGTCCCAGAAATCGGCCCAGTTCTGCGGCGCATCCGCCGCGTTCGGCCAGATTTTCGTGCTGTATCCTAGGACGGTGCCGTACATCGTGCCGCCGACGAGGTAGGGCGTAACCGTGCCCGGCAGCATCTCGCCAAGAAGCTTCGGATCCATCTTCGACGTGTCGACCTTGTCGAGCAGATTCTCGCTGACGGCGAGATTGACGAGATAGTCCGACAGATAGGTCACGTCCCATTCGACATTGTTGGCGAGGACCATCGACTTCAATTGGCCCATCGCCTGATTGGGGCGCGCCGCGAAGGCGACCGTCGTTCCCGTTGTCTCCTCGAAGGGCTTGTAAAAGGCCTTCACATAAGCCTGCTGCGTGCTGCCGCCGGGATCGGTCACGACGATGCGACCGTTGGCAAAAGCCACGCGAGAGAGCGCGCCGAACGCAGCGAGCGAAAGGCCGGCCCGCATCACGCTTCGTCTGGATAAGGACTGCATCGCATCACTCCAAGGTTTGTACGGTATCGTCAGCCCGGCAGGATCTGCACGTCTTCGTCGCGCCAATGCACCCCAACTCTCGCGCCGGGCGCGAAGAGAGCCGACGTATCACTGACGAGCGCCTTGACCGAGAGCGCGATTTCCGGTCGCGCCTTGTCGAGGCTCACATGGTATTTGACCAAGTCGCCGAGATAGATGACCTCGCGGATGGTTGCTCGCCGCGCCTCTCCGCCGGTCGGATTCGCCGACAGCTGTATCCGCTCCGGCCGCAGGCAAAGAACGGACCGCGCGCCCTCGCCCAGTTTCGCCCCGAGCGGCACAGCGACATCGAGGCCTTCCGCGATCGCCATGCGCAGCGCCCCATCCGCGCCGCGCACGACGTGCGCTTCCAGGATGTTGGTTTCCTTCATGAACTCCGCGACCATACGGCTGCCCGGCCGCTGATAGACATCGGCGGGCGTGGCAATCGCCTCGACACGACCTTTCTCCATCACGACGATCCGGTCGGACATGGCGAGCGCTTCGTCCTGGTCATGCGTGACGGAGATGATCGTCACGCCGGTTGCGCTCTGCACGCGCTTGATCTCGATCTGCATCTGCTCGCGCAACGCCTTGTCGAGCGCGCCGAGCGGCTCATCCATCAGGAGAAGCGAAGGACCGAAGACGAGCGCGCGCGCCAAGGCGACGCGCTGCTGCTGGCCGCCGGAGAGTTGCGCCGGCAGCTTGTGTGCATGCTCGTTAAGCCGAACGAGATCGAGTGCGGCCCGCACCCGCTCTTCGATTTCGCGTGCGGAGGCGCGGCGGATTTTCAGCGGGAAGGCGATATTCCTGGAAACGTCGAGATGCGGAAACAGCGCGTAGTTCTGGAACACCATACCCATATTGCGCAGATGCGCGGGCATGTAGGTGATGGTTTGGCCGCGGAACGTGACCTCGCCCGATGACGGATGATCGAACCCGGCTATCATCATCAATGTCGTGGTCTTGCCGGAACCGCTCGCGCCCAGGATCGTGACGAATTCTCCGCGCTGAACGCTGAGCGAGATGTCGTCAACTGCGACGAACCCGCCGAAGAGCTTCGAAACCCCCTTCAGCTCGAGTTCAGGCGCTGCGCTTTCGCCACCACGCATTTTGTCCGCAGAAGGAGGATCGAGGGCCGACAACAGCGCGCCTCCACGCCAATTTAAAGCTGAATACGAACTATTATTAACCTGGGTATTCCAGTCAACCATCGTAGCGCCCAGCGCTTTTTAGCGGCGGCCCTGACTAAGCTTCGCCAGCCGCCGAGATTGCATCAGATCATATTCTGTGCTGAATACAAGTCTGCATAGCAACACATGACGACGCATCAACGCATGCCTATGGACGTCGACTAAACGCGGCCCCGTAACATGCGCCTCGAGTGGCGCTCCGCGCGGCTGCCGTCGCGTGCTGCGAGCGGGCGCTCATCGATATCGCCTCGCAGTAGCTAAAGGAGTTGCGTGCGGTACCGGTCGGCATCTGATGGAGGCACGAAGGGGGCGGACATGGCGGAATATCGGCTCGCACGGCGCTCGCTGCAGTCCGGCGGACACAAGGCGCTTCCCCCTGGCACGCTGAACATGAGCGGCGGCCTGGCGTTTGGCCCGACGATGCCCGACCTTGCGAAGGCGGCGACCGTTGCGGCCCAGACGTTCCGTACCGAGTCGATGCAGTATTCCAGCGTCCTCGGCCTCAACGACCTTCGGGACGAGGTCGCGGCCTATGTCGCGTCCGACGGCATCAAGGCGACACGCGACGAGATCATGATCGTCAACGGCGCCAAGCATGGCATTGACCTCGCCTGCCGCGCATTTCTCGATCCGGGTGACGCCGTGATCGTCACGGCGCCGACTTACCTTACGGCCATCGGCATCTTCCATTCGAACGAGGCCCGCCTTATCGCGATCTGCCAAGATCGCGACGGTATGCTGGTCGATGAATTGGAGAATACCCTCGCCGCGATGGAGGCAAGCGGCGAGCCTCTGCCGAAGCTCCTCTACGACGTGCCGGATTTTCACAATCCGACCGGCGTCACGCTGAGCAGCTCGCGACGGAAAAAACTTGTTGCGCTCGCGAAGCGCTTCGGCTTCGTCATTCTCGAAGATGATCCCTATCGACGGATTCGCTTTGAGGGCGAGACTGTCCCGACCATCAAGAGCTACGACGATGCGGGCGTCGCGATCTCGATCGGGACCTCGTCGAAGATCGTCGCGCCGGGCTTGCGCCTCGGGTGGGTCATCGCGTCGCCGGAGTTGATCGCACGCATGGCGCTGCACAAGGCCGATGGCGGCACCAGCGCCTTCACGCAGCGCATTCTCGTCGAGCTCTTCCGCGCCAACGGCGTCGCCGCACACATCGACGAGATCACGCCGGTGATGAAGTCGCATCGCGATCTGATGGTCGAGGCTTTTGCAAAGCACGTACCCGAGGCGCAGATCGAGCGCCCCGCCGGCGGCTATTTCCTTTGGGTGAAGCTGCCGCCCGATGTCGATTCCGATCGGCTTGCCCACGCCGCGCTTGAGCAAGGCGTCGGCGTCCATTCCGGCCGCATCTGTTATCCGCTTGCGCCGCAGACGAACTTCCTGCGCGTCTGCTACTCCTTCGTCTCGCCGGATGAGATCGAATACGGAATTCGTAAGCTCGGCACCGCATTCACCAGCATGACTCGCGAGACAGGAGGAAGTTGGATTAAACGCGCCTCATGCTAAAATTGAATTTCTGCGGAGATATCCGCGGGAGTCACGCCAAGTAACGCATAACCACCAATCATCCATTCACGGATCTGCCCAAGCGACTCTTCAGTGACCCACTCGCCCGGAGCGATTTCGGTCGTGACGATGAGACGTTCGAGTTCTTTGTAAACGCTATCCGCTAAACGCAACTCGCCGGCGGATTCGACCTTTCGCTTCATCGATAGGATTCCGATCAAATGTCACCGGGGCTCCGTCTTGCCCAAGAACTACTTCTTTCATAGAGGCAGGCTCAAGCAACGCCGGTCGCGATCGCAAGCTCGGTGACCGACTCACGGAAGGACAGCAGATGCTGAAGGAAGCTTGAACGACGCGCCGGTTAGCTTGCCGTGCTCAGCGTGCAGGAGCTGTCTGATATGTATGCAGCGCACGACAATCCGGTGTGTTCACCGCTCCCATTTCACGCATCTTCGTCTGCACAGTTAACGATTACCAGTGATTGGGGTGAGTGGGCGTCTCACGTGAGGCAAAGGTCACTATCTAAACGCATCCAGGCCCGTTAATTCACGCCCTTGAATGAGTCCAAGGATACCCGGCGTTCCATCCGGGATCGTGAGCGTGCGCGCATCGCGCGCCAATTGCTCCAAGCCGAGCTCCGCGCTCAAGCCCATGGCGCCGTGGATGCGCATCGCGATGGCAATCGCCTTGTCGCATGTGTCCACGGCGAAGCGCTTGGCCATCGCCGACAAGCCATTGGCACGTTCGCCCCGATCGACGGCCGCGAGCGCGTTGTAACAAACCAATCGACTGGCCACGACGGCAGTCTGGATGTCGGCAAGGTCCTGCTGAATGATCTGAAAGCCCCCAATATATTTGCCGAATTGCTTGCGGGTCTTTGCGTATTCGACGGCAGCGTCGAGCGCCTTCTGTGCAAGTCCGACCGCGGTCAAGCCGACGAGTGGTCGGTTGGTCAGCCACGCCAGCGTGTGAACCTTCGCTGAATTGGCCTCGCCAACACACAGATTCTTCTTCGGCACGCGGCAATTGTCGAAGACCACTTCACCGAGATGTGCTTGTTTCAATCCGATGACGTCGATATTGCGCGCTTCGAATTCCGATTCTTCCCGATCGACGAGGACACGCACTACCTCTTCCTTGCCGTCGACGACGCGGCGGCAGGTCACGTTCATAACGTCACAGACCGGTGCGTTGGAGATCCACATCTTCCGCCCGTTCAGGATGAAGCTGTCGCCTTCTTCATCGAGGCGTGTACGCACACCGTTCGGATTGGAGCCGGTGTCAGGCTCCGTAATTGCGGAACAGGTGATCTTCGCGCCCGACATGAAGTCGGCGAGGTAGCGGTCGCGCTGCTCCTGCGAGCAGCCATAGTAGAGTCGCATGGTCGTTGCCTCATGCGGCTGCAGGATGAGCGCGGCCGAGGCCGGCAATTGCTCATGAATGAGTCCGTAATCCAGCGCCCGCAACGCCGTTCCCCCGCCGCCCTCGGGGATACGCGCGCCGGTGATGCCGAGCGCGGCGCCGGCCTGAATGAGTTCGTGCGTCGCCGCTTTCGGCAGCGGCTTGTTGCGATCGTTCCTGTCGAGGATCGGCTGGATCAAGGTCTCGACCATGCGCTTGGCCGAATCGACCATCATCTGCTGCTCGCTGGTTAGCTCAAACTCCATAGTGCGCTCCTAGTGCATCCGCGAGGGTAGCCAAAGAATAAGCGAGGGAAAGGCGACGAAGATCGCAATGACAATGAGGTGCGCAATGAAATGCGGGAACGTGCCGCGGAACACCTCCGCGACCGGCCGGTCGGCATAGCGCGCGACGATGAAACAGTTCAGGCCGATCGGCGGCGTGATCATCCCAACTTCTGCCGTCACGATCTTGATGATGCCGAACCAGATCGGATCGAATCCCAGGGACACGATCAACGGCACGACGATCGGAACTGTGAGAACCAGGATCGCGATCTGATCCATAAAGCAGCCAAGAACAAGGTAGCCTGCCAGGATGATCGCAATGATGATCCACCGCGATACCGGCAGCGATGACACCCAGGCTATGATCTCCTGCGTGGTCTGGGTCAGCGTGAAGTAGTAACCGAAAAGGTGAGCGCCGAAGATGATGAAGGCGATCATGCAGCTGCTGCGCGCCGCACGCCACACAGCGAAGCCGATCGCCTTGGCGCTCGGCCGCGCGCGCCAATAGCAAATCACGAAAGAGAAGAAGGCTCCCAGGGCGGACGCCTCGGTCGGCGTGGCGATGCCGGCATAGATGACGACGGTCACGGAGAAGAACAGAATGACCATCGGCCCGATGACCTTCAGCATCGCGATCTTCGTGCGCCACGCGACAGCGCCGCTATCGGGCGCCCGAGCAGTATCCATGTGCACGAGAACTGCGACGGTCAGCATGATCGCGACGGTGACGATCAAGCCGGGAATGACGCCGGCCACGAGGAGCTTGCCGATGCTCACGTCGGCGAGAATGCCGTAAAGAACGAGGCCGATGCTTGGTGGAATGAGAATGGCGAGCGTGCCGGAAATAGCGACGACGCCGGCCGCGAGCCTGGCCTCATAGCCTTGCTTGAGCATCGCCGTGAGGCTGGTGGCCGAAAGCGTCGCGGCCGAAGCGGCGCTCGAACCGCAGATGGCCGCGAATCCAGCGCCGGCCAACGCTGTCGCCATGGCAAGACCGCCTCTGATGCGCCCCACCCAAGCGGCCGCCGTGCGGAACAGGTCATCCGCAATCCCGCTCAGCAACGTGAACTCCGCCATCAGAATGAACATCGGAATGCTCATGAGCTCGTACGAGCTCAAGACGGAGATCGAGGAGGTTTTGAGAATACCCATGAGAACGGGCGTGCCGCCATGAGCATAGAGACCGAGAATACCCGCCACGCCCATCGCAACGCCGACTGGAGAGCCGATGGCCAGCAGCGCGAACAAAAGGGCGACAACGAGGAGAACCATCATTCCACCGTCGAGGCTGTCTCGAGCGCGCTGCCGCTTCGAAGCGGAAGCGGTGCGATTTCACGTCCGGAGATCAGCCCCGCGACATGCGCTACGGCGAGGATCGCCTGGCGTACCGCCATCGTGGCGGAGCCGACGCACGCAACCGCGCTTGCGGGCCATGTCGGCCAGTCGATGACACCGGCAATGATGTTGTCGCTCAAGAATTCGTCGCGGGCTCGCACATACATCGCGACGGCGATGCAAGCGAGGAGGATTGCCGCGAGCAGCGTAGTGATCGCCTCACAGCCACGGCGAACCCGCGAGCTCATCGCGTGCTGGAGAATGTCGACGGCGACATGGCCGCCTTCGGCGCTTGTGCGGGGCAACGCGAAGTAGAAGAGGAACACGCCGACATAGAGCGTGATGAAGTCGTAGGTCCACGACATCGGGCGTGCGAAGAGATAGCGCAGCGCGACATCCACCGCGACGATCAGCATCATGGCGACGATCGATACGATCGCGCCGATCGAGAGAACCTTCTCGATCCATGCCAGGATGCGGCTCACGGTGTGGTACATGACGCGCCGCGATCAAACGGACGCTTTCATAGGGCCTCCCTCATCGGCGTCATGGCTTGCGCGCCGCAGCCCAGGCCGCAAGCGCGTCATTGGCGGGGCGGCCGCGGCCCGCGACACGTTTGCTCCATTCCGCGGCGATCGGCTCCAGAAGCTTCTGCCAGCGCGCGCCTTCGGTCGAATCGAGCTCAATGACGTGATACGCTTTTGCGAACTCCTCTCGAGTTTCGCGCTCGCTGCGATCCATGTAGCTGCAGAGTTGCTGCGCGGCCTCGTCGCCCGCTTGCACGAGAATCTTCTGCAGATCGGGCGGCAGCTTCTTCCAGGCTGCGTCGGAGATCACGAACGCGGTCGTGAGTGTGCCGAGATTGACGCCGACGGTCACGTTTTTGAGGGGGCCGATCAAGTCGAACGATTTCGCACTGATGAAGGGATAAAGTGCGCCGTCGACGGTGCCGCGGGTGATGGCCTCATGGAGTTCGGGGCCGGACATGCGCACGGAGGAGGCGCCCAAGGCGCGCGGCACGCTGTCCATCGCGCCGCCAGAGCTACGAATCTTCAGTCCGACCAGATCGTGAAGGTTCGCGACCGCCTTGGAGCCGGTCATTAGCTTATACGGCACATAGGACGCACCCATCAGGACGCGGACCTTCTGTTTGTCATATTCCGAGCGCGCGAGAAACGCGCCCGGCCGCGTCAACGCCTGGAAGACCTTGGTCCCTTCGCAGGACGATTGTGACTGATTGGGCAGCTCGGCAATGCCGGTCAACGGCAGCTTGTCAGGCGTGTAGGAGGGAACGATGTCCGCCATGTCGGTCACGCCCGACTGCACGAGCGTCAGCATATCTTGCGCTTTGCCGAGTTGCTGGGCGGGATACCATTCGAACTTGATACGCCCCTTCGAGAGCTCCGTCACCCGATCCATGAAGGGTTTGGCGCCGTGCACCGCCACGTGATGAGAAGGCGGAACGGCCTGCGCAAATTTGATGACGATCGTGTCTTCGCTCGCAGCGGTGTTCGCGGCCAGACAGACGCCGGCGAGAGCCATGACAAACAGTTTACCGGCTACGCGTGCCCTCATTGTGCATCCTCCCCAGGATCATTGTTATTGATCTCCGCCGATCTCGATAACGGCGTGACCGACCGTTGTGCCTTCGATGAATTCGTCGAAGCTGTCGTTGAGCTTTTGAAACGGCACGCGTCGCGACAATTTGTGCAGCTTCTGCGGCGCAAAATCCGTCGCGAGGCGCTGCCACAAGCGCACGCGCTCCCGCATATGTAATGTGCGCGAGACATTGATGCCGAGAAGGTCGACGGCGCGAAGCACCAGCGGCAGGACCGTCGTCGTCAACTCGAAGCCGACGGCCATCCCGACCACGGCGACTTTCCCGTACTCGCTGATCCGCGACGTTACGCGATCGAGCATGTGGCCGCCGACATTGTCGATCGCGGCCGCCCACAGCATCGGCCCGAGCGGCTCCTTTGTCTCCATCAGGCTCTGCCGCGACACGATTTCCGCCGCGCCGATCTCGCGGAGGAAGGGCTCCTGATGCGCCTTCCCCGAGATCGCGCTGACGATATAGCCGCGACCGGCCAGAATGTTGACGCACAGGCTGCCGACGGCTCCGCTTGCACCGGTGACCGCCACCCGGCCGTTTGCGGGCGTCAATCCTGCGCTTTCCAACCGATCCACAGCCAGCGCCGCTGTCAGGCCCGCGCTGCCGAGCGCCATCGCGTCGAAGAGCGACATGCCCGCCGGAAGGGGAACGATCCAGTCGCCGGGCACACGCGCATATTCGGAGAAGCCGCCATCGTGCGTGTTGCCAAGCTTGTAGTTGGTGACGAGCACCTTGTCGCCCGGCTTGAAACGCGGATCGACGGAAGCCGTCACGGTGCCCGACAGGTCGATCCCCGTCACACAGGGACGATCGGTGCGAACGTTCTTGCCGATTCCGCGCGCCGCCATCGCGTCTTTGTAGTTCAGCGACGAATACGCCACCTTGATCGTCACATCGCCGCCATCGAGATCGTCCAGCGTCAGCTGCTCGAAGCGGCAGTGCGGCTGGCCGGCGATGGTGTGCACGCGAAAGGCGTTGAAATGCATCATGACGCTTTCTCATTTGGCATGCTGGAATCGGACAGCGGGTCGCAATAAACGACACCCTCGCTGGTCAGATTTTGGATTTCATGGTCGCTAAGTTTGCCCAAGATTCGCAGAATCTCGCGTGTGTCCTGACCGATGCGCCGCCCCGCCCAACGCAGTTCGCCCGGCGTCCGAGAAAGTTTGGGAACGATGCCAGCAAGCGTCACGGTCCCTAGATCGTCGTCGGGAACATTGACGAGCATGTTACGCGCACGGAAGTGATCGCTCTTGAAAACGTCGGCGATGGTGAAGACGGGTGCTGCCGGCACGGCATGCTTCGTCATGATCGCTTCGATCTCCGCCGCATCGTGCGCCGCGGTCCATGCGGTGATGATCGATTCGAGCGCTTCTTCATTTTCCGCGCGAGCGCGCTGCGTGCGGAAGCGTGGATCATTTGCGAGCTCCGGCTCTCCGATCGCCATTACGAGGCGCTCGAACACGGCATCGGCGAGGGCGGCGAGATGGATGTAGCTGCCATCGGCGGTCGGATAGAGATTATTCGGCGTGCTGTCGGGCAGCTTGGCGCCGGCGCGCATCGGCACCGCGCCCGTCTTCTCGAAGCCCGGGATATGCGGCTCGATGAAACTGAACGCCGCCTCATAAAGCGCGGTATCAACGCACTGGCCGACACCGGTGCGCGACGCATTGTGCAGCGCCATCACGGCGCCGAATGCCGAGTAGACGCCGGCGATATAGTCGGTGAGCGGGATCGCGACGCGGCTCGGTGGCCGGTCAGGATCGCCGATCATGTGACGCAGACCGCTGATCGCTTCGCCGATTACGCCATAGCCCGGGCGCTGACTGAGAGGGCCGTTCTGTCCGAAGCCGCTGATCCGCACGAGCACCAACTTCGGATTGATCTTGGCAAGATCGCCGTAGCCGAGATTCCAGCGCTCCAAAGTGCCCGGCCGGAAATTCTCGACGACGATGTCGACCGACCTAGCGAAGCGCCGGATGATGTCCTGGCCGCGCGGATCGCGCAGATTGATCGAGATATTGCTTTTATTGCGCAGGATACTCGCCGCGTAGAGCGACTTGCCTTTGTAGGTCGCCGCGAGTTGACGAATGGGATCGCCTTCCGCTGCTTCGACCTTGATGACCTCGGCGCCGAAGTCGGCAAGAAGCCGAGCGCAGAACGGCCCGGCGGCCGTCGAGCCCAGCTCGAGAACGCGATAACCCTTCAGGGGTGGATCGTCTCGCTCAGCCATGTCCCTCCCATCGGGTATCCCTGCGGCACCTGCGCTTCGAGAAGCGTAGGAACCATTCGACCATGATGTAAAATGCAAAAAAATAATTGTTCCATACCAGTTTTGGTATGGTCGAAATGGAGCCGTATTCGGCCGGGGAGGTGCGCCGTGATCCGCATGCGAAACCTGCAAGCGCTGCAGTACGTGTTGTCGAGCCGAACGATAACTGCGGCAGCGGAGCTCTTTGGCGTGACGCAATCAGGCATGAGTCGCCTGATCGCCCAGTTGGAGGACGAAGTCGGCTGTCAGCTCCTGATCCGCGAGCGCGGACGCATCGCGCTCACGGCTGAAGGCATGCGCTTTTACAAGGAGGTCGAAGCCGTTCTCGATTCGATGCGGCGACTGAATTCGGTCGCCAGCGACCTTCGTCACGACACCAGTGGCGTTCTGCGTATCGTGTCGATGCCTGGCCTCGTCAATCGGCTGATCCCGCGTGCGGTCGCACACTTCTCGGCGCTGCACCCCAACATCAAGGTCAGCATCGCCGTTCAAAACCGCGGCCTCATGGAGAAGACGATTGAATCCAATGAATTCGACATCGTGCTTGCGACATTGCCCGTGCACGCGCCGCGGTCCATTCAAGTCACCACCCTCGCCACCCGCCCCGCGATATGCATCGTTCCGACGACCCATCCGCTGGCGCGACGGCGCAGCATCTCCGTCGAAGATCTGAGCGAAGACGTGCCGTTCGTTTCGTTCCGACGCGGGTCACTATTGCGCGAGCGAGTCGACGATCTGTTCAATCGGCTTTCTATCAAGCGCAACCTCGCTTTCGAATCCCACAGCGCCGAGATCGTCTGCGAGATGGTGGCAGCCGGCCTCGGCATTGCGATCATCCATCCCTTCATCAAAGTTCCGGACAAAGGCGAATTCAAAGCCAAGCCGCTACGGCCGAAGATCATGATGGAATACGCAATGCTGCGCCCGGGCACCGGGCAATCTGCACAACACACGGAGCGCTTCGCGCAGATGGTCGTGCAGGAGATGTCGCGCGGGGCCGGTCGCCGCCTCTCCGACGCGATCGCCTGATCGCAGCCTCGGTTGAGGCGCCGCCGTGCGCTGCGCGATCGATACGGCACTGCCGCACACTTATGCTGCTTCCGTCCCCCATCGATACGTCGTGAATCGCTGCACGAGAAGGAAGAGACTTTCCGTTAAGAGTCCGACGATCACCACGAGCAGGATGCCAGCAAATCCGTCGGCGACATTCATGAACAGACGGCTGTTGTTGATGTACCATCCGATGCCGCCACCGCTGCCGGTCGCGCCGAAGACCAGCTCGGCTGCAACGACCGTGCGCCAGCCGAAACCCCAACCGACCTTTAAGCCGGCGATCATCATCGGGAGTGCGGACGGCAGCAGCACATTCGTCATCAATCCGAGATTTGAAAGCTCATAATTGCGACCCAGCCGCACCAAGGTCGGCGAGACGGTGGCAAATCCCACCGTGAGCGACGACGCGATCGGCCACAGCATGGACATCACGACCACAAAGATCAGCGACTCCCGCGAGAAGCCGAACCAGAGAATGGCCATCGGCAGCAGAGCGATCGAAGGCAGCGGCTGAAAAATGCCGGTAAGCGTCGTCAGCAGATCGCGAGCCCATCGGTTGCTTACGGCAAGTCCGGTCAGGACGATGGCAAGGCCAACACTCAAAGCATAGGCTTGCAGCAGAACGCTGAGCGTATCGCCGATGTAGGACCAAAGCTCCCCCGAGCCGCCGATGCCTAACCCGGCGAGGAGATTCATCACCACGACGCTGAACGGCGGAAACAGCAGTGGATTGACGCCGAGACCACGCACCGTGACTTCCCATGCGGCGCACAGCAGAATGATGATGATCGGCTTTCGCCAAACGCCGAAATCAAAGTCGCCGAAAACCGCGCTCGTGATCGCCGTCATGACTGTGCCCTCTCGTCTTTGAGAAGCTCTCGCAGCTCAGAGACCAGCGGCAGCGCGACCGCGTCATGCGCCGCACTGCCTACATGATGATTTTCCAGGAGCGCCCGCAGGCGCCCCGGCCCCGGCGACATCACCATGATCCGATGGCCGAGATGCACCGCTTCGTTCACGTCATGCGTCACGAACATCACGGTGATCTTCGAGCCCGCTTCATTCCAAAGCCGGTTCAGCTCGTCCTGCATGCGCTCACGATTGATGGCGTCGAGCGCACCGAACGGCTCATCCATCAGCAGGATCTCAGGCGAAACGGCGAATGCCCGCGCGATCGCGCAGCGCTGCTTCTGTCCGCCTGACAATGTGTTGGGATACTGATCCGCCTGCCGCGACAGACCGACCAATCCGACGTAATGCCGTGCTCTCTCCTTGATCTCGGAGGTGGCGAGGCGCGGCCAGCGCCGCCGTAGTGCCCATTCGACATTGCCGACAAGCGAGCGCCAGGGAAACAGCTGGCCGAAATCCTGAAACATCATGATCCGGCTCATGGACGGCCGCGCGACCGGCTGTCCGCCAACTTCGATGCGCCCGGATGTCACCGGCAAGAAGCCAGCCACGGCGGTTAGTAGCGTCGACTTCCCACATCCGGAGGGGCCGAGGAGAATGAACTTTTCTCCCCGGCGCACATCGACGGTGACGTTTTCGACCGCGACAACCGCCTTTTTCCCCGGTGCGCCATACGCGATCGTCACGTTGCGAATGGCGACGGCGGTCTCTTGTGTCATCTCCGCTCGCGGGGCAGTCGCCGGTGGCGGACGGGACTGCGACAGCACCACGTTCACCACTTTTTGCCGGCTTGATCGGGGAAAGCGTAGAAGTCTTCCGGCCCTTTTGGCTCCTTCTTGATCGCACCGAGCGTTCGCATCGACTTCGCCTGCCCCCGCAGATCGGCGTCCTCCGTGTAGGTCGCGTAGAGGTCCGACGCCATGTAGCCCTTGAAGTCAGCCGCAGAGACCTTGCCCTGCACCGACTTGCTCATCATCTCGGCGGCCTGATCGGGATGCTTCTTCATCCACGCCGCCGTCTGCCGGAGGGCCTGCGCATAGCCGCGCGCGAGCACCGGATGCTCCTTGATGGTCGCCGAGAGCGCGCAAGCGCCGACCGCATAGAGCGAACCGAAAATATCGCGGAACGATGCGATGCGCTTCATGCCCTGGGCCTGCAGCCGCAGCGCAAAATCCGCCGTCGCCCAGTGGCCATCGAGCTGCTTTGCGATCAGCGCCTGCATCGCATCCGGGTGCGGAAGGTTCACCCAGTTGCGATTGAGCGCCTTGGGGTCCTTCTTGTTCTGGAGCAGATATTCTTGCGCCGCAAAATACTGCGCGGTGTTGGGACCGGGCGAGATCTTCATCTGCGTCCCGATGAAATCGAGCAGGCTTTTCGGCCCATCGGGACGCACCATCAAATAGCCATCGAAGCCGGACGTGACTTGGACCCATTTCCAGTCCACGCCGCGATCCCAAGCCTGCAAATACGGTCCCGGTGTGCAGGAGCCGAAATGCAAACGGCCGGCAAGCATCGCATCGCGCTGCTGTGCGGTCGTAAAAATGTTCTGCCATTGGATCTTGGCATTGGGGAACATCTTCTCGAGCACACCGAGCTCGCGCGTAATCGGCATCGGCGCATAAATGAGGCCAAATCCGTGCGCGAAAGCGAAGTCCCCTTTCACCGATGGATCGACCGTGATCTCGTAATCGTCCGCGATCTTGACCTTGTCTTGAGCGGCCGCGGGGTGGACGAACACGGCCAGCGATATCCCAAACAACAGGGCAACGCTGCTAAAGCCTCGTTTTAGCACAGACATTATTCCCTCCCTCGTTTTCGGGGCTTTTTCACCCCTTGATAATCGCCCCCTCCAGCGCAGCCCAGAGACCTTTCGCGCTCTTCGCCTCGGCAAGACCGGCGATATTCTCATGCAACCGGTCTGCATGCTCTCGCCCGATCGCAGGCTCGACGTTGCGCCGAAATTTGGCTTCGATGCCTTGCGCACCAAGCGGACAGCCGGCCGATCCCAGATTGTGGGGCACGAAGCTCTCGTACGAATTCCCGTCCTTGAGGTTGATACGGACAAGCGCAGGAAAACTCGCCGGGAATTCTGCAAACGGACGCGTCTCGTAAGTGACCTTCGCCGCGATCTCGCGCATGCGCGCATCTTGTAAACAGGCTTCACTGAAGCTGCGAACACCGACCTCGCCGTCCAACAATGCGCGCGCGATGACGTATGGCGCGCTGAAGCGGCCTTCATAGGCCGTGCGCGGCTTGATCTTCTGATGGGCGGGCTCGAACACGAGGTCTCGGTACCACGCGGGGACTTCGCAATGGATGGATGCGATATGATCGAGGCGCGCGGGATCAACCGCGCCTTGGCGGCACAGATCGAGCGCAGCCTGGACCAGGGGATGCACGCACAGACAAGCCGGGTACGGCTTCGGCGCCATCAACTCGACTTCGAAGCGATCTTTGAGCGGCGCGAGCACCGTCGAAGGATCGATATCGAGCTGTGCGTAAGAACGAAATACCCCGAAGCGACCTTCGAGGACCGTTCGAGGCCCGGTCGCACCGGCGCGTGCCAGAGCCACCGCCCGCATTCCCGCGTGCGCGGCCCACCCGGGATGCATCTGCTTCACATTGCTGCCGTCGGACAGGTACTCCATGAGGCCCGACGCCATGCTGCCGGCGACGCCGAAGGCATGCACCGTCGTCTGCCGATCCACCTTCATCAGACGCGCCGCGATGAAGACGGAGGCGAAGATGCCGAGCACCGCTGTCGACTGAAAGCCGTGATCCTGAAACGGTCCCGGGCCGAGACGCCCAAGCCGCGCCGAAACTTCGTAGCCCAAGACCGCCGCCGCGAGCATCTCGCGCGGCGGCACATTAAGCGCTTCGCCGAGCGCCAGCGCGACTGGGATGTTCACCGCACTCGCGTGCATGATCGCGGCCGGGTGCGTGTCGTCGAAATCGAGACCGTGCGCGATCATGCCGTTGGCGAGCGCCGCATCATGCGGCGTGGCGCGCCGCCCCGTGCCCCACACAAGCGCCTTATCGCCACCGCTCTCGAGCGCGACCCGCACACCCGCCGTCGCGACACCTTCGGCCATCGCGGCAATACCGACGCCGATCGTGTCCTCCATGCACAGCTGGACCGCGCTCAGCGCGTGCGCGGGAATGCGCTCGGACGGATGGCCGAGCAACATATCGATGAGCGCTTCCGAGAAAGACGATGTGACGGCGATGTTCGTCAGCGCGATATTCATAGCGACGTTCCCCGTTCAGGGTCGCACACCGGATTGGAATTTCGGCCCGAGGGTCGTCTTCAACTTGGCTTGCGCCGCTTCGACGAAGCGGCACAGATAAGGGCGCGTTTCGCGCGGATCGATGATGTCCTCGACCGCGAAAGCCTCCGCCATTCTAAATGGCGATGCAAATGCCTTGAGCTCCGCCTCGATCTCAGCCTCCCGCGCGGCGGGATCCGCCGCCTGCTCGATCTCGCGGCGAAATGCGGCTTTCACGCCGCCTTCGACCGGGAGATTGCCGATCTCGGCGGACGGCCAAGCGATCTTGAAGTTCAAGCCGGCCTTGTCGCACGCGGCCATGCCGGCCATGCCGTAACACTTGCGCACGACTACCGTGAAAACCGGCACCGTCGCCTTGGCGCCCACATACACCGCGCGCATTCCGTCACGCAGCGTTCCGGCCATTTCCGCTTGCGGTCCGACCATGAAGCCCGGCTGGTCGACCAGATATACGATCGGGATGTGAAATGTGTCGCACATCTCGATGAAATGAATCTGTTTGCGTGCGGCCCGATGATCCATCGCGCCGCCATAGATACGCGGATTGTTGGCGACGATCCCGACCACGTGGCCGCCGAGGCGCGCCAGCATGGTGATGACCGAGCGGCCGTAGCTCGGCTGAATCTCGAACCCCGATTCACGATCGATGACATGCCCGATGAGCGTATGCATGTTGTAGGGCGTTCGACGATGGCGCGGGATGATCGACGCCAATGCGTCGTCGCACCGATCGACGGGATCGTTGCAATCGGCAATGGGAGGCTGCTCCCACACGTTTTGCGGCATATAGCTGAGGAAGCGGCGAACCATGTCGACCGCCTCGTCCTCTGAATCCGCGACATTGTCGATCGTGCCGCCGCTGTCGACGGCGATCTTAGCGCCGCCGAGCTCCTCGCGATCGAGTTTCAGCCCCAGCGACCGCTGCACCACGGGCGGACCGGCCGCGAAAATCTGACTGGAGCCGCGCACCATCACCGACCAGTGCGAGAGAATGGCGCGTCCCGCAGGACCACCGGCCGCTACGCCTAGCACCGCGCTTGCGACCGGAACAATGCTCAGCAGCTCGACCGAGCGCTCGAATCCATGCACGCCGGGGAATACCGCGTGGCCGCGCTTCTTGATCG
This sequence comes from Variibacter sp., assembly GCA_050187875.1. Classification (GTDB taxonomy): domain Bacteria; phylum Pseudomonadota; class Alphaproteobacteria; order Rhizobiales; family Xanthobacteraceae; genus JAFKKS01. Next base: position 50,853 of record JBFWXB010000001.1, read on the forward strand.
AGGCGACGCTGCCGCCGGCGCCATCGATGAGATTGATCAGCGGAATGCGATACTGAAACGCCAGGTCTTCGATGAACCCGCCCTGCCCGCCCTTGCGACGATCGGCGCCCCAGCTCGCGCCGCCGCGTACGGTGAAGTCTTCGCCGCCGACGGCGACGTTGCGGCCGTTGATCTTGGCGATGCCCATCACATAGGGCGCAGGCGTGATGCTGTGAATGCAGCCATCGTCGCCGTAGGTTGCGTTGCCGGTGAGCTTTGCAACTTCGCTGAAGGTGCCGGCGTCGACGAGAGCGGCGATGCGCTCCCGGATCGTCTGGCGGCCGGCACGATGCTGAGCCGCGATCGCATCCGTCCCGCCGAGCTGCTCGGCAAAGCGACGCCGGGTTTGGACTTCTTCGATCTCCCGCGACCAGCTCATGCCGTGACGTCTCAGCTCGTTTCGATCAGGACGACGACATCACCCTCATTGACGGGATCGCCTTCCTTGACGCGAAACTCGCCGATGCGACCGCCCTCTTCGGCGATCACCGGAATTTCCATCTTCATCGACTCGACGATCATTATGGTGTCGCCCTCGGCGACGGTATCGCCGACCGCAGTGGTGATCTTCCAGATCGCACCCGTGACATCCGATTTCGCTTCGTATTTTGCCATGTTTGCTTCAGTTCAATTTGATGCCCTGCAAAAGTCCGGTATGCACATCGCCCGCGAGAAATTCCTGCGAGCGCAGTACGGCGATGAGCGCGGGAATGTTGTGTTTGACGCCCTCGATCGCAAAATCCTCTAGCACCTCGGCAAGCCGCTGGGCGGCTTCTACCCGGGTCGGCGCCTTGACAATGACCTTGGCGATCATCGGATCGTAGAACGGCGTGACCTGCCCGCCTTCGGCGTAACCGGTCTCCACTCTCACTCCGTCCCCTTGCGGCGGACGGAAGACGTTCAGCGGGCCGGGCGACGGGAAGAACCGCTTCGGATCCTCCGCGTAGACCCGCGCTTGAATCGCGTGTCCGCTCATTTTCAACGTGCCGTTCAATGTGTCCGTCAGCCGCTCGCCGGCGGATGAGCGAATCTGCGCCTTGACCAGGTCGACGCCCGTCACTTCCTCGGTGACGCCATGTTCCACCTGCAGGCGCGTGTTCATTTCAAGGAAATGGAAGCCGCCGTCGGGCGCCATAAGCATCTCGACGGTGCCGATATTGTCATAGCCGATACGCGCGAGCGTGGCGCAGATCTCCGCGCCGATTTCATTCGCCGCTTCACGCGAAAGCCCCGGCGCCGGCGCCTCTTCGATGACCTTCTGGTGGCGGCGCTGCACGGAACAATCGCGCTCGAAGAGGTGACGCACCGTTCCATGATGATCGGCGAGAACCTGGAATTCCACGTGCCGCGGACGTTCCACGAGTCGCTCCAGATAGAGGTCCGCGTTGCTGAAACCGCGTTGCGCCATCGAGGCGGCGCGCTCGATCGCCGGAATCAATTCGCCCGCATGCCGCGCAGCAATCATGCCGATGCCGCCGCCACCGCCGGCGGGTTTCACCAAGATCGGATAGCCAATCTTCTCCGCCGCCGCCGTGACGGCGGCCGGATCGTTTGGAAGGACGCCGGACCCTGAACCGATCGACATGCCATGCCGGCTCATCAGATCGCGGGCCTTGGTCTTATGTCCCATCGCGTCGATCAGAGCGGGAGCCGGCCCGATGAAATGGATCCCTTCGGCTTCGACGCGTTGCGCGAACGCGGAATTCTCCGAAAGGAATCCGTATCCAGGGTGGATGGCGTCGGCGCCGCTGCGACGCGCGACATCGAGCAGCTTATCCATATCGAGATAGCTTTCGCGCGCCATTGCCGGACCGATCGCGAATGCTTCACTCGCCTGCTGAAGATAAGGCGCCTCGCAATCCGCCTCGGAGAAGACTGCAACCGACGCGATCCCCATTTCGTTCAGCGCCCGGATAACCCGAGAGGCGACCGCACCACGATTAGCGACGAGGACCTTGTTGAACATGGAAGCCTCAACTGCTGGTCGGCCACACCCTCAGCAGGTGCTGGCCGACGCCTTGCGTGAGGCGAAGCTGGTGGACTTTGAGGAGACGGATGAGATGATCGCGCGTCTCATGCGGCGGCACGACATGCTGCACGGCATACATGGAGGCCGCGCCCCACACCTCATTTTCCTGTTCCATGGCCGCGAGACGCTCATCGAAGCCGGGGTCGCCCGGCTTGAGGCCATGGACGACGCGCACGGCAAAGGCCGGCGTCATGAAACTGATTTCGGCCGTTGGCCAGGCCGCCACCTCATCGGAATTCCGGCCGCCGCCCATGTTCAGATAGGCTTGTCCGTAGGTCTTGCGCAGGATGACCGACAGCTTCGGCACGGTGACGAGCTGAAGCGCATTCATGAAGTTGACGATCTTGCCAGTGGCACGGCGCAACTCCGCCTCGGCTCCGATCATGAAGCCCGGTGTGTCAACGAGCGTGATGATCGGAATGTTGAAGCTGTCGCAGAGAACGAGAAAATCGATGATCTTGTCGCAAGCATCGGTATCGAGCGCGCCGCCTTTGACCAACGGGTTGTTGGCGATGAACCCGACGGTCTGGCCGTCGAGCCTGGCGAGCGCAGTCACAGCGACCTTGCCGAAGCGTGCCTTGAGTTCGAAGACGGAATCCGCGTCGGCGATCGCACGCACGATCTTGCGCATGTCGTAAACTTGCGTACGGCTTTGCGGGAGCGTGTCGGCGATCCGATCCATATCCGCACCCGAGCCTGCCGGAACGGGCGCACGCGGGGGCGTCTCATTGTGATGCGAGGGCAAGTAGCTCAGGAAACGCTTGATCGCATCGAGCGCTTCCTCGTCGGTATCGACCACCATGTCGACCATGCCGGTGACTTCTGCATGGATGCGCCATCCGCCGAGATCTTCCGGTGCGACCTTCTGGTTGGTCGCCATTTCGACGAGACTCGGACTGGACACGGCCATCACAGCACCCTTGCGCATCACGCTGAAGTCCGAGCAACAGTTGTAGAGAAACGACGAGCCGTAGCAGTAACCCAGGATCGCCGACGCCCAGGGCGTTTCGCGCGTGCGGCGGTATTGCGTGGGATCGTTGCCCAGCATGGTGCCCATGCCGCGCGCGCCCTGATTGTCGGGGAGCCGCGCGCCCGACGATTCGCCGAGCCACACCATCGGCAGGCCGCGCTCCGTCGCGACGCGGCGCATCTGCGCGATCTTGCGCATATTGGTCAGGCTGCTCGACGCGCCCTTCACGGTGAAGTCGTTCGACACCACGACGATTTCACGACCGTCGATGCGGCCATAGCCAGTCAGTTTGCCATCGCCCGGCGTGCTTTCGCTGTCCTCCGGCCGCACCGATTGCGTGAGCAATCCGGACTCGTAGAACGAGCCTTCATCGAGAAGATAATCCATGCGGGATCGCGCATTGAGAATGCCTTGCTCGGCACGGCGCGCGAGCTTCTCAGGCCCGCCCATCGCGAGAGCTGCTGCGATGCGCCGTTGATGCTTTGTCGACAGAGCGTCGTGCATCTATTCCGTTCCCTTCACGCAACAGCCGCGTGCGTAGCTGCCTCCTCGATTGACCGCACGACGCCCGAAGCAGCCAGATCGCAAATGCGTGCGTCGGTGAAGCCGAGGACATCCTTGAGCACCGCGCTGGTGTCCTGGCCGACGAGCCCGCCGGCATGCAAGATGGCGCCGGGCGTATCGGACAGTTTCGGGACGACGCCAGCCAGCGTCACCGTTCCAATCTGCGAATCCCCGACCTCGACCAGCATATCGCGAGCGCGATAATGCGGATCAGCGTAAATGTCGGCGACGTCATAGATGCGAGACGCCGGGACGCCGGCTTCGTGCAGGCGCCGCTCCACGTCGTCCAGATCCTGCGCCGCGGTCCAGCACCCGATGAGGTCGTCCAACGCGTCCTCATTGGCGGAGCGTGCAACCGCCGTCTTGAAGCGTGCATCGTCGGCTAAGGCGCTTTGGCCCATCGCGCCGGCGAGCCGCACGAAAACGCTGTCAGACATCGCGGTGATGTGGATGTGACGATTGTCGCGTGTGAGATAAAGATTGTTCGGCGTCGAGTCCGGCAGTCGTGAGCCGGCGCGCTGCGCTGAAATGCCGAGCTTGCCGAAGACCGGCACGTGCGGCTCGATCAAGGAGAAGGCGCTTTCGTAAAGCGCCGCATCGACCACTTGTCCACGGCCGGTACGGTCGCGTGCCTGGATCGCCATGACCGCGCCGAACGCGGCATAGAGGCCCGTCACTTCGTCAGTCAATGACGTATTGATGCGGCCGGGCGGCCGGTCCGGATGGCCGGTGAGATGGCGCAAGCCGCTCATCGCTTCTCCGATCACACCGTAACCGGCACGATCGCGATAGGGCCCGTTCTGGCCGAAGCCACTGATACGCACCATCACAAGCTTTGGGTTTGCGGCGCTCAGAACATCGTAGCCGAGCCCCCAGCGCTCCATCGTGCCGGGGCGGAAGTTTTCAATCAGAACATCGGCGCGCTCCGCCATGGCGCGCACAAGTTCGCGGCCTTCGGTTCGGCGCAGGTCGATGGCGATCAGACGCTTGTTGCGAAAAATGCTTGCGGCATAGAGCGAACGCCCGTCCACGCGCTTGCTCATGGTCCGGACGGGATCGCCTTCCGGTGGCTCGACCTTCACGACCTCAGCGCCGAAGTCCGCCAGCAGGCGCCCGCAAAACGGGCCCGCCACGCTCGAGCCGATTTCGATGACCCGGAAACCTTGCAGAGGACCCACGCTTCCATCCCGGCATCTTTGTTATTTTGTGCATGCTGCCACTCGTAAATTTGAGTGTCAACAAACCGTATTTGAATCTCGCAACAATATTGTCGACAATATAATGATTTGATTTTGCTGACGAATTCTAAGGAGCGCGTCGAACGCGATGAAACCGGAGGACTCCAGGCGAGCCCATGGGTGCATTCGTTTTCGGTTGTCAAAAACGCATGGCTGCGGGTGACGGCGCAGCCTCACCGTCCGGTGGGATAGCGAAATCGCGAGGGTCTAGATGACGCCGGCAGCGCGCAACGCAGCGATTTCCTGGGTGCGGATTCCCAGTTCGCTCAGCACTTCGTCGGTATCGGCGCCGGGCGCAGGAGGCTCACGATCGAGCGTGAACGTGTAGCGGCTCATCTTGATTGGAAACGCGAGCATCGGCCCGGTGGCGCTCTCGTAGATCAGCCCGCGCGCCTGCACATGCGCGTCAGTCAGAGCCTCTTCGAGTGTCAAAACAGGCGAGGCGCAGGTTTCTTCTTTTTCCAAGAGGTCGCACCAAAAAGCCAGCGGCTGCGCGGCGAACAGCGCATCCATCTCCTTGCGAAAAGCGCTTTCGGGCAAGGCGGCTTCGTCGTGGCGCGACTTGAAATCGGGCCGGCCGACCAGTTCGCAGAAGCGCTCCCAAAACTGCTTCTCCTGCGCGGCCAGCGCAATATAGCGTCCGTCAGCGGTCGCATAGATTCCGTACCGGGCCTTGCCGCCGGAATGCGATCCCTTTCCGCGTTCAGCCGCCCTACCCGTCTCCAGAAGGTTGGCGAGGGCGAGGACGTTATGCGCAAATACGCTGTCGGTCATGGCGATATCGACGTGACGGCCGAGTCCGGATCGCTGGGCGTCGACAAGCGCGGCGAGAATTCCCATCGCCGCGCTCAATGTGCCGCCGAGCAGATCGCTGAGCAGGAAGCCGGACATCGCCGGCGCCTCTCCAGCCCGCCCGACTTCATCGACGACGCCGGTGTACCCGCCGTAGTTCAGGTCGTGGCCTGGACGCAAACGATATGGACCTGTCTGCCCGTAACCGGAGATGGAGCCGTAGACGAGGCGTGGCTGGACTGCGCGAAGCGCGTCGTAACCAACCCCAAGGCGATCGGCCACACCGGGACGAAAGCTTTCGATGAACACATCGGCCGTGCGAACGAGCCGCAGCAGAAGGTCGCGTCCTTCGTCCTGTTTCAGATCGAGCCGGATCGCGCGCTTGTTCCGGTTGACCAAGCGCCGGATCGCGGGGCGGACGTAATCGCCGCGACCGGTGTCCTCGATCTTGATGACGTCGGCGCCCAAATCCGCAAGATGCTGGGCACAAAGTGGCCCCGGAAGTAAGCGGGTCAGATCCAAAACGCGGATGCCCGAAAGCGGCTTCCCCGAGCGTTCCTCGCCCGTACCTTCTGGCTCAGAGAACATACTGCTGGAAGCGCTTGAGATCGTCGATGGCGCTACGGATGTTCTTCCTTTTCAGGGTTTCCGCTTCTTGAGCATTGCCGCGGCGCATCGCCAGCAAAACTTGGCGATGCTCGCGGATAGCCTTCTCCGCGCGCCCCGGCAGGATCAAGACACGGCGCATGATCACGCGCGTTTTCTCATGGATGCTGTCCAACATTGCTGCGAGCACCGGGTTTTTCGCAGCCTGAATGAAACGCTGGCGCATCGCGGCATTGGCGCGCTCGTAGGCAAGGAAGTCGCCGCCCTCAATCTTCTGCTCCATCGACGGACCGAAGAGCTCGATAAGGTCGTCCCATGTCTCGGCGGGCGCATTTTGCGTGGCGAGCCGCACGCAAAGACCCTCCAACGCCTCGCGCACGTCGTAGATCTCGAAAACCTGCGTCAGCTCCAGTCGGTTGACGATCGCGCCGCGATTTGGAACGCGCCGAATGAGCCCGCGAAGCTCCAATGCTGCAAACACTTCGCGAACACGCGCGCGAGAAACGGAAAATTCCCGAGCCAACTCCTGCTCGAACAATTTCGCGCCCGGCGGAATTTCATGCGTTGCGATCCGCTCCCGCAACTCATCCAGGAGGTCTCGCTCTGCCCGGCCGGGCGTGCCGACGCTCGAAGGATCGACGGCAGTCGACGACGGAAGGACCTGCAATGCATCGTCTGGAGGTGTCGACATTCGACGTCTGTTGCGGCCGCCAACCTTTGCCATCCTCGATCCTCTTGTCGCGTCGGCGGACAATCTACGCGTCGGACCAGGGCCATCGGCGCCTTCTATCAAATGAGAACGCTTCTGGGGAGGTCCAGTAACTACGAGGGGCCAGAGCGCCGGGCCCTGGAAATCAACAAGAGCCTGATCTTATAGCGATAGCAGAATATGCGCGTCAGATTTCATTTTGAGGCTCTAAGGGGGCAAATGACGCGCACAGCGGCGTCCCGAACGAAAATTTGCTTGAAGACCCGCAGAGAGCAGTATTTGGCGGAGCGCGGACCGGCTCGCCGATCGCCGCCGAAGCCTTGCGTCGGATCGCCGAGCTCTATGCGATCGAAGCGTCGATCCGCGGTCGCTCCGCCGTGCAACGCAAGAAGATGCGCAATGCCAAGTCGCGGCCACTTGTCGCGGCGATGAAGCCCTGGCTCCAGACGCAGCTGGCGCGCATTCCCGGGCGCAGCGGCCTAGCCGAGGCGATCCGTTATGCGATCGCCGTTGGTCAGCGCTGTGCCGCTTCCTCGACGACGGTCGCATCGAGCTCGACAACAATCCCGTCGAGCGTGCGATCAGGCCGATCGCGCTGGGGCGCAAGAACCACCTCTTCGCCGGTTCTGACGGCGGCGCCGCTCGCTGGGCGACCGTGTGTGCTCCCTCATCACCACCGCAAAGCTCCATGACGTCGAGCCGTTTGCCTATCTCAAAGACATTCTCGAGCCATGAGCGACGGCCATCCCATCAGCCGGCTCGACGAACTCCTGCCGTGGAATTGGCAGAAAACCCTCGCCAAGCATTGATGAACGTGCAACGGCTGGATGCTTACCGAAAGCGTGCGCTTCGTAAGCGTCGATTTCTTGCACAGTTGTTCAGTTCGCACAGACACGATCTGTTCTCGCTCTCGATTTGCAGATTGGGAGAGCGAGATGGCGGAGGAGAAGCGATCGTGGGCGCGTCAGCACGAGGCGTTCCGGCGAGCGCACCATCAGGCGCGGAAGCGCAGTGACTTGAATCAACGAGGGTATGCCGCAAATTCCGAGCGCAAGCTGCTGTATCGGCGTGGCGAGCCAACTCATGGGCGCTCACCCGCACGACGGGATAGTGACCGCGTAGCCCTTCGTGCAGGAAGCCTGCCAATGCCGCCCGCAGCGCCGGTCATCAAGATGCGATGATAGGATTCACCGCTGCGCGCCTCTATTGAATGCGCATATGGCGTCAGACCTGGCTCAGTTTGAGTACGGCCTCAAACATGACCTCGCAACCTGTCGCGAGGTCTTCCGGACTCGTATACTCTGCCTCATTGTGGCTGAGACCGTCCTTGCTCGGCACGAACAGCATCGCGGTCGGAACCACCATCGACACCGGAATCGCGTCGTGGCCAGCGCCGCTCGACATCATTGGGAATTTCAATCCGAGTGACTTCGCGGCACCCGTCAAAGCAGAGACACAGAGCGGGTCGAAACGCCGCGCCGGCACGCTCCAATAAACGTGCGATTCCATTTTGAGCTTACCGGCAGCCGCTTCCCGCTCGAAGACGGTCTTCAACTTGGCCGTCATGCCGTCTAGCGACTCTTGCGAGGTGTGGCGGCAATCGGCGGTCAACGCGACGCGGCTCGCAACCACGCTGCGTACGTTGGGCGTGATCCGCATATGGGCGACCGTCGCACGCCCGTTCGGCTCGTACTGGTTCGCAAGCTCGTTGACAGCGATCGCGATCTTAGAGGCGGCAAGCAGCGCATCGCGCCGGCGTCCGGTCGGCGTGGTGCCGGTGTGCGCTTCCTGTCCGGTCAGGATCACCTCGAAAGCATTGATGCCCATCGATCCGTCAACGATGCCGACAGGACATTTCGTCTCTTCGAGCACCGGACCTTGCTCGATATGCGCTTCGATGTAGGCCTTCGCCTTGCGGCCGGTGACGGGCGCCTGCCCGAGATAACTGATCGCGCGCAGCTCGTCGCCGAGGCGTTTCCCGTCGAGATCTTCCCGCGCCAGTCCCTCTTGCAGCGGAACGTTGCCAGCGAAAACCTCCGCGCCTAGCGACGACGGCTGGAAACGACATCCCTCCTCGTTCGTCCAATTGACGACCTCAAGCGGGTGATCCGTCTCGATCTCATGATCGTTCAGATAGCGGATGATCTCCAGGCCCGTGAGCACGCCGAACGCGCCGTCGAATTTTCCGCCCGTCGGCTGCGTGTCGAGATGGCTGCCGATCATCACCGGCGGCAAGTCGTTGCGGCGGCCGCGGCGGCGCGCATACATGTTGCCGATCTGATCGACTTCCACCTCAAGGCCCGCCTCGCGGCACCACGCCGCGAACTGATCGCGGCCGGCGCCATCCTCGCGCGTCGCAGCGAGCCGGCAGACGCCGCCGTTCGACAAGGCACCGATCTTGGCCAAGTCCATGTGGCTTTGCCACAGCCGGTCGGCATCAATCCTGAGCTTCGCCATCGTTCCAACTCCATAACGTCGCGCATGCTCTTGCTGTCGCAATGAGCGCGCTGACACGGCAATCCATTGGGATCAATTAATTCGTACGTCCGGCCTCGCGACACAGCAAAAGCCGATGACCACCGCGGTCGTATCTCCGATGTTCCGGAACGAATGACGCGGTCCCGCCGGCACCCAAAGCGAGGTGGCAACATTGAGCGCGTATTCGAAATCGTACAGAAAATCGTGCGTCCGCACCTTCGCTACGAGATAGCCGGACGACGGCACGTAGACGCATTCGCGATCGAGAGTCGTCAGCGGCTCGGTTTCGCCTCCTGGCGGAATTTCCAACCGAAACGCCGACAACCGCTGGAGACCGCTTTCCGTGTCCTTGATGAGGTAATTCAACGAGGGTGGTAGCGGCGAATACGGAAGCGAGCCGAGCGTGAGGTTGCCCGTGACCAGCACATGTTCAAGCAGATCGGGGCCGGTGTTGCGAACGGTATGAACGACGTCCTTTGGAATGGCGACGATGGAGCCCGGCTCGACGTTGACGATTTTGTCGTCAAGCTGAACCTGTCCCCGCCCCTGCCGGAAATAGATGATCTCCTCCGAGCGGTCGTCGCTGTGGGTGGCACCGCGCCCACCTGGAAGATACTGCGTCTGCTCCACCCCTATCATCGCCGTGTCAGGAATTTGCGCCGGCGTCCAAATCACGCGGACAAGACGCGTATTCTCGTTGGAGAACGGAATGTTGTTCAGGTGCGAAATCCGGCTCTCAGTTCCCATATCATCAACCCTCTAGTTCAACCTCAAATGAGCATCGACGCGAAGCTCCGATTTCCGTCACGCCGCAGACTGGAGGCGTGACAGATCACGCTTATCGAAGCAGCTTGTAGGATTCCGCCCACGGCATTTCGCGCTCGAACGCGGCGCTGGCGCCGAGCACACGGGCGTCGGCCAATCGCGGCCCCACGATCTGCATGCCGACCGGATGGCCGGACGGCGTCAACCCGACCGGCACAGACGCGATCGGATGGCCCGTCAGGTTGAAGAAGTAGGTGAGGCTCCAACCGATCGTCGGATTGATCGCCTTGCCCGCAACGCTCGCGGGACCGAAGGATTGACCATGCGCCTTGGCATTCGGAATGCCGGCAACGAGATTCGTCGGCGTCAGCAGGAGATCGTAGGTGTCGAAGATCGCGTCGACCGCGTCGATCACCAGGGTGCGCTCATGATTGAGACGCTGGAAGTCGATGGCGCTGAGACTCATGCCTTTGTCGACGAGCGTCAGGAAGCTCTCGCTCAAGAGGTCGCGCTGCGGCGAATTGATATCGAAGCCGATGCCCTTGAGGCCGATCGCCGTGTCAGCGGAGAAGACATGATAGATGCCGCCCCAAATGCGCTCGGCGTCCTCGTGGGTGAACCCGGTCGGGTCCTCGATCTCATTCACCTCGGCGCCCGCGGCGCGGAAAGTGTCGGCGCCCGCGCGAACGCAGGCGAGCACGTTCTCTTCCGGCGGCAGACCGCATAGCGCCGGCACATAGGCGACCTTCAAGCCCTTCAGTGAACCGTGGAGCGCCGGCTCGAAGGATTCATTCGGCCGCTGTGGGCCGAAGGGATCCTTGCGAAGCGGCTGCGCCTGCACGTCGAGCATCGCGATGGCGTCCGCTACGCTGCGCGCTATCGGTCCTTTGTGCGTGAACGGCGCGAGCGTGCCGAAGGCATTCGGCCGGTTTGTCCAGGGGGCCTGGCCGAATGTCGGTTTAAAGCCGAATACGCCGCAGGCGGCGGCGGGGACGCGGATCGAGCCGCCGCCATCGGAGCCGAGCGCAATCGTCGCCATGCCGGTGGCGACCGCCGCCGCGCTGCCGCCGGACGAACCGCCCGAATTGCTGCCGATCGCGAACGGCGTGCTGGTCGGGCCGACGACGTAGTTGTCGGTTGTGTTTTTGTGGCCGAATTCGGACGTGTTGGTCTTGCCGATCGGAATGGCGCCGGCGTCGAGCAAGCGCTGGACGTGATCGGCCGTGCGCGGCGCGACGAAGTCGGCGAACGCCCGCGAGCCGTAGGTGTTGCGCACGCCCGCGAGCGAGTCGGAGAGGTCCTTGAGGCCGAGCGGAACGCCGAACAGGCGCGGCAGCTTTCCGTCGTGCGCCTTCAGCTTCGCTTCGGCTTCGCGCGCCGCCTTCAGCGCAATCTCGGACGTGACGGTGACGAATGCGTTGATCGGCGCGTCCTTCTCCTCGATGCGCTTGAGGCAGGCTTCGACCACCTCGACCGGAGACAATTCGCGCTTGAGATAGAGGCGGTGAAGATCGGCGATGCTGAGATAGGCGATATCAAAGGAAGGAGGCACTTGGGATTTTCCTTTTTCTTATAGGTTGTGCGCTAGAGATCGACGACCACGCAGTGCTGCGGATCGATGGTGAGAACAGCCTCGTCCGAAACCGCGAAGCGCTCGGTGGGCGGACGGCGCACGACAAGTTGCCCCCACTTCGTCTCGACCAGATACTCGATGAAATCGCCGCTGAACGTGCTGCGCAGGATTTTGCACGGCCACTGGTTGGGCGCGGATGCCAGAGACGCCTTCGCTGAAAGCGTCGGATAGACCGCGCGAACGGCAAGCCTATGCTCGGCTGACGACGAGCGCGGATCGATCGCACGGATGCGGCTGCCGTCGCTGGCGACGAAATCAACAAGCTCGCCGGAACGGCTCGCCGCATCGATGCGCCCGGCGATCAGATTGGCGGAACCGATGAAGTTGGCGACGAAGCTGTTGGCCGGCAGATTGTAAAGCTCGTCCGGCGAGGCGATCTGTTGGATCTTGCCGCCCGACATGACGATGATCCGATCGGACATCGTCAGCGCCTCTTCCTGATCGTGCGTCACGTAGACCGAGGTGACGCCAAGCGCCTCCTGCAGCGCCTTGATCTCGTGGCGCATCTGCGCGCGCAGATTGGCATCGAGGTTTGACAACGGCTCGTCGAACAAGATGACGTCCGGCGAGAACGCGACGGCGCGGGCGAGCGCGATACGCTGCTGTTGGCCGCCCGAAAGTGCGGAAGCGGGGCGCTGCGCATATTGTTGCATCTGCACGAGGCCGAGCACCCATTTGCCCTGACGCTCGATCTCCTCCTGTGTCCGCTTACGCACGCGCAGGCCGAAGACGACGTTCTCGAACGCGGTGAGATGTGGCCAGATCGCATACGACTGGAAGACCATCGACATGTTGCGATGCTCGGCCGGAATGTCGATGCCCTGCTTCGAGGAATAAACGACGCGGCCGCCAACGCGGATTTCTCCCGAGGTCGGACGCTCCAGGCCCGCGATCGAGCGAAGAATCGTGGTCTTGCCGCAGCCGGAGGGGCCGAGAAGCGTGAGGAATTCGCCCGCCTTGATGCGGAAGGACACGCCGTCGACGGCGACGACGGCACCGTAAGCGACGACGAGGTCCGAGACCTCGACGATGTATTCGGCCTTCTGCGCGGCGGCGACGGGCTGGTTGGCTGTCGGCATCTTTGTTTGCCTTGTCAGACTGTTCGGCGACATCACGTCTGGGCGGTCTTGGTGAAGCGCAGCATCAGGATCATCGCCACGAGAAGCACGACGAGCTGGATGATCGCGAGCGTCGCCGCCTGTTCGCGGCCTATCACTTGGTAGGCCTCGACGATCGACGGCGAGATCACCTTCGAGTTCGGGCCGACGAGCAGGATCGACGCGCCGAGCTCACGAACACTGACGATGAAAAGGAGAATCCACGCCGCGATCAGCCCCGGCTTCAGCAGCGGCACGGTGACTCTGCGCAACTGATAAAGCCGCCCTGCCCCACTGACTTTCGCCGCTTCCTCGAGGCTCTTGTCGAGTTGGAAGACGACGCTTGCGATCGTGCGTACGCCGATCGGCAGGAACACGGTCATGTACGCGAGCCAGAGCAGCACCAGCGTTCCGTACATCTTGCCGGGGAACTGTAGCCACGCCCACAGCAGACCGAACGCGAACACGAGGCGAGGCACCGCGATTGGGATCATCACGACATATTCGACGAAACGGCCGATGCTGCGCGGCAACGGCGAGCGGTAGATGAGCCAGACGACGAAGCCCATGAGGATGATGCCGGTCGTTGCCGTCGTCACGCCGAGGATCAAGCTGTTTGTCAGTGATGCAATCACGTCGGGCGAGCTCAGCGTCTCGACGTAGTTGTTGAACGTCCAGACCTTGGTCGAGAAATACACCGTCGACAGGCGCTGGAACGAATTGACGAGCAGCATCAGCACCGGCAGCACGACAGCGACCAGCGTGTAGACCGTGATCATCGTCAACAGGCGAGGCTTCGACTGCCGCGTCTCGATGCCGCGCGCGCGATAGGCCTTGCCCGTCACGGTGGTGAAGTCGCGTTTGTCGAGTAGCTTGAAGTAGACATACATCAACGGGACAATGATCAAGAGCAGCGAGATGCCGAGCGCCGCCGCCTCGCCGTAAGCCGGCGGATATGAGCCTGCGAGCAGATAAATCCGCGTGCTGATCGTCTGGATATTCCCGGTGGCGCCGAGGATCAACGGCTCCGCGAAGGCGCCAAGCCCCTCTGCAAGGACGAAGATGGAAGCACTGAGAATCGCCGGCCGCATCAGCGGCACGGTCACGCGCATCAAGGTCTGCCGCTTGGATGCGCCGAAAACCTGCGCGCACTCCTCGAGCGCGGGATTGAGGAGCTGCATGGCGCCACCGATGATGACGAAGGCGACCGCGGCGCCCGTGAACGCCATGACGACGGCGATGCCGGTCAAGGACGAGACGTTGACGATCGAGTCCGAAAGCCCGAAGGCGAATCCGATCTGATTGATGAGCCCCGAGCGCGGTGACGCCAGCGCGAGCCACGCCAAGGCCGGCACCAGCGGCGTGACGTAGTATGGCAGGATCAGCAGACGCTCGAAGAGCCAGCGGCCGGGAACGTCGGTGCGGAACACGATCCATGCCGCGATGAAGCCGCACGGAATTGCGATGACCGTGGAGACCACGGCAAGCACGATCGTATTGAAGATCGTGTCGACGTTGCGCGCGGAAAAGACGAGGGCGAAGTTGACAAAGCCGTATCGCGCCGGCTCGTTGGCCGGACTGACCCGGAGCGCCACCTCGACGAGGTAGAGCATCGGGTACAGCACCAGCAGAACGACGATCAGCAGCGCCACATAGGCGACGAGCTGCTGAAGAGACAGCCCGCGCCGAAGCCGGTTGACGAGAGACGCACCCACCGAAACGCACTCGGCCGAAAGCTACTTACTTGCCGAGCACGACCGCCCAGTCTTTCTCGAATGTCTTGCGCGCGGAGGCGACCTGCGCCCAATCCGGCACCAGGAACTTGACGTCGCTCGGCGCGCCCGAATTCTTCGGCGGCTCGACGTCGGTCCGCGAGGAGAAGTACTGCATGATGCTGACGATCGCCGTCTGCCCCTTCTTCGACAGCAGATAATCGACGAGCAGGCGCGCCGCTTGCGGATGCGGTGCGCTCGAGACGACCGACACGCCCTCGAGCGTCGCCGGCACGCCGTCCTTGGGATAGACGATCTTGAAGGGCGCACCCTTGTCGATGTATTGCATCGCGCCGGAAATCTGACCGTTGATCGCCACGAGGTCAGAGCCCGCGACGAGCCGGTCGAACTGCTGGGTGAAGGAGTCGAAGGCGATCGGCTGCAGCGGCGCGATGCCCTTGGTCCAGTAATCCTCGCCGTAAAGGTCCGCCAGCGTTTTCCACTGCGCGAACTGAAGGCCCGAGGTCGTGTTCTTGAGGCTGGCGCGGCGGCCGGCGAAGCGCTTGTCGGTCAGGTCTTTCCAGCCCTGCGGCGGGTTCGGTCCGATCGTCGTTGTGTTGTAGACTATTCCAGTTGCCACAAGCCCCCACGACGTCCAGAAGCCGGGCGGCGTGCTCTGCATGTGCGGATCGGTATATCCCTTCAGCTCCGGCGAATTGTATTGCGCGATCGTCTTCGCCTTCTGCATGTCGTTGAGCAGCGTCGGGTCGGAGAGGACGAGAACGTCGACGAGCGTGTTGTTCGTCTTCACCTCCTGCTCGACCTTGGCGAACAGCGAGCCGGTTTGCGCCCAGACCGATTGCGTTCTGATCTCCGGGAAGAGCTTGTTGAATTCCTTCAACACAGCGAGCTGCTGCGCCTGCCCGGCCGGCGCGTAGAGGACGACCACGCCTTCCTTCTTCGCGGCTTCGACATCCGCACAGGTGAGGAAGCCCTGCACCTCTTTCGGCGCGCTGCAAGCGGCGCCTGCCGTCTGGCTTACCGCACTTCCCGCCGCGGCGATCCAGGCCAGAGACGCGAGACCGGCCACAATCTTCGCAGTGCCACCCATTTCTTCCCAACTCCCTCGTTGCGCTGATACGCGCCCCACACCCGGTCGGGCGCAAGCGAATTTCTGTAATCGCTTACAGTACGGACGCGACTGATCGCATGTCAACGGCTGTCAGCGCAGACCCAGAGCGTCATATTTGCGCAGCGTCCGAGGCTCAAACCCGTCGACGGCAGGTGCAGGGGCAGACACCATCGAAAAATGGCCGTTTCTGCCAAGGAACCGCGCGACGCCCGTGCAATGAGGAAACGCTGCCCCGGCGCTGAACAAAGCCGCACGTCCGCGGGCGCAGCCTTTTTCCTCCACATGTTCCTGTTGACAGCGGATGTTTCATTCCACCATTCTGTAACCGCTTTCACATTTCGCCGCGCCGCTGCGTTTCGCGCCTGGTGCGCGATGCAATTCAACCCGAATGATCAGAGGAATACGATGGGCACGCTGATGCGGTTGGCGACGATGTCAACCTTGACGCAACGAAACGAAAATCACCGGCTTGTCCAAGTCGTGTTTTCCCAAGGCGATCTCGTCGATAGCCGCATCATGGCGGTCGAACGTTCCACATATTTCGCGTCCGGCCGTTCGCCCGTTCATGCAGAAAGCCCGACGGAAGAGATCATTTATTTCAAGCGCGGGCGCGGGAAAGTCCTGCTCGGCAAGGACTACGTGAACGTCGGCCCGGGAGATGCCGTCGCCATTCCGACAGCAATCGAGCACCATGTCGTCAATTCGGGCGAGGATGTTCTCGAGCACATCCTCATCTCGGCGGATATCGGAAACTGCCCGCTGCAGAAGGATTACAAGGCCCACCCCGGAGATTGTCTGCCGGAAGATCAAACGCGCCTCCTCAGCCGGCTGACTTGCCGCAGAATGACGATCGCAGAGGGTGAGAAGAACGAAGAACTGCAGCTGCCCAAGCACGAGAGCGTCTACACGATCTCGGCCGGACACGCGGTGGCCCACGTCAAGCTCGCCGGCACCGATTATGAGTGGCAGTACGCGCTCGACGCTTCGCATTGCATCTGGATTCCACCGGGCGTGCCGCATGCGTTCCGCAATATCGGTGACACGCCGCTCCATCTCGTCAGCTTCCAGTGCCGCGTGTAGGCATCATGCGCGCGCCCGTCGCGAAACTTTGCGCTCGCTCACAAGCGGGCGCCAAGGCTTCGTGCGAGCGCGCATAACGAGGCCAGCAAGTCTCGTGGCGCGCTTTTCTATTGCCCAGGTGGTTTCGCGCCGCTCACCGCCACGCATCAATTAGGATACAGGCAAGTGCAGGGGTTTTCCCCCAAGGTTGGCAGCGTGGCGGTCGCTCGGGCCGCCGCGACGGCCCCAAACAATCGGCAGCCAAAAAGGCTCAAGGACATTCTCGCACTCGACGATTTCGATCGCGCCGCGCGGAAGCATCTGCCGCGCATGGTGTACGGCTTCATCTCCGGCGCCGTCGAGACGGGCGCCGCTCAGCGCGCGGCCGCCGCATCCTATCTCGATTATGCGCTTGTTCCGCGCACCTTCGTCGACGTCTCGGCGCGCGAGCAGAGCATCACGCTTTTCGGGCGGACCTACGCGCTCCCCTTCGGAATTCCGCCGATCGGCGGCTCCGCCATCGCCGCCTATCGCGGCGATCTCGTGCTGGCGGAGGCGGCAGCACGCCTCAACCAGCCGATGATCATGAGCGCGTCCTCCCTGATCAAGCTCGAGGACGTCCATAAACAAAACCCCGCCGCCTGGTTCCAAGCCTATCTGCCGGGCGACAATCCGCGCATCGAAGCGATGGTCGCGCGCGTCGCCCGCGCCGGCTTCGAAACGCTGGTGATCACGGCGGACACGCCCGTTCCCGGAAACCGGGAAAATAACGTCCGCAACGGCTACAGCATGCCGATCCGTATCACCCCGCGGGTCGCACTGGATTGCGCTCTCCATCCACGCTGGCTCTTGGGAACCATTGCCCGCACCTTCACGTCGGTCGGCGCGCCGCATTTCGAGAACATGGAGGCCGACCGAGGACCGCCGATGTTCTCGCGCGACTTCGCCCGCAACTTCAGTGCGCGCGACAAGCTGTCATGGACGCACCTCGAACTGATCCGCAGGCAATGGAAAGGCACGCTCGTCGTCAAAGGCCTGCTGTCGGTCGACGACGTGCGGCGCGCGCGCGAGATCGGCGCGGACGGCGTGATCCTGTCAAATCACGGCGGACGGCAGCTCGATCACGCAATCGCCCCGCTGCGCATCCTCCCGCGCGTCAAAGCCGAGGTACCCGGGCTGACCATCATGATCGACGGCAGCATTCGCCGTGGAACCGATGTGCTCAAGGCGCTTGCGCTCGGCGCGGCCGCAGTTTTCGTCGGACGCCCTTTCATCTATGCCGCAGCGATCGCGGGCATACCCGGCGTCCTGCATGCCTCCAAGCTGCTGAGCGACGAAATTGATCGCGACATGGCGCTGCTCGGTGTGACGAAGCTTGCCGCACTCTCCCAGGACCATCTGACCTTCGCTCGCTGAAGCGGCGGCACGACTTTAGCCGTGCGTCGCCGCGCTCCTTTTTGCGAGCGGCGTCATCGCTTGGCTTCGCGCGCACGGCGGGGCAAAATCGACATCGCACCCTATTCAAATGAAAGCGCTTTCACAATAAAAAGGGCGCTTGTCGTTGTTGTCAATACCGCTACGCTTGCGGCGTGGGGCGCTTCTCCGGATGACCGTTCAAACACCTGCAAAACGCAGACGCCGGCAGTCGACTTCCGTGCATCTGCGCGACGTCGCCGCACAGGCCGGCGTGTCGACCGCGACGGTGTCGCGCGTGCTCAACGGCACCGCGACCGTCAGCGACGCCGTGCGTGAGCGCGTCGAGCGCGCGACGCAAAAACTGGGTTACGTTCCCAACGGCGCGGCGCGCGCGCTCTCCTCGCGCCGCATGCGCGCGATCGGCGCGATCGTGCCGAGCATCGAGAACGATGGCTTTGCCGCGGCTATATCCGGTCTTCAACGTCGTTTGGATGAGGCGGGATTTTCCTTGCTTCTAGCAAGCTCGCAGTACGACCCAAAGCTCGAGCTGCAAGAAGCCACAATGCTTCTGTCCCACGGCGTCGATGGCATCATGATCGTCGGCGCCGAGCACGATAAGGACCTGCTGCCGCTCATTCAGAAAAAGCAAATTCCGTTCGTCGAGACCTGGACGACCACTGACCGGCATCCATGCGTCGGCTTCGATAACGCCAAGGCCGCGGCGCGCCTGACCGAATATCTCCTCGACATCGGCCATAAGCGTATCGGCGTCATTGCCGGCCAGACCCGTCACAACGACAGGGCCTCGCGACGCGTCGCCGGCATCCGCAAAAGCCTGGCCGACCGCGGCCTCAAGCTCGAATCGGAATGGCTGATCGAGCGACCCTATCGAATTCCAGACGGACGTCTGGCCATGAAGTCGCTGCTCTCGAGCGCCGCACGGCCGACTGCAGTCATCTGCGGCAACGATCAGCTCGCCTTCGGCGCGATGATCGAGGCGACGTCACAAGGATTGAAGATTCCGGACGACATATCCATCGCTGGCTTCAATGACCTCGACTATGCCGCCTATCTCAATCCGCCTCTCACCACGATGCGGGTCCCGGCCGAGGAGATCGGCCGCGCCGCAGGCGACTACCTCCTGGGAAAGATCACCGGGAACTCTGTGCTTCCGGTCACCGAGGTCGAGGTCAATCTCATCGTGCGGGGCAGCACGGGACCGTTAGTGCGCCGCAAAGGGCGGGCTTGATCCGCAAGCGGTCGATTCACGCCGACTCTCCTGTCAACGTCGAAGCTGCATTGTTGACAGCGGCAGATCGCCGTGACCATGTAATCGCTTACGTGCCTGGCCTGTCGCTTGATCCCAAGGCGCTGGGCATGATCCAACCCGATGACCGGAGACGACCGATGATGCCCGTGAAATTCCGGAAGTGGCTGACGACCGCCGCAGCCGTGGCTCTTATGTTCGCCGCGACGGATGCGATGGCTCAGGCCAAGAAGCGGATCGCGCTGGTTCAGGCGCACCAGGAATCGCGCTTTCGCATCGATCTCAACGCCGGTGCGACGGAAGAGGCCAAGAAGCTCGGCGTCGACCTCGTCATCTATAACGCCAACAACAATCCCGCCCTGCAGAACGACGCGATGGAGACCTATGTCAACGACAAGGTCGACGCCATCCTCGTGCTGGCCATCGACGCGAACGGCATCAAGCCGTCCATCGCCGACGCTGTGAAGGCCGGCATTCCCGTGCTCGCGGTCGACACCGTAGTCGACGGCGCCAACCAGGCGAATATCGGCGTCGACAACAAGGATGTCGGCAATCAACTCGGCCGCCTCGTTGGCGACTATGTGAAAAAGGGCCTGAACGGGACGGCTGAAGTCGGCGTCGTCGGCGCCCTCAACTCCTTCATTCAAAATCTGCGGCTTGACGGCTTCAAGGAAGGGCTTAGCGCGACCGCACCCAACGCGAAGATCGTCGGCACCGTCGACGGGCAGAACACACAGAACGTTGCGCAGAACGTCGCCGAGGCGCTGCTGACGGCCAATCCGAAGCTCTCGGTCATCTACGCGACCGGCGAGCCGGCGATGGTCGGCGTCATGGCGGCGGTTCAATCGCAGAGCGCCCAAAAGCGCGTCAAGGTTTTCGGCTGGGATCTGAACGCACAATCGGTCAAGGCGATCGACGAGGGTTGGGTTAGCGTCGTGGCGCAGCAGGAAGCGGCCAAGCTCGGCTCGACGGCCGTCGCCACCGCTGTGAAACTGCTGAAAGGTGAGAAGATCGACGCGAAGGTCAGCGTGCCGGTGTCGATCGTCGACAAGAGCAACATCGACCAGTTCCGCGGACGATTCAAATAAGCAGCCGAGGCGACGAGATGAGCGGCACTCCGCTTGAGAGACGCATCGATGCTCCCCGCGTCACGATGTCGGGGATCGTCAAAACCTATGGTCCGATCAAGTCGCTTCGCGGCGTCAACCTGACGCTTGGCGCCGGCGAAGTGCTGGGCCTCGTGGGCGACAACGGCGCCGGCAAGTCGACCTTGACGAAAATCCTGTCGGGAGCGGTGGCTCCCGACGGCGGCCGCATCGTCATCAATGGCGAAGACGTGCAATTCCGCAGCCCCGCCGATGCGCGGCGCAAGCGGATCGAGATGGTCTATCAGGACCTCTCGCTGTGCGACACCGTCGACGTCGCCGGCAATCTGTTCATGGGCCGCGAGAAGATCCGCCGCGTCGCCGGCGTTCCGCTTCTCGACCACCATGCGATGCATGAGCAGGCGCGCACGATGCTGGAAGGTCTCGGCATCCGCATTCCTGACACGCGCGCGCTGGTCGGCAACCTCTCCGGCGGGCAGCGTCAGGCGATCGCGATCTCGCGCGCCGTCTCGTTCGACCCGCTCGTCCTCATCATGGACGAGCCGACGGCGGCGCTCGCCGTCGCCGAGGTCGAGGCGGTACTCGAGATCATTCGACAAGTGAGCGCGCGCGGCGTCAGCGTCATTCTCGTGACCCACCGCCTGCAGGATCTCTTCCTCGTCTGCGACCGCATCATGGTCATGTATGAAGGCACCAACGTCGCCTCCCCCAAGGTGAGCGAGACGAGCCTGCCGGAAGTCGTCGAACTCATCGTCGGCCGCAAGTTCGAAGCGGCATCGGCCCGCGCGCATTAGTGGGACAATCATGAGCGCTGTAGCAGAACGAGCAAACGATCGGCACACCCCGCTGTCCATGGGGCGGCGGCTGGTGGTCGATCATTCCGGCGTGCTGAGCATCGCGGTGTTCGTCGTCGCCTGCTGCGTCATCTTCTCCCTGATCACCGACAACTTCCTGACCTCGCACAATCTGCTCGGCGTGCTGCGCCAGGCGGCGCCGCTGATCATCGCTTCTTGCGCGATGACCTTCGTCATCACGACAGGCGGGATCGACCTCTCCGTCGGCTCCATCGGCGCCGTCGCAGGCGTCGTCGCCGCGGCGGCGCTGCATTGGTGGGGGTTCTCGTCGGGCCCGGCGATCGCGCTTGCCATCATCATCGGCGGCGCCATCGGACTCCTGCACGGCTATCTCGTCGCCTACGAAGGCATCCCGCCCTTCATCGTCACGTTGACGTCGCTGTTCATCTATCGCGGCGTGGCGCTCCTCGTGACGGAAGGTTATTCGATCCCGCTGCCGCCCGGCTCCGTCTTCGTCGAGATCGGTCGCGGCTGGCTGTTCGGCGTGCCAGTGCCGGTCCTACTCGCGGTGCTCGCCTTGATCATCGCCTTCATCGCGCTCAACCACATGCGCTTCGGCCGCTACGTCACCGGCATCGGCGCAAACGCTGAGGGTGTGCGCCGCTCCGGCGTCAATATCCGCCGCGTCACCACTGCGGTTTATATCTGGTCGGGCATGGTGGCCGCCTTCGCCGGCTTGATCGTCACCGCGCGGCTGGGCAGCGGGTCCGCCAACCAAGGCGTTATGTTCGAGCTCGACGTGATCGCGGCCGTCGTGCTCGGAAGCACCAGCCTGTTCGGCGGCCGCGGCACGATCGTCGGCACGCTGTTCGGCGCGCTCGCCATCGCCATCATCCAGAACGGCCTCATCCTCGCGCGCGTCTCGCCCTACTACACGCAGATCGCGACCGGCGTCATCATCATCGTCGCCATCTGGCTCAACACACGGCTTCTGTCGCGCCCCGTCCGCAAGACCTGACATGACGGATCTGGACGCGCTGTTTCAGCGGCCGGCCGCGCCACCGATCGGGGTCACGAGCGGTCATGTCATGACGGTGCTCGGCCCCCTGCCTGTCGCGCGCATGGGGATCACGCTCCCGCACGAGCATATCCTTCTCGACGGATCGAAGAAATGGCGTCCGGCCTGCAATTGCGGCCAAGTGGCGGACCTTGCCGAGCGCCCCCTCAGCATGGACATCCTTGGGGAGCTGCGCGTCGCGCCCGTCGCCAATCGCGACAACTGCATGCTCGACGACGTCGATCTCGCCGTCGAGGAGCTTGCAAAATTCAAGACGCTCGGCGGGGAGACGATCGTCGACGCGACCAGCGCCGGGATCGGGCGCGACCCGAAGGCGCTGCAGGATATCTCCCGCCGGACCGGGCTCAACATCGTCATGGGGTGCGGATTCTATCTCTCCCCCGCCCATCCTGCTTCGGTCGCGACAAAGTCGATCGACGAACTTGCGGACGAGATGGTCTACGAGGTCGGCGGGATGGAGACTCGCCCGCGCGTGCTCGCCGGCTTGATCGGCGAGATCGGCGTGTCGCCGGAATTCGTTCCCGACGAAGAAAAATGCCTGCGCGCGGCGGCGCGCGCGTCCGCGCGTACCAAAGTGCCGCTCTCGATCCATCTTCCCGGTTGGGAACGTTATGGCGAACGCGTCCTCGACATCGTCGAGGAGGAAGGCGCCGACCTCGCCCACGCCATCCTCTGCCATATGAATCCGAGCCACGAGGATCTGCCCTATCAGCGCCGCCTCGCCGCGCGCGGCGCCTTCCTCGAATACGACATGATCGGCATCGACTTCTATTTCGGCGAGAAGCAGGTGCAATCCCCGTCCGACGAGCAGAACGCGCGCGCCATTTGCCGGCTGATCGAGGACGGGTTCCTCGATCGCCTGCTGCTCTCGCACGACGTCTTCCTGAAGATGATGCTGATGAAATATGGCGGCTTCGGATATGGCCACATCCTCAAGAACTTCGTACCGCGCTTGCGCACGCATGGCCTCGGCGAGCGCCAGTTGAGGACGCTCTTGGTCGACAATCCGCGCCGTGTTTTTTCGGCGGAGACGGTGGCCTCCCCTGCGGCGGCGCATTGAGCTATTCTGGACGCGCCGCGCGACCGCACGAAAGTAAAAATCGATAATCGATTGACTTTACATGGCAGCTCCTCACGAGAAAAGGAGCAGGCAAATTAGACATGTTTTGACGAAAAAAGGGAACGCATTCGCTTCGTGGGCGCCATTCATTCACGCACCGCTGCTGGAACTTTTCAATTGCATCGCATGGCCGGTCGTTGCCGCGACTTGCGGTAGCGGATCGGATCCAAGGGCGGTCCGCGTCGATGTCGGCGCGCGCATGTGGCAGATGCGGTCTTAGACGCCCTCAGATTAGGAAAATATCGTTTATAATGAACCGTGGAGCTTCGTTGCGCTGAATGCCGTCTCGCTTGCGTCCGCAATTGGCGCTGCAGGGTTCCCGTTGGTGGAGATCGCACTGATCGTCGTTCTCTCGAACATTTTTGGCCAACTCGGGCTTATAGGCTTAACGTCCGTCAAAAAAACGCGTCGACGCCGGTGAGCTGGCGGCCGATGACGAGCTGGTTGATCTGTGTCGTGCCATCGGGGATCGTCAGCATGCGCGCGTCGCGGAAATACTTCTCGACCGGGAATTCGCAGCTGATGCCGAAGGCACCATGCACCTGGATGGAGTTCGATGCGACGCGCAGCGCCGCTTCGGTGGTGAACGCCTTGGCGATCGAGGACTCGATGGCGCAGCGCTGGCCTTGCGCCATCATCCAGAGCGCGCGGTAGACGAGAAGCTTCGCGGCATGGACATCCGTCGCCATCGAAGCGAGCAGGCCCTGCACGAGCTGATGCCCGGCGATCGGCTTGCCGAAAGCCTGGCGCTCGCCGGCATAGCGGATGCTGGCGTCGAGCGCGGCTTGCGCGGTGCCGAGCGCGAGCGTCGAGACGAAGCAGCGCGAGCGCTCGAAGCCTTTCATGGTCTCGCGCAGTCCCCGGCCGAGGCCGCCCATCATGTTCTCTTCGGGCACGACAACGTCTTCGAAAATGATCTGGCCCAGCGGCCAGCTGTTCATCCCGAGTTTCGAGATCTCCACCGTCTTGAAGCCGTGCTCCTTTCGATCGACGAGGAACATCGTGAATTCCGACTCGTCGGTCTTGGCGACAACGATGGTGAGGTCGGCGATGCTGGCGTTCGAGATCCACATCTTTTCGCCGGTGATGCGGTAATGCTTGCCGTCGCGCACCGCGCGAGTGCGCATCTCGCGCACGCTCGAGCCGATGCCGGGCTCGCTGATCGCGGAGCAGCCGATGATGTCGCCGGAGAGGAGGCCCGGCAGATAGCGCGCCTTGAGCTCGGGCGAGCCAGTGCGTGCGACTTTCAGCGCCGCGCCCTCCGCGACGAAGGATACGCCCGCGAGATCGGCCGATACGCGTGAGAGCTCCTCGTAGAGGAGGCCGCTAGTGAGAAAGTCGAGGCCAAGCCCGCCGTCCTCCGCCGACACCCAACCGGCGCCAACACCATATTGTCCCGCCGTCTTGAGAAGATGATGCGCGACCTCCTTCGGGAACATCTCCCCGTGGTGCTTGCGCGTCACTGGCGCGATGTCACGCTCGATCACGCGGCGCCATGCATTGAGCGCCATCTCTTGATCTTCGGAGAGTGCAAAATCCACGGAAGAGATCCTTCGCAGTTAGTCGGCTTTGCCCAGCCAGTCCTTGACGATGGTGTCGTTGTGCTCGCCGAGGTTCGGCGGCGCCGTCCATTCGTCGGTGATATCGAAGCCGCTGTATTTCACCGCGGGGCCGATCACCGAAAGCTCGCCGTAATCGGCGTGCGCAACCTTCTGCACCATGCCGCGATGCAGTGCCTGCGGATGCTTGAAGACCTGTTCCATGGTGTTGACGGGCGAGCAGGGGACTTGTGCGTCGGCGAGCGCCTTCACGAGGCCCGCGACCTTCCACTTTTTCACTTCCGCGTCGAGCAGGCCGTAGAGCACGTCGCGATTGGCGACGCGGCCCTTCAGTTCGACGAAGCGCGGATCGGTTGAAAGCTCCGTGCGGCCGAGCACCTTCATGAAGCGTTCGAACAGATTCTGCACGCCCGCCCCGATGACCACCCAACCGTCGGAAACCTCGAACGCCTTGTACGGCACAAGGTTGGCGTGCTCCGAGCCCCATTTGCCGCGGCTGACGCCGGTGGTCAGATATTCTATGCCAGCATCGACCAGGAAGGTGATCTCGCTTTCGAAAAGGCTGGTGTCGATGCGCTGGCCCTTACCCGTGCGCTCGCGCGCGAACAGCGCGGTCGTGATCGCACCCATCGCATATTGGCCGCAGACGAGATCGAAAGCGGAGGTGCCGAGCTTGATCGGCTCCCCGCCGCGCTGGCCGGTGAGGCTCATATAGCCGCCTTCAGCCTGGATGGTGAGATCGAACGCACCGACATCCTTGTACGGCCCGTCGGCGCCGAGGCCGGACATCGCGCAGAAGATGAGCCTTGGATTTTCCGCCGCAAGGGACTCATAGCCGAGACCGAGACGGTCCATTACACCGGGCCGGAAATTCTCGACGATCACATCCGCTGCGAGCGCGAGACGCCGCGCCAGCGCCCTGCCCTCCTCTTTGCGCATATCGATGACGATCGAGCGCTTGTTGCGGTTTACGGCGAGGTAACTGAAGCTGAAGCCTTTGTAGAAGGGTGGACCTTGCGGGCGGATTGTATCGCCCTCCGGGGCTTCCACCTTTGCGACATCGGCGCCGAGGTCGCCGAGCAGCATGGTGCAAAACGGGCCTGCGAACAGGCGCGTGAAATCCAAAACCTTGATTCCGTCCAGCGGCTTCCCAGCCATGCCGGCTTCCTCCTCGATGTCAGTGGATTGGCAGGTCTTCGCGCACCGGCTTGCCGTCGGCCCCTTGCCGGAAGGCGATGTGCTTGAGCCAGTGCGCGTCGTCCATGTCCGGAAAGTCCGTGCGCTGATGCGCGCCGCGGCTTTCCGTACGGGCTAGCGCGGCGTCGACGATCATGCTCGACGTCGCCAGCATGTGCTCGAGCTCGAGCGTCTCGACCGCCTGATCGGTGTCGGCGATCGCGATGGCGTTGAGTGCGCCGTAGCATACGTCGAGCGCGGCGCGCCCCTCACGCAGCGAAGCTTCGCTGCGCCAGATGCCGGCGGCACGCGGCATAATCTCGCGCACCTTATCCTTGATCTCCTGCGCGCGCACGTCGCCCGTGCGGCCGATGCGGGCGCGCAGGTTGTCGACGGCTGCTCGCGCGATCGTCTCCCAATCTCGCGCGTGCGGCGCGAACATCCCCGCGGCCGCGCCGCGGCCAGCGAGCGCGCCGAAGACGAGCGTGTCGCTACAGCCATTGCCGGCGAGCCGGCTTGCGCCGTGCACGCCGCCGGCAGACTCGCCGCCGGCATAAAGTCCCGACACGCCGGACCAACCGGTGTCGTCGATGGAGACGCCGCCCATCTGGCTATGCGCGGCGGGACGCACATGCGGCGGAGTCACGGCGGGATCGACGCCGGCATTGCGCAGGCGCCGGACATGCGAGACGTAGCCTTCGAGGATGTCCTTTGGCAGAACGGTCGTGTCAAAGATCACCGAGCTGTCAGACAGGCCGCGCCCTTCGTCGATCTCTTTTTGGATGCAGAGCGACATCTTCGCTTTTTCGATCTGCTTTTCGCCATGCTCCGGGTTGTAGCGGAACATGAAGCGCTCACCCTCGGCGTTCACCAAGTGCGCGCCGTCGCCGAGCATTGCGGTCGGCATCTCCATGCCACGGCATTCCTCGGGCCAGACCGTGACGACGGGCTCGAACTGCACGAACTCCATGTCGGTGAGGCGTGCGCCGACTTTGAGCGCGAGGCCGTAGGCGTCACTCCCGACATCGACCGGGTAGGTGCTATCGCTATAGATGCGCCCGATCCCGCCCATGGCGAGAACGACCGCGCGGGCAAAAATCGCCGAGAACTCTTGCGCACGGCGATCCCAGAGAAGTGCGCCAACCACCTCGTCCCCGTCGCGCAGGAGATCGACGACCTTGCGCCCGGCGAGCGTTTCGACGCCGATCTTCGCCGCGTGGGCGGCGAGATGCTCCATGGTCACACGGCCCGTGCCTTCGGCGATGAAGATCGAGCGCGGATAGGTGTTGCCTGAAAGGTGCCGCTGCGCCACGCGATCACCTTTCATCGCGAACGGCACGCCGATCGCCGAAAGCTCGCGCCAAGCATCAGCGGCTTGATACGCCATGACTTTCACAAGGCGCCGGTCGTTGAGGTGATACCCGCCGCGGACCATGTCGTCGAAAAAAACTTCCGGGCGATCCCGCGCGTCCGCCTGGGCGATCGGCGCGTTGCAGCCGATGATGTAGGGCGAGGCCCCGCGGGCGAGATAGGCTATCGTCACCGCGACGCCCTTCTCACGCGCCGCGACGGCGGCGCGGTGGCCGGCAAGGCCGCCGCCGAGCACAAGAACGTCGGTCTTGATGTGTGCGATGTTCAACGGCACGTCGGACTCGCGCAGGCTCGAAGGTGACACCGAAAGGGTAGCATCGTCAGTCGGCGGCTATTGGAACGACGCGATTGGGCGCGATGTACAGCGTGACGGTCTCGCCGAGTTCAAAGAGGTCCCGCGGAAAGGACTGCACGCGTAGCTCTCCGCCGGGCCAATTGACGGTGTAGCTCACAATGTCGCCGAGCAAAACGCGGCGGCCGACCGTCGCGGGCCATTGGTTCGGCGTACCGGCCGTCGATTGCCGCCGCAGCTCCGGATAGACCGTGCGCACGGCGACGAGGTGGCGTCCCTCCGCGTCGGGCTTCTGCAGTCGCGTTCCCGGAGCGCATTCGATCAAAGCCTCGCCGACGCGCAAGAGCGGCGCATCGGACGGGGCGGTGCCTTGTGCCAATCCGGCGAGGATATTGGCGGCGCCAATGAAGTCGGCGACGAAGCGGGTGCGCGGCGCGTCATAGATGTCGAGCGGGTTGCCAGCCTGCTCGATATTGCCCTCTCGCATGATGATGATGCGATCAGAGATCGCCATCGCCTCTTCTTGGTCGTGTGTGACATAGATCGTGCTCAGGTCGAAGCGGTGCTGCAGCTCCTTGATCTCCTCGCGCATGCGCACGCGCAGCCGTGCGTCGAGGTTCGAGAGCGGCTCGTCGAGGAGCATCGCCTTCGGCCGCGCGGCATAGCTTCGCGCCAGCGCCACGCGCTGCTGCTGCCCACCGCTCAGATTGGTGGCCGGCCGCATCATGTAATCTTCCATACCGACCATCTTGAGGACTTCAGCGACACGCGCCTTCACCTCCGGCTCGCGCACGCGCTGGATGCGCAGCGAATAGGCGACGTTCTCGAACACCGTCATATGCGGCCAGATGGCGTAGCTCTGAAACACCATGGAGAGCTTGCGCTTCTCCGTTGGCACGTTGATGCCCTTTTGCGAGGAGAAGACCGGGATGCCGTCAATGACGATCTCGCCGGCGATCGGCGTCTCGAGCCCGGCGATGCAGCGCAGTGTCGTCGACTTGCCGCAGCCGGAGGGTCCGAGAAGCGAGAGGTGCTCGCCCGAAGCGACCTCGAAGGAGATGTCCTTGACGACCACTTTGTCGTCATAGGCGGCGGTGAGACCGCGCACCTCGATATACTTTGCGGCCGCCGCTGCCGGCGCTTTGGGCGCGGCTGCGGAAGTTAAGCTCTTCGCCTGTACTGCTGAACCGACCATTGATCGGCATCCTCCATTCGAGGCCGCTTGCGCGGCAAGCATTCTTCGTCGCTTCGCGACTAGACCTTCACCTCCCGACCGGCCCATCGCCGGACGGCATAGAGCGCGACGAGGATGATCAGCGCCTGGACGATGGCGAGCGCGCTCACGCGCGGCAGTCCGCCGGAATCCCAGAAGCTAAAAATCGCCGGGCCGAGCACCGGCGTATGCGCATCCGAGAGAAACAACGATGCGCTGATCTCGCGAACCGACACCATGAAGAGAAGCGCCCAGGTGGCGAGAATGCCGGAGCGCAGGAGCGGCACCGTCACGGTGCGCAGTACGCGGCCCCAGCTTGCGCCGCCGACGCGTGCGGCTTCTTCCAACGCGCCATCGATCTGCACCACGACGCCGCTCATGCCGCGATAAGCGAGCGGCAAGAACACGACGATATAGGCGAGGAGGACGGCGAACAGCGTGCCGTAAAGGGGGATGGGCAATGTGAGAACCATCCACAGGAAACCGAACGCGAAGATCAGCCGCGGGAACGCTTGCGGCAGCATCGTGACCTGCTCAAGAAGCTTGCGGCCGCGGCTTTGCGAGCGGTGCACGGCGATCGCGATCAAAGTCGCGCAAGCGACGCCGATCGTGCCGGTTCCGACGCCGAGGATGAGGCTGTTGACGATCGCCTGCCGCGTCGTCGGAAAGTCGATCACAACGTACTTGTAGTTCGCGAGCGTCCACTGCGCGGGATTGAAGTCGAGGTCGCTGCTCGTCTGCACCGAGGCGAGGAAGAGGGCGCCGAGCGGCAGCACGAGCGAGATCAGGATGTAGAAGCTCGCGAGCGTGAAGAGAAGCCAGGTCCAGCCGCGTATGTCAACCTGGCGCGGCCGATAGTTCCGGCCCGACACGACGACGAAAGAGCGGCCGCGCAACACACGTTGGACAAGCCAGACGGCGACGCCGGTGATGACGATCAAGACGAGGCCGAGCGCGGCGGCGAGCGGATAGTTCGGCGGGTAGCCCTGCATCAGCACGTAGATCGCATTCGTCGCGACATAGAAGCGAGCGCTGGTGCCGAGGATCGTCGGGATCGCGAAGGAGCCTATGATCGAGGTAAACATGAAGAGCGCAGCGCTCAGAATCGCCGGCAGCATCAGTGGCAGCGTGATTTTCAAAGCGGTGCGCCATTTGCCACCGCCGAAAATCGAGGAGCTCTCTTCGAGCGCCGGGTCCATGCGCTGCATCGCCGCGCCGATGATGAGGACAGCCACGGGCGCCTCGAAGATCGCCTCGACGAAGATGATGCCAAGCGGCGTATAGATGTCGATCAACGGAAAGTTCGCGCCAGTCAGCCACATGAAGGCGCGGTTGATGAGGCCGTCGCGCGGCGCGCCGAGCTGGCTCCAGGCCAGCGCTCCAACAAGAGGTCCTAGCGGATAGGGAATCGCGACGAGCAGCTCGAACCATTTGCGGCCCGGCACCGTCGTGCGATGGATCGTCCAGGCGAGACCGACGCCAATGGTGATTCCGAGCAGCGTGCCGCCGGTCGCGATGACGAGCGTGTTGCGGAGCCAATCGAGATGGTTGAGCAGTTCGACGAAATTGCCGAAACCATATTCCCGCGCGGGAAGCGCCTGCGGATCGCCGACATTGAAAGCACTGGTGACCAGCAAAAATGCCGGATAGCCAAGCGCGCCGGCAATCAGGACCAGCGGAATCCAGACTTCCGGCGCGAGGCGTTGCCGCGCGCGACGGCCCGCGGCGATATCCGCCGCGGGTTCAGCAATCGCCGTCGTCATAGCCCCGTCATCTTATTCCAGATCGCCACGAATTCACGGCGCTTGGCGGGGTTCTGATATTCCTCGAAGTTCGTCGGCAACAGGAGCTTGGTCGTAGCGATGTTCGGGACATGCTCGACGGTCACGTCCTTGCGCGCCGAGGGCGAGCCCTGGATGTCGTTCCAAGTCTGCTGTCCCTCGCGCGACGTCAGGTAATCGATAAAGATTTTCGCAGCGTTCGGACGTTTGGTGGGACCAATAATGCCGACGACCTGATTGACGGAAGGCGTGCCGATCTCGGGGAACACGGCCTTCACGGGATTGCCGGCGCGCATCGCCTTCACATACTGGAAGATGCTGACGCGCCCGCCGATCTTGAGATTGCCGCGCTCGATGTCCTGCTGGATTTGGGTCGAGGAGGAATAGGCACGCGGCTTCAGTGCTGTGAGCTTCTCGAAGAAGTCCTTCGGCAGGATGTCCTTCATCACGAACCAGAAGGCGAACGA
Organism: Variibacter sp.; assembly: GCA_050187875.1. Classification (GTDB taxonomy): domain Bacteria; phylum Pseudomonadota; class Alphaproteobacteria; order Rhizobiales; family Xanthobacteraceae; genus JAFKKS01. Next base: position 82,316 of record JBFWXB010000001.1, read on the forward strand.
CGTTCCCGCCGACGCGTTCTGGAAGCCGATCTGGCCGCTCCACTTCGGATCGAGGAGATCGGTCCACGTCTTCGGCGCCTCCGCTTCCTTGACGAAACGCGGATCATACATCATCGGGCCGGCGTTGATGTAATAAGACGTGTACCAGCCAGGCTCGGCGCTCCGGTACATCGGCTCGTAGGCGTCGATCTCCTTCGGCACGTAGCGCAGGAGCCGCTTCTGCTTGTGCATAGTCTCCATGATTCCGGCGTCCGACGTCATGTAGGCGTCGGCGCTGACACTGCCGGTACGGAACTCGGCTTCAAATTTCGGCACGGCGGCTCCTGGAAGGAGGCGCTGCTGCACGGTCTGCACGCCGGTCTTCTCGGTGAAGATCTGCAGGAATTTGACGACGTCGGCTTCCTGATCGCCATGCCAGACGACGAGCGGGCCCTCGGCTGCCGCGGCCTTGGGGTCGGGCGCCTGCGTTGCCTCGGCGAGCGCACGGCTTCGCGGCAAGTTCGCCGCCGCAAGCCCAGCGCCGATCGTGAACAGCAATTTGCGGCGCGAGAGACCATTCGTTGAAAGGGAATTCTTAGATTCGCTGCGCTTCGTCATGACTTGAAGTCCTCCCGATGCTGTAAAGGCCCGTCCCGGTCGGATTTGTGGCCTTCGCTCGATGATATCGCCCCTGCTTTGGTCTAATGATCAGACAAGTTGCCGCGGCGACCCGCGCCTGACAAGTCGCCGATCTCCCCTTCGAACATCCGAAAGCGCGCATTGTCGACATGCCGGCGCATAGCCTCATGTGCGCGTTCCGCGTCGCGTGCGCAGATGGCGTCGAAGATCGTCCTGTGTTCAGCCTGCACGTCCTTGACCCGCGCGGCGGGCCGCATCAGCGAAAGCGAGCGCGAAAGGTTCATGCCGAAGGCGATATGCGGGCGCAGCGAAGCCATCACTGCAACGAAGAAGCGGTTGCTGGTCGCCTCCGCGATCGCGAAGTGGAAGTCGAAATCCGCATCGGTGCCGAGGTTTCCCTTGCGGATCACCTCGTCGAGCGCGTCGAGTGCGTCGCTGATGCGCTTGATGCCGGCCTCGTCGGCACGCGCGGCGGCGAAGCTCGCCATGTCCGCCTCGAAGCCGGTGCGGAACTCGAAGCAACGCTGGATGTCGGCGATGCTGCCGAGCGGCGCGAATTTGAGGACGGCACTGTCGGGCCGGCGCTTGACGAATGTGCCGGCGCCCTGGCGGGAGACAACGATGCCGTCGTCGCGCAGTCGCGCGAGGGCTTCACGCACGATGGTGCGGGAGACGTCGAAACGGACCGCGAGATCGTTCTCGGTCGGAAGCTTTGTCTGCTCGGGGAATTCGCCGCTCGCGATTAGCCCGAAGATCTGGGCATAGATTTGCTCGCTGAGCTTGCCCTGCCGCAGCGGCGCCATATGGCCAAGGATGTCTGACGCGGATTCCGGCTGCATCGCCTACTCCACCAGCGCTTGTGGCGGCAAGCTTGTACAATTGGCCTAGTTGTCATACCAATTAACGACGGCCACGCGCCGACGTCAAGTTACTCGTGCGTGCCGCGCTTTCTTTCTGTCAGCAGAGTTTTTCGATGTCGGACACCGCCTTCAAAGAAGTCCCGGTCGGAACGTCGTCCGTATTCACCAAGACAGTCTCTGAGTCGGACGTTTATCAATACGCGGGGATCAGCGGCGACTTTTCGCCCAATCACATCGACGAGGAATACATGAGGGGCGGGCGCTTCGGCGCGCGCGTCGCGCACGGCACGCTCCTTCTCGGCTTCATGTCAGCGGCCTCGGCACGGCTCTATCTCGGGCGCACCGCGTCCATGGGTTACGACCGCGTGCGCTTCATTAAGCCGGTGTTCTTCGGCGACACGATCCGGACCGAATACAAGGTGCGCGAATACGATCACGCGAAGAAACGCGTCTATGCCGACGTGACCTGTACCAATCAGCGCGGTGAAACGGTCGCGGTCGCGGTCAATGTCCGCGCCTATATCGGCTGACGCATCAACTTCTCAATCAAGTCCGGGGCTCGCAATGTCCATCCTGCTGCAAGAGGAACGCGACGGCGTTCTCATCCTCACGCTCAATCGTCCCGAAGCGCTGAATGCGCTTTCGAGTGCGCTCGCGGAGACGTTGCTTGGCGTAATCAATAGTGTGCGCGAACGCCGCGATATCCGCGTGATCATCATCACCGGCGCGGGGGACCGCGCCTTTTGCGCCGGCGCCGATTTGCGCGAACGCAGCGGCCTGACACCGGATGAAAAATGGGCACAGCGTACGCGGCTGTGGAACGTCAACCGCGCCTTGTGGGAAGCGCCGCAGCCGGTGATCGCCGCGATTCACGGCTGGTGTCTCGGCGGCGGCTTCGAGCTTGCGCTGTTCAGTGATCTGCGCATCGCGACGCCGGAAGCGGTCTTCTCGTTTCCCGAGATGACGCTCGGCGCCTATCCTGGCGCGGGTGCGGCGATTGCGCTGCCGCGGCTCATCGGTCCGGGGCGCGCGAAGGAGATATTCTTCACCGCCCGGCGTGTCGCGGCCGACGAGGCGCTGTCGCTCGGCATCGTGGAATGGGTTGTGCCGCGCGCCGAGCTCATGACCAAGGCGCTCGCGCTTGCGGAGCGCATGAAGGCCTGTGCGCCGCTCGGGCTCGCCGGCGTGAAGCAGATGGTGAACCTCGGAACCGACCTCGAATTCGAGGACGCGATCGCCTTGAACGACAAGGTGCGCCGCCCGCTCGAAGGTACGAAGGATTACGAAGAGGGCATTCGCGCCTTCTTCGAGAAGCGGCCGGCGGTCTTCAGGGGCGAGTAGCTGCGCGTCTGCGCTGATCGTCATGCGCGGGCTCGACCCGCGCATCCATCCTGCGAATGATTTTTTGTCGATGGATTGCCGGATCATGTCGCTTCGCGACGGTCCGGCAATGACGTATCTGGGTTCTGCCGGCGGCGATTACACGTTCTTTCCGTCGAGCGTGTCGTAGATCGAGGGCGAGTCGCGCCCGCCGTGGCCGCGCGCGATATGCAGGCGGAAAAGCTCGTTGACGAGCGCCGTGACCGGCATCGCCGTGCCACATTGCTGAGCGAACTCGCGAATGATGTTGAGGTCCTTGAGGATCGTCGCGGCGGTGCCGCGCGGCTTGTCGAAGTCGCGAGCCGCGATGCGCGGCGCCTCGTTCTGCAACTGCCAGGAATCGGCCGATCCACCTTTGAGCGCACCCGGAACGCTTGCCGGGTCGACGCCGCCGTCGCGGGCGAGGAGCAGCATCTCGGAGAGCACGGCCTTGCCGCAGGCGACGATTACCTGGTTGCAGAGCTTGGTCACGAGGCCGGCGCCTTGCGGGCCCATGCGCGTAAAGCTTTGCGATACGGCGGTCATGATCGGCCGTACACGCTCGATATCGGCTGCCGTGCCGCCGGCCATGACGACGAGCTTGCCGGCGCGCGCGCCCGCGGTGCCTCCGGTCACGGGCGCATCGATCCAGCCCATGCCCGTCTCGTTGCGTAGGCGCTGCGCCATGCGGCGACAGGCGTCGGGCTTGATAGTCGAGCAGTCGATGACGATCTTCGCCGACGTCGCGGCCTCTGCGATGCCGGTATCGCCGAAGACGACGGCCTCCATCGCGCGATCGTCGGTGACGCAAGTAAAGACGATGTCGGCCGCACGCGCGACATCGGCGGGCGTCTTCGCCTCCTTGGCGCCAGCGTCGAGAGCGGGGCGGAGTTTCTCGCGCGAACGATTCCAGACGGTGACGGCATGTCCGGAGGCAAGGAGCCGCTCGGTCATCGGCCAGCCCATCAGCCCCAGCCCGATATAACCGAGCGTCATCGTCTGCGTCGTCATCCGGTTTCCCTCTGTATTTGCACAAGTGAGCGAAGGTCATCGACCGCACATCATCTACACTTAGCGGATTGTATGCGGAGCTGCTGACGCCCGCATGGTACGCTGAATTGCAGGGCGCTCGACAAAACACGGAACCGGCCTGACACGAAAAATCGCGCGGCAGCGGGAGGCATTTGCACGATACCAGCGCAGAGACCACATGGCGGTGCGGAGAGCGCGGACATCACGCCACTTTTCTCGTCACACGGAAATCGCCTGGAGAGACCGGCGTCGCTGGCTGGGGCGCCTGGATTCGAACCAGGGAATGGCGGAATCAAAATCCGCTGCCTTACCACTTGGCTACGCCCCATCGGCCGCGAAGGCGCGGACCATAGCGATGCCGTGCAGGGCAATCAACGCCGGTCCCCGAAACGACCTTGCAGGCGCCGCCTCACCCCTCTATAAGGCCGGGCGGCATTGGCGGAGTGTAGCGCAGTCTGGTAGCGCACCTCGTTCGGGACGAGGGGGTCGCAGGTTCAAATCCTGCCACTCCGACCAACCTCCCCTGCCGCATCTCATGGCCCTGATTCGAGGCTGGCCAGTGGCCTGCCGTCCTCGGTCGCCGGCTCATTTGGAATGCGCCATGCCTGCCGAGATCGCCTTCGATAAGAGCTTTGCGGTGCCGCCCAACCAGATGGACCACGTCCTTCCCGGCATCCGCCGGATCGTCTGCGACAATCCGAGCCCCTTCACCTTTACCGGCACGGTGACCTACATCATCGGCACCGGTAAGGTCGCGATCATCGATCCGGGCCCGCTCGATGCGCCCCACGCGGCGGCCATCCTGGACGCCGTGCGCAACGAGACCGTCACCCATATCCTCGTCACCCATACGCATCGCGACCACTCGCCCGGCGTCGCCGCGATCAAGGCGGCGACCGGCGCCACCGTCTACGCCGAAGGCCCGCATCGCGCCGCGCGGCCCCTCTTCGTCGGCGAGGCGCCGCGCACGGAAGCCGGCGGAGATACGGATTTCCACCCCGATGTCCGCCTCGCCGACGGCGAGGTGGTGACCGGCGACGGATGGGCGCTCGAAACGGTCGCGACGCCCGGGCATACCGCCAACCATGTCGGCTTTGCCCTGCGCGGCACGGACGTCCTCTTCTCCGGCGATCACGTCATGGCCTGGGCGACGTCGATCGTCGCTCCGCCGGACGGCTCGATGCGCGACTACATGAACTCGCTCTTCAAGCTGCGCGCCCGCCCGGAAAACCTCTACCTCCCCGGCCATGGCGGCGCGGTGCGCGACGCGCACGCCCACGTCGAGCACTTCATTCAGCACCGCGAGGCGCGCGAGGCGGCGATCCTGCGGCGACTGGAGCGTGGGCGGGCAGACATCCCGACCCTCGTGCGTGGCATCTATATCGGGCTCGATCCGCGCCTCACGCGCGCGGCCGGCATGTCGACGCTCGCCCATCTCGAGGACCTCGTCGCCCGCGACGTCGTCAAGACCGAGGGCGCCCCCTCGATTGCGGGCACCTACTGGCTCGAAGGCTGACTGCTCACATTCTCTTCGATGTCGGACAGCAATGCGCGGATGCGCTCCGCATTGGCGCCAAGGTCGCGCGATCCGAAGCGCGACGATGAGCGGATGTCGATGCGGCTGCCATTCGCCAGGCGCCGGACGCGCACGGCGACATCATCGCGAAAACCCATCACCGGCGTGCGCGCCACCGCCTCGATGCGCCCGTCGCGTCGGCCCGTCTGCGGCTCGCGCGCCTCGATGATCAGCCATTTCCGCGCGGTCATCACTTCGAGCGCGGCGTCGTAAGCGTTGCCCGGACTGACATTGACGTCGAGCGGAACAATGTCGGGATAAGCGGCGCGTTGCAGCTGCGCGGACGCCGCCCCGGCATAGTTGACGGAATTCGCATCGCGCAGCCGGGCGCGCAACCGCGCGATCGCCTCGAAGCGCGGCGGGTCGGCCGTATCGGTCGTGATGTCGCTCAAGGCCGGCAGGCGAAACCCACGGACGCCGAGATAGACCGGATAGGCGACGAGCGCGAGGCCGAGAAAAAACGCCAGCAATGCGCGTCCGAAGCCGGGCGGCCCTTGAAACCAGATCACCACGAAGGCTGCGCAAGCAAGCAGCACGGCGACAACCGCGAGGCCGAGCCCGGCGGCAAGCACCACAAAACCGGGAACAGCTTCGACAAAACCGCCGCGCACCAGGATCAGTGCGAACAGCGCGACGGCAATCGCGAAGAAGGCGAAAAGCCGCGCCCATGTCGCCAGACGTGACGGCGGTTCTTCCAGGACGAGCCGGCGCACCATCTCGCGTCAGGCCTTTCCGCAGATGGTCTTGAGCGCCGTCCAGTCGGAAGCTTCGAGGATCGACCCGCCGGCTGATCCCGCCGCGCGCCTGATCGCGGCGACGCGCTCTTTGGTTGCCGGATGATCGAGCAGGATCTTGATGCCCGGCTCGATCTTGCCGGCGATGCGATCGAGAATCGTTGCAAGCGCCCGTGCGTCGCCACCCGCCTTTTGCATTAGATCGATCCCATAACGATCGGCGGCCGCTTCGACGTCGCGCGAATAAGCGAGTTGCAGCACCGCCTTCGTCCCGAATACGACGGCGCCACCACCAACAAAATCACCCAGCACCATGCCGAACAGAAATGACAGGCCAGCCCCCTGCAGCACCGTGCGCGTTCCATCGCGATGCGCCACGTGGCCGATCTCATGAGCAATCACGCCGGCTACTTCGTCGGCATTCGCGGCCTTGTCAATGAGGCCGCCGAACACATAGACGTGCCCGCCTGGCAGCGCGACGGCATTGGCCTCGTTCTTGCGGATGACGGTGACCGTGAGCGGGATCGGCAAGCCGGCCGCGCCCTCCAGGCGCCGCACGAGACGCTTAAGCGCCTCGCCCCCGGCTCGCTCCTTTTCACCGGCGCCGCATTCGAACGGCTTTGCCGGATCATCGTTGCCGAACGTCGCCCGCGCCTGCCGGTCGACCGCTTCGCCGAGCTTCATCTCGACCGCATAGGGAACGAAGGGTGTGAGCCGCGTGGCAAGCTGCGGCACGCCGAAAACGCCGACCAGGACGAGCGAGGCGACGGCCGCGATCGACCAGAACACGACCTTGCGCTGACTTCGCCGCGACGTCAGACCCGAACGGTCGACGGGGATCGAAAGGTCGTCGATCGCGCGCGCGAGATCCGGGTCACGCACCTCCAGTCGGGCGAGATCGTCGCCGCCGTGCCGCGCGAGACGCAGAACGCCGTCCGACGAGGCAACCTGCTCGAGCTGTTCGAATGGCCAGACGACAAGCGGCGCGCCGCCGTCTGCGGGGCGCACCGTTAGCGCTTGCGCATCAAGCGCAACCGTCACCTCATGGCGCGCGCTGCTCTTGCCGTCGAAGAAAATGCCAGGCCCCGAAGCGCTCATCCGCTCACAACCCGCCGACATCGAGCGCATCGGCGAGACCCTCGCCGAAGGCGGAGCTCGCGGCGCCGCGCGCTTGCACGTGGTCGAGCGCCTCAAGCCCGGTGAGCGTCACCGTTTCAAAGCTCAAACGCCAAAATCTGATCACGATCGTTGCCTGATAAATCGCCGAATAGCCAAGCGCGATGACGACATAAGCGCCGAGAAAGATGAGAGCGGATATGACTTCACCCGTCATGCTCTCGCGGAAAGCCACCGGCAGCGCGCCGACGGCGAAAGCGGCCACAGCCGCCAGCACACCGGCGGCAAGCGCAAACAGCGCTGCATAGCCGAGAAAGCGCAGATACGCCTTGTAGATTTGCCCGAAGCGCAGATGCGATGTCGCCGTCATCTCGCCGATGCGCAAGCCCGACACCCACCAGCGCAGCACCATCGTCCGAAAGGCGGGATAAAGCGCCGCCGCCGTCAGCACCGCCCAGCCGATCGCGCAGGCGCCGATGACGAACGCGGCGCCGATTTCCGGATTGGCGTTCTCGATGCGGTTCCAGGCATCGTCGCCTCCGGTAGAGGCCGTAGCGATGAGAAGCGGCCAGTCAACGAGTGCAATCGCCGTCAGGGTTCCCGCGACAAAGGGCACGATGACGATCGCCCAGAGAATGAGCCCGCGCAGAAAGAGCCCTCCCCCCGAGCCCGCAAAACGGCCTTCGAGATTGCCGTAAAAGGTGTGGCGCATCTTGTAGCGCTCGAGACTCGCCTGCCCCCACGGCCAGGCCAGGCCAGCTGTGATGATGCTCGCGCCAAACCACAGCACCGACATGATCGCGTACCGCCACGCCGAACCGGTCTGGGAGAAGCGGATGCCGCGATAGACGGTGCGGCTCAACCGGTAGCGCCGCGCGCGAAAGACGGCAAACTGCCCGAGCAGCACCAAGAGCACGGCGCCGACAACGCCCAATGCGCGTGCCGCCCATTCGGAAGCAAACGAAGCGATAGCGAACAGCGCATAGATCGGCGCAAGCAGCGCCAGCGCCATCAAGAAGCCCACAAGCAGCTCGCGCGCCGTGCCGGCATAGTCCAGGTTGTCGCCCGCGACCTCCGTGTTGCCCCAGAGAAAGCGGCGCACATCCGTTGCGAGCCAGAAACGATAGATGCCGAGGGTGAGCGCGAGGAACAGCGAGCCGCGTGCGAGCAGCAGGAAAAACGCGCGCTCGGAACCGAGGAACCGCCCCGTGCCGGCTCTGTCCGGCGCCTGCAGTTCGCTCGATTGTTCAGGCAAGTCGGGCGGGCGGACGTCCGTCAGGCTCATGGAAGCACTCCGGACGCTCTTTTACATGACGCCGCAGCAATTCGACAGGCTCACCCGGGCGCGCCCTATACCTGAGGCACGCCCGACAGGACGGCGAAGGCCGTCACTCTGCCGCGGCCTGCGTCGGCAGCTTGTAGTCCTTGAAGCGTTCGCGCAGCGTCGTCTTTTGAATCTTGCCCGTCGCTGTATGGGGGATTTCATCGACGAAGACCACGTCGTCCGGCATCCACCATTTGGCGATCTTGCCCTGCATGAAGGCGAGCATCTCGTCCTTATCAGCCGTCTCGCCTTTCTTGAGAACGATGACAAGGAGCGGCCGTTCGTCCCACTTCGGATGGCGAACCCCGATCACCGCGGCCTCCGCGACCTTGGGATGACCTACGGCCAGATTTTCGAGCTCGATCGTCGAAATCCATTCGCCGCCGGACTTGATGACATCCTTCGCACGATCGGTGATCTGCATATTGCCGTAAGGATCGATCGTGGCGACGTCGCCGGTGTCGAAGAAGCCTTCCGGATCGAGGATATCGCCGCCCTCCCCGCGGAAATATTCGCGCGCGACGCACACGCCGCGCACCATGAGCCGGCCGAACGTCTTGCCGTCCCACGGCATGTCCTCGCCGGCGTCGTTGGCGATCTTCATCTCCACGGTGAACGGCGCGGAGCCCTGCCGCATCTTGATGTCGAGCATGCCTTCGAAATCCGGCGTGCCGTAGTCCGGCTTGATGCCGCAGATGGAGCCGATCGGGCTCATCTCCGTCATGCCCCAGGCATGCGCGACCTGCACGCCATAGGTCTGCTCGAACTTCTGGATCATCGCGCGCGGACAGGCGGAGCCGCCGATCAGCGCCCGCCGCAGCGTCGAAAGCTTCAGCCCGTTCGCCTCCATATGCGCGATGAGCGCGAGCCAGACGGTCGGAACGCCGGCCGTCATCGTCACGCCCTCGCCTTCGAGGAGCTCATAGACCGACGCGCCGTCGAGCTTCGCACCCGGCAGGACGAGCTTGCAGCCGGTCATCGGCGCGGAGAAAGCGATCGACCAGCCGTTGGCGTGGAAGAAGGGAACGACCGGCATGATCGTGTCGCGCGCCGAAAGGTCGAACGCGTCGGGCGCGACCGCCATCATCGAATGCAAAACGTTCGACCGATGCGAATAGACGACACCCTTCGGATTGCCGGTCGTGCCCGACGTGTAGCACATGCCGGCCGCCGAATTTTCGTCGAGCGCGACCCACTCGAAATCGCCGTCGGCGTCGGCAATCCATTCCTCGTACGCCACCGCGTTGCGCAGCGACGTCTGCGGCATATGCGCGGCGTCGGTGAGCACGACGTAGCGCTCGATGCTCGGAAGTTTGTCCTGCAGCTTCTCGACCAGCGGCACGAACGTGAGATCGACGAACATCAATCGATCGCCAGCATGGCCGGCGATGTAGACGATCTGATCAGGGAACAGCCGCGGATTGATCGTGTGGTAGACGGCCCCCATGCCCGTGATGCCGTACCAGGCCTCCAGATGACGCCAGGTGTTCCAGGCGAGCGTCGCGACGCGGTCGCCCGCCTTGATGCCGTCGCGCTGCAGGCTTTGGGCGACGCGCTTCGCCCGCTGGCGCACCTCGCGATAGGTGGTGCGATGCAGCGGCCCCTCGACCGATCGCGAAACGACCTCGCGGCCACCATGCTGAATCGCGGCATGGTCAATGACGCGATGGCACAAAAGCTGCCAATCCTGCATCAATCCACGCATGGCATCCTCCCAAACGGCTTTTCTTTCCTGGCTAGTTTTAGCGACCTGTTGCGAGCCGGGACAAGCCTTACGAAAGGCGAAATGCTGCGGCCTGCGGAAGCATCGCCGCGAAGGTGACGGAGGGGACAATGGAAGGCCCATGGAACCCCAGCCGCGGCCCGGGGATTTAACCTGCATGGTAGGGGATGGGAGCGGGCGCCGCCTCCAGCAATGGAAGGCCATCGCATTTTTTCTTCTTGTTACGGCGACGGGATTTTTGCCGGACACGTCCGCACAGGCCCGCATGCGCGCGACCTCCACGGAATGGCACATACGCGCGCAGGATGTGCCGATGCCGCGACCGCGGCCGCAAAGCATGACGCCACCAGCCGCCGGTGAAGCACAGACGGCGCCCGCGTCCGCCGCGCCGCCGCTGGAAGGGCCGTCCGACTGCCTGAAACGCCTCACGGCCGGGCTCGCCATCGCCAAGGCGCTGCCGCCGATCACCGGCCCCGGCGCCTGTCACGGCGAAGACGTCGTGCAACTCTCCGCCGTCGTCCTCGCCAACAAGGCGCAGATCAAATTGTTGCCGCCGGCAATCCTGCGCTGCCCGATGGCCGAAGCGTTCGCGCATTGGATGCGCGATCAGGCCGAACCGAAGCTGCGCGCCTCAGGCGCCGTCACCAGCATCCTCGTCGCCGCCTCATTCACCTGCCGCGGCCGCAACAACATCGCCAATGCGAAGCTCAGCGAGCATGGTCTCGCCAACGCCATTGACGTGCGCGGCTTTACGCTCGCCAATGGCAAGAGTTTCGTCCTGACCGACGTGAATGCCGACAAGACCGCGCGCGAAGAGCTGCGCGACAGCGCCTGCGGCGACTTCACGACTGTGCTCGGCCCGGAGTCGGACGGCTATCATGAAGAGCATATCCATCTCGACCGCATCCAGCGGCGCAACGGCTATCGCATCTGCCAATGGGCCGTGCGCGAACCCGGCGAGCCCAAGCCGCAGCCGAATGTCGCGAAGCGGTTGGAGACGGCAACCTTGACACCCGCCGGACATGCCGGCGGCGAAGCGCCGAGCGCTATTGCGCCGCCGTCCGTGCCGATGCCGCGACCCGTGGCACGATCGGCGTCGTGTCACGAAGGCCGAGCATGTCCTCGAGCAGCTTCGCCCCGGCGAGCACGCGCGCCTCGGCATGGGGGGGCGCGACGATCTGCAGGCCCACGGGTAGATTTTCGCTGGTGAAGCCGCACGGCAGCGACAGCGCCGGGCAGCAGCAGAGCGTCACCGCATAAGCGATCGCCAGCCAATCGATATAGGTCTCGAACTGATGCCCTGCGCAGGCGGCGAGATAGCGCTCCTCGATCGGGAATGCCGCAACGATCGTCGCCGGACAGAGCAGCAAATCGTATTGCTCGAAGAACTTCAGCATCCGGCCTGCCAGCGCGACGCGCTGCGCCTCAGCCTTCATGATCTCGTCGACGGTGAGCGCCAATCCTTTCTCGACGTTCCAGATGACCTCCGGCTTGAGGAGATCACGATGTTCGCGCAGCAGCTTGCCCCGGCTGACCGCAAAGGCGAGCGCGCGCAGCGTCTGGAAGCATTCATGCGCTTCCGACAGATCGGGATGCGCCTCTTCCACCGGGATTCCGGCCTTGGCCAATTGCTCGGCCGCCGCGCGCGTCAGCCGCGCCACCTCCGGATCGACCGGCGTGATGCCGAGATCGGCCGAGTACGCGACCTTGCGCGGCTTCCAGCCGGAGCGCGCGGCATCGAGGAACGGCGTCTTCGGCGTATCGAGCGACAGCGGATCGCGCGGGTTCTCGCCCGCCATCGCGTCGAACAGAAGCGCCAAGTCCTCGACATTGCGTGCCATCGGGCCCTCGACGCTCAAGGTGCCGTCGATCTTCGCGCCTGGGGTATGCGCGACACGCCCGACGCTCGGGCGCATGCCGACGACGCCGCAGAAGCTCGCCGGGTTGCGCAGCGAGCCGCCCATGTCAGAGCCGTGCGCGACCCAAGCCATGCCCGTCGCCAACGCGACGGCGGCGCCGCCGGATGAGCCGGCCGCCGAGCGGCTCGTGTTCCAGGGATTGAGCGTCGCACCGAACACCTCGTTGAAGGTGTTGGCGCCGGCGCCGAACTCCGGCGTGTTCGACTTCGCGTAGACGATGCCGCCGTTTGCCTCGAGATTCTCGACGAGGATGTTCGACGTCGCCGGCACGTTGTTGGCGAAGATCGGCGACCCCTGCGTGCTGCGCACGCCGGCGACGTCCGTCAGATCCTTGATCGGCACCGGCAGGCCGGCCAGAACGCCGCGCTCGCCCGCCGGCCGCTGCATCAGCGTGTCCGCATGCTTGCGCGCCCGGCCGAAGCACAATGTCGGCAGCGCATTGACCGAGGGGTCGACCGCGGCGATGCGCGCTTCCAAGGCATCGAGGAGATCGTGCGGCGTCACCTCGCCGGCGCGCAGCTTCTGCACGATCGTGCAGGCATCCATGGCGATCAGGTCTTGATGAGAGGTCATGCGCGCGATCCTGGAATGCAGAAAATGCAAACCGGACGATATCGGGACACGGCAAGATTGAAAAGGCGCGGCGGCCGGGCGATGGTCTGCCTTGCGCGACGCACAATGGCCACAGGCTCTCTCACGCGTCCTGTGGCGGCACCAGGGATCAGCATTTCATGCCGGGCGGCGAACAGGCGCGCGACAATCTTAGCCGCGCCGCCCTCTATATGGTCCTGTCGGCGATTTTCATTCCAGCGCTCAATGCTTCCGCGAAATATCTGGCGACACGCTATCCGATCGTCGAGATCGTCTGGGCGCGCTATGCCGGCCACTTTCTCTATATGCTCATCGTCTTCGCGCCGCGTCGTGGCCTGAGCCTGCTGATCGCCAACCGTCCGATCCTGCAACTCGTGCGCTCGACCCTCCTGTGCAGCTCGACCGCCATCTTCGTACTCGCACTGCCCTCCGCACCATTGACGACGGCAGCGGCCATCAGCTTCACCGCGCCCTTCGTCGTCACCGCGCTCTCGCCCTTGCTGTTGAGCGAGCGCGTCGGGGCGGCGCGCTGGGCCGCCGTCGCCGCCGGCTTCCTCGGCGCGATGATCGTCATTCGGCCCGGCACCGAGGACATGAACGCCGCGCATTTTCTATTCTTCGCGAGCGCGACGTTCTCGGCGCTCTATCAGATCATGTCGCGCAAGCTCGCGGCCTACGACCGCGCCGAAACTTCGATCACCTATATCGCGGTCGCAGGGTTCGTTCTCACGACGATCCCGCTGCCTTTCGTCTGGGTCACGCCCGCCTCCGCCAAGGATGCGATAGTTTTCGTCGGCCTCGGCATCTTCGGCGGCGTCGGACATTATTTTCTCGTGCGCGCCTTTGAGCTCGCGCCGGCGCCGTTTGTCTCGCCGTTCAATTATCTCAACCTGATCGGCGCCGCGATTCTGAGCGTTGCCGTGTTCGGACAGTTTCCCGACCTGTGGCTCTGGATCGGCGCGGCGATCATCGTCGGCAGCGGCCTTTTCATCTTGTTGTATGAGCGCCGCCAGCGCTTGCGCGTAACAGACAAAAGCGAAATCAAGCGGTAGCGCCGCGCGCAAAAAAAACGGCGCCGCAGATGCGGCGCCGTCTTCCCCCGGGGTCGCCCCCTACAAATCGTCAGCCGTCGCGGAAGCCTTTGAACGCGACCTGCGGGTTTATCGGCGAGTCGCCCTGCTTCGGCGCCAGCACCACGACCGGCGAGCCGAGCTTCACGCGGCTATAGAGATCGATCACGTCCTCGTTGGTCATGCGGATGCAGCCCGACGAGATGGCGTGGCCGATATATTCCGGCTGGTTCGTTCCGTGGATGCGGAACAGCGTGTCCTTGTTGCCTTCGTAAAGATAGATGCCGCGCGCGCCGAGCGGATTCTTCGGCCCGCCGGCGACACGATCCGGAAGATCGCCCATGCGCTTCTTGATCTCGGCGGTCGGCACCCAATCCGGCCACTCGGCAAGGCGGCCGATCTTCGCGACGCCGGACCAGGCCAGCGCCTCTTCGCCGACGGTCACGCCATAGCGGATCGCCTTGCCGTTCGGCAGCACGTAATAGAGATAGCGCGCATCGGGATCGACGACGATCGTGCCCGCCAATTCGTGACGGTGGTAGTTGACGACCCGGCGTTGATACGGCTCGGGGATCGTCACCTTCGCGTAGGGCGGATCGGCGAGGAGCTGCTTGTCGCGCGTCGTCTCGCCCTGCATCGGCAGCGTCGCGAGAGTCGCTTGCATGCAACCGCCCAGAAGCAGGCCAGTCACAAGGATCGCCGCCGTACGCATGGAATATCCTCTCTGCCGCCGGAAGCTCCGAGTCGGCACGGTTGGATTATCGAACAGCTTGCAAGCCTGCCAAGTCTCAATGCGGTGATCACGCCACACTATGGCCGGCTGTTGCAGGAAAGCCGCACTTTTCGGACCCACCTCCATCTTCCGGTACCAAGTTTAACGCCCGGTTTACCGTACCGGCCGACGGGCCTAAGGCGGAAACCGCCTGCGCGGGCCGCCGCAAACGCCACAAGAACTTCGAGGTTTGGCGACGAAACGGCCGCACTTGCCACCCATCTTTTCAGCAATGAGCGGTTGCACCGCCTTGAGATCGCAGGGAGAGAACGATGCAAACAGCCGGCCCAAAACAGGGCGAAAGAACACGCGAAACTGAAAAGCCGGAACTGACCAAACAGTATTCACAGATCGGCCTTGCCGCCGTCGCTGCGGCGGCTCCGTACGTCGCGCCGGAACGGGCGTCCAAGGAGAAGCGCTCGCAGCGCTGGGAAGCCGTCGATCCGCGCTTCGAAACCGCCTGCTAAAGGCGGCGTCGTCTTAAGAGTTTACGTCCGCCACATTGCCCAGCGGCGTGAATGCGTCTGCGGGTAGACGCTTCTTGTCTGCCGCGCTACCGGTAGCGCGAAGGCGATAACGGCGCGGGCGGACATGCTCAATTTCTACGTTGCGCGAGGAAACACGCTCGAGCGTGTCACGCCATCGGAGCCTTCGCCCGCGGGCGTGATCTGGTGCGACCTCCTTTCACCGACTCCTGACGAAGACCGGACCGTCGAGCGCATTCTCGGCGTCGCCGTTCCGACGCGCGAAGAGATGCAGGAGATCGAGGTTTCGAGCCGCCTCTATGTCGAGAACGGCGCGCGCTACATGACCGCGACATTGATGTGCCAGTCCGACACCGACATGCCGAAGACGACGCCGGTCACCTTCATCCTCGCCGATCGCAAGCTCGTGACGGTGCGCTACGACGAGCCGCGGCCCTTCGCCATCATCTCCTACAAGCTCGCCAAAAGCTGTCCGGCGGCCGCAACAGGCGAAACGATCCTGCTCGACCTGCTCGACGCGATCATCGACCGCTCCGCCGACATTCTTGAAAAGGTCGCGGCGGAAGTCGACGTCGTCTCGCACCAGATTTTCGAGCCGACGCCGCGCCGCACCGATCGCTCGCGCACCTACAACCAGATCATGCGCTCGATCGGCCGCAAGGGCGACCTCTCCTCGAAAGTGCGCGAAAGTCTGGTTTCGCTTGGCCGCCTGGTCGTCTTCCTCGCCAACGAGGCGGACGCGCTGAAGTGGCCGAAGGAAATGCGCGCGCAGCTCAAGGTGATGCAGCGCGACGTGCAGTCGCTCTCCGACCACGCCACCTATCTTGCCAACAAAATCCAATTTCTGCTCGACGCCGTGCTCGGCATGGTCTCGATCGAGCAGAACAACATCATCAAGATATTTTCGGTGGCCTCGGTCGCGCTCACGCCGCCGATCCTCATCGCCTCGATCTACGGCATGAATTTCAAGCATATGCCGGAGCTGGAATGGACCTACGCCTATCCCGTGGTCCTGGTCCTGATGGTAGTGGCCGCCGTCTTGCCCTACCTCTATTTCAAATGGAAACGATGGCTGTAGGTCCGGTGCAGTCGGCAGAACGCCTCACCGTTCACGGCGTACGCACCCGCGCCGTCAATGTTCCGATGAATTTCGTGCTCGGGACAAGCGCAGGCGCCATCCGGTCGGCACCGCTCCTCCTCATCGATCTCGAAACCGAAGAAGGCGTCACCGGTCGCGCTTACGTCTTCGGCATCTATCCCGGCGGCCCGCGTGTCATTGGCAACGTCGTCGAAGACGCCGTCGCGATGATCAAGGGTAAGCCGCTCGCGCCCGCCGACCTCACCAAGCTCCTGCTGCGCCGCTTTCTGCTGATCGGCGTCACCGGCGTGGTGCGCATGGCGCTCTCCGCCATCGACAGCGCGATGTGGAATGCCGCCGCGATTGCAGTAGGCAAGCCGCTGGCAACGCTTCTCGGCGGCAGCCCCAAGCCGATCCCGGCTTACAACAGCAATGGGCTCGGCTTGATGGGACCGCAGAAGACCGCCGATGAAGCGTTGAAGCTACTCGAAAGCGACCTCAAGGCGGTGAAGCTGCGTCTCGGCTATCCGACGCTGGAAGAGGATCTCGCCGTCGTGCGCGCCGTGCGCCGCGCACTACCCGACGCCATCACGCTGATGACCGACTACAATCAAGCGCTGGATACGCCTGAAGCCATCCGCCGCGGCTGCGCTATCGAGAACGAGGGCATCTACTGGATCGAGGAGCCGATCCGCCACGACGATTATCGCGGCAATGCCGCCATCGCGGACGCGCTCGACGTGCATGTGCAGATCGGCGAGAACTTCAATGGTCCACAAGGCATGGCGCAGGCGATCGGCGCCCATGCCTGCGACCTCGTGATGCCCGATCTCGCGCGTATCGGCGGCGTCACCGGTTGGATGCAGGCGGCCGCGCTTGCAACCGCGCATGACATCCCGATGTCTTCGCATCTCTATCCTGAGGTGAGTGCCCACCTCATGGCGGTGACGCCGACCGCCCATTGGCTTGAATATGTGGATTGGGCCAATGCCGTCCTCGAAGAGCCGCCAGTAGTGCGCGATGGCTCTCTTATCGTCGCCGATCGTCCGGGCAGCGGCCTCACCTGGGACGAGAAGGCCGTCGCCAAATACGCCGTCTGAGCGGCGGCAATGGTCTCCCTGTGAGCGCCGGACCACACAAGCGTACCGACCCCGCGTTGACACCTTCCAAGCCGATTTCTACTCTCCTTGAAAAATAACGATCCGTCGCCGGCCGATCGGTCGACGGTTGAGCGCTCGGCGTCATTTGGGAGGGGAATTTGCAAAAATCATCGTTGGCTTTCGCTGCGCTCATTGGCGCGTCGCTCATCGGCACATCGCTCGCGCAGGCGGCGGACCCGGTGAAAATCGGCGTCCTGTTCCCGCTGACCGGCAATGCCGCGGCGGCCGGTCAGGCCGCGAAGGCGGCGGTCGAGGTCGCGGCCGATATCGTCAACAACGACCATCCGGACCTCGGCGACATCCCGCTCGCCAAGGGCGCCGGCCTGCCCGGGCTTGGCGGCGCCAAGATCGAGCTCGTCTTCGTCGATCACCAGGGCAACCCCTCGGTCTCGCAGCAGCAGGCGTTGCGGCTGATCACGCAGGAGAAGGTGCAGGGCCTCTTCGGTACCTATCAATCGTCCTGCACGCTGACCGCAACCGCGGTCGCCGAGCGCTACGGCATTCCCTTCGTCGTCGGCGATAGCGCCGCCGGCAACATCACGCAGCGCGGCTTCAAGTGGACCTTCCGCGTCACGCCGATCGCGTCCGACTTCGCCAACACCTACATGCACTTCATCGAGGACATGAGAAAGAGCGGCAAGCAAATCCGCTCGATCGCCATCGTCAACGAGAACACCGACTACGGCACCTCGGTCGCGGAAGCGATCGAAGCCGCCGCCAAGAAAAACAACATCCCGGTCGCCGCGCGCATCCCCTACGGCGCCAGCACGACGGACGTCTCCGCGCAGGTGCTGCAGCTCAAGGAGAAACAGCCCGACCTCGTCATCTTCATCAGCTACACGGCCGATTCCATCCTCTACATGAAGACGATGAAGAGTCTGGACTATGCGCCGCCGATGGTGCTCGGCGACGATTCCGGCTTCTCCGATCCGTCCTTCGTGCCGGCGGTCAAGGACATCGCCCAAGGCGCGATGAACCGCAGCGGCTGGGACATCGGCAAGCCGGGCTCGGTCACCTACAAGATCAACGAGATGTTCAAGGCCAAGACCGGCCGCGACCTCGACGACACCTCGGGCCGCAACCTGCAGGGCTTCCTGACCATGGCCGAGGCGATCAACCGCGCCGGCTCGACGGAGCCGGCGAAGATCCAGGCCGCACTCAAGGCGACCGACCTCAAGCCGAACCAGCTGATGATGGGCTATCGCGGCGTCAAGTTCGACGAGACCGGACAAAACGTTCTGGCCTCGACGTATCTGATCCAGCTGCAGGGCAACGACTACACGCTGGTGTGGCCCGCGGACAAAGCGGCAAACCCGCTGCAGTGGCCGATGAAGGGCTGGAAGTAATATTCCTGAACGTGGTCGCCTAATCCGTCATCCTGAGGTGCGAGGACGCGGTAGCGACCGAGCCTCGAAGGATGCACGGCCCCGGCCGTCGCCCTTCAAGGGCCGCTTTGCGGCCACCTCAGGGTGACGGAGTACAACCTCGTACTGCGGATAGCGTAGATGCTCCTCCTCCAGGTGATCGTCGGCGGACTGCTGCTCGGGGCGATTTACGCCCTGTTCTCGTCCGGCCTGACGCTGATCTGGGGCATGATGAATTTCATCAACTTCGCCCACGGCGAATTCGTCATGCTCGGCATGTATGCGGCGCTGCTCGCCTTCGTCTGGCTCGGCGGCGGGCCCGCGGTGTTCGGCCTCGCTTCGCTCATCGCCCTCTTCTTCCTCGGCGTCGTCGTCTATCTCTCGCTCATCCGCCACGTCATGCGCGGGCCGATGCTGGCGCAAATCCTCTCGACCTTCGGCCTGGCGCTGCTGCTGCGCTACACCGCGTTCTGGCTGTTCTCGGCGAATGTCGTGTCGTTGCCGCAGACCGCGCTCTCCGGCAGCCTCAATATCGGCGGCATCCTCGTCTCGGTGCCGCAGCTCATCGCCGGTATCATCGCCGCGGCGCTCACCATCGCCATGCATCTTCTCCTCACGCGCACGACCATCGGCAGCAAGCTCCTCGCCGTGGCCGAGGATCGCAACGCCGCCATGCTGATGGGCATTCGCCCGGACCGGATGCAGACGCTCGCCTGGGGCCTCTCCGCCGCGAGCGCGGGCATCGCCGGCGCGCTTATGGCGATGTCCTATCCGTGGTCGCCGTCCGTCGGCGAAACCTTTGGGCTCACCGCCTTCGTCGTCGTCGCCTTTGGCGGTTTCGGCAGCGTGCCGGGCGCGATGTATGCGGGCCTCATCATCGGCCTCATCCAGGCGCTCTCCGCCTATTATCTCGGACCGATCTACAAGGACGTCGTCGTCTACGCCCTGTTCGTCGCGCTGCTCTGGCTGCGGCCGCAGGGCCTGATGGGAAAGGCTTAACAGCTCGTGAGCGTCGAGGCCGCACTCCCGGTGACGAAGCGCGCTCCATCAAAGGTCGCCTGGGGCTGGATCGCGCTCGCCGTCGTCTTCCTGATCTATCCGCTGGTTTTCCAGGGCGCCTTCCCCCGCGACATCGGCGTCGCGCTTCTTCTTGCCGCGATCTCGGCATCGGCCTGGAACATCGTCGGCGGCTATGCCGGGCAAGTGTCCGTCGGCCACGGCATGTTCTTCGGCGCCGGCGCCTACATTCCGCTGATGATGTTCACCCATTTCGGCTGGCCGCCGATGTTCGGCATCCCGATCGGCGTCGCCGTGAGCCTCGTGCTCGCGGTCGTCATCGGCATGCCGACCTTCCGCCTGCAGGGCCATTACTTCAGCATGGCGACCATCGCCGTCGCCGAGTTGATCCGCCTGCTGGTCGGAACGTGGGACTTCGCGGGCGCTGCGATCGGCCTCTCCGGTCCCGCGATCCCGCGCGGCTGGTGGGATCTCACCTTCACCAGCGAGCTTCCCTACTACTACATCTTCCTCGCCGTGCTCGCGATCCTGCTGCTGGTGACGTGGCAGGTGCAACGCAGCCGCTTCGGCTATTACATGCGCGCGGTGAAAGCGGGCGAGCGCGCGGCGAAGAGCCTCGGCGTTCCGGTGCGCAGGACGAAGCTTTACGCGCTGATGCTCTCCGCCGCCTTCACTTCGATCGCCGGCTCGCTCTATGCGATCAAGACGGGCTTCGTCGATCCGGAAAGCGGGCTCGGCATCCTCGTCTCGGTGCAGATGGTCATCATCGCCGCGCTCGGCGGCGCCGGCACGCTCGTCGGTCCACTGATCGGCGCGATCATTCTCATCCCGTTGCAGACCGCGACGAATACCTGGTTCGGCGGCGGCGGCTCGGGCCTCACCTATATTCTTTACGGCGGCATCATCGTGCTGCTGGCGCGCTTCGAGCCGGGCGGACTCGTCGAGCTCTGGAACACCTACGCGCCGCGGCGCTTTCGGAGCGGCAGCCATGCTCCTTGAGGCGAAGAACGTCGCGAAACACTTCGGCGAGTTCCGCGCCGTCGCCGACGCGAACCTCACGGTCGCGGAAGGCGATGTGATCGGCCTGATCGGGCCGAATGGCGCCGGCAAGTCGACGTTTTTCAATTGCCTCGCCGGCGACACCACGCCGACGGCTGGCACGATCCTGTTCGATGGGCATGACGTGACCTACGCATCCCCCGAGACACACGCCAAGCTCGGGATCGGACGCACCTTCCAGGTGCCGGCGACCTTCGAGGACATGACGATCCTCGAGAACGTTATGGTCGGCGCGTTCCTGCGCCATCCCGGCCGCGGCGAGGCGCGCGACCATGCCGAGAACATCATCGAGCTCACCGGCCTGAAGGA
Organism: Variibacter sp.; assembly: GCA_050187875.1. Classification (GTDB taxonomy): domain Bacteria; phylum Pseudomonadota; class Alphaproteobacteria; order Rhizobiales; family Xanthobacteraceae; genus JAFKKS01. The sequence goes on from JBFWXB010000001.1 coordinate 103,482, forward strand.
GCAGGCCCGTCTGCGCGCCCGCTCGCTCGGCACGCCCGGCCGCAAGCGCCTCGAGATTGCGCGCGTGCTCGCGACCGGCCCGCGCCTGATGCTGCTCGACGAAGCGCTTGCGGGCTTGACGCCGGGCGAACTCCAGGCGGCGATCGCCCTGGTGCGAAAAATCCACGAGACCGGCGTCACGATCGTTATCGTCGAGCACATCATGGAGGTGATCATGACGCTCACAGCGCGCGTGCTCGTCTTCAACCAGGGCCACGTCATTGCCAGCGGCAGGCCGCAGGAGGTCGTCAACGATCCCGTCGTGATCGAGGCCTATCTCGGCCACGGCCACGCCAAGCGTGCGCGCAAGGGCTGACGCGATGGATGAGCTCGTCGTTGATCATCTCGAAGTGCGCTACGGCGATCTCGTCGGCGTCGCCGACGTCTCGCTGAAGGTGCCGCAAGGCAGCGTCGTCGCGCTGCTCGGCTCGAACGGCGCCGGCAAGACGACGACGCTCAACTGCATCGCCGGCCTCGTGCGCGCGTCGGGCGGCGACATCCGCTGGCGCGGACAATCCGTCACCAACCGGCCGGCTTACGCCATCGTCACGAACGGCCTTGCGCTCTCGCCCGAAGGCTGGCGGCTCTTCGTCTCGCAAACGGTGGAGCAGAATCTGCGCCTCGGCGCAACGGCGCTCAGCGACAAGGGCAAGCTCGCAAGCCTGTTCGAGCGCGTCTATGCGATCTTTCCGCGCCTCGCCGAGCGGCGCAAGCAGAGCGCCGGCACGCTCTCGGGCGGCGAGCGCCAGATGCTCGCCATGGGCCGCGCGCTGATGAGCGAGCCGAGGCTCCTGATGCTCGACGAACCGAGCCTCGGCCTTGCGCCGGCGATCGTCGACGCGCTTTACGAGACGCTGCGGCGCCTGCATGCCGACGGCCTGACGCTCCTCCTCGCCGAGCAATCGATCCCGCTCGCCCTCGAGATCGCCGATTACGCCTATGTGCTGCAGACCGGCCGCACCGTCCTTGAAGGCACCGCCGCCGAACTCGAAGACAACGAGCAGGTGCAGGCGATCTATCTCGGCATCGGCAGCGCGGATGGCACCGCGGCCGCGCCGCCATCATCATCGTAAGACGCCGCGCCCTCATCGCCGGTCTTCCACGCGGATCATTCGCGCGTTACATGCCGCATTGGTGACCTGCGACGCGCGCGGAACGAGATACTGCGATGGCTGACAAGATCACGATCGGCGAGCATGACGTGCTGCTGGTCGTCGACGTCCAGAACGACTTCTGCCCCGGCGGCCGCTTGGCCGTGCCGCGTGGCGACGAGGTGGTGCCGCTCGCCAACGACCTCGCGGCGCGCTTTGCCCATGTCGTGCTCACGCAGGACTGGCATCCGCCCGGCCATCATTCCTTCGCCTCGTCGCATCCGGGCAGACAACCGTTTGAGACCGTCTCTTTCGATTACGGGCCGCAAATTCTGTGGCCCGACCATTGTGTGCAGGGAACGCCGGGCGCGCAATTCCATCCGCGTCTCGACATCCCCCATGCCGAGCTGGTGATCCGCAAAGGCTTCCGGCGCACGATCGATTCCTATTCCGCATTCCAGGAGAACGACCGCAAGACGCCGACCGGCCTTGCCGGCTACTTGCGCGAGCGTGGGCTCACGCGCGTGTTCCTTGCGGGACTGGCCTTCGACTTCTGCGTCCGCTTCTCGGCGGTAGACGCGCGCAACGCCGGCTTCGCCTGTGTCGTCATCGAGGATGCCTGCCGCGGCCTCGATGTCGAAGGCTCGATGGCCGCAACGCGCGCGGCCCTCGCGGCTCTCGGCGTCGCATGCGTCATGCACCAACGTCTTGCGTAGCGAGCTCCCTCCTGCGGAAAGTGCAGGCACTGGGCCAGGAACCTGACCGAAAGTCTTGAAAACGCAACGGAACCCGCGGCCACCTCTTGCGTTGGAAGGGCGAAGCGCGTCTTGACGCGTTTGGATGCTCGACCGCCGGCGAACGGCAAGGCCATGCGGTTGGCCAGCCCGCCCGCGTGACGATCGACAAAGCCTGGGATGGCGAAACGCCCATCACGCTTCGCCTACAGGCCGCAAGCCAAGAAACTCAGGAAGCGCTTCGCGTAGCTCCCGCAAATGGATTGCGGGTTTGCGCCGGATTGAACCTCTCGCGAGAAGGAAGCGCGAGCGAGAAATCCGGCGCGTTGGAGGACGGCCATGAATGAATGGACGAACGCCAAATTCTGCGATGTGGCGAACCTGATCCTTGGCGCGATCCTGTTCTTCTCGCCTTGGGTCTTCGCGTTCTCATCCGGCGCGCAATCGCAGAACGCCTATATCTGCGGCATCATCATCTTCGTGCTGGCGGTCGCCGCCCTTTCGGCCTTTGCCGTTTGGGAGGAGTGGCTGAACCTGATCGTGGGTCTTTGGGTCCTTGTCTCGCCCTGGGTCCTGCAGTTCCAGGGCACCACGGCCCAGAGTGTGCACGTGGTGATCGGAATTCTCGTCGCGATCCTTGCCGCGATCGAGCTCTGGATGATGTATCAGCATCCGCCGCATCAGACCGTGGCGCGGTGAGGCGCTACGTCTCGCTCTCCCCTTGAAGGGGCAGAGCGTCGCGCGTTTCTTCTCGCTTCCCTGAAAGGGGAGAGCGGAAGAGTCTTCGCTGCACGCCAATGCCTCCATCGTCATGGCCGGGGCTTGTCCCGGCCATCCCGATTAGGAGGGCACGGGGCCGGGCTAAGCGAGATCGCCGGGACAAGCCCGGCGATGACGCAGGGGGTAGCGGCCCGAGGTTTACGGCGCCGGGTACGCCGGGGTCCCTTTTTCCGTTTCCCCAAAAAGGGGATGGAGCGCCGGGAGGCGCCAGGGGCTTGCGAGGCCCCTCAGCGGGTGTGCGAGACCCGCTCAATGCGCGCCGGATTCGGACCAGGGTTGCGAAGCCTGATCCGGGGCGCGCGGGCCTCCTTGCGATCGGAGACCCAGCGCCTCCCGGCGCTCCATCGGCGAAATCCTCCGGAGAGAATTTCGCGATTGCCTCCGCTGCCTCGAGACGCAGCGGACGGCACTCGCCAATGTGCATATATTCCTAGAAACGTCAAGACCATTTTGTCATTCCGCGCCCCTTCCGTCGCCGCTGCGCGGCGACACCTCCCCCGTTTCACGGGGAGGAAGCACGCACCCGAAAGAAGGCGATACGATCACACTGCATCAGCAGCCGAACACTTGTCCCGGCGATAACAAGACTGCTTTAGCGCACCGTCAGGACGATCTTGCCCGCAGCCTCGCGATCGAGAAGCCGGCGCAACGCCTTGCCGACGTCTTGCAGCGGATAGGTTTCGGTCACCGGCGGATCGACTTGCCCAGCCCCGAACATGCGGCACAGATCGGCGAAGGCGTGCTGATCGACCTGCGGTTTCCTCTCGCGATAGAAACTCCAGGAGAAGCCGATGATCGTCGCATTCTTGACCAGCGCGTGGTTGGCCGGAACGAGCTGCCGCTCGCCGGAGGCAAAACCGACGACAAGAATCCGTCCCTCGAAATTGATGCACTTCAGGGCCCAACGGAAGGCATCGCCGCCGACCGGATCGAAGACGACGTCGACGCCGCCGGTCAGGCTCTTGATGCGCGCGACGACATCCTCGCTCGCGTAGTTGATCAGATGATCGGCGCCGTGCTTCGCGGCGAGATCGAGCTTCGCCGTCGAACTTGCGGTCGCGATGACCGTCGCTCCCAACGCCTTGCCGACTTCGACCGCCGCTATTCCGACGCCGCCGCCGGCGCCGGTGACAAGCAGCACGTCGCCCGCCTTGAGGCCGGCGCGATACTGCAGTCCGACATGTGCTGTCCCATAGGAGATCGGAAACGCGGCAGCCTGAACGAAGTCCATGCCGCGCGGCATCGCGAAGGTGTGCGCGGCGGGCATCACCGCCTCTTCCGCGAAATAGCCGTAACGCGCATAGCCGACGATACGGTCGCCGGGCTTCAGCCCTTCGACACCCGGCCCGGTCTCGATGACCTCGCCGCCTGCTTCCATGCCGGGAATGAAGGGCAGCGGCGGCTTGTGCTGGTACTGATCGGAGATGATGAGGGAATCGGCAAAATTCACCGCCGCCGCATGAACGCGGATGCGCACCTCGCCGGGACCGGGCCGGCGCGCCGGAATATCCGAGACGACGAGATCCTCTGGCTTGCAGTGGCGTTGAATCTGGATCGCGCGCATTCAATCCTTCCTCTCGCCCCTCGCTCGCCGAGGACGATCGAGCCTTCATTGCATCCAATTTCGCATGCAGTATCGGCAGGCGGCGAAAGGGTCAAGGATGGGGCGCGGACGGAGGGACGAAACGCGAAGCCCGTGGTCCTTAAACGTGCTGGCCGCCGTTGATGTGAATCTCGGCGCCGTTCACGTAAGACGACGTTTCCGTGCACAGGACATAGATGATCTTCGCCACCTCGTCGGGCGTGCCGAGGCGATGCATCGGGATTTGCGTCGCGACGATCTCCTCGGTGCCGGGAGAGAGGATCGCGGTGTCGATCTCGCCGGGCGCGATCGCATTGACGCGCACGCCCTGCGCGCCGAAATCCGCCGCCATCTCGCGGGTGAGCGAGGCGAGCGCGGCCTTCGACGTCGCATAAGCGGCGCCGGCGAAAGGATGCACGCGCGACCCGGCGATCGAGGTGACGTTCACGACCGAGCCCTTCGCCGCCTTCAGCTCTTCGAGCAGCCCACGCGCGAGCATGATCGGCGCGAAGAAGTTGACCCGAAACACCTGCTCCCAGGTATTGAGATCGGTGCCGATCGAGCCCATCCGCTTGCCGCCCTCGGCCTTCGGGGAGATCGCCGCATTGTTGACGAGCGCGTGCAGCGCCTTGGGCTCGAGCCGCCGCTTGATCTCGGCGATGGCCTCAATGGTGTTCTCGGGATCGCCGAGGTCGACCTGGATGTGATCCTCGGGGCCGGCCTCCCACGGACAGTTCTCGGGAAAAGGGTGGCGCGAGCAGGTGATGACGCGCCAGCCAGCCGCCGAGAAGCGCTTGACCGTGGCGTGGCCGATGCCGCGGCTCGCCCCGGTGAGAAGGAGCGTGCGGCGCGGCTCTTGCGGGGGCGTGCGGTTAGGCATGCGTTGCTGCGATCCTGCTAAAGGCCAGCCGTCACGGATAGAGCCGCGTCTTAACCCACGGCGCGCCGGACGTCTCGCGGCGGTATTCGACGCGATCATGCAGGCGGAACGGCCGGTCGTGCCAGAACTCCATGGAGACCGGCACGATGCGGAAGCCCGACCAATGCGGCGGGCGCGGCACCGCGCCGATGGCGTATTTCGCCGTCGTCAAGGCGATGGCTTTCTCGAAGGCCATGCGGCTTTCGAGCGGCGAGGATTGCTTGCTCGCCCAGGCGCCGATCTGCGAGCCGCGCGGGCGCGTGGCGAAATAGGCGTCGGCCTCCGCGTCGGTCACGGGCTCCACCGGTCCACGCACGCGCACTTGCCGCCGCAGCGACTTCCAATGAAAGACGAGCGCCGCCTTCGGCTGCCCGGCCAGCTCCCTCGCCTTTTTACTTTCAAGATTGGTGTAGAAAACGAAGCCGTGATCATCGACGCCCTTCAGCAGCACCATGCGCGCATCCGGCAGGCCGGTGTCGTCGACCGTCGCCAACGTCATCGCGTTCGGATCGTTCGGCTCGGACTTCTTCGCGTCCTCCATCCATTCAGCGAAAAGCCCGAAAGGCTCGGCGGCTTCGGTGAAGTCACCGGATGTTAACGGCTGTTGATGTTTCATGAATGACGCCAGTGCGAAACGGATGAGTGGTGAATGGCCGATGCGGGGCCGCGTGACGACGTTATATAAGGGACAAGTAATCGCGTGCCTACGCTGGCGTCATGCCGCCAGGCGCGCCCTGCCCTGCCTGATCCTCGCCGCCCTTGCTCTTCCCGCCGGCGCCTGCAGCACGACCTATCAGCTCGGCGGGCTGTCTTCGGCAGACGATTCCCCGAAATACACCGGCACGGCGGCCGCGGCGGCGCCTGCCGCAGAGAAGAAGGCGCCCTCGATCCTCGCCGGCGGCGACCTCGCCGCCGCGAAGGCGGTGGTCGCACGGCTGTTTACCTTCGACCGCAAAGACCTCGCGCTGCCTTGGGAGAACCCGTCGACCGGGGCCCGCGGGACGGTGACGCCGCTTGCCTCCGCCTATACGCAGGACGGCACCACCTGCCACGACTTCCTCGCGAGCTACATCAAGGACGCCGCCGAGTCCTGGTACCAGGGCGGCGCCTGCCGGATTAAAAGCGGCAAGTGGGAAGTGCGCGAGATGAAGCCGCTGAACCGCTCCTAACTCGGACGGAAATTGCTCTAGGCCTCGCCGCAACGGCGTTGCAGTCTCGCCACATACGCCCCACATTGCCGGCAGTGCATTTCGCCGGGCTAGTGTCTCGTACACGCGGCAAGAATGTGCGGACTTCTGAACCGCCACACGAGCGCCTGGCGGCACCCTTTCTGACGGAGCAATAGGCGATGCGTAACCCCTACGACGTCCTGGGGGTCAAGCCGAGTGCGGGCCACGACGAGATCAAGAAGGCGTTTCGCCGCCAGGCGAAGAAGCTGCATCCGGACGCCAACAAGAACGATCCGAAGGCTGCGGTGAAATTCGCCGAGCTCAACGCCGCCTATGAGATCGTCGGCGACGAGACCAAGCGCAAGCAGTTCGATCGCGGCGAGATCGACGCCGACGGCAAGCCCGCCTTCCAGGGCTTCGAAGGCTTTGGCCGCCGTCCCGGCGGCAGGCAGCGCGCCGGCGCCGGCCCCGGCGGCTCCCATTTCGAGAGCTTCACCTTCAGCCCCGAGGATTTGCGCCGCGCCGGCGGCGGACGCGGCGGCGGCTTCAGCGCCTTCGAGGATATCCTCAGCGGCGTGTTCGGCGGCATGGGCGGCGGGCGCGGCCCGCGGCCGGACGCCGGCCCCTCATTTCACTTCGAGGAGGCGCCGAGCGCCGGCCATGACGTCGCCGCCGAGGTGACGATCTCGCTCGCGGACGCCGCGCATGGGACCCGGACGCGCGTGCAGCTTCCGACCGGCCGCGAGGTCGACGTCAAGGTGCCGGCCGGACTTAGCGATGGCAAGCAGATTCGCCTCAAGGGCCAAGGCATGCCGGGACAGAGCGGCGGCCCGGCGGGCGACGTGCTGATAACGGTGCGCATCGCGCCGCATCCGCATTTCAAGGTCGAGGGCGCGAACCTGCGCGTCGATGTGCCGATCACGCTCTACGACGCGGTGCTTGGCGGCAAGGCGCGTGTGCCGACCCTCGACGGCGCGGTCGATCTCGCGATCCCGGCGGGAACGAGCTCGGGCCGCACCTTCCGCCTCAAGGGCAAGGGCCTTCCCGCCAAGGCTGCGACGGGCGACCTCTTCGCGACGGCGCGCATCATGCTGCCAGAGAAGCCCGATCCCGAGCTCGAGGCGCTGATGCGGGCGTGGCGCGAGGCGAAGCCCTACAAGCCGCGCGGCGGGTTCGAGTAAGCTATGTCGTCATTGCCGGGCTTGACCCGGCAATTCATCATTTTTCACGAAGAAGATGGATGCCCGGGTCAAGCCCGGGCATGACGCCAGATATTTTATGCTGAGCAGGAGGCTGTTTGGCCTATCGCGCCGCGGCCTTGTACGGTAGGCTAGAGCGCGTCGCGTCCTTGTCGATCTGCGCATAGGCGCTCTCGGCGACCTTGTGCAGCTTCTCGCGGTTGGCGGGGCCGGTCACCACGTAGGCGACGGCGCCGTCCATCCAATACACCGCGCCGATCGTCCCTGCCGCGCGATAGCGCAGCGCCGTCGGCGCCTGTGCGTCGCGCGCGCAATAGAGTGTGTAGCGCTCGCCGGACGGGCCCTCATACATGAAGAAGGCAGCAGCGCCCTTCGGGCCTGGGAGCAGCCGGCCGCCCACCAGCTTGAGATTGAGCGGCTGCAGGTCCGGCGCCAGGACCTCGTGGCCGACGCGCTTCGACAGCCACTGCACGAGATGCGCTTCTTCCGCGCCCGGCACCTCGACGGGATGGCGCACCTCGACGACGTAAAGCTTGTGCGCGTCGAGCGCTTCCGCCGTGACCGTCTTCGCTGCCGGGCCGCCCTCCCAGAAGCCGCGGCCGAACCAGCCCGCCGCGCCGCCGACCAGCAGCGCCGCAACGACCGCGGCCGCCGCAACGCGCGACCACGGCCGAGCGGTTGTAATGACGCGATCGAGGTCGAGACGCGCGGGCACCGGCTCCTCGGCGACACTGCCATACCGCGCCCGGATCGCTTCCACCTGCGCGCGCCAGGCGGCGACGCGCACGGCATCGTCCGGATGCGCGGCGAGCCAGGCTTCGACGTCGCCGACGCGATCCGCCGGCAGCTCGCCGTCGACCAGGGCGTGCAGCTCGTCCTCGGTGACCGGGACGTTGCGGTCGGTCATTGTCGTCCCCGGCTCACTTGATCCTCCGCAGCGCCGGCTTGTCGCCCTCGAGATAGGACTTCACCTGGGCACGGGCGCGCGCGAGCCGCGACATCACGGTGCCGATCGGCACCGCCTGCACGTCGGCGACCTCGCGGTAGCTCAACCCTTCGAGCGTGACGAGCAGGAGCACCGTGCGTTGCTCCTCCGTCAAAGTCGCGAGCGCCCGCTCGATGTCGCGCGCGCGCAAGTCCGGCGAGGACGCATCCGGCGGCTCGTGCTCGTCGATCGGGACCGCAGCCGGCCGCCGGGCCAGGGACCGCAGCCGGTTGCGGTTGAGATTGGTGATGATCGTGTACAGCCATTTGCGGATGTCGCCGCCGTGAAAAAGGTGCTCCGAGCGCAGCGCCCGCGTCAGCGTGTCCTGCACCAGGTCGTCCGCAGCATCGGCCTCGCGCGTCAGCGCCCGCGCATAGCGACGCAACGCGGGAATGGACGCTTCAACGCCCTGCCGGAAACCGCTCACCAAGGCCCACCCTGTCCACCAAACAGCGGCCGCTTTTGGCCGACCCGACGCCGGGGCCCTGCGGCCCCCGGCGCCGCATTGTCGGGCGGACTTGTAAAAAGAACAATCGCCAGAGGCAGATATTCCAATTTTCGCCTGGAGCACGTCTCCCGTCCTTGAAGGGGTCAAAACCCTATGCCATAGGGTCCGCCCCGGCCGCGGCCGCAACTGCGAGGACCAATGGCATCAACCCCGGACCTGATGCGCGGCAAGCGCGGCCTGATCATGGGCGTCGCCAACAACCGCTCGATCGCCTGGGGCATTGCCAAGGCGTGCCGCGCCCACGGCGCCGAGCTCGCCTTTACCTATCAAGGCGATGCGCTCAAGAAGCGCGTCGAGCCACTGGCTGCGGAGCTCGATGGGCTGGTCGTCGGGCACTGCGACGTGACCGATCCGGCAACCCTCGACGCCGCCTTCGCCGTCATCGCCGAGAAATGGGGATCGCTCGACTTCCTCGTCCACGCCATCGCCTTCTCCGACAAGGACCAGCTTACCGGCCGCTACGTCGACACCACGCCGGAGAATTTCGCGCAGTCGCTGCAGATCAGCTGCTACTCGTTCACGGCGGTTGCACAGCGCGCCGAGAAGCTGATGCCGAACGGCGGCTCGCTCCTCACCCTCACCTATTACGGCGCCGAGAAGTGGATGCCGCATTACAACGTGATGGGCGTCGCCAAGGCGGCGCTCGAGGCGTCGGTACGCTATCTCGCCGCCGATCTCGGGGTGAAGAACATCCGCGTCAACGCGATCTCGGCGGGGCCAATCAAGACGCTCGCCGCCGCGGGCATCGACGATTTCCGCTACATCCTCAAATGGAACGAGCTCAACGCGCCGCTGCGCCGCACGATCACCATCGAGGAGGTGGGCGAGACCGCCGTCTACCTCGCCTCCGACATGGCGCGCGGCATGACCGGCGAAATCCTGCACGTCGACGCCGGCTACCATGTGCTGGGGATGAAACATCCCGACGCGCCGGATATCGCCAAGAGCTAAGATAATCTAGCTGAGGCGTCATTGCCGGGCCTTACACTTGACCCGGCAATCCATCCTTTTCGCGAAGACTCTTTTGATTGATGGATGCGCGGGCCACGCCCGCGCATGACGCCTGCGCGAGGCCCTGGCCTTGCCCCCTGACGAGCCGCGGTGTCTGATGCCGTCCCCGCAGGCAGGGAGGCAGGCTTTAATCCATGGCATTCGATCTGGTTTTGAAAGGCGGACGGGTTATCGACCCGTCGCAGAATATCGACCGCGTCGCCGACGTCGCCTTCACCGGTGGCAAGGTCGCGAAGGTCGGCAACGATCTCGCCCGCGAGGGCGCGGCGGAAGTGCGCGATGTCTCGGGCGCCATCGTCTCGCCGGGGCTCATCGACCTGCACACCCATGTCTATTGGGGTGGCACCTCGCTCGGCATCGATGCCGAGGATTTCTGCCGCATGAGCGGCGTCACCACCGCGATCGACACCGGCAGCGCCGGACCCGGCAACTTCGCCGGCTTCCGCAAGCACGTGATCGAGCCGTCGGCCGTGCGCATCCTCGCTTATCTCCACGTCTCCTTCGCCGGCATTTTCGGCTTCTCGAAAACCGTGATGGTCGGCGAGAGCGAGGAGATGCGGCTGATGGCGCCGATTGAAGCGGTGGCCGTCGCCGACAAGAACCGCGATGTGATCGTCGGCATCAAGGTGCGCGTCGGACGCGGCTCCAGCGGCATCCATGGCACCGCGCCGCTCGACATCGCGCTGCAGGCGGCGAACGAAGTCGGCATGCCGCTGATGTGCCACATCGACTTCCCGCCGCCGAGCTACGAGGAGGTCGTCGAGCGATTGCGGCCGGGCGATGTGCTCACCCACGCGTTCCGCCCCTTCCCCAATGCGCCCGTCGACCATCAGGGCAAGGTGAAGGACGTGGTGAACAAGGCGCGCGCGCGCGGCGTGAAATTCGACATCGGCCACGGCAAGGGTTCGTTCGCGTTCAAGACTGCACGCGCGATGCTCGCCAACGGCTTCTATCCCGACACGATCTCTTCCGACGTGCATGCGCTCTGCATCGAGGGGCCTGCCTTCGATCAGGTGACGACACTCTCGAAATTCCTCTGCATGGGCATGCCGCTCAAGGACGTGATCGCAGCAAGCACGGTGAACGCCGCGATGGCGCTGCAGCGGCCGGAGCTCGGCACCTTCAAGCCCGGCGCCGTCGGCGACGCCACCATCCTCAACGTCAGGGACGGCCAGTTCGATTACGTCGATGTGGTCGGCGAGCACATGACCGGCGACAAGCGCATCGTCTCCGAAGCCGTCGTTCTCGGTGGCCGCTGGTGGTACGCGCAGGACGAAGCGAAATTCCGCAAACTGGAGAAGGCCGCATGAGCGCGGAAGACAATCTCAAGAAGCTCGGATTGACGCTCCCGAGCGTGCCGACGCCGATCGCGACCTATGTCTCCTTCAAGCGCGACGGCAACACGATCTATTGCTCCGGCCAGGGACCACGGAAGCCGGACGGCGGCTACTACACCGGCAAGGTCGGCAAGGACGTGACCGTCGACCAGGCCTACGAGCACGCCAAGATCGTCGGGCTCGGCCTCCTCGCGGCAGCGAAAGCGGCAGCGGGCAGTCTCGACAAGGTCGAAGTCATCAAGCTCTTGGCCATGGTCAACGCCGTGCCGGAATTCGCCGACCAGCCGAAAGTCATCAACGGCTGCTCCGACCTCCTCGTCGCCGTGCTCGGCGAACGCGGCCGCCACGCGCGCTCGGCGGTCGGCATGGGCTCGCTCCCCAACAACATGACGGTCGAGATCGAGGCCGTGATGCGCGTGGTGGAGTAGAAAAAAGATTCGCCCACGCGCCGCAGCTGTCATGCCCGCGAAAGCGGGCATCCAGCATCCCCTGCCTTCACTGTAATCGAGAGCTCACGGCGTACTGGGTCCCCGCCTTCGCGGGGACGACACCCTGTCTCACTCCACCAGATGACACGCCGCCAAGCGGCCATCGGCGGCGCGCGCAAGCGGCGGCGTCTCCACCTTGCAACGCCCGAACGCCTTCGAGCAGCGCGTATGGAAGGCGCAGCCCGACGGTGGATTGATCGGCGAGGGAATATCCCCCTGCAGCACGATGCGCTCGCGCTTGGCACGCGGGTCAGGCAGCGGCGCCGCCGCGAGAAGCGCCTGGGTGTAAGGATGGCGCGGATTCTCGAACAGCGCATCCTTGGTTGCGAGCTCGACGATCTTGCCGAGATACATCACCGCGACGCGATGCCCGATATGCTCGACCACGCCGAGGTCATGCGAGATGAAGAGGTAAGCGAGGCCAAGCTCCTCCTGCAGGTCCATCATCAGGTTGAGCACCTGCGCCTGCACCGAGACGTCGAGCGCCGAGACCGGCTCATCGGCGACGATGAGCGCGGGATTGAGCGCGAGCGCCCGCGCGATGCCGAGCCGCTGGCGCTGCCCCCCGGAAAACTCGAACGGGAAGCGCCGCATCGCATCGGGCCGCAAGCCGACCTGCTCGAACAGCGCGGCGACGCGGGCCGCGCGCTCGGAGGGAATGACGTCGGAATAGTTCTCCAGCGGCTCGCTGACGATCTTTCCCGCCGTGAGGCGCGGATTGAGCGACGCGTAAGGATCCTGGAACACCATCTGCGCGCGGCGCCGGTGCGGCCGCATCGCGTCAGGGCCGAGATGGGTGATGTCGGCGCCTTCGAGCCGGATCGCTCCGGCCGTCGGCTCGATCAGACGCAACACCAGCTTACCGACAGTCGATTTACCGCTGCCGGATTCGCCGACGAGACACAGCGTCTCCCCCGGCGCGATGGTGAGATCGACGCCATCGACCGCGCGGATTGCCTTCACCTCGCGGTTGAACAAGCCGCGGCTGAGCGGAAAATGCTTCTTCAGCCCGGCGACCTCGAGGAGCGGAGCGGGCGCGCTCATGCAGCCACCAGCGCTTCGCGCATGACATCTTCGGCGCGGTGACACGCGGCCGTGTGCCCGTTGCCGAGCGCGCGCAGTTCCGGCGTTTCGACGCGGCAGCGGTCGATCGCAAAGGGACAGCGCGGCGCGAAAGCGCAGCCGACGATGGGCTCGCGCAGCGACGGCACGATGCCGGGGATTTCGGTCAGCCGGCGCTTGCGCCCAGCGCCGCGGAAGCGCGGGATCGAGGCCATCAACCCGCGCGTATAAGGATGCGCCGGCCGATCGAACAGTTCAAGGATCGGCGCTTCTTCGATCTTGCGCCCGGCATACATCACCATCACGCGCTGGCATGTCTCGGCAACGACCCCGAGGTCGTGCGTGATGAGGATCACCGCGGCGCCCGTGCGCGATTTGAGCTCGATGATCAGCTCAAGAATCTGCGCCTGGATGGTGACGTCGAGCGCCGTCGTCGGCTCGTCGGCGATGAGAAGCTTCGGATTGCAGGCGAGCGCGGTCGCGATCATCACGCGCTGACGCATGCCGCCGGAGAATTGGTGCGGATAGTCGTCGAGCCGGCGCGCGGCATCGGGGATGTGCACGAGACGCAGCATCTCGGCCGCGCGCTCCCGCGCCTGCGCGGCGCTCGCGCCGGAATGGATGCGCACGGCCTCCGCGATCTGGTGGCCGACGGTGAGCACTGGATTGAGGCTCGTCATCGGCTCCTGAAAGATCATCGCCATAGCGTTGCCGCGGATGCGCCGCATCGCCGCTTCGTCGAGGCCGGCGAGGTCCTTGCCCTCGAAATGCACGCTGCCGCCGACGATGCGCGCCAGCCGATCGGGCAGAAGCCGCATCACCGACAGCGCGGTCACGCTCTTGCCGCAGCCGGATTCACCGACGATGCCGAGTGTTTCACCCGGCGATATATCGAATGAGACACCGTCGACGGCACGCGTCACGCCGTCCGCAGTGAAGAAATGTGTGCGCAGGTCGCGCACCGAGAGAAGCGCGGCTGCGCGGGCTTCCACCATCACATGCGCCTCGCAAGCCGCGGGTCAAGCCGGTCGCGCAAGCCGTCACCGAGAAGATTGACCGCGAGAACGACGAGCGCGAGCGCAATGCCGGGCGCGAAGATCGTCCAGGGCGCACGGCTCAGGAACAAGCGGCTCTGCGCGATCATATTGCCCCAGGTCGGCACCTCCGGCGGCGTACCCGCCCCGAGGAAGGAAAGCGACGCCTCGATCAGGATCGCGGACGCGCAGATATAGGTCGCCTGCACGATCAGCGGCGCGATCGTGCTCGGCAGAATGTGGCGCAAGAGGATTTTCCACACCGGCGTGCCGCTCGACACCGCCGCCTCGACATACGGCGCCTCGCGCACGCTCAGCACCACCGCGCGCACGAGCCGCACGACGCGCGGCACCTCGGGGATCGTGATCGCGAAGATCACGACCGTGACACTCGCGCGCGTCAGCGCGACCAGCGCGATCGCGAGCAGGATGCCGGGGATCGCCATGAGCCCGTCCATCAACCGCATCACGACCGCATCAGCCTTGCGGAAATAGCCGGCGAGAAGGCCGATCGCGAGACCCATCACGATCGACAGCACCGACACGGCGATGCCGACATAGAGCGAGACCTGCGCACCGAAGATGGTGCGGGCGAAGACATCGCGGCCAAGATGGTCGGTGCCGAGCCAGTTCGCCGCCGAAGGCGGGCGCAGGCGCTGCGCCGGCCGCATGCTGACGGGGTCACCCGCGAACAGCGGCGCGGCGATGGCGAGCACCATCACGATCAGCAGGATCAGCGCGCCGATCGTCATGGTCGGATTGCGGCGCACGAAGCGCATCGCCGCCGCCATAGGGCTTCGCCGCTCGACGGCGAGCGCGGCCGATTGCTGTGTGAGATCGACGGCGGTCAATAGCGGATCCTCGGATCGAGCAGCGTATAGGTGAGGTCGACCAGGAGGTTCACCAGAACATAAACACCGGAGAAGATGAGGATCACGCCCTGGATTACCGGATAATCTCGTTTCTGGATGGCGTCGACGACGAGCCGCCCGACACCGGGGATGTTGAACACCGTCTCGGTGATGACGACGCCGCCGATGAGAAGTGCGACGCCGATGCCGATCACGGTGACGATCGGCACGCCCGCATTCTTGAGCGCGTGCTTGAGCAGCATCGATTGCGTCGCGACGCCCTTGGCGCGGGCCGTGCGGATGTAGTCCTCGGCGAGGACCTCAAGCATCGAGGCGCGGGTGATGCGCGCGATCAGCGCGACATAAGCAAGGCCGAGCGCGATGGAGGGTAGCACCAGCCGCTCGATCCAGGGCCCGATCCCCTGCTCGATCGGCACATACCCCTGCACCGGGAGCCAGCGCAGCGTGATCGAGAACACATAAATGAGGAGATAGCCGACGACGAAGACCGGAACGGAGAAGCCAGCGACCGAGAGCGCCATCAGCGACCGATCGACCCACGTTCCCGCCTTCCACGCGGCGAAAACACCGAAGCTGACCGCGAGCGCCACGGCAACCGCGATCGTCGTCACGGCGAGCGACACCGTCGGCTGGACGCGCTGCGCGATGAGATGCAGCACCGGCTCGTTCGAGAAGATCGATATGCCGAAATCGCCCTGCAGGATGCGCCCGGCCCAGTTGATGAACTGCACCGGGAGCGGGTCCTCGAGCCCCAGCCGCTGGCGGATCGAGGTGATCTGCTCGATCGAGGCATTGTCGCCGGCGATGATCGCGGCCGGATCGCCGGGGGCGAGATGCAGCAGCAGGAACACGAACACCGCGACGATGCCCATGACGAGCACCGTCGAGGCGAGCCGGCGGGCGACATAGGCGAGCATCGGACCTCCGCGCGGGTCAGATTCCGGTTATGACGTCACGCACCGGCCATCCGGCACACGCGGCACTCACGCCTTCTCGATATTCCAGAACGGAATGATCTCGGGCACCGCGAGGACGCCGCGCAAATTCTTGCGGTAGGCAACCGGCGAGAGGAATTGCCCGAGCCAGATATGCGGCACGAAATCCCAATCATGCTTCTGCATCTCGCGCGCGATCGCCTTCTGCTCGTCGAGCGAGCCCGCCGCCGCCCACTTGTCGCGCAGTTGTTCGTGCACGGGATCGTTCGGCCAGCCGAACCAGCCTTTCTCGCCGTTGGTCTGGTGGCCGACATAAGCGATCGGGTTGCCGACTGACGCGGCGCCCGACCACGTGATGAAGGCGTTCCAGCCGCCCTGGTCCGGCGGCGCCTTGACTGCGCGCCGCGTGACGACGCCGCCCCAATCGGAGGCGGCGAGGTCCACGGTGATGCCGGCGTCGCGCAGACGCTGCGCCAAAAGCTGCGCGGAATTGCTCATGAAGTCGATATTCGTCGCATGCAGC
This sequence comes from Variibacter sp., assembly GCA_050187875.1. Lineage (GTDB taxonomy): Bacteria > Pseudomonadota > Alphaproteobacteria > Rhizobiales > Xanthobacteraceae > JAFKKS01. The sequence continues at coordinate 119,750 of JBFWXB010000001.1, forward strand.
ACGGTGACCGGTTTGCCGTCGTAGCCCGACTTCTTGAACAGTTCCTTCGCCTTGGCGAGGTTCGGCGCCTCCTTGAACCATTGGGTATTCTCGTCGTTCTCCATCGGCGTGCCGCAGGCGAATTGCGATGGGCACTTCCGGTAATATTTCGGATTGCCGAACGACGCCTTCATGAACTCTTCCTGGTCGATCAGGTAGAGCAGCGCCTTGCGCGCATCGACATTGTTGAACGGCGGGTAGAGGTGGTTGAGGCGGATGATGCCGTAATTGCCGAGCTTGTTGAGCACCTCGACCTTGACGTTCGGGTCGCTTTCGAGCGTATCGAGGAGATCGAGCGGCGGAATTTCGAAGAAGTCGATCTCGCCGGCCTTCAAGGCTTGCAGCGCGGTCTGCGAGTCCGGCATGTTCTCGTAGATGACGCGATCGACCTTGGCGATCTTGCCGCCGGCCATTCCGCTCGCGGGCTCCGAGCGCGGCTTATAATTCGGATTGCGGTCGTAGACGTAGCGCGTGCCCTGCTGCGATTCGTTGCGGTTATAGATGAAGGGACCGGAGCCGATATATTCGGTGATCTGCTGGTTGGGGTCGGTCTCGGCCTCCTTCTTGCGCATGATGTAGAGCATCGGCGTCGCCGTCTTCGCCATCAGATCGGCGATGAGGCCGTAGCGCTCCTTCAGCGCGATGACGAAGGTCTTGTCGTCCTTCTTCGAAATGTCCTTCACGCGCTGCATCATGTGCTGGCCGCCGCCGTCGCGCGCCGCCCATCGCCGGATCGAGGCGACGACGTCGTCGGCCGTCACCGGCGTCTTGTCGGAGAACGCAAGGCCGTCGCGCAGTTCGAAGGTGTAGGTGAGCTTGTCATCCGACGTGCCCCACTTGCCGACCATCTGCGGCTGCGTCTTGAGGTCGCCGTCGAGCGCGAACAGCGTGTCGTAGATCATCGCGCCGTGATAGGCGGTGATGTTGGCGGTCGTCCAAATCGGATCGAGCGAGCGCAAATCCCCCTGCATCACGGCGCGGATCGTGCGCGCCTTGCTCGGCTGCGCGCGCAGTATGCTTGGAAAGCCGCCAAGTGCGGCGGTCGCGGCGATGGTTCCCTTGACGAAAGTCCGGCGCGTCGTAGCCATGTCGAGCTTCCCCCCATATTTTATGTGGCTGATTTGCACGCGAGCGCATGCCATCGCTGCCTTGGCGCCATTAACTCATGAAAATGGGGCGTTCTTCAAGCGGCCCGCTATCGCGCGGTATCGTTTGGAGGAGAATATCCTCCTCAATTCTCGATGAATCTCAGACCCAAGGCTCGCCGGCAAGGAGCCCGGTAGCTAAAGCCTCGGCCGCTGCGGCGAGAAGCCGTTCGCCTTTTTCTTTGTTGGCGCGGCGCGCGTCGCCGAGGACGCCGGAGGCTGTGATTTCCTTGAAGGATTTCGCCCGGTGCAGCGGTTTGTTGAGGATGGGCCGCGCCACCCGCGGCACCGGCCCCTGTGCCTCCGAAAGCCGCGAGGCGTCGACGAGATCGGGCGCGGCGACCATCATCATCGACGTTTCCGCCTCGCAAGCATGCTGGACGTTCGTCTGGTCTTCGAGCACGTCTTTGAACGCGTTCTCCGCCAGCACCCAATAGGTCGTGGTCGCAATCGGCGCGCCGAGGTCGCGCGCCAATTCGCCGACGATGACTTTCAGCGCGTCGATATTTCCGCCGTGTCCGTTGACGATCACGATGCGCTTGAAGCCGTGGCGCACCAGCGAGCCGCAGAGATCGCGCAGCACGGCCTCATAGGTCTCGAGCGTCAGCGTGAAGGTGCCGCCGAAATCCATGTGATGCTCGGCGAGCCCGCACCAGAGCGTAGGGGCAACGACGACCGGCTCCTTCGCGGCGATGATCCGCGCCGCGCGCCGCGCGATCTCGCCGCACAGGATCGTGTCGACGCCGGTCGCAAGATGCGGCCCGTGCTGCTCGACGGACGCGACCGGTAGGAGGACAAGCGCGTTCTTGGCCGCACGCTCGCGCAACGCTTCCGCACTGAGCCGCATCCACTCGATTTCCATTGCCATCTCCCCCTTCGCACATTCTGTAATCTTTGGCCCTGGGTCCCCGCTTTCGCGGGGACGAGCGGCAAAACTCTCACTCGGCGGCCGGCTTTCCCCAGCCGCCGCCGCCGGCCGTGACCATCTCGATGCGGTCGCCGCGCATGAGCTTATGCGGACCGCTCTTGGCCGCAAGCGTCACGATCTCACCGGAGGCGCGGCGGCATACGAATTGCGCGCAACGCCCTGGCTCCCCGCCGCCGACACCATGCGCCGGCGACAGTGTGCGCTCGCCGAGCAGCGAAGCTTCGACGCCGTCGACGAGCACCTCGAATGCCTTGCGCACGCCGGCGCCACCGCGATGGCGGCCGGCGCCCGCGCTCTCGCGCACGAGCGCATATTCAAGGAAGCGCACGGGGATCGCCGCCTCGATCGCCTCGACAGGCAGGTTCATGGTGTTGCCCATATGCGTGCGCATGCCGCTCGCGCCGTCGGCGTTCGCCGTTGCGCCAGCCCCGCCGCCGACCGTCTCGTAATGCACGAAGCGCCGGCCGCTGCGCGGATCGGTCCCGCCGAGCGTATAGACGCAGGCCGAGCCGTAGCTGCCGGCCGGCACGTTCTCCGGATAAGCCATCGCGAGCGCGGCGAGCAGGATATCGACGATGCGGTTCGACGTTTCCGTGTTCGCCGCCACCACCGGATGCGGCGCGCTCGCGTTGACGACCGAGCCTTCTGGCGCCGCGATCCGCGCAACATCGTAGACGCCCTCGTTCGGTGGTATATCGCCGCCGGTGAGCGACAGGAGCGTGTAATAGACGGCCGACGCCGTCACCGCGAGCGGCGCATTGATCGGACCGCTCACGCAAGGATCGCTACCGGCGAAGTCGGCCGCAAAGCTCGTTCCTCGCTTCGTCAAGCGCACGCGCACCCGCGGGCGCGCATCAGGATCGACGCCATCGCCGTCGAGCGTTTCCTCATACGTGACGTCGGCATCCGGCAGCGCCGCAAGGCGGCGCTCGACGAGATGGCGGGAGTAGTCGCGCGTCTCGCGCATCACGTCGGCGACGACTTCGGCGCCATAGCGCTCGGCGAGCTCGCGCAGCCGCAGCTCCGCGCGATGCGCGCCGGCGATCTGCGCGCGGAAGTCGCCGTGCCGGTCCTCTGGCACGCGGACATTCGCGAGGATGAGGTTGAGCACATCCGCCCGCACGCGGCCCGTTTCGATGATCTTCAGCGGCGGGATGCGCAATCCCTCCTTCACGATCTCGTCGCAAACGCTGGAGCTTCCCGCCGCGATGCCGCCGACATCGGGCCAATGCACGCGGCTGAGCGAGAAGCCGAGCAGCGTTTCGCCGGCGAAGATCGGCATCAGGAGCGACACGTCCGGCAGATGCGTGCCGCCGAGATACGGGTCGTTGAGCACGACGCCGTCACCCTCGCGCCACGTCTCCGGCGCAAAGGCGGCGAACGCGGCACGCACCGTGAACGGCACCGCGCCGAGATGCACCGGAATGTCGTTCCCCTGCCCCACCACAGCGCCCTTGGCATCGAGCATCGCGCAAGAGAGGTCGGCGGAGAGGCTAAGGAGCGGCGAGAACGACGTCCGCATGATGACGGATTTCATCTCGGCGCAGATGGCGTAGAGCGCGCTGCGCACGACCTCGAAGGTCACCGGATCGCGCGCGATGATGGTGCCTTTGCCGAAGCTCATGCCGAGCCTCCCCGCAGCGCGACCATGACGCTCCCGTCCGCGCCGATCGTCGCGCGCTGCCCCTCGTGAATCCACACCGTCGCGCCGGAATGCGCAATGATTGCCGGCCCGACGATGACGCCGTCCTGCGCATGCGCCGCGTCATAGAGCGGCGCCGCGATCTCGCGCCCGTCGCGCAGCATGAGTGGCGTCGTGCGCTGCGAGGACGAAGTTTTTTTCGTTTTTGCCGCCCGCAGAATGTCCTCGCCGCGAAGCCCCGGCGCTTGCCGCACCACCAGCCGCAGATTGACGGCCTGCACGCGCGCATTGGGAAGATCGAAGCCATATTCGGCCGCATAGAGCCGCCGGAACTGCGCCTCGATGTCCGCAATCGTCGGGAACGGCGCGCCACCGGCGCCGAGCGGCACCGCAAGCTCGAACATCTGCCCGACGAAGCGGGCCTCGAGAATGCGCTCCGCCGGTTCGCGTTTGGCGTCCGGCGGCTCCGCCGCCAGCAGAACCTCGACGCGCTCCTGCAGGCGCGCGAACGCCTTTTCGAGGTCGTCGGTCGCCACCTCGGCAAGCGGGCACAGCAGCGTTGCCGTCACCTCATGGCGCACGGCGCCGAGCGTCGCGCCCAGCGCGCTGAACATCCCCGGATAGGGCGGCACGATCACTTCGCGCGAGCCGATCTCCTCGCCGACCGCCGCCGCATGCAGCGGGCCCGCACCGCCGGAGGCGAGCATCGCGAAATCTCGCGGATCGAGCCCGCGCTGCACCGTCGCGAGACGCACCATCTGCGCCATGTTCGCAACGACGATGTCGATGATCGCATAAGCGGCGCGCACGAGCGGCCAACCGAGCGGCTCGGCGATGTGCTTGGTGATCGCGGCGACCGCACGTGCGCGATCGAGCGCGACACCTGACGCCTCGAGCAGCGCCGGCACCAGCGTGCCGATGACGGCGTGCGCATCGGTGACGGTTGGTCGCTCGCCGCCGCGCCCGTAACAAGCCGGGCCCGGGTCGGCGCCGGCGCTCACGGGCCCGACCTTGAGAACGCCGGCATCGTCGAGCCACGCGATCGAGCCGCCGCCGGCGCCCACCTCGACGAGGTCGAGCACGGCGCTGCGGATCGCGTAGCCGCCGAGGTCGCGGCCTTCGACCAGGCGATCGGCGTAGAACTCCGCGGCCATGATCGGTGCGCCGTCACGCACGACGCCGGCTTTCGCCGTCGTCCCGCCCATATCGAAGGCGATGAGATTCTTCGCACCGCGAGCGCGTCCGTAGGCCGCTGTTGCGATGATTGCGGCGGCGGGACCGGATTCGATCAGATGCACCGGATAGCGCGCCGCATTCTTTGGCGAAGTGAGGCCGCCGTTCGACTTGACGACCATGAGACGCGCGACGCCGCGCGACGCCAGCGCATCGCCAAGCCGCGCGATGTAGCGCTGCACCGCCGGGCCGATATAGGCGTTCACCACGGTCGTGCTGGTGCGCTCATATTCACGGAATTCCGGGCAGACGTCGCTCGAGCGCGACACGAAAGCGCCTGGAAGCGCAGTGCGCACCGCGGCCTCGATCGCCTCCTCGTGCGCGGGGGCGGCATAGGAATTGAGAAAGCTGATGGCGACGGCTTCGACGCCAGCATCGCGCAGGCTGTCGACGGCCGCCTGTGCGTTGGTAAGCGGCGTGACCTCGGCGCCATCGGAGGCCACGCGCTCCGCGACGCCGAAGCGCAGCGGCGCCGGCACCAGCGGCTCGGATATCTGCACGTCGAACCCGTAGAGCGCCGGCCGCGCCTGGCGGCGCAGCGCGATCACATCGGTGAAGCCGTGCGTGGCAAGAAGTGCGGTGCGCGCGCCCTTGCGTTCAATCAGGGTGTTGGTGCCGACCGTCGTGCCGTGGCACACGAACGCTTGCGCCACGGCATGGCGCGCCGTGATCGCATCGACGGCGTTGATCACGGCCTGCGCCGGATCCGACGGCGAAGAGGCGATCTTGAAGGCCTCGATCAGCTCGCCGCTCACAGCGTCGAGAACGACGGCATCCGTGAAGGTGCCGCCGACGTCGATGCCGATCAGCAGCCGGCGCGCCGCGCTCATCAGGCAGCGGCGCTGGCGTCGATCTGCTGCAGGGCGGAGACGAGCCGATCCATATGCTGGCGCAGGCTCACATCGATGCGCAGATAGCGCTTGCCTAGGCCGCGGAACGACACCGAGCCGTCCTTGACGATCACGCCATGGCGCAGCAGCGCCTCGAACACCTGCGTCGAGTTGAGGCCGCTGTCCTTGACGTCGAGCAGGAAGAAATTGCTGCGCGAGCCCGGCACCATGCGGAAGCGATTGAGCTTGGCGAGCTTGCCGGAGACATAGTCGCGCATCTCGACGATCATCGCGACGGTGCGCTCCACATGCGCGTCGTCATCAAGTGCGGCGATGCCGCCCGCGACCTGCATCGCGCCGAGATTCCAGGTCGGCTTGAGGTTGATCAGCGGCGCGATCAATTCCTTGTTCGCGGCGATACCGAAGCCGATGCGAAGCCCCGCGAGGCCGAACGCTTTGGAGAAGGTGCGCAGCACGATGAGGTTCGCGTGATCGCGCGTCAGCGCCATCGAGCCCGGCGTCTGCGTGAAATGGATATAGGCCTCATCGAGCACGACCAGCGTGTCGTCGCCGGCCGTTTTACAGACGGCGCGGATGTCGTCCTCCGCCAGCAATTGTCCGGAGGGGCTGTGCGGATTGGTGAGGAAGGCGATCTTCGGCTTCGCCTCCTTCATCGCCGCGATGTAGCGCTCGCGCGGAAAGGCGAAGTCCTCGCCCATCGGTACATAGACCGGGCGGCGCCCCTCGTTCTCCGCGAACATGTGATAGATCGGGAAGCACGGCTCGCACATGAGGAGCGCATCGCCCTCCCCCGCGAAGGTGCGAATGATGAAGGCGATGACCTCCGTCTCGCCCGCGCCGCACACGACGCAGTCGGCATCGAAGCCGTATTTCTTGCCGATCGCTTCGCGCAGCGCGCGCGAGGTCCATTCCGGATAGAGGTCGATCTTCGCGGAGGCTTGGCGCACCGCTTCGAGCGCCTTCGGCGACGGCCCGAACGGGTTCTCCGCCGAGCCGAGCTTGGCGATCTCTTGCGGCGCAATGCCGAAGGTCTGCGCGACATATTCGCGCGAAAGGCCGGGCGTATAGGCTTCGTTTTCGATCAATGCGCGATTGTGAACGGCAACCATCGTGGTCCTTTCCTCCGGCCTATAGCGGACCTGCCGCCGATCCGCTTGTATACGGCGCCATACTAAGAGCAAGCGACAACGCGGCCGTACGGTACGCCATCCAACAACTTAAAGGCTGTCATGCATGCAAAGCAGGTCGCTGCATGCCGATCGCGCGCAGCCAACGCATGAACCGCTGATGAAGTCTGATTGATGGTCTCCAGACACTGTCAGTCAAAACCGTATTCGCTCAACGGTTTGGTTTCGTGCTCGCAACCCTCCTTCACCGATTGCCGTAGCAAGTCTACTTGTGCAGACGTCAGCCGCTTCCGGCCGATGGTAAGATTTTTCTGCCAACGCGACCCCCGATCCCACGCTTCCATCCACGCGAAACCTAGATCGGCTTGTCTGGAATTGAGAACAAGCGCCTCCGTGAGGTCGCCGGCCTGCTTTGCGTCCTTGATCGCTTTTGCGGCTCCGTTCGGATCGCTCTTACGCAGCACACTGACGATAAGTTTGTGAACTGCATATCGCTCTGGAGCCGGAACCGTCACGGGGATGCCACCCTTATGCAGCAGAACAGCTCGAACCGCATGTCTGATGAGAAAGTCGAGATAGCGCAGCGCCTGGGCTGATGCACCTCCAAGCGCGGGCATTTTGGCTGGCTCGTCGGCATAGTCTTCACGGCCGCGGTTCGGCGTCAAGAACTCGACGTCCAAATGCGTGGCGTTCACGTACGCCGTAGCCGCCTGATTTTTTTGGTGCGGGCGCTCACGAAACGATTTGTCCACCGATTGCAGAGTTTGGAGCATCGGAGGCATTGTGTCTTCAACGAGCATTGACACTGCATGATCTTGGGCGAAGTCGATGTCTCCAGTCATGATTGGAGCGGCTGGTAAACGCACGCCTAGAAGACCGGCATACGTCTGGTAAGCCAGCGTGCCAACGAGCACTCCTCGCAGGCGAAAAATGCCAGCTTTCCAAAGTGCCTCGACAACATCACCAACGAATGGATGTGGTGTTGGAAGTCCCACGTCCCGCAATGTCGTCACCAGTGAGCGCCGCTCCCGGTAGCTGCTCTTCGTTTGACGGAAGGCTTCGACGCGTTTGGTGATTTCAGGGTCTTCATAAAGACCAACGTACTTCGAATATTTGCGCGCGGGCGTCGTTCCTCCCGACGTGGTCTCGTATCCTTCGTAATACCAATACTTCCGGCCCTTCGATGTCTTGGTGACGAAGGTTCCGTTCTCCGCAAATTCCTCGTCGAAGGCGGCATCAAGCGTTTGCTGCAGCAGCTCCGCATAAAGTGTTTGGTGCGCTAGCGAGATGCGTTCCATTTGGAACCTGTTATCGGTAAAAGCCTATTTTACCGATAACGACCGTTCAGGGAAGAGTTATCGGTAAAAGCGAAAATTGCCGACAACCAAATTAAGGGGGTAGTTTATTGATTCTATTATATTTTACGGGATACCGGCGATCCGGAAATTGGCGCTCCCTAGGGGAATCGAACCCCTGTTTCAGCCTTGAGAGGGCCGCGTCCTAACCGCTAGACGAAGGGAGCGTGGACCGTCTCAATAGCCATGATCCGCCGCAGGCGCAAGCAATCCGCCCATGCGCAAGCCGTGGCGCGCAGCACCTTGCCCCTCAGCGGCGCAGGATGCCGCCGAGCGCGCCGCGCACGATGGCGCGGCCGATGGTCCCGCCAACAGAGCCGCCGAGCGACTTTCCAAGCTCCGCCGCGACCTTGCCGGCCACGCGGTTGGTCACCGAGCGGGTGATCTCGCGGGTGACGAGTTGTCCGGTCGAAAGCCGCTCGCCGCGCTTGCGGCTGGTGCCGAAAATGGTGCCGATCACGCTGCCAAGGCCGCCGAGAAGCCCGCCGCTGCCGGCTTCCGCCTGCGTCGTCGCTGTCTGGTCGACACGCTTCTGCAGAATCTCGAAGGCGGATTCGGAATCGATCGCCGTGTCGTATTTCCCCTTCAGCGGGCTCTTAGCGATAATCGCTACGCGTTCGGCCTCGGTCACCGGCCCAAGCCGCGCGGAGGGCGGGCGGATCATCGTGCGCTGGACGATCGAGGGCGCGCCGTTGGCCTCGAGGAATGAGGTCAGCGCCTCGCCCTTGCCGAGCTCGGTGATCACCTGCGCGGCATCGAGCTGCGGGTTCTGCCGGAATGTGTCGGCGGCCGCGCGCACCGCCTTCTGATCGCGCGGCGTGAAGGCACGCAGCGCATGCTGCACGCGGTTGCCGAGCTGTGCCAAGACCGTGTCGGGAACGTCGAGCGGATTCTGGGTGACGAAATAGACGCCGACGCCCTTCGAGCGGATGAGCCGCACCACCTGCTCGATCTTCTCGAGCAGCGCCTTCGGCGCATCCTTGAAGAGAAGATGCGCCTCATCGAAGAAGAAGACGAGCTTCGGCTTGTCGGGGTCGCCGACTTCCGGAAGCTGCTCGAAGAGCTCCGAGAGAAGCCAGAGCAGAAATGTCGCGTAAAGCCGCGGATTGGAGATGAGCTTGTCGGCAGCGAGGATATTGATGATGCCGCGCCCATCGCTGTCGGTGCGCATGAAGTCGGAGATCGCGAGCGCCGGCTCGCTGAAGAAGGCGGCCGCGCCCTGGTTCTCCAGCACGAGAAGCTGGCGCTGGATCGTGCCCACAGTCGCTGCGGAAACGTTGCCGTATTGGGTCGTGAGCGTCGACGCCTGCTCCGCCACATAGGTGAGGATCGCGCGCAGGTCCTTGAGATCGAGAAGCGCGAGGCGCTGCTCGTCGGCGATGCGGAAAGCGATGTTGAGCACACCCTCCTGCGTGTCGTTGAGGTCCATCAGCCGCGTGAGAAGAAGCGGCCCCATTTCCGCGATGGTGGCGCGGATCGGATGGCCTTCCTTGCCGAACAGATCCCAGAAGACGACGGGGAATTCGTCGGGCTGATATTTGAGCCCCATGCCCTGCGCGCGCTTGACGAAGGCGTCCTTCGCCTCGCCGACGGCGGCGATCCCGGAGAGGTCGCCCTTGATGTCGGCGGCGAAGACCGAGACGCCGGCGCGCGAAAACCCCTCGGCGAGCACCTGCAAGGTCACGGTCTTGCCGGTGCCAGTCGCGCCGGCGACGAGGCCGTGGCGGTTGCCGAATTTCAGGTCGAGCAGTTCGTATTTGCTGCTCTTGCCGACCACAATGGCGTGGTCCTTGAGCGGATCATCCGTGATCGCCGGCGTCGCAGCTTTCTGGCTTTTCTTCGCCATTCACCCCTCGTTCGCAATGCGGCCTCACGGCCCGCATGGATGATGTCGGGGACTAGCATCATTTCCCCGACCCGAACAGGCGGCGAATCGCTCAGGGCTCATTGACGAATTGCAGCCGGCCCGTCGGCCTGAGCGTGCGCACGTCGAAGGTGCGCAGCTCCGTCGTGCCGTTGACGTCGACCGTCAGCACGATGCGATCGTCGGCGACGGCGCTGGCGATGATGCGGGCGCCCTTGGGCAGGCGCGCGGTGACGTCGGGCACGGCGGCGGCGGTCGCGCCTTCGTTGCGGTAGATGCGGTAGCCGATGACGACGAGAACCGCGGCAACCGCGACGCCGGTGAACAGCACCGAGATGAGCATCAGCCGACGCACCTTGGCGACGACGCTCGCAGCTTCCGGGTCGAGGGGTTCGTCAGACATCGCTTATCCTTGCGAGCGAGATCGGCCGCGGCGCCTACCTCTACAGGGCCGCGTCCGCGACGGGCAAGAGAAGCTGTGTCGGTCGTCATGGCCGGGCTAGCCCGTCGAAGACGGGCGTGAACGCCCTTTTGTCCCGGGCATCCACGTCTTTCTAGCGTTAAGACGTGGATGGCCGGCATAAAGCCGGGCATGACGACAAAAGAGATGGCCGGGCAGCCGGCTTCAGGAGCCATGACGCAAGACGGCGAACGGCGCGAGATCGCCCATGTAGGGCCCGACGAGGCGGGGCAGCGGCTCGACCGCCTGCTCGCGGCGCAGATTGCCGATGTCTCGCGCTCGCGGCTCAAAGCCCTGATCTTGGCCGGACAGGTGAAGACCGCCGACGGTGCCGTCGACGACCCCGGCTACCGGGTGCGCGCAGGCCAGGTTTTCGAGATCATCATTCCGCCGGCCGCCCCGGCGGAGCCGGGAGGCGAGGACATCCCCCTCACGATCGTCCATGAGGACGACGCGCTCATCGTCATCGACAAGCCGGCCGGTCTCGTCGTCCATCCGGCCGCGGGCAACTGGACCGGGACGCTCGTCAACGCCCTGATCGCCCATTGCGGCGAAAGCCTTTCCGGCATCGGCGGCGTGCGGCGGCCGGGCATCGTGCACCGGCTCGACAAGGACACGACCGGGCTCATGGTCGTCGCCAAGACCGATGCCGCTCACAAATCCCTGTCGAAGCAATTTGCCGACCATGGCCGCGCCGGCAGCCTGCAGCGCGGCTACCACGCCTTCGTCTGGGGGGCGATGGATCGCCCCCGCGGGACCATCGATGCGCCAATCGGCCGCCATCCCCAGGCGCGCGACAAGCAGGCCATCCGCCGCGACGGCCGCGAGGCGGTGACCCACTGGGAGCGCCTTGCAGCTTATCCCGGCACCGACGGCCGGGTCGTCGTAACCGAGATCGCCTGCACCCTGGAAACCGGCCGGACCCACCAGATCCGCGTGCATCTCGCCCATGCCGGACACCCCCTGCTGGGCGACGAGGTCTATGGCGGGGGCTTCAAAACCAAGGCCGAGCACTTACATGAAGGCGCACGCCGAGCCCTTCAGGCCCTCGGCCGACAAGCGCTGCACGCCCACCTCCTTGGTTTCGACCATCCTCAGACGCGACAATATGTCGAGTTCCGCTCGGAACTGCCGACCGACCTCGCCCGTTTACAGGGCGCATTGGGGGACAAAACCGGAGATCGCGCGACCGCGCGTTGGGGGAATTAAATTTTTGTAATCAATGCCTTAACCCGCATATGCGGCTGCATGTCACGGTCGTTTGACGGCCCTGGCCCTATCTTTCGCAGCCCCATCTCGGGTATTTTGCATGTGCGTGATCGCATTTTGCGGTCGCGAACGTTGTTGCCGCCGGCTCGGGGAAGCGGCGGCGCCACCGCCCGCCGCAAGGGGGCAACGTAAGAGGAGGGCGCAATCATGGCCCGCGCTGCAATTCTACCGATCCCGTCCGCTGAAAACGGATTATCGCGCTATCTCGAAGAAATCCGCCGGTTCCCGATGCTGGAGCCGCAGCAGGAATACATGCTCGCGAAAAGCTGGCGCGAGCACGGCGATCGCGACGCCGCGCATAAGCTCGTCACCAGCCATCTGCGCCTCGTGGCGAAGATCGCCATGGGTTACCGCGGCTATGGCCTGCCGATCGCCGAAGTCATTTCGGAAGGCAATGTCGGCCTGATGCAGGCGGTGAAGCGCTTTGAGCCGGAGAAGGGCTTCCGTCTCGCGACCTACGCCATGTGGTGGATCAAGGCGTCGATCCAGGAATACATCCTGCGCTCGTGGTCGCTCGTGAAGATGGGCACGACCGCGAACCAGAAGAAGCTGTTCTTCAATCTGCGCAAGGCGAAGAGCAAAATCTCCGCCTTGGACGAGGGTGATTTGCGCCCCGACCAGGTCCAGATCATCGCCAAGCGTCTGGGCGTGACCGAGCAGGACGTGGTCGACATGAACCGCCGCCTCGGCGGCGACGTGTCGCTCAACGCGCCGATCCGCGAGGAAGGCGATTCCGGCGAATGGCAGGACTGGCTGGTCGACGACTCGGCAAGCCAGGAATCGCGTCTCGTCGAGGACGAGGAGCTCGGCAACCGGCGCAAGGCGCTCGGCCAGGCGCTCGGCGTACTCAACGACCGCGAGCGCCGCATCTTCGAGGCGCGGCGTCTCGCCGACGATCCGATCACACTGGAGGATCTCGCCGGCGAGTTCGGTGTCTCACGCGAGCGCGTGCGCCAGATCGAGGTGCGCGCCTTCGAGAAGGTGCAGAAGGCGGTGCGCAACCGCCTGGCGGAGATCGAAAGCCCGGCGACCGCGCCGGCGGCGTAGATTTTGTCATTCCGGGACGCGGCCGTAAGGCCGCGAACCCGGAATCCATAATCCCAGTCTGCGGCGTATGGATTCCGGACTGGCCGTTTCGCAGCCATCCGGAATGACAGGTTTTAAGCCTCCGCCGCGGCCTTTTCCGAGCCCTTGCTCGAAGACTTCACGGCGCCGCTCGACTGCGGCGCGATGAAGATCAGGGACGTCTCGCTCTCCTTGAGCAAGCCGGCGGCGACATGACCGAAGGCCAGCACCTCGCCCGGCCGACGGCTGACGCCCATCGCGATGACATTGGCCTTGATGCGCCCTGCGGCCTGCCTGATCGCGTCTTCCGTCTCCTTGTCGACGCGGACACTCCCCTTCACCTTGATCTTGTGATGCGTGCCGACTTTGCCGACCTCTTCCAGCACCGACTCGGCTTCGCGTCGGCGCTGCCGCCGCGTGCGTGGTTCTGGAGCGATGACGGTAATCGCCTCGACCGAGGCTTTCGCCGATTTTGCGATGGTGATCGCAACCTCCGCACCGCGCCGTGAGGTTTCGTTGCCGGTGACCGGCGTGAGGATGCTCAGCTTGCCCGCAAGCGGGTCTTTCGCATGATCGCCGCGCGTGTCGACGATCACGATGGAGCCTTCAAACGCGCCGGCGAGCTTCGACGTTTCGGCGTTGAATTCGCCGCGCGTCACCGCCGGGTGAACGCCGACGATCATCAGGTCGTAGCCGCGCCGCGCCTCCTCGGCGATGGCGTCCACGGGCGCAAGCTCATGACTGCGCGTGATCACGTCCACCGCGCCGACTTCCGCGACGGTCTCGGCATTCTTCGCCGCCTCGCGGACGATATTGGCGGCCTCCTGATCGGCCGCCTTGTCCTTCTCCTTGCCTTTCGTGCGCGCGAGGCCAAGCACCGTCACGGTCATTCCGCGTGAGCCGGCGAGCAGGCCGGCGATGCGCAAGGCGAACTTACCGTTGGCGCTCTCGTCCACCACGACGAGAAGGCGTTCGAGATTGGGGACGAAGGCTTTCGATTCGAATTCTTCGCGGTCGAGCCGCTGGCGCTCCTCTGTGCGCATCGGCAAACGAGCCAGAGCCCAGCGCAGCGTCGGCGGCATCGACATCGTCGTGATCAGCGCCATCGCGACGATCATCGTGAACAGGTTCTGGCTCAGCACGCCCATGGAGAGGCCGATCGTGGCGACGATCACCTCCGTCGAGCCGCGCGCATTCATGCCGGTCGCAAGCGCCAGAGATTCCCGCGCGGTCAGGCCGCCGAAATAGCCGCCCGCAAAGGCGCCCGAGGCCTTGCCGATGCTCGCGATCGCGATCAGGCCGGCGGTAAGGAGCGCGAGCTCGAGATTGCTCAGGATCGTCAGATCGGCGCTCAGCCCGGCGAGGCCGAAGAACACCGGCATGAACAGTCCGGCGACGATGCCGCGGAACTGCTTGTCGATCTCGTCGGTCAGGATCGGGGACTCGCCGACGAGAATGCCAGCGACGAACGCGCCGAGAACTGTGTGCACCCCGATCAGGTTCGTGATCAGGGCAAAGCCGCCCATGATGACTAAGATCGCGGCAATGACCGGCGCCTCACCGCGGAAGTGATCGTTGGTGAACTGGATGACTTTGAAAACCAAACGCCGCCCGACCGTGAAACTGAGCGCCATGAACAGAAGCGTGCCGATGATGCTCTGCGCGACCGACATCCAATTGAAATTTTCCTGCCCGACAAGCCCGAGCGTCACCGCAATGATGATCCAGCCGATCGTGTCATCAACGATGGCTGACGCGAGGATCACCTGCCCGACATTGCGTCGCAGGAAACCCATGTCGCGCACCACGCTGGCGACAATCTTCACCGAGGAGATGGAAAGCGCCGTGCCGAGAAACAGCGACGTTACGAACCGCTTCTCGGGATGCGGCAGAAGGAAATCAGGAATGAACTGTCCGAGCAGAAAGCCGCAGATGAAGGGCAAGGTGATGCCGGCGACCGACGCGCTGAACGCTGCGCGGCGCACGGCTCGCACCAGCGCCAACTCCGTCTCCATCCCCGCGAGCAGCAGCAGGAGCAGGATGCCGAATTGCGACAGCCCGTCGAGCATCGCCTTCTGCGCGGGATCTTTGGGAAAGAGAAAATGCTGCGCGTCCGGCCACAGCAGGCCGAGCACCGAGGGGCCGAGCAACAGGCCGGCCATGAGCTGCCCCATGACCGCGGGCTGGCCGATGCGCAGCATGCCCTCGCCCAGGAGCCGCCCCGCGACGATGAGGAGGACGACCTGCCCGATCAGCACGGCTTCGGAGGGCCCCTTGCCTTCCGCCGCCCAAGCGGGCGCTGCCGCAAGCAGCCACAGGACCGCCGCGAGACACAGGCTCGTGCGCGCGATCCGCCCGGCGCGGGTGGCCCAGCGCCTATGAAACCCTTGGGAGAGACGCATCAAGGCCCCGGGAGCGATGCAGCACTGACAACGCGCGAAACGTATAACGGTTGCGCCGAGCGGCATCGCGCCGGCGCGACAGGGCGATGCATGGCTGTGTCGCGGTTGACCTGCACGGCGCGCCTGAACATCATGCCCCCTCTCTCCCTCGAACGATCGCCTGCCGCTCGTTCATCAAGCCTCCAAGACGGGTTCCATGACTGACAAACGCTCGGATAAACCCTCCGACCGCCTTCCGGCCGCGACTCTCCCCACCCCTGTCGTCGAATTCGAGAATCTGCACGAGATTGTCGGCAAGGCGCGCCAGAACCTCAATCAGAATCATTGGGACTACATCGTCGGCGGCACCGAGACCGAAACTACGCTGAGGCGCAACCGGTTGTCGCTCGACTCGGTTGCATTCCGCCCGCGCGTGCTGCGCGATGTGAGCAAAGTCGACGCCTCGGTCTCGGAGTTCGGCCGCAAGATGCGGCTACCGATCGTGCTCGCGCCGGTCGGCAATCTCGAAGTCTTTCACGGCGAGGGCGCCGCGACCTCGTGCAAGGCGGCGGGCGACTTCGGGATCGCGCATATGGTCAGCTCCGTCTGCGAGCCGGGCCTGGAGAAGACCGCCGAGGCCTCGCCCGACGCGATGCGCATGTTCCAGCTCTATGTCCGCGGTGATGCCGACTGGGTCGACGATCACGCCAAGCGCGCGATCGACAAGGGCTACGCCGCATTCTGTCTCACCGTCGACACCGCGCATTACAGCCGCCGCGAGCGCGACCTCGCCAAGCGCCACATGACCGCCGGCCGCCGCCGCGTCGCCGGCCGTGAGCTTCAAGCCGCGCTCGATTGGAAGACGGTGAAACGCCTCAAGGACAAGTTCAAGATCCCGCTGGTGCTCAAGGGCATCGCGACCGCCGAGGACGCAAAGACGGCGATCGAACACGGCGTCGAATGGATCTACGTGTCCAACCACGGCGGCCGCCAGCTCGACCACGGCCGTGGCGCGATGGAGGTGCTGCCCGAGATCGTCGATGCCGTCCAAGGCAAGGCGCGGATCATGATCGACGGCGGCTTCTGTCGCGGCACCGACATCGTCAAGGCGCTTGCCGCTGGCGCGCATCTGGTCGGGCTCGGCCGCATGCAGTGCTTCGCGCTCGCCGCCGGCGGGCGCGAAGGCGTCATCCGCATGCTGGAGCTCCTCGAAGACGAGGTGCAGCGCGCACTCGGCCTTTGCGGCGTCAACCGCTTCAAGGAGCTCGACGGCTCATATCTGCACGCGACGATGCCGACGAATGCGCCGCACGTGCTCAGCGCCTTCCCGCTGCTCGAGGTCGCACCGTATCGCTACTGACAACAGAAAAGCATAGAGGAACGAGCATGGCCGAGATCAAGATTTTGAATCCCGACGCGCTGGGCAAACCGCTCGGCCAGTATTCGCAGATCACGCGCGTGAAGGCGTCCGAGTTTCTGTTCATCGCCGGGCAAGTCGGCGTGAGCAAGGACGGCAAGACGCCGGAGGATTTCGACGCGCAGTGCGCCGCGACATTCGCCAATATCGAGGCGGCGCTGAAATCCTGCGGCGCGACCTTCGGCAATGTCGTCGAGTTCACGACCTATCTCGTGCACTCGCAGGACATCCCGAAATTCATGAAATTCCGCACGCGCGAGTTCCCGCGTCTATTCCCGAACGGCGCCTATCCGCCCAACACGCTGCTCATGATCGACCGCCTCGTGCAGGAGCAGTTCCTGATCGAGATTTCGACGATCGCCGCTATTTAGAGACCCGCACAAAAGCGACAGCGCGCTTCGACGCTCCGCTCATTCCACTTCTCGGCATCGCTGCGCATGCGCGCCGCGCGGACATCATCTATTGCTTCCAGGCCGCAAACGCCTCGGAGAACACGCGCTCGCCGGGATTGCCTTTTTCCACCGCGATGATGGCGCGGCGGCCATTGCCGTAAACGACCGGAATATCGAACCAGCCGCGCTCCTTGAGAAGCTGCAGGTTGCGCTGCATGTCCGCTTCCGCGGAGGAGAGGCCGATCAGGAAGAAGTTGTTGGTCACCTTGACGGCAAGGCCCGAAAGCGGCGCGCCGCGCGTCTGCTCCGAATCCTTCATCAGCAGTCCGGGCACATTGCCGACGCCACCGAAAGGATTGTCCGCCGGAACGTTGAACATGATCTCGACAGTGTGGCTTGCCGGCAGAGCCTTGTCGGTGTTGCGCCGGATCGAGAGTGTCATCGCGAGCTTGCGATCGGGAATCTCGACATCGGCGCGCACGGCGAGCTCCGGCGAAAGGCCCGGCCCCGGCGACACCGTTTCCGTGCGCCAGAGCGCCGAGCCGACATAACGATTGCCTTCGGGATTGGCCGGATCCTCTTCATAGAGGACAACGCGCTGCGCTACCGCAGGTACCGCTTGACCAGGGCGCTGGTTCTGATTGGCCGGCGATTGCCCACCCGTCGGCGGCTCCGCCGGCTGGCCATCCTGCCCGACGCGATCGGTGATCTTCGGGCGCGCCTGCCCGGCATCGCGCGGCGCCGGCGCCATCGTGCGCGTGACGCCGAACAGCCCGGAGATGCGCTCGCGCTGCCAATAGGCCGTGCCCGCGACAAGCGCGAGCACCGCGAGGCTGGTGACCACCGCAATGAGGCCGCGCCGCGCCGGATTGACGGCCTGGTCGCGGCCGTATTCGCCGCGGCGAGGCCGCGGGCCCGGAGCACGGCGGCGGGGCTCCTGCTCCTCCTCGGGTTCCTCGGGCAGCGTGAAATCGGATGCCGGCGGCAGCGGCGGCGGCTCGGGCGGCGGCGCGCGGCGCGCGCGCTCCATGACACGGCGCGTGTTGCGCTCGCGCGCCGGCGTGCGCAGCGCCTCGGCCTCCATCCGCGGCTCGACGCGCGCTTCCGGGCGATCGCTCTCGCGCTCACGCTCGCGGGCATTGCCCGGCATATTGGCGAAGGTCTCGCGCGCGGCGCGCGACGCTTGCGCCGTCGCCTCGCCCAATCCTTCGGTTTCGGCAACGACGTCGCGGAAACCTTTGAGCCCTTCTGCGCCGAGCGGCGGACGATCAGTCTTCAAGCGGCCACGCTCGAGCTTGGGTGGCGGCGGTTTTACCGGCGCCGGACGGGATTCACGCACCGGCGCGGGCGGCGGCTCAGGAGCCTCCGGCGGAGTCGTGTTCGCAGCCGACTCGTCGCGCATGCGCCGCGCCGCGTCAGCCTCGACCTTGCGCACCGCCTCCTCGAGCGCCAGACGCTCGCGCGTAATCTCGGACTCGCTTAAAGGCGGATTGAGCCCCCGCAGTTGCGCGACCAGCGCCGTGCGCGCGCGCTCATAGAGGGCGCGGCGGGTTTCGCCCGTGCTCTTCTCGAGCCCCTCAATGGCACGTTGAAGCAGCGGCAGATAATCGGTCATCGGGCGCGGCTGGACTGGAGCGGAGCGGTCAGCAATCGATTAAGCCTCAAAGGGGTTTTGCACAAGAATTGTGTCTTCACGCTCCGGGCTCGTCGATACCAGCGCGACGGGGCAGCCGACCAGTTCCTCGATGCGGCGGACATATTTGATCGCTTGCGCAGGAAGCTTCGCCCACGACCGCGCGCCCGCACTGGAGCCCTTCCAGCCTTCGATCGTCTCGTAGACGGGCTCGACGATGGCCTGCTCCCGCTCGCCCGCGGGAAGATGATCGATCAGGCGGCCGTTGAGGCGGTATCCGACGCAGACTTTGACCTCGGGAAGTCCGTCCAGAATATCGAGCTTGGTTAGCGCCAGCCCGTTGATGCCGCTGGTGCGGACCGTCTGGCGCACGAGCACGGCGTCGAACCAGCCGCAGCGGCGCGGCCGGCCGGTGACGGTACCGAATTCGCGCCCGCGCTCGCCGAGCACGCGGCCGATGTCGTTGCTCTGCTCGGTCGGGAACGGCCCCTCGCCGACGCGGGTCGTATAGGCCTTGCAAATGCCGAGCACATAGCCGATCGCGCCCGGCCCAAGGCCTGACCCAGTCGCCGCTTGCGCCGCGACCGTGTTCGACGAGGTGACATACGGATAGGTCCCGTGATCGATGTCGAGCAGGACCGCCTGCGCGCCTTCGAACAGGATGCGCTTTCCTTCGCGGCGCTTCTCGTCGAGCAGCGACCATACGGAATCGGCATAGGGCAGCACGCGCGGCGCGATCGCGGCGAGCTCGTTATAGAGCGCCTGCGGATCGACCGGCGCGATATCCATGCCACGCCGCAGCGCATTGTGATGCGCCAGGAGACGATCGATCTTGCGCGGCAGGGAGCCCAGATCATCGAGGTCGGTGACGCGGATGGCGCGGCGGCCGACCTTGTCCTCGTAGGCCGGACCAATGCCGCGCTTGGTCGTACCGATGCGCGAGGCGCTCGCGCTCTCGCGATGCGCGTCGAGCTCGCGATGCAGCGGCAGGATGAGCGCGGCGTTCTCCGCGAGCCGCAGGCGGTCCGGCGTGACTTTCACACCCTGCGCGGCGAGCCGATCGATCTCTTCGATCAGCGCCTTCGGATCGACGACGACGCCATTGCCGATGATCGAGAGCTTGCCCTCGCGCAACACGCCCGAAGGCAGCAGCGAGAGCTTGTAGACATTGCCATCGATGACCAGCGTATGACCGGCATTGTGCCCGCCTTGGAAGCGCACAACGATATCCGCTTGCGCCGAGAGCCAATCGACGATCTTGCCCTTTCCTTCGTCGCCCCATTGCGAGCCGACCACGACGACATTCGCCATTCCCGATCCTCAATACGCGCACATCCCCCGCGGCGGCCGCCTTTCGGCGCCCCATCGTTGGACATGCGTCAACCCTGCCTTGGCGCCCAAAGGGGCACAAAGGCGTCCGCCACGCACCATGACCGATCATGGGCGTCGGCACAAATTCGCAACAAGTTGCTAGAATTTCAACGTTTTTGCTTGTTGCACGTGAGGCAGTGCACGCACTTTCGCCAAAATATCGGGCGGCATTATGCCGTCGATCTCGACCAGCGCGATGGCATTGCCCCCGGGCACGTCGCGGCCGACATGGAAGGTCGCGATATTGATACCGGCGCCGCCCAGTAGCCCGGCAAAATTACCGATGAATCCCGGCTTGTCCGTGTTGGTGACATAGACCATGGACGGCCCGAACTCCGCGTCCATGCGGATGCCCTTGATATTGACGATGCGCGGGCGGCCGTCGGCATAGACCGTGCCCGCGACCGAGCGCTCCTGCCGCTCGGTCAGGACCGTCACCGTGACACGGCTCTCGTAATCGCCCTGCGCCTCGCGGGTGGTCTCCTCCACGACGATGCCCCGCTCGCGAGCGAGGATCGGCGCAGAGACGACGTTCACATCCTGCAGCATCGGCCGCAGCAATCCGGCCAGCGCAGCGGAAGTGAGCGCCTTCGTCTTCATCTGCGTGATCGCGCCCTCGTAGGTCAACGTCACGCGATTGATGCCCGTCTCCGTGAGCTGGCCCGCGAAGGAACCGAGCTTCTCGGCGAGATCGATGAACGGCTTGAGTTTCGGCGCCTCTTCCGCCGTGATCGAAGGAAAGTTGACCGCGTTCGAGATCGCGCCGCGCAAAAGATAGTCGGACATCTGCTCGGCGACCTGCAACGCGACATTCTCCTGCGCCTCGCTCGTGGACGCGCCGAGATGCGGCGTACAGATGACGTGCGGATGGCCGAATAGCGGGTTCTCCGTCGCCGGCTCGGTCGAGAACACGTCGAGCGCCGCGCCTGCGATGTGGCCGCTGTCGAGCGCGCCACGCAGCGCCGCCTCGTCGACGAGGCCGCCGCGCGCGCAATTGATCAGCCGCGCGCCCTTCTTCATGAGGCCAAGCGCGCGCGCATCGATCATATTCTTCGTGCGTTCGGTGAGCGGGGTGTGCAGCGTAATGAAGTCAGCGCGCTGGAGAAGTTCGTCGAGCTCGACTTTCTCGACGCCGATGTCGGCGGCGCGCTCCGGCGAGAGGTAGGGATCGAACGCCACCACCTTCATCTTCAGGCCATGCGCGCGATCGGCGACAATCGAGCCGATATTGCCGCAGCCGACGACGCCAAGCGTCTTGCCGGTAATCTCGACGCCCATGAAGCGGTTCTTCTCCCAGCGCCCCGCCTGCGTCGAGGCGTCGGCCGCAGGAATTTCGCGCGCCAAAGCAAGCATCAGGCTGATCGCGTGCTCCGCCGTCGTGATCGAATTGCCGAACGGCGTATTCATCACGATCACGCCCTTCGCTGTCGCCGCGGCAACATCGATATTGTCGACGCCGATGCCGGCGCGGCCGATGACGCGCAGCGCCTTCGCCTGCTCGAGGATTTTCGCCGTCACCTTGCTGGCGGAGCGCACCGCAAGCCCATCGAAGCCGTTGATCGCTTTCGCCAAAGCCTCCTTGTCCTTGCCGAGGTTCGGCTGGAAATCGACCTCGACGCCACGATCCTTGAAGATCGCAACCGCCGCAGGAGAAAGAGCATCGGAGATGAGAACTTTCGGAGCCATGGTTGGATGTCCTTGCTGTGGGACACGCTCGCGGATTTGCCTCGCGCGCGCGGAGTTGTTGCGGTGTCGTCACCGCAAAGGCGGGGACCAGTACGCGCCCTGCCTCGCGAAAAACTTCTGCTGGTTACTGAATGCCCGCCTGCGCGGGCATGACATCTGTCAGCGGGCGCCGCACCCTCTCCCACAAGGGGAGAGGGGAAAGTGAGCTACGCCGCCTTCGCCAGCGTGGCGCGCGCCTCGGCGAAGGCCCAATCGAGCCACGGCACGAGCGCTTCGACGTCACGCACCTCGACGGTCGCGCCGCACCAGATCCGCAAGCCCGCCGGTGCGTCGCGATGCCCGGCGATGTCGTAGGCGACGCCCTCTTTCTCGAGCAGCGCCGCCATCGCGCGGACAAACGTCCATTGCGCGCCGGCGGAAAGGCTCGCCACCTCCGGCGCCACGATCTTGAGGCAGACGGACGTGTTGGAGCGCGTATGCGCGTCGACCGCCAGCGATTCGATCCAAGGCGTGTGCGACACCCAGCGCATCAACGCACTCGCATTCGCATCAGCCCGCGCCATTAGCGTCTTCAAGCCGCCGACCGATTTCGCCCATTGCAGCGCATCGAGATAATCCTCGACGCAGAGCATCGACGGCGTGTTGATCGTCTCGCCTTCGAAGATGCCTTCGTTGAGCTTGCCGCCCTTCGTCATGCGAAAGAGCTTCGGCAGCGGCCACGCCGGCTGATACGATTCAAGCCGCGTCACCGCGCGCGGCGAGAGAACGAGCATGCCATGGGCCGCCTCACCGCCCAGCGCCTTCTGCCAGGAGAAGGTCACCGCATCGAGCTTCGCCCAGTCGAGCGGCTGCGCGAAGGCTGCCGATGTCGCGTCGCAAATCGTCAGGCCTTCGCGATCGGCCGCGATCCATTCGGCGTTCGGCACACGCACGCCGGAGGTCGTGCCGTTCCAGGTGAAGACGACATCGCTCTTGCGATCGACCTTGGAGAGGTCGGGCAACGCGCCGTAATCGGCGCGGATCAGCGTCGCATCCTTCAGCTTGAGCTGCTTGGCGACGTCGGTGATCCAGCCTTCGCCGAAAGATTCCCACGCGAGCATGGTGACAGGCCGCGCGCCAAGCAGCGACCACATCGCCATCTCGACGGCGCCGGTATCGGACGCCGGCATGATGCCGATCCGATAATCGGCCGGCACCTCGAGAACTTCGCGGGTGAGTTCGATGGCGCGCTTGAGCTTCGCCTTGCCCGCTTTGGAGCGGTGCGAGCGTCCGAGCAGCGCATCTGTGAGGGTTTGGAGACTCCAGCCAGGCCGCTTCGGGCATGGGCCGGATGAAAAGTGCGGAACTGCCGGCCGCACGCCGGGCTTCGCGTTCGTCATCGCTCTATCCTTCCAGATAGAAGCCCCTCGGTGGGGAGGGGTGTCCCACTGGCGGGAATAGGCAAAGACCGCGAAGAAAGCAACAGGATTATAGCCGCGCGTGCACAACCCTCGGCACGCGCTCCCTTGTCATGCCCGCGAAGGCGGGCATCCAGTAATCCCGGTCCGTCAGTTGAGCCGAGAGCGTACGGCGTACTGGTCTCCACCTTCGCGGGGACGACACCCGATAACCCGAAGCGTCAGAACTTGAGCGCGAGCGCCGTGCGGAACGTGTTGGTCTGGATCGTGATTCCGCCGACGGGGATGAACTGCACCCACTCGTATTCGCCGCGCAGGAAGAGGTTCGGCAGCAAGCCGATATCGACGCCGCCGCCGAACATGTAGCCGAAGGTGATCTGCCCGTTCCTCGTCTCGGTGCGGGAGTCAACGAGCGCCAGATTCGGCATGACGCCGTTAGGATCCGTCGACTGGATATTGATGAAAGCATAACGCGTGTAGTCGACGGCACCGACCGCCAAACCGCCCATGAGGTAGGGCATGAAATATCCTGCCGCCCAGCCGGCGCGGAAGCGCATCGTTCCGTAATCGGTCAGGCGCGCGGTCGCGTTGGCGTTCTGGATCACGTTATTGAAGTAGCCGTCCGACGTGGTGAACGAGCGCCCGATCGCGTCCGCTGACGCGGCCGAAATGTTCGTATGGCTGTAGTTCGCCTCGAAGCCGATGACGGCGTCGCCCCACTGCGCGTTGTAGCCGACGAATCCACCGAAGCTCGCGGCGTTTCCGCTTTTCACAGGCAGCTTCAAAAGCTGTGAGACATGCGCTTCGTTCTCGATCGTCGTGCTGCGCACGATGTCGGCGATCTGCGATTGCGCCGAATTGCCGAAGTCGAAATCGGCGCCGGTATATCCGACCTGCCCACCGACATAGACGCCGGCCCAGTTGTAGCTTTCGGTCGGACCTTCATAGGTCGCGCCGCGGAGATAATCCGCCGCCATCGCTTCATTCGCGAAAAGAAGCCCCGCCAGTCCGAGGCCCACAGCCGCCGCACGCATGATCCGCCCTCTCACATTCCAAATCATTGGAATCCCCGGGCCACGACTTCGCTGAAGCGCTGTGCGCGGTCGCGCGATCCTGACCCAAACTCCAGGATCATCATTCCGCATTAACCTTAATGTTCCGTTGCCACGCCGTGCTTCCGAGCGGGATGAGGAAAAGTGTGGAGCGGTTTTCCGCCCGCATCCCGCTCTAAGATATTAGAATCGATCACGTTCATGATTTTGGATCGATTCGATCCAAAATCATCGTGATCTAGGCGCTGCGGAGAGCGCAAAAGAAAATCGGCGCGGTTGCCCGCGCCGATTTCACTTCCGTTCGCAGTTGGACTTTCGCTCAGCCCTTGCGCACCAGCGGCGCAGGTTCGGGAATGAACGGCTCGGGGTTCGAGAAGAGATAGCGGAAGCCGAGCTTGAAGTCGTGCGACTGCAGTTCCTTCATCGTGTAGTAGGCGAGCGGGCCACCGACGCCGCAGCCGACGCAATCCACGATGCCCGTGCGCACGTCACCCATGTTCAGGTAGCGATAGGCTGCTTCCAGCTTCAGGTTATGCGACACGTTGAAGGTAAGACCAGCGTACAGCGCCCAGGCGAAGTTCCAGTTCGAGTAGTCCTTCGCGAAGCCACGGCCGGTGGTTCCGTCGGAGTTCAAGCCGAGGTCCCAGAACCCGGTGATCTGGTTGTAGGCGGTGCCGACACCGGCGCCGATGAAGGGCGTAACGCGCCACCAGGTGCCGAGATCGAAGTAAGCGTTGGCGAGGAACACGGCGGCGCCGTGATTGCCGTTGTAGACGTCGAAGCACTGGCCGCCGCCGGCGCAGAAGTCCGCGACGCCCGAGTAGTTGCCCGTCGCCATGAACGGCACGCGCTGCCGGTACTCGCCCGTCACATCGAAGCGGAGCCAGCTGTTGAACTGATAGCCGAGACCGAAGCCGATGAAGGCCGGGTCCTTGTGCTCCTTTTGCTGGATGTTCCAGCTCGCCGGCCAGACGAACGCAGCGTTCGTCTGCGTATGATCGAACGACCGGAAATCCTGAATGCCGACGCCGACGTCGCCGCGCAGATACCAGCCGCTGGCGAAATTATCGACCGGAGCAGGCATCGCCTGTTGAATGATTGGCGGCAGATCGGCGGCGCGAGCCGTCGGAATGGACAATACGGCCGCCACGCCCGCGATTGCCAACACCCGCATACTGAACATGATCTCGTCCCCTTCGCCCGAGCGAGACCACGAAAATCGTGGACCTTCGCGTGGATGAACCAACTGGGCCAAAGTCGCAGAGATTTCTTAAATGAAGCTTAACCCTAACCATTAACCGCGAATATTAGGGTTACCGCAGTTTTTTCAGCAGCTTAACGGCGCCCCGAAAACGCAAAACGGGCGCCCTGCGCCGCGCCCGTCGTGCCGATTTGCGTCTCTTTTCGCGATCAATCGTGATCGAGCTTGCCGATGTGGTGCTGCGAATAAAGCTCGAGGCCGAGCTTCGCGACCAGGTCGAGTTGCGTCTCGAGGAAGTCGATGTGCCCCTCCTCGTCCTTCATCAGCTCCTCGAACAAGTCCTTGCTCACATAGTCGCCAACGCTGCGGCAGTGCGTCGCGGCCTCCTGATAGAGCGTGCGCGCGCCGAGCTCGGCCTGCAGGTCGCATTCCAGGACCTCCTTGACGTTTTGGCCGATATGCAGCGGATCGAGCACCTGCATATTGGGGAAGCCTTCGAGGAAGATGATGCGAACCGTGAACTTGTCCGCATGCTGCATTTCCTCGATCGATTCCGCGCGCCATTTCTTGGCGAGATCGCCAAAGCCCCAGTTGTCGAGCATGCGGTAATGGATCCAGTACTGATTGACCGCCGTCAGTTCACTCCGCAGTCCGCGGTTGAGATATTCGATGACTCTGGGATCGCCCTGCATCTAATGCTCCTTTGGAATTCTGACCGGCAATACGATTGCGCTCAGTCTAGAACGCATCAAAGCGAGGACAAGGGTCGGACAGTGCTGCCCGCTGCCGCATCGGGTTCGCGCAAAACGTCCGAATTTATGAAAGATTGGCGGTTAGGCCTTGTGGCGCCGGCCCGCCGGGCAGCAGGCGCAGGCAGTCGGGCATGCGGCCGCCGACAGGGCCTCGTCCATGATGCGTCGGATGGTCCGTGCGCAACGTCCGCACTGGGCGCTGCAGCCGAGACAGCCATAGACCTGGCCGGTCGAGCGCGGGCGCGCGGTTTCAGCGGCGCAGGCCGTGCGAACGTCTTTGTCGCTCAACACGTTACACGAACAGATGATCATTCAGGGGATCACGCTTGCGGGGCCGTCGATGGCGGGATCGATAGCCTGCCGAAATTCAAAACGCAAATGAAATCAACAGTTTAGACGATTTCTAAGTTATGAGGCGCGTCCAGGCAACGTGGGGGACCGGTTTTCCGTCCGGATGCAACAACAAAATTAGAATAGGAAAGGCAACGACGGCCCGAAGACAGGCTGTCCGCTGGAACGTAGAGAGCCGCCCTGATCAGCCGGCGGCCGAAGCGCTCACAGCGCCGGCGATCTCCTCGACGATCTGCTCGATCAGCGCAGGATCGTCACCTTCGGCCATGACGCGGATGACCGGCTCGGTGCCCGAGGGGCGCACCAGAACCCGTCCGTTGCCGTTGAGCCGCGAGGTCGCCCCGGCAATCGCCTGGCTGACCGCGGGATTCTCCAGCGGCTTGCCGCTGCGGTAGCGCACATTGCGCAGGATCTGCGGCAGCGGCTCGAAGCGCCGGCAGACTTCAGAGACCGGCTTCTGCTGCTTCTTGACGACGGCGAGCACCTGCAGCGCGGCAACGAAGCCATCACCCGTCGTCGTGAAGTCGGAGAGGATGATGTGGCCGGACTGCTCGCCGCCGACATTGTAGCCGTGCTCGCGCATATGCTCGAGCACGTAGCGGTCGCCGACCGGCGTCCGCGCAAGGCCAAGTCCAAGTGTCCCGAGATGACGCTCCAGGCCGAGGTTCGACATCACCGTCGCGACGACGCCCGGCTTCGAGAGCCGGCCGTCCTCCTTGAAGCTTTCGGCGATGACGGCCATGAGCTGGTCGCCGTCGACGACGTAGCCTTTCTCGTCGACGATCACGACGCGATCGGCGTCGCCGTCGAGCGCGATGCCGATGTCCGCGCGCATCTCGCGCACCTTGCGGCACAGCGCTTCCGGCGCCGTCGAGCCGCATTCCTTGTTAATGTTGAAGCCATCCGGCTCAACGCCGATCGAGATCACATCGGCGCCAAGCTCCCATAGCGCTTCCGGCGCGACGCTATAGGCGGCGCCGTTCGCGCAATCGACGACGACGCGCACGCCGTCGAGCTCGAGATTCTTCTGCAGCGTGCGCTTGGCGTATTCGATATAGCGCGCCTGCGCGCCCTCGATACGCTTGGCGCGACCGACATCAGGCGAATGCGCGAGCCGCTTCGAGAGATCGGAATCAACGAGCTTCTCGATCTCGAGCTCAATCTCATCGGAGAGCTTGTAGCCGTCCGGGCCGAACAGCTTGATGCCGTTGTCGTCATAGGCGTTGTGCGAGGCCGAGATCATGACGCCGAGGTCCGCGCGCATCGAGCGCGTCAGCATGGCGATCGCCGGCGTCGGCAGCGGTCCGACAAGGAAGACGTCAAGACCGACGGAGAGGAAGCCAGCGGTCAGCGCGTTCTCGATCAGGTAACCGGACAGTCGCGTGTCCTTGCCGATCAGCACCCGATGGCGATAGTCGCCGCGCTGAAAGACAAGCCCGGCGGCCATGCCGACCTTCATCGCAAGGTCGGCATTCAACTTCCCATTATTGGCTTTGCCGCGAATTCCGTCTGTACCAAAATACTTGCGCATCCGCGCTGCCCCTCGCCCCGGCCTGGGGCACCAAATACCGGTCAAACAAGGCGCGACGATTTCGACGTCGCCGCTTCGGAGAACGCCTCAGGCGTTGCCGCTCCGAACCCCTCGGCATGCCATGCTTGCATAGCGGATTCCCCGCCCCAGCACCAATGGCGAATCGTGGGTGGTTATAGGCACATCTTCGGCCGCCGCGCTTCAACAATTATGAGCGATGGTTACAACCGCCACTCGAAGGGACGTGCGGACGCCGGCCCCCGCATGCTACCCAGAAGGGGGCACGTCCAACGGATCTCCATGCGCTCCGATCGTCGCTACATCGCGATCCTCCTCGCGGGCTTCGCGGCCTTCCTCAATCTCTATGCCCCCCAGGCCGTGCTGCCGATGCTCGGCGCCGAGTTCGGGGCGGGCCCGGCCGAGATCGGCCTGGCGATGACCGCGACGACGCTCGCCATCGCCTTCGTCGCTCCCTTCGTCGGCGCCATCGCCGATGTGATCGGACGCAAGCGCGTGATCGTCACCGCGATGATCGCGCTCGTCGTTCCGACGTCCGCCATCGCGCTCGCGCCCAACCTCGAGACGATCCTGGCGGCACGGTTCTTTCAGGGGCTCCTGCTCCCGCCGATCTTCGCCGTGATCATCACCTATGTGGGCGAAGAATGGCCGCCGCTCGAAGCGACCGCGATGACGGGTCTCTATTTCTCGGCGTCGAGCTTCGGCGGCTTTTTCGGACGCTTCGCGACCGGCATCGTCGCCGACTGGATCGGCTGGCGGGCCGCGTTTCTGTTCGACGCCGCGCTCGCGCTGATCTGCGCCTGCGGCGTCGCGGCGTTTCTCTGGCCGGAACGCCGCTTCGTGCGCGCCACCAATATTGCCGCGGCGCTGCGGCAGATGCTGAAGCATCTGCGCAACCCGCAACTCATCGGCACCTATGCGATCGGCTTCGGCGTCCTCTTCAGCTTCCTCGCCGCCTTCACTTACGTGAACTTCCTGCTCGCCGCGCCGCCCTTCAATCTTTCCGCGGCGTTTCTCGGCAGCATCTTCGTCGTCTACCTCACCGGCTCGGTGATCACGCCGCTCACCGGCCGGCTGGTGCAGCGCTTCGGACGACGCCGTCTTGTGCTGATGCTGATCGCTATATGGACCTGCGGGCTGGCGCTCACGCTCGTTCCGTCATTGCCGGTGATCATCTTCGGTTTGGCGCTGTTCGCCGCGACGGGATTCCTCTGCCAGTCCTGCTCGACGAGCTACGTCGCCATCAGCGCGAAGGAAGGCCCCTCCACTGCCGTCGGCCTCTATGTCACGAGCTACTACGTCGGCGGCAGCGCCGGCGCGGCGCTGGGTGGCGTCGCATGGAATTTTGGCGGATGGGACGCGGTCGTCGGTCTCGTGGCGTTGATGCTCGCGGCGATGGCCGCAATCGTCGCGACGGCATGGGAGCGGCGGGATGTGGCGCGGTGAGCCTCCGCGCAAGCTCTCGTGTCATGCCCGCACTCGGGCCTGGCCTTCGGCCAGCCCGAGTAAAGGCTCCGGCGGGCATCCAGTAACCCCTGCATTAGCGAAAGGCTGCGGCGTACTGGGTCCCCGCCTTCGCGGGGACGACACACGCAACTACGCCTGCGGCTGCGGCTCCATCGGGCCGGGCGCGTCGGGACGCGGACGGCCCTTGCCGGCCGTCGGCACGGCGGAGGAGCGCGGCGTCTGCGGCTCGATCACGGACTCGCGCGACGGCCGCTTGCCGCTGAGGAGATCGGTGATTTCGTCGCCGGTGAGCGTCTCGAATTCGAGCAAGCCCTTCGCCAGCACTTCGAGGTCGGCGCGCTTCTCCTCGAGGATGCGGCGCGCCTCGTTATGACCTTCCTCGACGAGCCGGCGAATCTCAGCGTCGATCTTCTGCGCCGTCGATTCGGACACATTCTGCTGGCGCGCGACCGACATGCCGAGGAACACCTCGTCCTGGTTCTCGCCATAGGAGACAGCGCCAAGCTCGGGCGAGAAGCCCCAGCGCGTCACCATCATGCGCGCAAGTCGCGTCGCCTGCTCAATGTCCGACTGCGCGCCGGACGTGACCTTGTCGGCGCCGAAGATCATCTCCTCGGCGACGCGCCCGCCCATCATAATGGCGAGCCGTGAGGTCATCTGCTCGTAGCTCATCGAGAGCTTGTCGCGCTCAGGCAGTTGCATGACCATGCCGAGCGCGCGGCCGCGCGGGATGATTGTCGCCTTGTGCACCGGATCGGTCGCGACGACGTTGAGCGCAACGATCGCGTGCCCGCCTTCGTGATAGGCGGTGAGCATCTTCTCTTCTTCGGTCATGACGAGCGACTTGCGCTCGGCGCCCATCATCACCTTGTCCTTGGCGTCCTCAAACTCGTACTGCGTGACCATGCGCTTGTTGCGCCGCGCCGCCATCAGCGCCGCCTCGTTGACGAGGTTCATCAAGTCCGCGCCGGAGAAGCCGGGCGTGCCGCGCGCGATGGTCTTGAGGTTGACGTCGGGCGCGAGCGGCACCTTGCGCACGTGAACCTTCAGGATCTGCTCACGGCCGACGACATCCGGGTTCGGCACGATCACCTGGCGATCGAAACGGCCCGGGCGCAGCAGCGCCGGGTCGAGCACGTCCGGACGGTTGGTCGCCGCGATGAGGATGATGCCCTCGTTCGCCTCGAAGCCGTCCATCTCGACGAGGAGCTGATTGAGCGTCTGCTCGCGCTCGTCGTTGCCGCCGCCGAGGCCGGCGCCGCGATGGCGGCCGACCGCGTCGATTTCGTCGATGAAGATGATGCAGGGCGCGTTCTTCTTCGCCTGCTCGAACATGTCGCGCACGCGAGAGGCGCCGACGCCGACGAACATCTCGACGAAGTCGGAACCGGAGATGGTGAAGAACGGCACGTTCGCTTCGCCCGCGACAGCGCGCGCGATCAGCGTCTTACCGGTGCCGGGCGGGCCGACGAGCAGCACGCCACGCGGAATCTTGCCGCCGAGGCGCTGGAATTTTCCGGGATCGCGCAGGAACTCGACGATCTCCTGCAGGTCCTGCTTCGCCTCGTCGACGCCGGCGACATCTTCGAACGTCACGCGCCCATGCGCCTCGGTGAGGAGTTTCGCCCGTGACTTTCCAAAGCCCATGGCCTTGCCAGCCCCTCCCTGCATCTGCCGGGAGAGGAATATCCAGACGCCGATGAGGGCGAGGAACGGCAGCCACGAAATCAGGAGCTGCAGGAACCACGGCACGTCGTTCTGCTGCGGCCGCGCGGTGATCTGCACGCCCTTCTTGTAGAGCTTGTCGACGAGCGTCGGATCGCTCGGAGCGTAAGTGTTGAAGTTGCGTCCGTCGGTGAAGGTGCCGTGGATCTCCGGCCCCTGGATCACGACGTCGCGGACACGGCCCTGGTCAACCTCGTTGAGCAGTTGGGAGAACGAGATGTCCTGCGAGCTCGCGCGTTGGCTGGGGCTCTGGAAAAGCGTGAACAGCGCCAGCAGCAAGAGGACGATGATCACCCAAAGGGCGAAGTTGCGGAGATTGGCGTTCATTCCATGTCCTTCAGGGCCCGGCCGCACGGCAACAGGCCAACTTTCGGATCAGCT
Organism: Variibacter sp.; assembly: GCA_050187875.1. Classification (GTDB taxonomy): domain Bacteria; phylum Pseudomonadota; class Alphaproteobacteria; order Rhizobiales; family Xanthobacteraceae; genus JAFKKS01. The sequence goes on from JBFWXB010000001.1 coordinate 151,483, forward strand.
GGGCGCACACAATCCCCCCGGACCGACCTCTGTCAGGCAATGTAAGTGTGCGGCCTGCCCGTGCCAAGGGAATCGACCCATTCTACGCCATTTCTGGTGAATCGGGGCTGACACGCGCTTGGCTGCGGGGCCGTCGTGCCGGCGCCCGGCCGATTGCGACCGAAGCATCGCGATCGACCGAAATCAAGGCCTCCGCCAGCGTCCGGCGAAGCCGGCGACCGCCGGCGATGGCCGCCCGCATATCCTGCCAAAGAGCTTCCAACCGCCCCAATCGCGGCAGATTGCCGCCTCCGACCGCGGCAATAGCGGCGGAAAGAACGCGCAGCGCCAATTCCTCGGGAGCCGCAATGAGGGCTGCGCCGTCGAGCCGGTCGGGGTAGCGACCATGGCGGAGCTTCGCCTGCACGTCCGCAGCCCCGGCCGCGACCGCCTCCTCATGCCGCCGCAACCGCTCCGCGAGCCGCGCCAACCGCTCCGGCGTCAACCCCTCGCGGGCGAGCGCGTCCGCTGCGGCGCGAAGACGTGGCCGGGCAAAGCGCGGATCGGCGTTGGAGGGGTCCTCGCTCCAGGCAATCTCGGCGGCTTGAAGGGTCGCGACAAGCTCCGCCTTGCGCACTGAAAGCAGCGGCCGGCACAGCGTGACGCCGTCGCGCATTTCCGTCGGGCGCATGCCGGTGAGCCCGGCAGGGCCCGATCCGGCGGCGAGCCGCAGCAGCACCGTCTCCGCCTGGTCGTCGAGCGTGTGGGCGAGCGCGATATGCGCCACCCCGACACGTCGCGCTTCTTTCATCAGCAGCGCATAGCGCGCCGCGCGCGCCGCTTCCTGGATGCGGGTCGCCGGCTTCTCGCCGACCCAGCGCAGCGTCCGATGCGGCAAGCCGAGCGTGCGTGCCTGCCGCTTGACGGCCTCGGCCTCCGCCCGCGATTGCGCGCGCAAGCCGTGATCGACGGTCGCGACGGCGAGGCGCGGGCCGTCGCGCCGTTCCGCCCGCCAGCGCGCGAGGAGAAACAAAAGGGCGGAAGAATCCGCGCCGCCGGATACCGCGACGAGGAGCGACGGATAGGAGCCAAACGATTTGAAAAGAAGCGCGGCGCGTTGCGGGGAGATCGGCGCCGGCTTAGCAGCGCGCACGTTTCTGTTCCCGCTCGACGCTCGTCTTCAGCCCGCCCGAAGCACGCGGAAATTTACGCAGCACCTCGCCGAGCGTCGCACATGCCGCTTCACGCTCGCCGAGCGCCGCGAGCGACTGACCGAGGCGGAGCAAGGCGTCGGGCGCCTTTTCGCTTTTCTCGTATTTGGTCGAGACCGTGAGGAATGATTCCGCCGCGTCGCGATAGCGCTGGCGCTGGAACAAAGTCTCGCCAAGCCAGTAATTCGCGTCGGCGACCAGGCGGTCGTTTGGATGCTTCTGCAGGAAGGCACGCAGCGCGTCTTCGGCGAGCGCGTAGTCCTTGCGCTGCACGTAGCCGTAAGCGAGCGCGAATTCGTCGCGCGGCGAATTGCTCGGCGCCGACGCCAGCACCTGCCCGCCCGTCGCATTAGGATTGCGCGGCGGCGGCGGGGGCAAGGCGCCGGGGATCATGCGCGGTGCGACCTGCGGCTCGGCCCCGCGCGGCGCAGCGCCGAGCGCCGGATCATTCGCGGCACGGTCCGACAAAGTCGAGAGATCGAGCGGCTCTCCCGCACCGCGACCGCCGGCGACCGAAGCCGGCGCTTCTTCGGACGGCGCAATCGGTGCCGAAGGCTGGCCGGGCGGAAGTGCCCCGAGCCGATGCGGCGCGCCGGGGGCATTGGGGTGTTCGCGCGGGTCGAAGACGTCCGATCGCCGCCCTGGAGGAGGCGCCGCGGCCGGTGGCGGCGCTGCAGCGGCTGGAGGTGGCGGGGCCGAAGACTGCGGCCGCGCTCCGCGCGCGCCGCCTGCCCTCTCGTTGAGACGGTATTCGGCATCGTCCTGACCGCGGCGCAGTTGCTGCTCGAGCTGCTGGTTGCGGTGCTGCAGCTCCTCGATCTGGCCCGTCAGCTGCCGCATCTGCCCCTCGAGGCGGTCGATGCGCATCATCAGATCGGAGGCCGACATCTGCGCCACCCGGCCAGACCCACCGCCCCCGCCCGGCGGCGCCTGCCGCCCCGGAGCGTTGTCGCCACCGAAAATCTTGCCGAAAAAGCCGCCGGCGTCGTCCCTGAACGTCTCGAGTCGGCTCTGTGAGCCATCGCTTCCTTGGTTCTGGGCAGCGGCGGGGAACGATAGCAGCGCGCCGGCCAGCAAGGCCGTGGCCGCAAGGGACGCGCGGGCTGCTGGAGGAAACCGCATCATGGGAACGTGACTTCACCGAATGGACTGCGAGGCGAGTGTATGAACCGCTGCGTCCAAATTGTGACTGCGGCGCATTGTCCGAACGCAAATGGCCGACGCAGCGACGCGCCGGCCATTTTTCTTAAAGCCTCGCCCGGGGGCTCAGGAGCTTGCGTTGAGCACCGTGACCGCGCGGCGGTTCTGCGACCAGCAGGAGATGTCGTCGCAGACCGCGACCGGACGCTCCTTGCCGTAAGAGATCGTGCGCATGCGCGAGCGGTCGATGCCGCGTGAGGTCAGGAAGTCCTGCACCGCCTGGGCGCGCCGCGCGCCGAGCGCGATATTGTATTCACGCGTGCCGCGCTCGTCGGCGTGGCCTTCGATCGTGAAGGTGTAGCGGTTGTAGCGCTGCAGCCATTGCGCCTGCTTGTCGAGCGTCGCGACCGCCTGCGGGGTAAGCTCGGTGGAATCCGTTTCGAAGAAGACGCGATCGCCGACATTGACGACGAAATCCTGCGCGCTGCCAGGAACCGCCGCTCCGGCCATGCCGGCGCCGTTCTGCCCGGTCGGGTTGCTTGCGCAAGCGCCAAGCGTCAGCGCTCCTGCGATCAATGCCGCGAGCTGAATGCCGCGCAAACTACGAATGACTGCGATCATGACCTCACTCCTTTCCGGCTGCCCGGACGTGCATCCGGTCTAGCAGGGGCTTCGTTAAGCGAAGGTTCCGTCAACCTTGATGAGGCCTTGCCGAGATCGTTCGACTGCCGCATCGCGCGCGAAACTTTCGTTAATGGTTATCGGAAGGTGAATCACGCAACGCCCCCTTCCATCTCTTCCCCCAATGCCCCAAGCCTTCAGGTCTTCCTCAGAAGCCCTGTCTTAAGACAGCAACGGCGACCACGCCGGATCCGACGCGTAGCTCGGCGTCGGAACCTTGAGCTCGTTGCGGCCTGTCAGATCGATCGTATAGAGGTTCGGCCCGCCACCCCCCGCATCGCGGAAGAACATCAGCACGCGGCCGTTCGGCGCCCAGGTCGGACCTTCATTGTGGAAGCCCTCGACGAGCAGCCGCTCGCCCGAGCCGTCCGGCTTGATCACGCCGATGCCGAATTTTCCGCGGTTCTGTTTGGTGAAGGCGATGAAGTCGCCGCGCGGCGACCAGACCGGCGTCGAGTATGAGCCTTCGCCGAAGCTGATGCGCTGCGCGCCGCCGCCGCTGCCGCCCATGATGTAGATTTGCGGCCGCCCGCCGCGATCGGATTCGAAGCAGATGCGCGCGCCGTCCGGCGAATAGGACGGCGCCGTGTCGATCGCCGCCGTGTCGGTGAGCCGCGTCGTTGCGCGCGAGCGCAAGTCCATCGCGAACAGGTTCGAATTTGCGCCTTGCTGCAAGCTCATGATCACGCGCTGGCCGTCGGGCGAGAAGCGCGGCGAGAACGTCATGCCGGGGAAATTCCCGACGATCTCGCGCTGGCCCGTCTCGATATTAAGGAGATAGACGCGCGGATCGCCCTGCCCGTAGGACATGTAGGTGATCTCTTGCGTCGACGGCGAAAAGCGCGGGGTGAGCACCAGGTCCTCGCCGCGCGTCAGATAGCGGACATTGGCGCCGTCCTGGTCCATGAGCGCGAGCCGCTTCACGCGCCGGTTCTTCGGCCCCGTCTCGTCGACGAAGACGATGCGCGTATCGAAATAGCCCTTCTCGCCCGTGAGCCGCTCATAGATCGCGTCGGAGATGATGTGCGCGATGCGCCGCCAGTTCTCCGCCGTCGTGAAATACTGCTGGCCCGCAAGCTGGTTGCCGGCGAAGACGTCCCACAGCCGGAACTCCGCCTTCAGCCGCCCGTCGCTCTGGCGCGTGATGCGCCCCGTGACCAAGCCCTGCGCGTTGATGGCGCGCCAATCCTGGAATTTCGGCACGGCGTCGATATTGACGATCTTCTCGATATAGGCAGCCGGATCGATGGGATTGAACAATCCCGAGCGACGCAGGTTCGAGGTTATGATCTCGGTGACTTTACGTCCGGTCTCGCCATCGTTCGGGGTTCCGCCGACGAAATCAGGCAGCGCGATTGGCACCGGCTGGATCGTGCCCTGCGTCACGTCGAGGCGCAGTTGCGCCTGAGCGGCGCGCAGGAGCGGAAGCTGCGATGCGGCAATCGCGGCAGCGCCGAGCATCAGGCGGCGGCGATTGGGCATAAGGCGCCCACCCGCCGTCGCATCGAGGGAAATGAATGTCTTGGTCATCGTATCCGGAAAGATTGGGAAGTCGCAGCAAACACGGCGTCAGCCGCGATACATTTCGCGTGGATCGAAATTCACTTCGACGTCTTTCCACGCTTCGTATTTTGCGGGCGGCATGAACGAATAGGGCGCACAGCGCACAACGGCGCGAAGCGCGGCGTCGGCGGCTGCCTGGAACGCCGTCCCGCTGCCACGGCTGGCGAGCGCCGGCGGCGCCGAGAGCGATCCGTCCTGGTTGAAGCGGATGCGCACGAGAACCGTGATGTCGCGACCGTCGACGGTGCCCACGGGCGGGTTCCAGCATTGCTGCAGCCGCGCGCGCAGCGCGTCCATCTCATTCTGCGAAAGCCGCATGGCGAAGCCGCTCTGCGTGCCGAGCGAGGCCGTGGTGTTGAGCGTGTCGCCGGCGGCCGCGAGCCGCTGCGGCTGGCGCTTGTCGAGCAGCGCGGCGATACGGTCGGCGTCGAACTTCGGCTCGTTGCGCGGCGGCTTTTTCTCGGCGTGATGCTTCGGCGGATTAGGCTTCTTCGGAGGCGTAGGCGGTGTCGGCACCGGCTTCGCCGCTTCCTTCTTCGGCTTCTCCTGCTTCTTGTCGTCCTTCTTCAACGCCTCGGCCTCGGGCTTTTGCTCCGGTTCTTTCTTCGCTTCCTTGGCTTCCTCTTTTTTCGCCTCGGGCTTGGGTTCCGGCTTGGGCTCCGGCTTCGCCTCGACCGGCTTTGGCTTCGGCTCCGGCATCTTCACATCCGGCGTCGGCTCGGGCGCTGCGGAGGCGGTCTGGATTTCCTTGTCGCTGACCTGCGCCGTCACGTCTTCCGGCGGCGGCTTCGTCTCTGCCACCTTCTCGACGAGCGGCTTCGGATTCTCGACCGGCTTCGGCGCCGTCTTCGAGCCCTTGGTCATCTGCGAGAAGTCGGAGAGCGACATCGTCTCGACGAAGATCGAGTCGGTCGGGATCGTATCCGGCGGCTTGGCCGCAAAAGAAACGGCAGCCCACAAGAGCACCGCGACATGCGCGATGGCCGATACGACCACGCCCGTGTCGATCTTGCGGCCGCGGAAGGTCATTGCGAGCCCTGCTCGATCTCAGTCACGAGCGCGACACGGCGAAAGCCCGCGACCGACAGCCGCCCCATGACTTTCATGACGGTACCATAATCAACTTTACGGTCCCCACGCACATAGACGCGCTCGTCGAGGCCGCCGCGCGCCTGCGTCACCGCCTGCAGCTTCGGCACCAGCTCATCGAGTTTGATTTCCGTGTTCTGTAGGAAGACTTGCCCCTCGGTATTGACTGAGATCGTGAGCGGCTCACGGTCCTGGTCCATGCCCTTGGCCTGAGTCTGCGGCAGGTCGATCGGCACGCCGACGCTCAAGAGCGGCGCCGAGACCATGAAGATGATCAGCAACACGAGCATGACGTCGACGAGCGGCGTCACGTTGATATCGCTCATGACGGGGGAGCGCCGATGGCGTCGCCGCCCGGCTGCGATGATCCCCCCTCCGTTGCTGGCCGCCATCCGTCCCCCTTAGGCGCGCTCGTCGATCTGCCGCGACAGGATGGCGGCAAACTCGTCGGCGAACCCCTCGAGCCTTTGGGACTGTTTATTCACCTCGGTCATGAACTTGTTATAGAAAATAGTCGCCGGAATGGCAGCAACGAGGCCAATTGCGGTCGCAAACAACGCCTCGGCGATGCCCGGCGCGACGACCGCAAGCGACGTGCTCTGCTGCGACGCAATCGAGCGGAAGCTCGTCATGATGCCCCAGACCGTGCCGAACAGACCGACGAAAGGGCCGGCCGAGCCAACGGTCGCCAAAACGAGCAGATTGCGCTCCAGCCGCTCGATCTCGCGGGCGATGGTCACGTCCATCACCTTTTCGAGCCGCATCTGCAGGCCGGCGAAGGACTTGGCCGGGCCCTCGAAGCTTCGTTTCCACTCCCGCATGGCCGCGACGAACAGGGCGGCCATGGAGTGGGTCGGGCGCTGCGAGAGGGAGCGGTAAAGCTCCTCCAGCGACTGGCCGGACCAGAATGCCTGCTCGAACCGATTCATCGAGCGCCGCATGCGGGCATAAAGCACGGTCTTGTCGAAAACGATCGCCCAGACCCAGATCGAACAGATCAGGAGGCCGACGATCACGCCCTTCACGACAATGTCGGCATGCATGAAGAGGTCGAAGATGGACAGAGCCGAAGCCGGCGGCGGCGTGGCAGGATTCATCGGCAAGTCCTTCAGTCGCAAGTCCTAGGGCGGTTCCTGGAACGGTTCCTGGGGCGGAGTTTTGCAAACGCAGCCCGACTGCCGCGTATGGAGCGGGCGTCGGCAACGCTCTTTCGGCGGGGAGCGCCGCATCGGCCACCGCGGGCACGGCACTCATGCTGGCGGCTTGCTGGCCGGCCCGAAATTCAGGTCAAATTTGTCCAAACTTGGACCCCGCCCTTCGTTTCCCACTCCTACCAGCGCCATTCGTGGTTAAAAATGCGTTACGAATCGGGCCTTTGCCCGGATCCCCTCGCAGAAGAATCCCGATGACGCTCAGCGGCCGTAGCCTCATCCTCGCGATGTGCATCGGGCAGGTCGGAAACCTGCTGCCGCATGTCGTCGTCCCCGCGATCATGGCGCAGCATCTGATCCCGCAATGGGAGCTGACCGGCGCTCAGGCGGGGCTGATGGCGAGCGCCTTCGCCTTCGGCTACATGCTGGCGGTCCCGATCCTCACCACGCTGACCGACCGGATCGACGCCCGCATCGTCCTCATGGGCGGCTCGGCCCTTTGCGGCGCCGCGACGCTTGCCTTCGGCGCCTTCGCTCAGGGGCTCTGGTCGGCGATTCCGCTTTGGGCGCTCGCCGGCATCGGCTTCGGCGGCGCCTATATGCCGGGCCTCAAGGCGCTGACGGATCGCCTGCCGCCCGGCGAGACGTCGCGCGCCATCACCTTCTACACCGCGAGCTTCTCGCTCGGCGTCGGCCTCTCGTTCCTGGTCGCGCAGGTCGTGGCCGACGCCTTCGGCTGGCGCGCCGCGTTCCTCGTCACTGGCGCAGGCCCCGCGCTGATGATCCTCGCCTGTCTCGGCCTCGCGCCGCACAAGCCGACGCCCACCACGGGCGCCCTCCTCGACTTCCGCCCGGTGCTGCGCAACCGCGCCGCGCTCGGCTACATCCTCGGCTACGGCGCGCACTGCTTTGAGCTCTACGGCATGCGCACCTGGATCGTCGCCTTTTGGACCTATGTCGGCATCCACAATGGCGGCGCCGATGTGCTCTCGCCGATCGTCGTCAGCGTGCTGGTGACGCTGCTCCTCATGCCGGCGAGCATCTTCGGCAACGAGATGGCGATCCGCTTCGGCCGCCATCGCGCCATCAGTCTCGTCATGGTGGCATCCGCCGCGGTCGCGGTCGCGATCGGACTTTCAACGGACAGCTCTCCCTACCTTCTCCTCGCGCTCGTCCTCTTGCATGCGCTCACCGTCAACGGCGATTCCGGCGCGCTGACATCGGGTATGGCGCAAAGCGCCGCGCCCGCTTATCGCGGCGCGACCATGGCGCTGCATTCGACCATCGGCTTCGGGCTCTCGGCCGTCGGCGCCTGGGGGACAGGCGCAGCGCTAGACGCCGCCGGCGGCCCGGCGAGCGCGAGCGGATGGCGCGCCGTGTTCTTCCTCTTCGCCGCCGGAATTCTGTTTGGTCCGCTGGCGCTGTGGTGGTCGCGCCGTGCTCAGCGCGCAACGCCATCCTGATCCGCACGCATCGCGATGCGCAGCGGCTTCGGAATGCGCTGCGCCCTGCCGCCGGAAACGAACGCGACGCGCACCTTCGCGTCGATGAGCGTCACGTCGCCGCGGTTGACGCGCTGATGCAGCGTGATCGATGCACCGGCAACCTCCTGGGGCGTCGTCGTAACCGTCAGCACATCGTCCATATGCGCGGGCTTGAGGAACTCGATCGTCATCGCGCGCACGACGAAGGCGAAGCCCGGCGCCTCTCGCTCCGTCTCCTCGAACAGGCTGCGGTGATCGACGCCGAGGAGCCGCAGATAGTCGGTGCGGCCGCGCTCCATGAAGCGCAGATAACTCGCGTGATAGACCACGCCGGAAAAATCCGTGTCTTCGTAATAGACGCGCACCGGCAGCACGTGGCTGCCGTTGCGGATTTCACCGGACATGGGTTCGAGGCTCATGCGCCTGGGTCTATACGCGACCCGGGCCGCCTGTCATCCCGGAAAGCGGCGGGCTTACCGGATCGACGCGTCGCGATGATAGTGGCGCCGATGGTGCCGGCGGTGATAGCGCGTGCGCTTGAGGCCCATGCCGCGCGCGATATTGTTGCCTTGGGTGTAACCGATGACCCCGCCGGCCACGAGCCCGACCGGCCCGAGCACAAGCCCGCCGGCAAGCGCCCCCATCGCGCCGTTGCCGAGATTGTCGGCGGATGCTGCCGCCGGCGTGAAAGCAAGAGCCGTGGCAACCGTCGTCATCGCAATGATCTTTTTCACGATATCCCTCCTCGTCACCGCAGGCCGCCGCCGCGGTGAGAACGCAACATGGGAATGACCACAATCGTTCCGATTGAGGTCTTGGTTATTTCAAAATGGACGAAAAGGGTTAACCGTCTCTAGCCAAGCCACGAATGTGCGACCGACGGCCTATCCCGTCATTGCCGGGCTTGACCCGGCAATCCATCCGCTTCGCAAATGCTTTCTTTGATGGATGCGCGGGTCAAGCCCGCGCATGACGAGCAGAGTGCATGCTCCGCAAACATTCCGTCCGAGGCTACTCGTCGTCTCCCTGCCCGAACATCTGGAACTGCCCGGGATCGCGCTTCGGCTCGGCGAGGCCGAGGTGGCGGAACGCGAGCCCGGTCAGCAACCGGCCGCGCGGCGTGCGCTGCAGGAAGCCGCGCTGGATCAGGAACGGCTCGATGATGTCCTCGATGGCGTCGCGCGGCTCGGAGAGGGCCGCGGCGATCGTCTCGATCCCGACCGGTCCGCCGCCGTAATTCATCGCGATCGTCGTAAGGTAGCGCCGGTCCATCGCGTCGAGGCCCGCGGCGTCGACCTCGAGCGCCTGCAGCGCGCGGTCGGCGACGGCGCGATCGATATTCTTGGCGCCATCGACATGCGCAAAATCGCGCACGCGCCGCAACAGCCGCCCGGCAACGCGCGGCGTGCCGCGCGCACGCCGCGCGATCTCGTTGGCGCCGTCCGCCGACATGCCGATGCCGAGAACGCGCGCGCCGCGATTGACGATCAGCTCGAGCTCGTCCTCGGTATAGAAATTCAGCCGCACCGGAATCCCGAAGCGATCGCGCAGCGGCGTCGTGAGCAATCCCGCGCGCGTCGTCGCGCCAACGAGCGTGAAGCGTGAGAGGTCGATCTTCACCGAGCGCGCCGCGGGCCCCTCGCCGATGATGAGATCGAGCTGGAAATCCTCCATCGCCGGATAGAGCACTTCCTCGACTGCCGGATTGAGACGATGGATCTCGTCGATAAAAAGAACGTCGCGATCTTCGAGATTGGTGAGAAGCGCCGCGAGGTCACCGGCCTTCGCGATCACCGGCCCGGACGTCGCGCGGAAATTGACGCCGAGCTCGCGCGCCACGATCTGCGCGAGCGTCGTCTTGCCGAGCCCCGGCGGGCCGACGAAAAGGACGTGATCGAGCGCCTCCTTGCGCTCGCGCGCGGCGCGAATGAAAACCTCGAGATTGGCGCGCGCCTGCTTCTGGCCGATGAATTCGGACAACCGCTGCGGCCGCAGCGACGCATCGGCCACATCCTCTTCGCGCCTCTCCGAGGCAACAAGACGCGGCGGCGTGCTCATCGCGCCAATTCCTTGAGACCGAGGCGAATGAGCCGCGCCGTATCAGCGCCTTCACCGGCCGCGCCTGCCGCCGCGGCGATCGCGGCCGCCGCCTGCGGCTGCCCATAGCCGAGATTGACGAGTGCGGAGACGGCGTCACGCACCGGCTGCGGCGCACGCTGATCTTCGAGCGCGCCGGAGAGATGCGCCACCGCCGGGTCGACGCTCGCATAAGCCGGCGCCTTGTCCTTCAATTCCGTGCAGATACGCTCGGCAACTTTCGGCCCGACGCCCGGCGCGCGCGCGATCGCCGCCTTGTCGCGCATGGCGACGGCGTTGGCAAGATCGGCGGGCCGCAATGTGCTGAGCACAGCGAGCGCGACACGCGTGCCGACGCCCTGCACCGTCTGCAGCAGTCGGAACCATTCGCGCTCGATGTCGGACTGGAATCCGAACAGGCGGATCTGATCTTCGCGGACGTAGGTTTCGATCGCGAGCGTGACCGCCTCGCCCGGCCGCGGCAGCGCCTGCAGCGTGCGCGCCGAGCAGTGCACGACATAGCCGACGCCGTGCACGTCGACGATGATGAAATCCTCGCCGTAGCTGTCGACCGCGCCTTTGAGCTTGCCGATCATGCGACCGCGATCCTCGCGGCGCCAAGTCTCGCGACCGCGCTCTGGCGATGATGCGCATGCGTCACCGCAATCGCCAGAGCGTCGGCGGCATCGTCGCTTGCCGGATCAGCTTTCGGCAGAAGCACGCCGATCATGCTGCGGATTTGCATCTTCTCCGCGTGACCGGCGCCGACGATCGTCTTCTTCACCAGGTTCGGCGCGTATTCGGCGACCGGAAGGCCTGCGCGCGCCGGCACCAGCATGGCGATGCCGCGCGCCTGCCCGAGTTTCAGCGTCGCCGCCCCATCGCGATTGACGAAGGTCGCCTCGACCGCCGCTTCGTCGGGCGCAAATTCGGTCACGATGCGGGCAAGCCCGTCATGGATCGCGACCAGGCGCTCGGCGAGGCTTGCCTTGTCGTTGGTGTGGATCGAGCTGCAGGCAATGAAGCTCAGCCGGTTGCCTTCGATGGCAACGACGCCCCAGCCGGTGCGGCGGAGCCCCGGGTCAATGCCAAGAATGCGAATCGCGGGTCTGATCACGCGACAGCAATAGCCGCAAAACCCGCGGTCTCCCAGCGGGGAAGCCGGCCGGGCGCGCCTCAGGCGCTCATTTTCTGGACCAGCGCGTCGGAGACTTCGAAATTGGCATAGACGTTCTGCACGTCGTCATGCTCGTTGAGCGACTCGATGAGCTTGAGGAGCTTCTCGCCCTGCTCGTCGTCGAGCGCGATCGTATTCTGCGGCCGCCAGACCAGCGCGGATTTGCGTGGCTCGCCGAACTTGGCCTCGAGCGCCTTGGAGACGTCGGCGAGGGAATCGGCCGTGGTATAGACCTCGTGGCCGTTCTCGCTGGAAACGACGTCCTCGGCGCCGGCCTCGATCGCGGCTTCCAGCATCGCGTCGGCATCCGCCGCCTTGGCATCGAACTCGACGAGTCCGACCCGGTCGAACATGAACGAGACGGCGCCTGTCTCCGCCAGGTTCCCGCCGCTTTTCGTCAGGGTCGAGCGCACATCGGACGCGGTGCGGTTGCGGTTATCGGTCAGCACCTCGACGATGATGGCGACGCCACCCGGCCCGTATCCCTCGTAGCGGATCTCGTCGTAATTCTCGGAATCGCCGCCCAGCGCCTTCTTGATCGCCCGCTCGATATTGTCCTTGGGCATATTCTCGGCGCGCGCGGCGAGGATGGCGGCGCGCAGGCGCGGGTTCATCGCCGGATCGGGCAGGCCGAGCTTCGCGGAAACCGTGATTTCGCGCGCGAGCTTCGAGAACAATTTTGAGCGCACCGCGTCCTGGCGACCCTTGCGGTGCATGATGTTCTTGAATTGGGAATGACCGGCCATACGACGTCTTCCATGTTTGATTGTCCGCCCGCGGCGCCCTGGTCAGCCTTGCGGCGGCGCGGCGTTATAATTCGGGAGCGCGGCAAAATCCACAAGCGCGGACGCCGTGCCTCAATCCCAGAATGTGGCCCGCGCCGGCTCGAGCTTGCCGCCGAGCCGCACCGGGGCGATGCGCACCGCAAGCCCCGTTGCATCGTCGGTTTCGACGGCAAGGCCGCATAACGTCGCCGGCCCGCGTGCCGGCTCGAAGCGGGCGGAGGGGATGCGGCGCAGAAAGCGCCCGACCGGCTCTTCCTTCGCCATGCCGAGCACGGAGTCGTAGTCGCCCGTCATCCCGGCGTCGGACATGAACGCCGTGCCGTTCGGCAAGATGCGGTGATCGGCCGTCGGCGCATGCGTATGGGTGCCGATGACGAGGCTTGCACGTCCATCAAGGAAATACCCGAGCGACTGCTTCTCGCTCGTCGCCTCGGCGTGGAAATCGACCACGATCGCATCTGCAGCCTCCCGCAACGGACAGGCCTGAAGCTCGCGCTCGATCGCGGTGAAGGGATCGTCCAGCGGCTCGATGAAGATGCGTCCGAGCGCGTTGACGACGAGAACGCGAGCGCCGTTCTTGGCGGTAATGAGCGTCGCACCGCGCCCCGGCGTTCCCCCCGGGAAGTTAAGCGGGCGCACGAGATTGGGGGCGCGCTCGATGAAGACGAGCGCCTCGCGCTGGTCCCAGGCGTGGTTGCCGAGCGTCACCGCGTCGGCGCCCGCATCCATCATCTCGCTATAGATCGTCTCGGTGATGCCGAAGCCGCCGGCGGCGTTTTCGCCGTTGACGATGACGCAATCGAGCTTCCACGCGGCGATCAGGCCGGGCAGCTTCTCGGTCACCGCCGCGCGGCCGGTGCGGCCGACGACGTCGCCGATGAACAGGATGCGCATCCGCTAGTCCCGCCGGCACACGATGACTTCGCGCTCGGTGAGCACGAAGTCGAGCGGCTGATCATGCGCGAGCCGCGGCACGTCCTCCGATTCCTGGATCGCAAAGGCGAGGCCGATGGCGATGCTGTTTTTCTGTGCGCGCGCGGCCGCGATCGTCATGTCGTAATAGCCGGCGCCATAGCCGATGCGGTGCCCGCGGCGATCGAAGGTCGCGAGTGGCACGATGAAAATATCCGGCACGACGACACGCGCCGAGGGGTGCGGCTCGCGGATGCCCCATTGGCCGCGCACGAGCGGCGTATCGGTGTCCCAGACGCGCATGTCGAGCGGCCGGCCCCGCCCCGCGATCGCCGGCAGGGCGAGGACCGCACCCTGCTCCGCGAAGCGCCGCATCAGCGGCAGCGGATTGATCTCGGTGCGGATCGCCGAAAAGCCCGAGACCACCTGCCCCGGCTTGACGCCGATGGGTAGCGGGTGCGCCGCCGCGGCAAGCGCGCCTTCCGCGCGCTCGGCCGGCGAGAGCGTGTCGCGCCGCGCCAGCGCCGCCGCGCGCAGCGCCGCCTTTCGTTCGATATCGGGATTATGGAGAGCGATCGGATCGGGGTTGGACATCAGGCGCTACGTGAATCTCGATCCGTCATAAAAAGAAAGAGCGCGAAGCCGCGATGGCCGTTGGAGCAGCGATCCCGGGTTCCCTACGAAAGTAGGTGGGCGCCATATGTCCGAGCCCACGGGCCCGGCCAGGGACAGCTCCCTTCAGGATCGATAAGGCCCCGGGGATAAGGCTCCTGACGCGCCCCGCAGCTTCGCGCTCTTAATTTAGTCGGTCGGGGCGTTCCTGGCCACCCTGACCGCGTATCACACCAAAGTCGAAGAGCCCTCGCGCGACCGGCGCATCACGCCGTTGCCGGCGAACCGGCGCCGAGCGCTCCGGCAAGCGCCGCCCGCCGCGGCCGAGACGTTTGTTCACGACATCGGCGACGTGCTCGCCGGATTCCCAGGCGCCTTCGACCGTCCCCCACAAGGTCTCGTGCACCGCCTCGCCGGCGAACCAGACGCGATCACGTATCGGCTCCATCAGCGCCTTGCGTCCGCCCTGCCCGCCCGGCGCCGCGGCCGAGAAGGCGCCGAGCGCCAAGGGTTCACGCGCCCAGCGCGTCGCATGCGTACGCTTGATGGCGCGCTTGACGTCATTGCCGAACATGTCGGCGATCCAGTCGCCCGCGAACGCCGTCATCGCGGCCTCGCCTTGCGCCGCGAGGCCTGCTCCGAATTTTCCGGCGACGTCGACGAGACACAGAGACGTGCCGGAGACATTGCCGACCAGCGCCGCCGTCCGCGGGCCATCGGATTTGTCGAAGATGAGATCGTCGTTCTCGAGACCGAGCACGTTGCCGGGAATCTCCAGCGCTACATGCTCGTAGATGCCGGGAGAGAGCCGCGCGATCGCGTCCGCCTGCCGTTTCGGCAGCACCGGATCGAACCGCAGCTTCCCTGACGCGAGCACGCCGGTCGACACCGTGACGATGACCGCGCGGGCCCGCAGCGTGCCTTTCGTGGTCTCGACCTCCGCGACGCCCCGGCCATAGGTCACGATGCGGGTCGCATGCGTCGAAAGGCGGATAGGCAATCCGTCCGCGAGTTTCACCAGCGCGGCGCCCACGCCTTGACGGCACACACCCTCGATATCGCGCTCCGCGCCATGCGCGAGGTCTTGCGCGGAAACGTCCTCCAGATTCTTGCCGCAAGTGAAGGGCCCAAGCGCAAAGTCGATCGTCGGCCGCCACTCGCCGAGATCCTTCGGCATCACTTGCGCCGCCGCGACCTCTTTCGGATTGCGGCCCGTATCGCCGATCGCGCGCGTCGCGCGCACCAGCGCCGCGAGATAGGTCTCGAGCTCGCCCTCTCGCGCATAGCGCCGGCCGACCCGCAGCTTCTGCCCGGTGGGCGCGGGATAGACATCGAGACCGGCCGACTGCGCAAGCTTCGCAACGGGGTTGACGTCCGGCGCATGCAGCCAGTGCGCGCCGCGGTCATAGGGAATGCCGAACGTCGTCGTCTCGGTGAAACAGCGCCCGCCGACGCGATCGGCCGCCTCGACGATCGCAACCTTGCGGCCCGCCGCACCGAGCCGCCGTGCGGCGGCGATACCGGCCGCCCCCGCGCCGATGATGACGACGTCGAGATCGCCCGTCGGCACCGCCGCAAAGGCCGGCGAAACGAGCGTCGTAGCGCTGCCGGCAAGGAAGAAGCGGCGGCTGATTGGTTTCATCGTTAATGCGGCCTCAATGCGCAAAAGCACCATGCCTGATCGATATAACGCCAATCAACCGGGAACGGCGCAATTGCGGGCGAAATCGCGTCAAATGCCGCTCAAAATCGCCCAATGCCACGGAATTTGCGCAAAAAACCTCCTCTTCACCGTGATGCGGATCACATCTGCGTGCCGCGGGAATGAACCAATATGCAATCGGTCTCGACGAAGATGAGAGCAATCAAAACAGGCGCGGTCATCGTGCCGGCAGGGATGGAAGCGATGGGTTGGGTTCTCGAGCGGGTCGGGAACAAACTGTCCCGATACCTGGAACGGCCGGTTACGGGCTACGAGCCCTTCACGCCGAGCGCGCCCGCCGCCTTGAGTGCGGCACTGCAGCCCGGCGACGTCCTCCTCGTCGAAGGCAACAACCGCATTTCCGGCATCATCAAATACCTGACGCAGTCCACCTGGTCGCATGCGGCGCTCTATGTCGGCCCGATCCCCGGCCGCATGACGGAAGACGGCGAGCCGCACGTTCTCATCGAAGCCAATCTCGGCGAAGGCGTCGTCACCGCGCCGCTCTCGAAATATCACCAGTTCCACACCCGCGTCTGCCGCCCGGCGGGACTTTCGCCGGACGATTGCACGGCCGTCTGCGCTTATGCGCGCGCCCGCATCGGTCTCGCCTACGACGTGAAGAACATCACCGATCTGATGCGCTACCTGCTGCCGCTGCCGGTGCCGGCGCGCTGGCGGCGGCGCATGATCGCGCTCGGCTCCGGCGATCCGACGAAGATCATCTGCTCCGCCCTCATCGCGCAGGCGTTCCAGTCGGTGCGCTATCCGATCCTCGTCAAGACGACGCGCGTGCAAAGCCGCTCCGCTCGCCGCGAAATCCTGGAAATCCGCCACCATTCGCTCTACACGCCGCGCGATTTCGACATCTCGCCGTATTTTTCCGTGGTGAAGCCGACGCTCGAGCAGGGTTTCGCCTACAAGTCTCTCGCCTGGGCCGACCTGACGCCGGAGGAAGGGCCTCGCGAGCCGGCCCACAGCGCAGACGGCGAAGCGCCCGTCGCGCGTCCACTCGCGCTCGCCTAGAGCCTTCTCGCAATTCCGGACGGAAAACCGGTTTCCACTTTTCCTGGAATTGCTCTAGCGCTTGTGCGCACCGCGACGCGCGGTTACCTCTGGCGGTGAGCCGGAGGCCTTCATGATCGACGCCGCCGTCAAGGCGCTCAACCAGATGACGTCGCAGCCCTTTCGGGCCGTGCTCTGGAAATCCGTGGGCCTCGCCATCGTGTTTCTGATCCTTGCCGGGGTCGGTTTGCAGCGCCTTCTCTCCGCGCTTCTGCAGAACGCAACCGTCTGGATGGAGGCCACCGTCGGATCGGGCGCGCATTCCGCCCTCGATCTCGTGCAGCTTGCGCTCGCGATCATCGCGAGCCTCGGCATCGTCGCCGGCATGATCTTCCTGATGCCGGCGGTCTCGGCGCTCGTCGCGAGCTTCTTCGCCGACGAGATCGCCGATCTGGTCGAGCGGCGCTACTACCCGGCTGATCTGCCAGGGCGTCCGCTGCCGCTGCCGCGCGCAGTTTTGGAAGGCGTCAAAACCGCGCTGCTCTCGCTCGTCGTTTATCTGTGCGCCATACCGTTTCTGCTTTTCGCCGGGCTCGGCGTCGTCATCTTCTTCATTGCGAGCGCATTCCTTCTGAGCCGCGAATATTTCGAGCTCGCGGCGATGCGCTTCCACCCGCCCGCGGAAGCGCGCGCGCTACGCAAACGTCATCAGAGCACCGTATTCTTCGCCGGTATCCTGATCGCCGCCTTCGTCTCCATCCCCATCGTCAATCTCGCGACCCCATTGTTCGCGACAGCGCTTATGGTCCATATCCATAAGCGGCTGTCCGAGTCGCGCCGGGAACTGATCGAGCCGGCCCGCTGAGGGGAGAGGACGTCATGCCCGGCTTTCGCCCTGCGCACGCGCTGACACTTGCTGTCCTTGCAGCTGCGGCATTCGTCGCGCCGGCGCTCGCCCAAAAGGCGGCCTCCATTACCGACAAGTCGGCCGTGGCAAAGCCCCACGACAAAAAAGCCGATGACAAAAAGGCCGACGATAAAAAAACGAACGGCACAAAATCCGCTTCGGTCAATCCGACCGTCCAGCCGGAAAAGCCGGCCAAGGAATTGTTCGGCGCCAAGACGCTGCCGGCGCATATGCAGGCGCGCGCGATCGGCTTCTACGCGAAGGGCTGCCTTGCCGGCGCGCAAGCGCTGCCGATCGCCGGCGCGACCTGGCAGGTGATGCGCCTTTCACGCAACCGCAATTGGGGCCATCCGAACCTGATCGCGATGCTGGAGCGGCTCGCGGCGAAAGCAAAAACGGCCGGCTGGAACGGCCTCCTCGTCGGCGACATCTCGCAGCCACGTGGCGGGCCGATGCTGACCGGCCATGCCAGTCACCAAGTCGGTCTCGATGCCGATATCTGGCTGACCCCGATGCCCGACCATACGCTCACACGCGAAGAGCGCGAGACGATGTCGGCGACCATGATCGTCGCCCCAAGCCGCCTCGATGTCGACCCGAAGGTGTGGACGCCGCAACATGTCGCGGTGGTCAAAGCGGCCGCGGAGGACGCGCAAGTGGAGCGCATCTTCGTCAACGCCGCGATCAAGAAAGCACTCTGCCGCGACGCCGGCAAGGATCGCGCGTGGCTGCACAAGGTGCGGCCCTATTGGGGTCACGACTACCACATGCACATCCGCATCAAATGCCCGGAAGGCAGCACCCACTGCAAGAGTCAGCCGCCGGTGCCTGAGGGCGACGGTTGCGCCGCCAAGGACCTCGCCTGGTGGTTCCGCGATTCCGTCATCCACCCGAAGCCGCCGACGAAGCCGGCAAAGC
Organism: Variibacter sp.; assembly: GCA_050187875.1. GTDB lineage: Bacteria > Pseudomonadota > Alphaproteobacteria > Rhizobiales > Xanthobacteraceae > JAFKKS01. Next base: position 169,875 of record JBFWXB010000001.1, read on the forward strand.
CGCGGCCCGGCATCAAGCTCGCAGACCTTCCGGCGGAATGCCGCCAGGTGTTGTTAGCACCTTAGACCTCAGAGTGTCGTCCCCGCGAAGGCGGGGACCCAGTATTCGCAGGCCTCACGATTTTATCGAGACAGGGCGTACTGGATACCCGCCTTCGCGGGCATGACACCCAGTGGATGCCGAATGCAGCGATGCCACTGGGCAAATATGCCGTGCTCACAACAAACTGCGCGACACGCCGAACAGTCCGCCCAGCACGACGGCGATAACGAGCGCAACGAGGACCGCGCAAATGACAACCGCCGCGGTGTAGCCGAGCGCCTTGTCGTGCGGCGCTTTCATCAACGCCGGAAGCCCGAGCCACAAGAGATAGAAACCATAGAGGCCGAGAATGCCGAGGAAGCTCAAGCCCGGCAGGATCGAGAAAATTCCGGCGAGCCAGAACGGCGTCGGGAAATAGGACGAAACGCGCAGCGCGTTGGCGAAATTGTTCTGCCCGCCAAAGCGCGGCGCCAACATGTCGATGACCCACGCGATCACATAGACGCCAACAAAGGTCATCAGATAACTGAAGATCGCGAACATCAGCCCGGAGAAGAATCCGGTGCGCACCGTGCCGAGCCCCCCGACGGTGACGCCGACCACCGATCCGCCGACGAATCCGGCGACCGCGGGAATGACCGCGAGATAGCCAACATAATTCACGAACAGATGCCCGATATCGCCGGGCTCGCGCTCGATCACCGGCCACTCGGCGCGCGGCGTGAGAAGCAACGCCTTCACGCGCTCCACGAGATTCATCCCCGACTCCTCAGCCGAATCGGCGCCATGCTCCCGCAGAGCGCCGCGCAGATCAACGCCGCGCGTCCTCCTGCAGCATCGCCGCGCCCTTCTCCGCGATCATCATGGTCGGCGAATTGGTGTTGCCGGAGGTGATCGTCGGCATCACCGAGGCGTCGACGATGCGCAGACGATCGATGCCCATCACGCGCAGCCGCTCGTCGACGACGGCGCGAGGGTCGCTCGGCAGGCCCATGCGCGCCGTGCCAACGGGATGGAAGATCGTGGTGCCGATCGCGCCTGCCGCCTTTGCGAGCGCTTCGTCGTCGCCGTCGATATCGGAGCCGGGCAGAAATTCTTCCGGCCTGTAGGGCGCAAGCGCCGGCTGCGCGACGACGCGGCGGCTGACGCGGATCGAATCCGCCGCGACCTTACGGTCCTCGTCGGTCGACAGATAGTTCGGCGCGATCACCGGCGCCGCCGCCGGATCGGCCGAGCGCAAGGTCACCGCGCCGCGGCTCGTCGGCTGCACGTTGCAGACACTGCAGGTGAAGGCCGGAAAGGCGTGCAGCGGCTCGCCGAACTTGTCGAGCGAGAGCGGCTGAACGTGGAACTGGATGTTGGCGCGCTCGCGCGACGGGTCCGAGCGCGTGAAGGCGCCAAGCTGCGAGGGCGCCATGGTCAGCGGGCCGCGCCGGCGCAGCGCATAGTCGAGACCCATGACGGCGCGCTGCACGAGCGAGGCGTAGGTCTCGTTCAGCGTCTTGATGCCGGCGACCTTGTAGATGAGCCGCAATTGCAAATGGTCCTGCAGATTCGCGCCGACGCCCGGCTTGTCGAGCACGATCGCAATGCCGTGACCTGAAAGATGGTCCGCCGGCCCGACGCCGGACAACTGGAGCAGCTGCGCCGAACCGAGCGCGCCGGCCGCGAGCACAACCTCGCCCTTGGCGCGCGCCGAGCGCGCCGCGCCGTTCTGGCGCCAGCGCACACCGACCGCGCGCTTGCCCTCGAAGATAACGCCTTCGACGAGACATCCGGTTTCGAGCCGCAGGTTGGGGCGTTCGCGCACGGGTTTAAGAAAGCCGCGCGCCGCCGACCAGCGCCGCCCGCGTTTCTGGTTCACCTGGAAATAGCTGCAGCCTTCGTTGTCGCCGGTATTGAAGTCGTCGATCGGCGCGATCCCGGCCTGCGCCGCCGCTTGGCGCCACGCGTCGAGCAGATCCCAATGCAGACGCTGCGCCTCGACCCGCCATTCGCCGCCGGCACCGTGCAGTTCGCTCGGTCCCTGGAAATGATCCTCCTGCCGCTTGAAGAACGGCAGCACGTCGTTCCATCCCCACCCAGTGAGGCCAAGCTGGCGCCAGTGGTCGTAGTCCGCGGCCTGGCCGCGCATATAGATCATGCCATTGATGGCGGAGCAGCCGCCGACCACCTTGCCGCGCGGATAATTCAGCGCGCGGCCGTTAAGGCCCGCCTCCGCTTCGGTCTTGAAGCACCAGTCGGCGCGCGGATTGCCGGTCGCGAAAAGATAGCCGACGGGAATGTGGAACCAGATCCAGTTGTCGCGCCCGCCCGCTTCAAGGAGAAGCACGCGCGCGTCCGGATTGGCGGAGAGCCGGTTGGCGAGAACGCACCCCGCCGATCCCGCCCCGACAACGATGTAGTCGTAATCGCCTTCAATCGGCTGCGCGTGAGGCATGAAGCCCTCGTCCAACTCGGCTGTCATCATCCGCGAAGGCGGATGATCCAGTAAACACCGAAAGGGCGTTTGAGCCGAGAGCTCGGTGTGTACTGGATGCCCGCCTTCGCGGGCAAGACAGCGGGAGAGGAGCCTTCAAATCCTTACTTCGTCATCGGGCAGCCGCTCTCGGACGCCTTGAAGAAGGCTTGCTCGCCGGGGATCTTCGCGAGCAGCTTATAATAGTCCCACGGGCCCTTGCTCTCCTTCGGCGACTTCACCTCGAAGAGATACATCTCGTGGATCATGCGACCGTTGGCGAGCACCTTGCCGCCGCGCGCGAAGAAGTCGTCGACCGGCATCTCATGCAGCTTCTTGGCGACGGCTTCCGTCGCGTCGGTGCCCGCGGCCTTCACCGCCTGGAGATACTGCGTGACCGACGAATAGGTGCCGGCCTGGACCATGTTCGGCATGCGGCCCGTGCGCTTCTGGAACTTCTGCGCAAAGCCGCGCGACTGGTCATCGAGGTCCCAGTAATAGCCTTCGGTGAGCACGAGGCCCTGCGCCGCATTGAGCCCGAGGCCGTGCACCTCCGCGAGCGTGAGCAGCAGGCCTGCGAGCTTCTGCCCGCCGGCGACGATGCCGAACTCCGCCGCCTGCTTCACCGCGTTGATCGTGTCCTGTCCGGCATTGGCGAGGCCGACGACCTTCGCCTTCGAGGCTTGCGCCTGCAAAAGGAATGACGAGAAGTCCTGCGCATTGAGCGGATGGCGCACGGCGCCGAGGACTTTGCCGCCCTTCGCCTTCACATATTTGCTGGTGTCCTCTTCCAGCGAATAGCCGAACTGATAATCGGCCGTGATGAAGAACCAGGTGTCGCCGCCATGCTCGACGAGCGAGCCGCCGGTACCGACTGCAAGCGCCTGCGTGTCATAGGCCCAGTGGAAACCGTAAGGCGAACAGAGGTCGCCAGTGAGCCGCGTCGTCGCGGCGCCGTCGGTGATCGTGATCCTCTTCTTTTCCTTGGAGAGCTCCTGCACGGCGAGCGCGACTGAGGACGTCGTGAGTTCCATGATCGCGTCGACCTTGTCGACATCGTACCACTTGCGCGCGATGCCGGTCGCGATGTCGGGCTTGTTCTGATGGTCGGCGGCCACGATCTCGACCGGCTTGTCGAGCACCTTGCCGCCGAAATCCTCGACCGCCATCTTGGCCGCTTCGACCGACCACTTGCCGCCGAAATCGGCATAGACGCCGGACTGGTCGTTGAGGATGCCGATGCGGACAACGTCGTCCGACACCTGCGCGTGCGCCGGCACGGCTGATGCGAGCGTTGCGAGCGCAACGGCAAACGAGGCAACCAACTTCATCACGTTCTCCTTTTGTGGGATTGGAGAACGCGTCGACCCGATCGGGCCGCGTCCTCCCGGCAGTTGGGCCGGGACTGAAACAGAAACGCCGCAGCCTGACAAATAGACTATGGTCGGACGCCCTTGCGCAAGAAAATGCCTGCTGACCCGATGTTTCCGCCCGCCCGCATCGTCTGCCTGACCGAGGAAACGGTCGAAACGCTCTATCTCCTGGGGGAACAAGCGCGCATCGTCGGCGTCTCCGGCTATGCGGTCCGCCCGCCGCAGGTGCGCCGCGAAAAGCCGCGGGTCTCTGCCTTCACCAGCGCCGACATTCCGAAAATCCTCGCGCTCGCGCCCGACCTTGTCCTCACCTTTTCCGACCTGCAGGCGGACATCGTCGCCGCGCTCATCCGCGAAGGCGTCGCCGTCCATGCCTTCAATCAACGTGACATCGCAGGAATCTTGGCGATGATCCGCACGGTCGGCGCGCTGGTCGGCATTCCGGACAAGGCCGAGGCGCTGGCATGCTCGCTGACGACGCGGATCGAGGCGGCACGCGCCGCCGCTGCCGGCAATGCGGCGCGCCCGCACGTCTACTTCGAGGAGTGGGACGAGCCGATGATTTCGGGGATCGGCTGGGTCTCCGAGCTCATCGCCATCGCCGGCGGCGATGACGTGTTCGCGCATCTCGCGCGCAACAAGAGCGCCAAGGACCGCATCGTTACGCCGGCCGACGTCATCGCGCGCGATCCGCAGATCGTGATCGCGTCCTGGTGCGGGAAGAAATTCGTGCCGAAAAAATTTGTCGCGCGCGCGGGCTTCGAGCGAATTACCGCGGTACGAACGGGCTGGCTGCGCGAGATCAAGTCCCCGCTCATTCTTCAACCAGGGCCCGCGGCGTTGACCGACGGCCTCGACGCATTGACCGCCATCATCGCGTCGTGGTCGCAGAACGAAGCGAAGCGCGCGTGAACGTGCGCAGCGCCGGCGGATGCAGGACTCCGGTAAGATAGTCGAGCGCCGCGACGATCGCGGGACCGCCACAAAGCGACAAGCGCCGGGGCATGATCAAGCGCTCGCTTAGCGGATAGAGCGCATCAAGCGCGGGATGCGTAAGGAATGCCGCGCCCTGATCGGCAGCGGACTCTCCGGAATCATGCATCGCCAGCACGTCCGGATGGATCAACAGCAACCGCTCGAGCGGAACGAACCCGCCGAGGCCGCTCGGCGCCCCCTGCGGCAGCATGAATCCAGCTTCGCGCAGCAGGTTGACGACGAGGCTGTCGGGCCCGGCGGTATAGCCGCCCCGTTCGACGACGAGCGCAGTACGCGTGTCCGCCCCTGCCACGGCGTGAAGCCGCTTCTGCGCGGCATCGATGGCGGCAATGAGCGCTTCGCCGCGCTCCGGGTGGCCGAGTCGCGCCGCCAGCGCACGCACCTGCACGCGCGCGGAGGCCACGTCCTTCACGAGACCGACCTCCTCGACATGCAGGCCGAGCCGCGTCAACACCGTGCGGATCGAGGAGCGGTCCGTCGGGCCGACCAGAACGAGGTCCGGCTGCAGCGCGACCGTCGCTTCCGAGCGCTGGTCGAGCTTGGGAAATGGCCGCGCCTTCCCTGCCATGACGGACAGGTCAGGATCGGCCGCGAAGGTCGAAAGACCGGCAATCTGCTCCGGGTCGGCGAGCGCCAGCACCAGCTGATCGGCGCAGAGGTTGAACGACACGATTCGTCGCGGCGCATCCGCTGCGCGCGCCACGCCAAGCGCCGCAATCATGAGGCCAAAGGCGACCGCGAGACGAAACAATCGAACCTCCACACGGCGGGACGACCAACACGGCCCTTGACCCCGCCGCCCGACCCTATAACGCAGACGCGGGCGGCTGGCCCGAACCCCCGCATCTGCGATCGTCGCCCTTCATGCATCCACCCCACCGCCGCATCAACCTTCCCCTCGCCCTCCTCCTGGCGGCGCTGGCGCTGGTCTCGCTTGCGGTTGGGGCCGCGTCACTATCGCTTCCGACGGTCTGGCGCGGGCTCGTCACCCGCGACGGCATCGCCGGCCTGATCATCTGGGACATCCGCCTGCCGCGGACGGTCCTCGCGCTCCTGATCGGCGCGACCTTCGGCCTCTCGGGCGCGGCGCTACAGGGCCTGCTGCGCAACCCCTTGGCGGAACCGGCCTTATTCGGCGCCCCGCAGGCGGCCGCCGCCGGCGCATCGCTTATGATCGCCTTCGGCTTCGCGAGCGTCACCTCCTTCATGGTGCCGGTGGCAGGCATCGCCGGCGCCCTCCTCTCGATCGGCGGGCTCATCGCCATCGCCGGGCGCCGCGCCAGCCTCACGGTCACGCTGCTCGCTGGCCTTGCGCTCGCGAGCTTCGCCGGCGCGGCGACGGCGTTGATCCTCAATCTCGCACCGAATCCTTACATCGCGCTCGAAATCGCGTTCTGGCTGCTCGGCTCGCTGGAAGACCGCAGCAGCGACCACGTCATTCTCATTCTACCGTTTCTGCTGCTCAGCTGGATGCTGCTTTCGCTCTGCGCCCCCGCCTTCCGCGCCCTGACCCTCGGTGAAGACGGCGCTGCGTCACTCGGTGTCGATATTCCCCGCACGCGCGCCATGGTCGTCGCCGGCGTCGCGCTCGGCGTCGGCGCCGCTGTGTCCGTCACCGGCGCGATCGGATTCGTCGGACTCGTCGCGCCGCATCTCGTGCGCCGCGCGGTCGGCTCCGATCCCGGCCGCATCATGCTTCCAGCGGCCCTTGCCGGCGCATGCCTCCTCACTGCGTCCGACATCGCCGTGCGGCTTGTTCCTGCGGCGACGGAGATCAAGCTCGGCGTCGTCACCGCCTTGATTGGCGTTCCGTTCTTCCTCGCCATGATCTTGCGCGAGCGGCGGATTCTGGAAGGCGCGCCGGCATGAGCGACGCGTCGGTCAATGCCGTCGCGCTCGAAGCCGGATCGCTGTGTGTGCGTATCGGTGGACGCCTCATCGTCGACGATGTCGGGCTTGCGGTGAAGCGCGGAAGCCTGACGGTTCTTGTCGGCCCGAACGGCGCCGGCAAGACCACGCTTATCCGCGCGCTCGCGGGGCTGATCCCCTGTGAGGGCGATGTGCGCATCGACGGCCGCACGGCGCGGACGATGAATCCGCGCGAACGCGCACGGCTCATCGCCTATCTGCCGCAAGGGCACGTCTTCAACTGGCCGCTCGCCGCCGCCGAGATTGTCGCGCTCGGGCGACATCCGCATGCCGACCCATTCTCGCCACCGAGCGAAGCGGATCGCCAGGCCGTCATGCGTGCCATCGCCGCGACCGGGATCGAGGCGTTCGCCGCGCGCTCGATCCTAAGCCTCTCGGGTGGCGAACGCGCGCGTGTCGCGCTCGCGCGCGCCCTCGCGACGGAGGCGCCGATCCTCCTTGCGGACGAGCCGACCGCTGCACTCGATCCGCGCCATCAGCTCATTGTGATGGAGCAATTGCGTGCGGTGGCGCATAGCGGGGCCGCGGTGCTAGCGGTGATGCACGATCTTATGCTGGCCGCACGCTTCGCGGATCGCGTCCTGGTGATGGACGAAGGTCGCATCGCGGTCGATGCCGCGCCGGCGGACGCTCTCTCGCCCGAGACCATCGCGCGCGTGTTCGGCGTCGACGCGTCCGTGATCGATATCGACGGCGAGCGCGCCCCTATTCTGCGCGCGCCGCTGCAGCAGCCGGATTAGCCGAGCTTGAGCGCAGCCAAGGCGTGCCGCGCCTTCGCGCGCAGCCGCTCTTGCCACGTCTTCGGCAGTGGCGGCGCGTCCTCATCCTCGGCGAGATCGAGGCCGACAGTGACGACCCGGCCATCGACCACGCGATCCGCAACCACCTGGATCGCGCCGAGCGGCAGACGGTCGCCCTCGGTCGGCGTTTCGTCGAATTGCATCTCGAACCAGTCGGCGAGCGGCAGCAGCGCGTCTTCCTCGGAGACGGCGAGTCCGTAAATCTCCGCCAGCGCGCCCAGCATCACATCGCCTGCGACCTGGAAATCGCCGAGGAGCCGCGCGTCGGGAACAGTCGGCGCCGGCATATCGACGAAGAAGCGATCGAGCGCCCGCGCCTTTTCCGGCGGCGCGAGGAAATAGACGTAGTCGTTCTCGCGCACGGCGCCGGCTTCGAGCGGCGAGAGCACCTGCTCACTGCGCACCAGAAGAGCGAGCTTCGCCCAGGCGGGGAGAACGTGACGGCGCAGATAGAGGCTGTTCGCGCCGACAGTGTAACCGACAAGCTCATGCGTGAGCTGGCCGGGCAGATCGAGCTCGACGCGCTGCGGCGGAGCATCGGCGCGTGGTAGCGCCACCTGCAGGAGCCGCGCGGCCGGCGCCAGCGTCCAGCCTTGGACCAACAGCGAGATCAGCACCACGACGAAAGCGACGTCGAAATAGAGATACGCTTTTGGCATCCCGACAAGGAGCGGAATCGATGCGAGGAAGATGCCGACTGCGCCGCGCAGGCCGACCCAGGAAATGAACAGCTTGTCGCGCCAGGCGAAGCGGAACGGCCACAGGCAAAGGAACACCGCCGCCGGCCGCGCGATGAACATCAGCGCGAATGCAATCAGAAGCGCCGGCACGAGCGTCGAGGAAAGCCGCTCCGGCCACACGAGGAGCCCAAGGATGACGAACATCACGATCTGCGCGAGCCAGGTCACCGCGTCGAGGAACGTGATGACGGCGTTGTGCGCGCGGGTTGGCCGGTTGCCGACCACCATGCCGGCGACATAGGCGGCGAGATATCCCGATCCGGACGCCATTTCTGTCGCGCCGAAGACGACCAGCGCGCCGGTCGCGACGAACGGGGCGTGCAGCCCTTGCGGGAGGTCGAGCCGGTTCATCACGCCGACAAGCCCGAGCCCGCCGAGAAGCCCGATCGCTGCGCCGAGAAGCGCGCGGGCGGAGAGTTCGGCGAGCGCCCCCGCCCAGGTGCCGTGCCCTTGCGTCAGGATCTCGACGAGGAGGATGGTGAGGAAGATCGCGAAGGGGTCGTTGGTGCCGGACTCGACTTCCAACGTCGCGCCGACGCGCGGCCGCAGGCGCAAGCCGCGCGTATGGATCAGGAAGAAAACGGCGGCCGCGTCGGTCGAGCCGATGACTGCGCCGACGAGCAGGCTCTCCGTCCAGGAGATGTCGAGGGAGAAATGCGCGACGGGCGCGACCAGCGCCGCGGTGAAGAGCACGCCGACGGTCGCGAGCAGCCCCGCCGGCGCGAAGACGTTGCGGAACACCTGATAGCGCGTGCGCAAGCCGCCGTCGAAAAGGATGATCGCGAGCGCAATCGAGCCGACGGTGAAGGCCGTCCCCACATCGTTGAACTTGATGCCGCCTGGGCCCGATTCGCCTGCGAATACGCCGATCAGAAGGAAGACGAAGAGGAGCGGCGCGCCGAACCGCAGGGCGATCAGGCTCGACAGGATGCCGGCAAGTACGATCACCGCCCCGAGCAGCACGGTGAGATTGACGAAATCGAGGGCGGCCATCGAAGCCGAGCGTCTCCTTTGCTGGCTGCCGCACGCGCGACATCAGACCATATTGCACGCCCATTGCGGCTCGTGGGTAACAAAGAGGGGCCCACCCCCCTATTTTCCGCGAACCCCGCAGGAGAGCCGCCGGATGCCGCACAGCACGCCTCTGATATCGACCATCGTGGCGGGCTTTGTGTTGGCGTTCGCGCTCGGCGCTCTGGTGCAGAGGTTCCGGATATCGCCGCTGGTCGGCTATCTCCTCGCCGGCGTCGTCATGGGGCCGTTCACGCCCGGCTTCGTCGCCGATCAGGGCCTTGCCAACGAGCTCGCCGAGATCGGCGTGGTGCTGCTGATGTTCGGCGTCGGGCTGCACTTCTCGCTCAAGGACCTCCTCTCCGTCCGCGCCATCGCGGTGCCGGGCGCCTTGGTGCAGATCGCCGTCGCCACGGCCCTTGGCCTCGGCCTGGCGCGCCTGATGGGTTGGAACATGGGCGCAGGCGTGACGTTCGGCCTCGCCCTCTCGACCGCCAGCACCGTGGTGCTCCTGCGGGCGATGCAGGAGCGCCGCCTGATCGAGACGGAGCGCGGCCGCATCGCGGTCGGCTGGCTCATCGTCGAGGACATCGCGATGGTGCTCACCCTCGTGCTGGTGCCCGCCTTGGCCGGCATCCTCAAGGGCGAAGCGACAAACGCCGCGAGCCTCACGCAGCTCGCCATCCCAGCCCTCATCATTCTTGTGAAGGTCGCCGCTTTCAGCGCCGTGATGCTGCTGGTCGGCCGCCGCGTGATCCCCTGGATCCTGCATTACGTCGCGCACACCGGCTCACGCGAACTCTTCCGCCTCTCGGTCCTCGCCATCGCGCTCGGCTGCGCCTTCGGCGCGACGATGCTGTTCGATGTCTCCTTCGCGCTCGGCGCGTTCTTCGCCGGCATGATCTTGAGCGAATCGGAGCTGAGCCAGCGCGCAGCCCAGGAAACGCTGCCGCTACGCGACGCCTTCGCCGTGCTGTTCTTCGTCTCGGTCGGCATGCTGTTCGATCCGACCATCATCGCGCGCGAGGCCGGCCCAGTGCTGGCGACGCTCTTCATCATCATGTTCGGCAAGTCGTTCGCGGCGTTCCTCATCGTGCGCCTCGCTGGATATTCGACCAACACGGCGCTGACGATCTCGGCAAGTCTTGCGCAGATCGGCGAGTTCTCCTTCATCCTCGTCAGTCTCGGCGTCGCGCTTGCCCTCCTTCCCGAGCGCGGACGCGACCTCGTACTCGCCGGATCGATCGTCTCGATCATGCTCAACCCGTTCGTCTTCCAGGTCCTCGATTGGGTGCAAGCCCGCACCGAAGAGGAGCGCCCCGAGGATGCCGTGCCGCAAGACGCCGAGCCGGGAACGCGCGTCGAAATCCCGCCGACTTCGCTGACCGATCATGTCGTGCTGATCGGCCATGGGCGGGTCGGCAGCCGCATCAGTGAAGCGGTGAGGGCAAGCGGCGCGCCGCTCCTGGTGGTCGAAGACAATGCCGACAAGTCCGCGCAGCTGCGCGAGCAAGGTGTCGAAACCATCACCGGCAACGCCGCCGATCCGCAGCTGATCCAAGCCCTGAACCTGCCGGTGGCGCGCTGCCTTCTCGTTGCGATCCCGAACGGCTTCGAGGGCGGTCAGGTCGTGGCGCAGGCGCGCGGCATCAACGCCGACCTCCCCATTATTGCGCGCTCCCATTCGCAGGACGAGACCGCGCATCTGATGAAATACGGCGCGACGCGGGTGGTGATGGGCGAGGACGAGATCGCGAAGGCGATGATCGCCGACGCTTGCGCTCCCGACGCGGCGGCGAACGACCGCGCCTACGCATCGGAAGCGAGCCTGACGCCGTTGCCGGAGCAGCCGGCGCCCTCCTCCGCGGCCTGACGCCGTCAGAAGGCGACCTTGTCGCCGCCCTTGAGTTCGAGGATCTCGCGCGCCTCGTCGGCGCTCGCGATGGCAAGGCCAAGCCCCTCGATGATCTGTCGCGCCTTCGTCACCTGCTCGGCATTGGATTTCGTAAGCTGGCCAGGCCCGAGCCAGAGTGAGTCTTCCATGCCGACGCGGACATTGCCGCCCATCGCCGCCGCCATCGCCGCGATCGGCATCTGATTGCGCCCCGCCCCGAGCACGCTCCAGCGATACTGATCGCCGAACAAGCGGTCGGCCGTGCGCTTCATGTGGGCGACGTCTTCCGGATGCGGGCCGATGCCGCCGAGGATACCGAACACCGACTGTACGAAGAACGGCGGCTTCACCAAGCCGCGATCGACGAAATGCGCCAGCGTATAGAGGTGCCCGATGTCGTAGCACTCGATCTCGAAGCGGGTTCCGTTATTGGCGCAGGTCGTGAGGATGTATTCGATATCAGCGAAGGTGTTCTTGAAGATGCGTTCGCGCGAGCCCTCGAGATAAGGCTTCTCCCAGGCATATTTGAACTCCTTCTGCCGCGCGAGCATCGGAAAGAGGCCGAAATTCATGCTGCCCATATTGAGGCTCGCGACCTCGGGCTTGAAGGTCGCGGCCGGCCTTACGCGCTCCTCGACGCTCATCGTCGGCGCGCCACCGGTGGTGATGTTCACCACGCAGTTCGAGCGCTGCTTGATGACCTGCAGGAACGGCGCGAACGCCTCCGGCGACTGATCCGGCTGCCCGTCGGCCGGCTTGCGCGCATGCAGATGCACGACCGCGGCGCCCGCTTCCGCCGCCCCGATCGCCGCGTCCGCAATCTCCTGCGCCGTGATCGGCAGATGCGGCGACATCGAGGGCGTATGGATCGAGCCGGTGACGGCGCAGGTAATGATGACTTTGCGGGGAGCCATGGCGTTTCCTCTTTATCGTTGATGTCAGAAGATCAGGATTCCGGCTGCGATGCCTTGTGCACGCGCAATGCTGCGAGCCGCTTGTCGCGCCACCGCATCTTGTCAGCGATCTTGCGCCCCGACGGAGTCAGCGGCCACTGTGCCATGATCCGGTCGACGTTCTCCTTGCGGTACACGTGCGAGCCGCCCATGCCGTCCTGCAGGCGCCCGAGGCTCGGGCCGTAGCGCGCGCAATAATCGGGAATGCCGCCCGGCGCATTGAGCTCGATCGTCTCGAACGGCCCCATAAACGCCCAGCGAAGGCCAAGCCCATCCTTGATCGTCTTGTCGCAATCCTGCGGCGAGACATAGCCTTCGCCGACGAGACGGAAGGCTTCCGAGAGGAGCGCCGCCTGTAGCCGATTGAGGATGAAGCCGTCCACCTCGCGCTTCACGACGATCGGCACCTGCTTGATGCCCTCGTAGACGGCCTTCGCGCGCGCGATTGTTTCCGGCGACGTCCACGGCGCGCCAACAAGCTCGACGAGCGGAACAAGATGCGGAGGATTGACGGGATGCGCGACGAGGCAGCGCACGCGGCCTGCCAGGCTTTCGGTGAATTTGCTGGCGACGATGGTCGACGTCGACGACGCGAGAATGGCGTCGGGCGCGGCGGCCGCATCGAGCGCGCCGAAGACATCGATCTTGGTCTGCAAATCCTCTGGCAGGCTTTCCTGAACGAACTCCGCGTCGTTGAGCGCATCGATGATATCGCGGGCGATGCGCACGCGCTTGGCGGCGGCTTTCGCGTCGCTGACGAGGCCCTGCTCGGCGAGTTCATCGAGCCCTTCGGCGATCAACGCCAACGCCTTCTCACTGGCCCCGGACGCGGCGTCGTAGATCGCGACGTTCCATCCGGCACGGGCGAAGACGATGGCCCAGGAGCGGCCAATCAGTCCGGCTCCGATCATGGCAACTGATGGCATCGCTGTGCCCTTTCGCAATCCGTCCGCGTCATGCTCTGATGCGGCCGAACGCGGCCGCAAACGCGAAGACTAGCGTAGCTTGCGCGTCGCGACCAAGGCCGGCGTGGAGCATAGGAGGATTGAGCGATGGATCTCGGCATCAAGGGATTGCGCGTTCTCGTGACGGCGGGCGCTGGCGGCATCGGGCTAGAGATCACCCGATCATTCGTCAACGAGGGCGCCAAGGTGCATATCTGCGACGTCGATCAGCGCGCCCTCGACGCGTTGGCGAAAAGCGATCCGCAGGTCACGCGCAGCATCGCCGACGTCGCCAACCGTGCGCAGGTCGCGAAGCTTTTCGACGAGGCGCTCAACGCGCTCGGCGGTCTCGACGTGCTCGTCAACAATGCCGGCATCGCTGGCCCGACAGGCCGCGTCGAAGACATCGCACCCGAGGACTGGGACCGCTGCCTCGCGATCGACATCACCGGGCAGTTCAACTGCGTGCGGCTCGCCGTGCCGCATCTGCGCAAGAGCAAGAACGCCTCGATCGTCAATCTCTCGTCGATCGCCGGACGGCTCGGCTACCCGCTGCGCACGCCCTATGCAGCGTCGAAATGGGCGACGGTCGGCTTCACCAAGTCGCTTGCGGCGGAACTCGGCCCCGACGGCATCCGTGTCAACGCCATCCAGCCGGGCATTGTCGAAGGCGAACGCATCCAGCAGGTGTTCGAGAACAAGGCGAAGGCGCGCGGCGTTTCACTCGAGACGATGCTGAAGGAGGTGCTCTCCGTCGTCTCCTTGCGCACGATGGTCACGCCGCAGCAGATCGCCGATCAGATCGTGTTCCTCTGCTCCGAGCGCGGACGCACGATCTCCGGCCAGGCGATCAGCATCTGCGGCGACGTGCAGATGCTGCCGTAGCGTCCGTCCCGACAGCCCTTATCGTCATCCTGAGGTGCCCGCACGCAGTGCGGGCCTCGAAGGATGGCCGCAGACGCCGGGGCCGTCGCCCTTCGAGGCTCGGCGCAAACGCGCCTCGCACCTCAGGGTGACGGGTCATGGCGGGGACAAGCCCGGCCATGACGCCTCGACGATGACGACCTGACGCGCGCTACACCCCGCCCATGCAGACGTATTTCACGTTCACGTAGTCATCCCAGCCGTATTTCGAGCCCTCGCGGCCGAGGCCGGATTCCTTCACGCCGCCGAACGGCGCGACTTCGGTCGTGATGACGCCGGCATTGACGCCGACCTGACCGTAGTCGAGTCCCTCCGCGACGCGGAAGGCGCGGCCGAGATCCTTGGTGAAGAAATAGCAAGCGAGGCCGAACTCGGTCGCGTTCGCGAGGGCAATGCCTTCTGCTTCCGTCTTGAACTTGAAGAGCGGCGCGACCGGCCCGAACGTCTCCTCGCGCGCAACCGCCATCTCGGGCGTCACGTTCGCAATCACGGTCGGCTCGAAGAACGTTCCGCCGAGCTTGTGGCGCTTGCCGCCGGCCACCACCTTGCCGCCCTTCTTCACGGCGTCGGCGATGTGCTCCTCGACCTTCTCGATCGCTTTTTCGTCGATCAGCGGGCCTTGCTGCACGCCCTGCTCCATGCCGTTGCCGACCTTGAGCGCCTTCGAGGCAGCGGCAAGCTTCTCCGCGAATTTGTCGTAGATGCCTTCCTGCACGATGAAGCGGTTGGCGCAGACGCACGTCTGGCCGCTGTTGCGATACTTCGAGGCGATGGCGCCTTCCACCGCGGCATCGATATCCGCATCGTCGAAAACGAGGAACGGCGCGTTGCCGCCGAGCTCCATCGAGACGCGCTTCATCGTGTGCGAGGATTGCTCCACCAGCTTCTTGCCGATCTCGGTCGAGCCGGTGAAGGTGATCTTCTTCACGATCGGGTTGGAGGTGAGCTCCGCGCCGATCTCGCTCGCCTTGCCGGTGAGGATGTTGACGACGCCCGGCGGGATGCCGGCCTTCTCGCACAGCGCGCCCCAAGCAAGGCCTGAATACGGCGTTTGCGACGCCGGCTTGATCACCATCGTGCATCCGGTCGCAAGTGCCGGCCCGAGCTTGCGCGCGATCATCGACGACGGGAAGTTCCACGGCGTGATCGCGCCGACGACACCGACCGGCTGCTTGATGGTGAGGATGCGTCGCCCCTGCCAGGGCGAGGGAATGGTATCGCCATAGATGCGCCGCGCTTCCTCGGCGAACCAGAGCACATAGGCGGCGCTGCCGCCGACCTCGCCGCGCGCTTCCGCGAGCGACTTGCCCTGCTCGACCGTGAGCAGCATCGCCAGCTCTTCCTTATTCTGCTCGATCAGCGCCGCGAGCTTGCGCAGTGCATCCGCGCGCTCCGAGGCAAGCTTGCCGCTCCAGGCAGGAAACGCCTTGGCGGCGGCTTCGATCGCGCGCTTCGTCTCGGCGCGGCCGCAGGATGGCACCGTGCCGATCACGTCACCGGTCGCGGGGTCGGTGACGTCGATGGTTTTCTTGCTGTCGGCGCCCACCCATTCACCACCGATGAAATTGCTTTCGCGTTTGAATTCGAGCTTCTGCAGCATCTTCTCCTCCTGACGGCCAATGGGGTGGACTTGCGATCAATCTAGGCCCTGCCGCGCCCGCCCGCCACCTCGCGCAAAAAGATCATGAACCTTTTGCCGGCCGGCGCCGACGAATGTCCCAGATGGCCAATTCCGGCCTCGCACCATTGAAGGGGAATGAACCATGTCGATCAATGCGAAGAAGCTCGTTGCCGGCCTCGTCATCGCCGCCACCGTCCTGTCCACCGCTGGCGCCGCCCAGGCGAAGGGCTGGCACCACCACGGCGGCCTCGGCTTTGGCATCGGCCTCGGCATCCTCGGCGCGGTCGCTGCCGCGGGCGCTTATGAAGCGACGGTCTGCACACGCGTGCCGCTCTACAACCGTTACGGCGACTATATCGGCAGCCGCACGGTCTGCGACTGACACCGAAGACGCCTGAACAACCCCGATCGGCGCGTCTCCCCCGTCCGCCCGCGTGCGCCGATCTTGCCGACCCGTCCGGATGGTTCCCCATCCGGGCGGGTCGCGCATTTTTGTCGATTTTGCCCTCCTTCACCTCTCCTTCTGGGAGAGGTGAAGGTGCCCGCCGCCGGTTGACATCGCGCGGCTTCCGTCGCGAATTGCGCAGGCACGGCCGCCGCCGCGCACCTTCCTCCGGAGACGTCATGGCCAAAGGTTTGCGTTCACGCCTCTCGCAATATGGCGACGAGGCTTTTGCCCTCTTCTTGCGGCGCGGCTTCCTCAAAGGCGCCGGCTACACCGACGAGGCGCTCGATCGGCCCATCGTCGGCATTCTTTCGACGGCGTCCGATTTCAACCCCTGCCATGGCAACGCGACGCAGCTCGCCGAGCACATCGCCAAGGGCGTGCGCCTCGCCGGCGGCCTGCCGTTTGTCTTCCCGACAATCTCGATCCACGAGTCCTTCTCGTTTCCGACCTCGATGCTCCTGCGCAACCTCATGTCCATGGACACCGAGGAGATGCTGCGCGCGCTGCCGGTCGACGCGGTGGTGATGATCGGCGGCTGCGACAAAACGATCCCCGCACAACTCATGGGCGCGATCAGCGCCGAGGTTCCCGCGATCATGGTGCCGGTCGGACCGATGCTCGCAGGACGCCACGAGGGCGCGCGGCTTGGAGCCTGCACGGACTGCCGCCGCTTGTGGGCCGCCTACCGTGCCGGAACGATCGACGATGACTCGCTCGAGCGCGCGCACAGTAAATTGATGCCCACGACCGGCACCTGCATGGTGATGGGCACGGCGTCGACAATGGCGTCGCTCGCGGAGACGCTGGGCTTCACGCTTCCTGGCGCAGCCACCGCGCCGGCCGTGAGCTCCGAGCGCATGCGCATCGCCGAAGCGTCCGGCGAGCGCGCCGTTGCGATGGCGAAAGCAGGCGGGCCGAAGCCGAGCGCGTTGATGACGAAAGCCGCGCTGCGCAACGCCTCGGTCGTGCTGCAGGCGACGAGCGGCTCGACCAACGGCATCGTGCATCTCGCCGCAATCGCCGGCCGCGCCGGCTTGCGCTACGACCTCGACGAACTCGACGCCGTCGGCCGCGACGTGCCGGTGCTCGTCAACCTCAAGCCGGCCGGCGCGCATTTCGCCGAAGACTTCCATGCCGCCGGCGGCGTGCCGGCACTGTGGCGGCGGCTGCGCGATCATCTCGATATGAGCGCGCGCACCATTATGGGCGAAACACTGGAGGACGTGACCAAGCGCTGGTCGAACTATGTCGACGACGAGATCATCCGCCCGCTCGACCGCCCGGTGGTCGACGGCGTCGCGCTCGCGGTGCTCAAAGGCTCGCTCGCGCCAGACGGCGCCATCATCAAGCTCTCCGCTGCAACGCCGTCGCTGACGCAGCACGAAGGCCCGGCGCTCGTTTTCGATTCCGTGCCCGACCTCGTCGCGCGCGTCGACGATCCCGACCTGCCGGTGACGCCGGACCACGTCCTCGTGCTGCGCAATGCCGGCCCGGTCGGCGCGCCTGGCATGCCGGAATCCGGCGCGTTGCCGATTCCGAAAAAGCTCGGCACCAAGGGTGTGAAGGACATGGTGCGCATTTCCGATTCTCGCATGAGCGGCACCGCTTTCGGCACCGTGGTTCTGCATGCCGCGCCGGAAGCCGCGGTCGGCGGCCCGCTGGCGCTCGTTCGCGATGGCGACATCATCACGCTCGATTCTGCCGGACGGCGGCTCGACTTGAAGGTCGACGAGAAGGAGCTTGCGCGCCGCAAGAGCGAATGGAAACCGCCGGCGAAGCCGAAGCGCGGCTATCGGCGCCTTTACGTCACGAGCGTCACGCAAGCGCCGGACGGCGCCGACTTCGATTTCCTGGCAGGCCAAAATTAGAACAATGTGAGTTTGTGTCCCGCTTCCTACAGGCTCGGGAAAACGCCTGTTCTGAGCTCCCTATGCCGATGCAATTGTCGCCGTCCCGTGCCATAGCGGCTGCGGACATGGGGGCATTGCATGCTTCATCGCCATGACAACGTGCGTGAACCTTCGCGCGTAGAGCGAAACAAAAAGACATTCGCCGCAACCCAGCTTTGCGCAGCCGTTGTCGCCGTCGGCCTTGCCGCTGCGCTGACACCGATGCGCGTTCACGCCGCGGGCGGCGCCTACGCAGTCGACGATGTCGAGATCGCCGATGTCGGCAACTGCAAGGTCGAGTCGTGGACGTCGTTCGCCAGCAATCGCGACTTCGTCGGCGTCACATCGCCGGCCTGCGTCGTCGACCTCGGACGGCCGGTCGAAGTCGGCCTGCAGTTCTCGGGATTGAACGCCGGCAATGTCTGGTCCGGCACGGCGACGATCAAAGGCAAGACGAACCTCATCAAACCGGCGGTCGGAACCGTTGGTCTCGCGCTCTCCGGCGGCGTCACGTTCGATATCGCAACGGGCGATGTCACCGCGTTGGCCGCCACCATTCCAGTCACGCTGCAGCTCAGCGATTCATTCAAGATCAACGTCAACGGCGGCTGGAGCCACGACACCATTATCAACCAGAGCTACGGCTTCGTCGGCGCCGGCTTCGAATGGAATTTCGTCAAGCCGCTCACGCTGATCGGCGAGGTCTATGCCGTGCTCGGACCGGACCAACGCAACCCGCGCGCCCAGATCGGCTTACGCTACACGCCGGTCGAGGACGTCGACATCGATCTCATCTACGGGCGCAACATCGCCGGCGAAGACGCGGACTGGATCACGGTCGGCTTGAACGTCCGCTTCAACGCCTTCGGGAAGAAATAGAGCGCATTTGCATTCCTGAAATCGTCATGCGCGGGCTTGATCCGCGCATCCATCGCACAACGACTCCGATGAAGACCGATGGATTGCCGGGTCAAGTCCGGCAATGACGCAATCTCTGCCGTGAGCAGCAGCGCCGCTCATCCCATCGGGACGTTTTCGCCGAGGCTGTGATTGAGGTCGCGCGTCACACGCTCGATGCGCTCCGACGCCGAGTTGAGCGCCGCGACGATGGCGGCCTGCATCGCCTGCGCACGCTCGGCGCTGACGCCCGCGCGCCCGGCGTCGCCGCGCGCATTTTGCGCCGCGTCGAGATTTTGCTGGGCTGCCTCCAGCATCCGCGTTTTCTCGGAAAGCTCGTCGGAAAGCATCAGCGCCGCCATCACCAGCAACCGCTGCTCGGCGACGTCGGTGAAGCGGCTGCGCAACGCGCCGATGCGGTCATCGAGATCCTTCGCCAGATCCTGCAGATAGGCTTCCTGCCCCTCCTCGCACGCCATGCGGTAGGGCTTTCCGTCGATCGTGACGTTCACATGCGGCATGTTCAAACGCTTCTCATCGTCGCTCAGTGATCCGGCGCATCGACCACAGCCTTCACCGCTTCGAGCGCGGCATCGAGCCGGCGCGAAACTTCGCGTGTCGTCGTCTCGAGTTTCTGCGCCCGCGCCATCTGCTGATCGAGCTCGGCCGCGAGGCGCGACCGGTCGGAGCCGAGCGAAGAAATCTGCTCGGCCAGCGTCGCGTCGCTGTGGTCCGCGTTGCGGCGGCGTTCGAGCGCAGCTTCAAGCCCATCGAGGGCGGCGGAAAGGCGTCGCGTGGCGGCTTCGACGGGATTTGCGTCGGCCATGATCGGTCCGGAACTCCTGAGCTTGATTCGATAGTTTGCGCCGGGTCAACCGATACCGCAACCTGCGGCACCAACTCCTTGATCTTGCCTGAGGAAAAGTTGAACGCATTGAAACCGGCCGGGCTGCGGCGCGTTGACAGGGGGGCGCGACCTGTTATGCCGTCCGCCCATCATGCTCATGACCTCCCGCGCCGATCACGATCGTATGGCCAACGCCATCCGCGCCCTCTCCATGGACGCGGTCGAAAAAGCCAAGTCTGGCCATCCTGGATTACCGATGGGCGCGGCCGATATCGCGACCGTCCTCTTCACTCGCTTTCTTAAATTCGATCCGGCCGATCCGGCCTGGCCCGACCGCGACCGCTTCGTGCTCTCGGCTGGCCACGGCTCGATGCTGCTCTATTCCCTGCTCTACCTCCTCGGTTATCCGAAGATGACGATCGAGCAGATCAAGAACTTCCGCCAGCTCGGCTCGATCACGCCGGGCCATCCGGAGAACTTTCTGACGCCGGGCGTCGAGACGACCACCGGTCCGCTCGGCCAGGGTCTTGGTAATGCGGTGGGCATGGCGATCGCCGAGCGGCACCTTGCCGCCGAGTTCGGCAGCGACGTCGTCGATCACTATACCTACGTGCTCGCCTCCGACGGCGACCTGATGGAAGGCATCAGCCAGGAGGCGATCGGCCTCGCCGGACATCTCAAGCTTTCGAAGCTCATCGTTTTCCACGACGATAACGGCATCACGATCGACGGCAGCCGTTCGCTCGCTGACAATGTCGACCAAGTGCGCCGCTTCGAGTCCGCCGGCTGGGCCGCCTCGCATTGCGACGGGCATGATCCCGACGCGATCGCCGCCGCGATCGAGAAGGCGCGGAAATCCGACCGCCCGAGCCTAATCGCCTGCCGCACCACCATCGGCTTCGGCGCGCCGACCAAAGCCGGCACCGCGAAGAGCCACGGCTCGCCGCTCGGCGCCGAAGAGATCGCCGGCGCGCGCAAGACTCTCGGCTGGGACTATCCGCCGTTCGAGGTGCCGAACGACATCAAGGAACGCTGGCAGGTCGCCGCGGGCCGCGGCGCGCCTCTCCGCAAGGCCTGGAGCGAGCGGCTGGCGAAGATCGATCCGGCGCGGCGCGCCGAGTTCGAGCGCCGCAACAAAGGCGACCTTCCCAAAAGCCTCGACTCCGTCGTGCGCAAGTTCAAGGAAGACCTTGCTGCCAACCCGAAGACGGTCGCGACGCGTATCGCCTCGGAGAATGCGCTCGGCGTGCTCGTGCCGGCGCTGCCGGAATTGATCGGCGGCTCGGCCGACCTCACCGGCTCCAACAATACGCGCCCCAAGGATATGCCGATCCTCGACGCCGGCAATTATGGCGGCCGCTTCATCCATTACGGCATCCGCGAGCACGGCATGGCTGCCGCGATGAACGGCATGGCGCTGCACGGCGGCGTTATGCCCTATTCCGGCACGTTCCTCGTCTTCTCGGATTACTGCCGTCCTTCGATCCGCTTGGCCGCGCTGATGGGCGAGCGTGTCATCCACGTGATGACGCATGACTCGATCGGCCTTGGCGAGGATGGGCCAACGCATCAGCCGGTCGAACACCTGGCGGCGCTGCGTGCGATCCCGAAGCTCCTGGTCTTCCGCCCCTGCGACACGGTCGAGACGATGGAGTGCTGGCAGCTCGCGCTGCAGGCGAAGAACCATCCGAGCGTTCTCGCGCTGACGCGCCAGAACCTGCCGCAGCTGCGCCTGACCGACGACAAGGAGAACCGCTGCGCCGCTGGCGCCTATGAGCTTTTGCCGGCCAAGGGCCGCGCCGAGGTCTCGATCTTCGCCACGGGCTCCGAGGTCTCGCTCGCGATGGATGCGCAGAAGCTCCTTGCCGAGCGCGGCGTCGCCGCACGCGTCGTGTCCGTTCCCTGCTTCGAGCTCTTCTTCGAGCGGCCCGCCGCCGAGCGCGCCCGCATCATCGGCGACGCGCCGGTCAAGGTCGCCGTTGAGGCTGCCGTCCGCCAGGGCTGGGACGCGATCATCGGCTCCGATGGTGCCTTCGTCGGGATGAGCGATTTTGGCGAGAGTGCGCCCTACAAGGACCTTTATCAGCACTTCGGAATAACGCCCGAAGCGGTCGCAGATGCCGCATTGAGCAGGCTCGGCAAAAAGTGATAGCAACGGCGCGTCTATTTAATTTTTGCGGCCGTCGGCCTATGCGCAGAGCGGCCACGTCTTAAATGAGAACGAAAGCCAGACGCTGGCGGCCGGGACCGCTTCGGCATGGCGTGGCACAGCAAGGAGCACCGGAATGACTATTCGCGTCGCCATTAACGGATTTGGCCGCATCGGCCGCAATGTGCTTCGCGCCATTGCGGAATCGGGACGCAAGGACATCGAGGTGGTCGCGATCAACGACCTCGGCCCGGTCGAAACCAACGCCCACCTGCTGCGCTACGACAGCGTCCACGGCCGCTTCCCCGGTGAAGTCACCGTCAAGGGCGACACGATCAGCCTCGGCAACGGCGCCATCAAGGTCACCGCGGTAAAGGATCCTTCGACGCTGCCGTGGAAGGATCTCGGCATCGACATCGCGATGGAATGCACCGGCATCTTCACGTCGAAGGAGAAGGCCTCGGCGCATCTCACCGCCGGCGCCAAGCGCGTCCTCGTCTCCGCACCCGCCGACGGCGCCGACCTCACCGTCGTCTACGGCGTCAACCACGACAAGCTGACCAAGGACCACAAGGTCGTCTCCAACGCATCCTGCACGACCAACTGCCTCGCGCCGGTCGCCAAGGTGCTCAACGATGCCGTCGGCATCGATAAGGGCTTCATGACGACGATCCACGCCTATACCGGCGATCAGCCAACCCTCGACACGTTGCACAAGGACCTCTATCGCGGCCGCGCCGCCGCGCTCTCAATGATCCCGACCTCGACCGGCGCGGCGAAGGCCGTCGGCCTCGTGCTGCCCGAACTCAACGGCAAGCTCGACGGCGTCGCCATCCGTGTGCCGACGCCGAACGTCTCCGTCGTCGACTTCAAATTCATCTCCAAGAAGAAGACCGACAAGGACGAGATCAACAACGCCATCAAGCGTGCGTCCGAGCAGCAGCTCAAAGGCATCCTCACCTACACCAACGCGCCGAACGTCTCGATCGACTTCAACCACGATCCGCACTCGTCGACCTTCCACATGGACCAGACGAAGGTGATGGACGGAACGCTGGTGCGCATCCTCACCTGGTACGACAACGAGTGGGGCTTCTCCAATCGCATGTCGGACACCGCCGTCGCGATGGGTAAGCTGATCTGAGCCTTGACCCGTCATCCTGAGGTGCGCGGCGCAGCCGCGCCTCGAAGGAGGACGGGCACGGGCTATCATCCTTCGAGGCTCGCTGCGCGAGCACCTCAGGATGACGATTTAGGATAGTGCATGAGTAGCTTCCGCACGCTCAACGACGCCGACGTCAAAGACAAGCGCGTGCTGGTGCGCGTCGACCTCAACGTGCCGATGGAGAACGGCAAGGTCACCGACGCGACGCGGCTCGAACGCATCGTGCCGACGATCAAGGAGATCGCCGACAAGGGCGGCAAGGTGATCCTGCTCTCGCATTTCGGCCGCCCCAAGGGGCGCGACGCAAAAGATTCCCTGCGACCTGTCGCCGCAGCGCTTGCGAGCGAGATCGGACGCGACATCGCTTTCGCTGAGGACTGCGTCGGGCCGCAGGCGGAAGCGGCGGTCGCGAAAATGAAAGCCGGCGACGTTCTCTGCCTGGAGAACACGCGCTTCCATAAGGAAGAGGAAAGGAACGACCCGGCGTTCGTCGAGGCGCTTGCGAAGCTTGGCGACATCTATGTCAACGACGCCTTCTCCGCCGCCCACCGCGCGCACGCGTCGACCGAAGGTCTCGCGCACAAGCTGCCGGCCTATCCCGGCCGCGCCATGCAGCGCGAGCTCGAACACCTCTCCGCCGCTCTCGAAAAACCCAAGCGCCCCGTCGCCGCGATCGTCGGCGGCGCCAAGGTCTCGACCAAGCTCGAGCTTCTCAGCAATCTCATCGAAAAAGTCGACGCGCTGATCATCGGCGGCGGCATGGCGAACACGTTCATGCACGCGCAAGGCGTCGGTATCGGCAAATCGCTCGCCGAGAAGGACATGGCGCACACCGCGCTCGACATTCTCGCGAAAGCCGCGGACAAGAACTGCGCCATCATCCTCCCTGTCGACGCCGTCGTCGCCTATCACTTCGAAGCGAACGCGCCCGCGCACGCGTATGGCCTCGACGCCATCCCGCATGACGGCATGATCCTCGACGTCGGCCCGCAATCGATCGAGCGCATCAAGGCGGCGATCGACGATGCGGCAACGCTTGTCTGGAACGGCCCGCTCGGCGCCTTCGAAATGCGCCCATTCGATCACGCCACCGTCGTGATCGCGCATTACGTCGCGGATCGGACCAAGGCGAAGAAGTTGATTTCCGTCGCCGGGGGCGGCGATACGGTGGCGGCGCTCAACGCCGCCCATGTCGCAAACGCGCTGACCTATATTTCGACGGCGGGCGGCGCCTTCCTCGAGTGGATGGAAGGCAAGCCCCTGCCCGGCGTGGAGGCGCTGCGCGTGAAATGAGTGCGGCCGCTGGCCGTTCGCATGAAGGCCTTTGCGCCTTCGAGTTGATGCATCGATCGGGGACCCTTTGAGGAGGCCATGATGAACCTCTCGGAACTCAACAAGATCGCCAAAGCGATGGTCGCGCCGGGCAAGGGCATACTTGCCGCCGACGAATCCTCCGGCACCATCAAGAAGCGCTTCGACGCCATCGGCGTGGAGTCGACGGAAGACAATCGCCGCGATTATCGCGAGCTTCTGTTCCGTTCGAAGGACGCGATGCAGAAACGCATCTCGGGCGTCATCCTCTACGACGAGACGATCTGGCAGAAGGCGAAGGACGGCACTCCGCTCGTGAAGCTGATCGAGCAGGCCGGCTCGATTCCAGGCATCAAGGTAGACGAAGGAACGAAGCCGCTGCCGAATTGTCCGGGCGAGCTCATCACTTATGGGCTCGACGGCCTGCCGACGCGCCTGCCGAAATATTACGAGCAGGGCGCGCGCTTTGCGAAATGGCGCGCTGTCATCGACATCGGCGCCGGAATCCCGAGCTACACCGCGATCTCGACCAACGCCCATGCGCTCGCGCGCTATGCGGCGCTATGCCAGGTGAACCAGATCGTCCCGATCGTCGAGCCGGAAGTCCTCATGGACGGCGACCACGACATCGATCGCTGCGTCGAGGTCACCACGTTCGTGCTCAAGGAGACCTTCCAGCAACTCTACTATCAGAGGGTCGCGCTTGAAGGCATGGTGCTCAAGCCGAACATGGCGGTGCCAGGCAAGAAGAGCAGCAAGAAGGCGTCGGTCGAAGAGGTCGCCGAGAAGACCGTGAAGATGCTCAAGGAATGCGTGCCGGCCGCCGTGCCCGGCATCGCCTTCCTCTCCGGTGGCCAGTCGGACGAAGAGGCGACCGCGCATCTCGACGCCATGAACAAGATCGGCAACCTGTCCTGGGGCCTCACCTTCTCCTACGGTCGCGCGCTGCAGGCGGCGCCGCAGAAAGCATGGTCCGGCAAGGGCGAGAACGTCGCGGCGGCGCAGCGCGCCTTCTCGCACCGGGCCGAGATGAACGGGCTCGCCGCCCTCGGCCAGTGGAAGTCGGACCTCGAGAAGAAGGCGGCGTAACCGCCGGCATTGCGGCGCGCGCTCGATGGCCCCTCCTCGCACGAGTGACCGCACGCCGCCGCCGCGCCTCTATTTGACGACCCCGCCCGCCGGCGACGGCGAGGCGGTGGCCATGCGGCTCGCGCCCGCCCTTGAAGCGGCGGACATCGCCGCGGTCCTCCTGCATCTGAGCCAGGCGCCGCATGACGAGCGCGCCGCGATCAATACTGTAAAGCGGGTCGCGACCGTGGTGCAGCGGGCCGACGCCGCCCTGGTCCTCGACGGCTGGCCTGGAATCGTCGCCCGCGCCGGCGCCGACGGCGCCCATCTGCACGGCATCGACGCGCTGATCGCCGCCCTCCCCGCGCTCCGGCCGGACCGTATCGCCGGCGCCGGGGGGCTGCCGTCGCGCCACAAAGCGATGCTCGCTGGCGAAGCCGGCGCGGATTACGTTATGTTTGGGGAGCCGGATATCGAGGAGGGGCGACCTTCGCTCGACGCCATCGCCGATCGCGTCGCATGGTGGAGCGAAGTCTTCGAAATCCCTTGCGTTGGTTTTGCGCAAGCGCTGGGCGATGTTGAGGTCCTTGTCCGCGCAGGGGCCGACTTCATCGCGCTGGGCGGGTTCATATGGGAGGATCCGAACGCCACCGCCGAAATCGTGCGGTCAGCCGGCAGGATGTGCGTTCGCTAATGTGGGTGTGATGACTTTGCGTCCGTTGAGGTCCCTTTTGCTGGCCACGCTGCCCTTATTGGTGGCCGGCGCGATCGGCGACGGCGCGGCGCTGGCGCAGGCGCCCCTGCGGATCAGTCCACAAGGCGGTCAGCGGCCGGCCGCGACGCCGGCGCGGCCGAAGCCGCAGCCCAAGAAACCGCAGCCCAAGAAGCCGCAGTCCAAGCATCCCGCCGCCAAGCCCAAGCCCGCGGCATCGGCAAACAAGCCGGCCGCGGCCGCGCCGACGGAAGACGCGGCCTATGGCGCGTTCCAGCGAGGCCATTTCCTTACCGCCTTCGATGAGGCGATGCGCCGCGTGAAGGAAACGGGCGATGCCAACGCCATGACGCTGATCGGCGAGCTTTTCGCCAACGGCTTCGGCGTCCCGCGCGACGACGCCAAAGCTGTCGAATGGTACAAGCGCGCCGCGGACAAAGGAAACAGCGACGCGATATTCGCGCTCGCGATGTTCCATCTCAATGGCCGCGCCGGCCCGAAGAATACGGATGCAGCGGTGGACCTCCTCGCCCGCGCGGCCGCGATGGGCCATATCGGCGCGGAATACGATCTCGGGCTGATGTATCTCGAAGGCAAGGTCGTCAAAGCCGACAACGCGCAGGCCCTGAAATACATCAAGGCGGCCGCGGACGCGGGAAGCCCGGAGGCACAATACGTTCTCGCGGGCATGTATCGCGATGGCCGTGGCGTCGCACCCGATCGGGTGGAATGCGCGCGGCTCCTCGGCCTCGCTGCGCAGGCGAACGTGCCCGATGCACAGCTTGAATTTGCGATCGCCCTCTATAACGGCGACGGCGTGCCGAAGAATGAGGCGCGGGCGGCCGCCTTGCTCGAGAAGGTCGCGCGCCGCGGCAATCCCGTCGCGCAGAACCGCCTCGCCCATGTCCTGATCGCCGGAAAGGGCGTGCCTGCGAACCCCGTCGAGGCCGCCAAGTGGCACATTATCGCCCGCGCGCAGGGTGAGAAGGACGCCGCTCTCGACAGCTTCCTCGACAAGCTGCCGGCGGATCAACGTCAGGCCGGCGAGAAATCCGCCGACGCCTGGCTCAAATTGATGCCGCACTCCCGCTCTTGACGCCTGCCCGTCAGGCGGCGCAAGCAAAGCCCCTTTCCTCCTCCGGCATCCCGCATATCGGTTCCCATGCTTCGCTCCGCCCTTCTCAATGTCATGGTCCAGGCCGCCAACAAGGCCGGCCGCGCGCTCAAGCGCGATTTCGGCGAGATCGAGAAACTGCAGGTCTCCCTCAAGGGCCCGGCGAACTTCGTCTCGGCGGCGGACCGCCGTGCCGAGGAAACGCTGCGGCAAGAACTGACGAAAGCCCGCCCCGGCTACGGCTTCCTCGGCGAGGAAGGCGGCATCCACGAAGGCACCGACAAAAGCCATACCTGGATCGTCGACCCGCTCGACGGGACAACGAACTTCCTGCACGGCATCCCGCAATTCGCCATCTCGATCGCGCTCAAGCGCGACGCCGATATCATCGCCGGACTCATTTACAATCCGATCCTCGACGAGCTCTTCACCGCCGAGCGCGGCAAGGGCGCCTTCCTCAACGAGCGCCGCATCCGCGTCGCCGCCCGCAAACGTCTCGCCGATAGCGTCGTCAGCTGCGGTCTGCCGCATATGGGCCGCGGCGATCTCGCTCTGTTCCGCCGCGAGGCGACGCTGGTACAGGAGCAAGTCGCGGGCCTGCGCCGCTTCGGCGCCGCCTCGCTCGACCTCGCCTGGGTCGCCGCCGGACGGTTCGATGCCTATTGGGAGCGTGATCTCTCATCCTGGGATATGGCCGCCGGAATGCTGATGGTGCGCGAGGCGGGCGGCTTCGTTACCGATCTCGATGGTGGCGACGAGGTGCTCACCAAGGGCCATGTGATCTGCGGGAACGATGCCATTCATCGCGAGTTACTCGCATTGCTGCGCAAGGCGCCGAAAGGCTGACCGCCCGCCGTTTGTCCGTTCGACTTTTTCGCGAGCCATATGCCATAATTGATCCATCCGGTGCGGGGAGCATAAGGCCCATGGCGCGCGATCTCGACCCGTTCAAACTCTCCTCACCCCGCATCTTCCTTGTCCGGATGCTGGTGTTCCTGGTGCTGTGCGGACTGGTCGCCTTCGTCCTCTACAAGCAGATCTGGACGGCGTTCCTCGCCAATCCCGGTCTCAATGCGCTGATCGTCGGTGTCCTGGTGATCGGCATCCTGCTC
Organism: Variibacter sp.; assembly: GCA_050187875.1. GTDB lineage: Bacteria > Pseudomonadota > Alphaproteobacteria > Rhizobiales > Xanthobacteraceae > JAFKKS01. The sequence continues at coordinate 198,272 of JBFWXB010000001.1, forward strand.
GCCTTCCGTCAGGTAATCCGCCTGTTCCCGGAGGTCGCGTGGGTCAACGGCTTCCGCCTCGCCGACCCGGGCCTTGCGGTCGAGCGCTCGCCCGTGCTCTTGGCGCCGATGGCCACCATCCTCGGCGATCGCATGGGACGCATGGCGATCTCGACGCCGCTGATGCGCGGCATCCTCGATTCGATTGCGATGCGGCTCGACGAGGCGCGCGATCTCTCGCGCTACCTCACCGGCCTGCTCGTTTTCCTCGGCCTGCTCGGCACCTTCTGGGGGCTGATCGAGACCGTGACCTCCGTCGGCCATGTGATCGGCACGTTGAAGGTCGGCGGCGACGCTGCCTCGATGTTCGACACGCTCAAGGAGGGTCTGGCCGCGCCGCTCGGCGGCATGGGCATCTCCTTCTCGTCCTCGCTGTTCGGCCTCGCCGGCTCGCTGATCCTCGGCTTCCTCGACCTGCAGACGAGCCAGGCACAGAACCGCTTCTACACCGACCTCGAGGACTGGCTCTCGACCACGGTGCGCGATCTCAGCGTCGAGCCCGAGGCGCGGGCGCCGGCGGCGCCGTCCTTCAGCGGCGAACTGCGCGTCATCGCCGACCGCCTCAAGGAGGCGGTGGGCGAAGGCGGATCGAACCGCGCGGCGACGAATGCGATGGCCAATCTTGCCGAGGCGATCCAGGGCCTCGTGAGCCACATGCGCAGCGAGCAGCAGCTCATCCGCGACTGGGTCAATGCCCAGTCCGAGCAGCAGCGCGAAATCCGCCGATTGCTTGAGCGTCTTTCGCGCGAGGACATTCCGCGACTGCGACGCGAGGCCTAAGCCATGGCGTTAGCCCGCGGACGGCGCGATCGCGCCGTCGACTATTGGCCGGGATTTGTCGATGCATTGTCGACGCTGGTCCTCGGCATCATCTTCATGCTCACGCTTTTCGTCGTGGTGCAGTTCTTCCTCTCCCAAGAGGTGACCGGCAAGGATGCGGCGCTGCAGCGGCTCAATGCGCAGATCGCGCAATTGACCGACCTCCTGTCGCTGGAGAAAGGCAACAAGGCGACCTTGGAGGAAAGTCTCGCCGCGCTGCGCGCGAGCCTTGCCAGCGCCGAGAGCGAACGCGATCGCTACAAGGGCCTTGCCGAAGGCGCGGGCGCCGGCGCCAGCAGCGCGCAAGGGAAAATCGACGCGCTTTCGAGCGACCTTGCCAGCGAGAAGAAACTCTCCGCGCAAGCGCTGAGCCAGGTTGAGCTTCTCAATGCGCAGATCGCGGCGCTGCGCCGCCAGCTGGCCGCGCTCGAACAGGCGCTCGACGCCTCCGAGAAGAAAGACAAGGAATCGCAAAGCCGCATCGCCGATCTCGGCCAGCGCCTCAATGTCGCGCTCGCTCAGCGCGTGCAGGAGTTGTCGCGCTACCGCTCCGAATTCTTCGGCCGCCTGCGCGCGATCCTCGCCAACCGCCCGGAGATTCGGGTCGTCGGCGACCGCTTCGTCTTCCAGTCGGAAGTCTTCTTCGACGCAGGACAAGCGAATCTGCGCCCGGAGGGCCGTGCCGAGCTCGACAAGCTCGCCCAGGCGATCATCGACCTCGACAAGGAAATCCCGAAGGAAATCCCCTGGGTGCTGCGCGTCGACGGCCACACCGACATACGGCCGATCCAAAGTTCGCAGTTCCCATCGAACTGGGAGCTCTCGGCGGCGCGCGCCATCTCAGTCGTGCAGTATCTGATCTCGAAAGGCGTGCCGCCGCAGCGCCTCGTCGCCGCGGGCTTCGGCGAGTTCCAACCGCTCGACAGCGCGCAGAACGAAGACGCCTATCGCCGCAACCGCCGCATCGAGCTGAAGCTCACTGAGCGGTGACGGCGGCAACCCTCAGTGTCATGCCCGCGAAGGCGGGCATCCTGTAACCACCGGCCTCAGTTAGATTCGACAGCACACGGCGTACTGGGTCCCCGCTTTCGCGGGGACGACAGCCGAGTATTTTAAGCCCCCTCGAACTGCAGCTTCGCGAGCCGCTCATAGAGGCCGCCGCCGGCCGCGAGACTCGTATGCGTGCCCTCCTCCACGATCCGTCCGCCGTCGAGGAGAAGGATGCGGTCACAGGACAGCACCGTCGCGAGGCGATGCGCGATGACGATGGTCGTGCGCTCCGCCATCAGTCCTTCGAGCGCTTTTTGCACCTGCGTTTCGCTTTCCGCATCGAGCGCCGAGGTCGCTTCGTCGAGGAGGAGAAGCGGCGCATCACGCAGGATCGCGCGCGCGATGGCGATGCGCTGGCGCTGCCCGCCCGAGAGCGTGACGCCGCGCTCGCCGATGATGGTGTCGAGGCCCTGCGGCAAGCGCTCGGCGAACTCGCTCACCAGCGCGAGTTGCGCCGCGTGCGCAACGTCGGCATCCGACGCATCGGGCCGTCCGAAGCGGATGTTCTCCGCGACCGTGCCCGAGAATACGATCACGTCCTGCGGCACGATGGCGATGCGGCTACGCAGTGCATCGAGCGCCACGTCGTTCACGCGCACGCCATCGAGCGTGATCGCGCCCGATGCCGGATCGTAGAAGCGCAGCAGCAAATGGAAGACGGTGCTCTTGCCCGCACCCGAGGGGCCGACCAGCGCCACCCGCTCGCCCGCGCGTACGGAAAACGTCAAGCCGTCGAGCACGAACGTCTCGGGCCGCGCCGGATAAGCAAAGCGCACATTCTCGAAAGCGACGGCGCCGCGGCCGGGCAACGGCAAAGGCTGCGGCTTGCCCGGCTCGCGCACGTCCGAGCGCACATCGAGAAGCTCGAACAAGCGTTCCGCGGCGCCTGCGGCTTGCGAAATCTCGCCCCACACCTGGCTCAGCTCTCCGAGCGCGCCCGCGGCGAAGGCCGCATAGAGCACGAATTGGCTGAGCCGCCCCGGCGTCATGCGCGCGCCGAGCACGTCCTGCGCGCCGACCCAGAGAACGACGACGATGCTCGAGAAGACGAGGAAGATCACGACCGCGGTCAGCACCGCGCGCGCCGCAGTCGAGTCGCGCGCGGCAACGAATGCGCGCTCGACGGCCGTCGCAAAGCGCGCCGCCGCCGGCCGCTCGAAGGTGAATGCCTGGACGGTGCGCACCGCGCCGATCGTCTCGGCGGCGTAGGCGGAGGCGTCGGCGAGCGTATCCTGCGCGCCGCGCGAGCGCTTGCGCACCATGCGCCCGAAAGCGACGAGCGGCAGCACGATGACAGGGATGGCGCCGAGGACGAAGGCGGAGAGGCGCGGGCTCGTCACCACCATCATCGCGCTCGCGCCGAAGAAGAGAACGAGGTTGCGCAGCGCCTGCGACACGGCCGTGCCGACCGCCACCTTGATCTGCGTCGTATCGGCGGTGAGCCGCGACACCACCTCGCCGCTCTGGGTGCGGTCGAAGAAGGCGGGCGCGAGGGCGATCACATGACGGAACACGCGCTCGCGCAGGTCTGCAACGACGCGTTCTCCGAGCGTCGTCACCAGATAGAACCGCGCCGCGCTCGCACCCGCGAGCACGGCCGCGACCGCGATCATCACCGCGAAGTAGCTGTTGATCAGCGTCAGGCTCTCGCCGGTGAAGCCGAAATCGACCATCCGGCGCACCGCAAGCGGAACCGCGAGCGTCGCCAGCGCCGCAACAACCAGCGCCACGAGCGCCGCCAGCGCGCGCCCGCGATAGCGCGCGACGAAGGGCAGAAGCTTCAGGAGCGGCCGCAGCCGTGGGCGGGCGGCGCGCGCAGCGTCAGACGCGCGGGGATCGGCAGAAGCGGGGGCGGAGGTCGGAACGGCGGGGTCGGTCATCGCGGCGGCACAATGCCCCCAGGTTCAAGCTCTGACAATTGCGGCGGCGCAATGCCTTGTCTCGCCCCCGGTGCTGGGTTATAGAGCCCGCCAATCCACCCGAAATGGTCAAACAATCCCGCGCCCGCCGCGCGGCCAGGTGATGAGCGATGAAGCCCGATATCCACCCCGACTATCACACCGTCAAAGTCCAGATGACCGACGGCAGCGAATTCGAGACCCGCACCACCTGGGGTAAAGAGGGCGATACCCTCCATCTCGACATTGACCCGAAGTCGCACCCGGCCTGGACCGGCGGCCAGCAGCAGCTGCTCGACCGCGGCGGCCGGCTCTCGCGCTTCAACAAGAAGTTCTCGGGTATCCTGAAGAAATAAGCCCGCGCCGGCGTTAACGCCGGAGCTTCGCAGCCTCTCCATCGTCATGCCCGGGCTTGACCCGGGCATCTATCTTTTAAGAAGAGCGATGGATTGCCGGGTCAAGCCCGGCAATGACGGCGAGTATTATCGCCGCTCACGCCCGCGCGTTCAGCGCGTTGCGCAGGAAGCTGATCTGCTGCTCGACCGGATTGGCGGCAGGACCGGCGACGGGCGACGCGTGGATCGTCGAATCGAGGCGGCGCACCCGCGCCTGAATCTCCATCGAGCGCTCAATCAGGTCGCGCAATTTTTCCGGCAGCATGGCGATCGCTTCGGCGTCGCGGCCTTCGTCCGACCAGACGCGAACTTTCGCCTTCTCCTTCTTCGCCTGCGCGAGCGACATCTCCCCTTCGTTCACCGCACGGTGCAGCAGGAGCCACGACGCAAGCTGCATCAGCCGCGTCGTGAGCCGCATGCTCTCGGTCGCATAGGCGAGCGCGGCGTTGCGCTGAAGCGCCTTCGCTTCGGCACGTCCCTCGCCATCGAGGTAGCTCGCGGTCTCCTCGACCAGCGCCATGCCTTCGCGGAATAATACGGTAAACGCCTGCGACGCCGCTAAGCGCGCGCCAAAAGAAACCGGATCGATCTCGCTCCGGGACTGCTCGACCATTTGCAACGCCTCACTCGCGCAACGCGGCATGCTGCCGGACCGAGGAACATGAGTCCAGACCTTGCCGCCCTTTTTGATGCTGCAAACACCGTCGCAAATTTTGGACCGGCGGAAAGTGCCCCGAAATGAAACAAAAAAAGAGCCGCGCAAGCGCGGCTCAGAGTCATAACAGGGAGGCGTCAAACAGAGTGGACAGGAGCCACTCGACGTCCAGAAGTTGGACGACGCCAGTAATGAAGGAGAAAGCTTAACGACACGTTAAGAAACCGTCGCCAATACGAAAACTTTTGTAAACCTCGTGCGCTGCAACTCAGCGCTTGAAGAACGATGCCGCACTTGTGAGTGACGCTTGCTTCTGCGCCATCGCCGCCTCGAGCCGGGCGATCTCGTCTCGCAGGAGACCGATGCGCTCCCGCAATTCCTCGACCGAGAGGAGCGCCAGATCCTGCCCGATCTCATGAGCCAACGCCTTCTTTCGGGGTGCGTCGTCGTCCATCATCATCGTACCATCCAGGCCTGTCCCGTCAGGCTATCGCGCCGGGGAGCGGGTTGTCACATCAAGCCCGGTCGATTAGACAGCCTCACCCCCTCACCCGCCGCGTGACCTGATGACCTCCGTGCCCGCAGAAATGACCGCGATCGCCATCCGCGAGGCCGGCGCCCCCGAGGTGTTGGTGCCGGAGAAACGCCCGGTCCCCAAGCCCGGCGCGGGCGAAATCCTGGTCAAGGTGGCGGCCGCCGGCATCAACCGCCCGGACGTGATGCAGCGCAAGGGTCTCTATCCGCCGCCGCCCGGCGCGCCGGACATTCCGGGGCTGGAGCTCGCCGGCATCGTCGTCGCACGCGGGGACGGCGCGACGCGCTGGAAGGACGGCGATCACGTTATGGCGCTCGTTCCCGGCGGCGGTTACGCGCAATACGCCGTCGTGCACGAGACCAACGCGCTGCCGATTCCGGCCGGACTTTCGCCGGTCGAAGCGGCCGCGATCCCTGAGACCTTCTTCACCGTCTGGTCGAACGTCTTCGAACGTGGCGGCCTCAAGAGCGGCGAAACGCTGCTCGTTCACGGCGGCACGTCCGGCATCGGCACGACCGCGATTCAGCTCGCCAAAACCTTCGGCGCGCGCGTGATCACAACCGTCGGCTCCGACGAGAAATGCGCGGCCGCGCTAAAGCTCGGCGCCGACGTCGCCATCAACTACAAGACGCAGGACTTCGTCGCCGAGACCAAGAAAGCGACGGGCGGCAAGGGCGCCAACGTCATCCTCGACATGGTCGGCGGCGAATATATCGAACGCAATTACGAGGCCGCCGGCGTCGACGGCCGCATCGTCCAGATCGCCTTCCAAGGTTCGTCCAAGGCGACGGTCGATTTCCGTCGTCTGATGCTCAAGCGGCTATGGCACACCGGCTCGACGCTGCGCTCGCGCCCCGTCGCCGAAAAAGCCGCAATTGCCCAGGCGCTCGCAAAGGATGTCTGGCCGCATCTCGCCGCAGGCCGCGTCAAGCCGGTCATCTTCAAGACCTTTCCGCTGGCCGACGCCGCCGCCGCCCATGCGCTCATGGAATCGAGCACACATATCGGCAAGATCGTGCTGACCGCTTGATTCTCCGATCCAAATCCTTGCCCTTCCCCGGCCTGCCCGCTACTCATGGCGGGCGGATTGTGCGCTATGATTTGCGATTGTCGGGACCCTTAAGCCGCGAGGCGGTCGTTTGACGTTCTTGCGCCCCTGCCTGTCTGTGTTGGTGCTGATCGTCGGCCTGCTCGCGAATACGAGTGCGCGCGCCGTCGACGCGATCAATGTGCGCCTCGACGCCGCCGCCATCGACCTCACCGAGGCGATTGAACGGCAGAAGACGGACGGCGACCGCATCCAGGTCTCGACCGCCGCCGGCGCCGACGGCATCGTGCGAAGGATCGAGGTGCGCTCGCGCGAAGGCGGCAACAGCTGGGCGGTGTTCGCGCTCGCCAACAACGGCGACGAGCAGGTCGACCGCCTCCTTGTCGCGCCGCATTATCGCATGGTCGGCTCCGGCCTGCTCTGGCCCGATCTCGGTACCTCGCGCATCGTCACCATCACGCCCAGCACCGGCGACCGGCCCGACCGCCAGGACAGCGCGACAGCGGACATCTTCCGCATCACGCTCGACCCGGGAACGGTCATCACCTTCGTGGTCGAGCTGCGCACCGACAAGCTGCCGCAGCTCTATCTGTGGGAACCGGATTCCTACAAGGACAAGATCAACTCGTTCACGCTCTACTACGGCATCGTCATCGGCATCGCCGGCTTGCTCGCTTTGTTCCTCACCATTCTGTTCGTGGTGAAGGGAAGCATCATGTTCCCGGCGGCGGCCGCGCTCGGCTGGGCCGTGCTCGCTTACATCGGCATCGATTTCGGATTCTGGGGAAAGGTCTTCGATCTCGGCGCGGGGACAGAACGTGTCTGGCGCGCCGGCGGCGAGGCGATCCTCGCCGCGACCCTCCTCGTCTTTCTCTTTGCCTACCTCAATCTCAACCGCTGGCACGTGCGCTATGCGCATATCACCGCTGGCTGGCTCCTCTTCCTGGGAGCGCTCGTCGCGCTCGCGCTTTATGACCCGGCCGCGGCATCTGGCATCGCGCGCATTTCGCTCGCCGCCGTCGCCGTCGCCGGCTTCGCGCTGATCGTGTTCCTCGCCGCGCATGGCTTCGACCGCGCGGTGCTCCTCATTCCGACCTGGTTCCTGCTGCTTGTCTGGGTGTTCGCGGCGACGCTTGCGGTAACCGGTGTCGTGACGAACGACATCGTCGGCCCTGCGCTTCTCGGCGGCCTTGTCCTCATCGTGATGCTCATCGGCTTCACGGTGATGCAGCACGCCTTCGCTGGCGGCTCGACTAGCACCATCGTCTCCGACGTCGAGCGCCGCGCGCTCGCGCTCACCGGCGCTGGCGACCTGATCTGGGACTGGGACGTCTCCTCCGACAAGGTATTCACGAGCCCGGAGACCGAGCACCTGCTCGGACTGCGCCGCGGATCGCTCGAAGGCTCGGCCGCACGCTGGCTCGACGTGCTCCACCCGCAGGACCGCGACCGTTTCCGCGCCGCCCTCGACGGCGTCATCGAGCAGCGCCGCGGACGCCTGACGCAGGATTTCCGTCTGCGCACAGTCGGCGGGCATTATCTCTGGTTCGCGCTCAAGGCGCGCCCGATCGTCGGCTCCGACGGCGAAGTGGTGCGCCTCGTCGGCACGCTGACGGACGTGACCGAGTTCAAGACCGCCGAAGAGCGCCTGCTGCATGACGCGGTGCACGACAACCTCACCGGTCTGCCGAACCGCGAGCTGTTCATGGACCGGCTCGAGTCGGCGCTCTCCCTCGCGCGGCCGGATTCGAACATCCGCCCGACGGCGATGGTCATCGACATCGACCGCTTCAAACAGGTCAACGACTCCGTCGGCATCGCGGTCGGCGACTCGATCCTTCTCACGTTGGCGCGGCGTCTCGGCCGGCTGCTCAAACCGCAGGACACGCTTGCCCGCATCGGCGGCGATCAATTCGGCTTGCTCCTGATGTCGGAGCGTGAACCCGACCGCATCACCGCTTTCGCCGACAATATCCGCCGCACGCTGCGCGCGCCGATCACCTTTAACGATCGAGAGATCCTTCTCACCGCGTCGATCGGCGTCGCCCTCGTCGACGACGAGCCGCAGCGCAAGGAGGAATTCCTCAAGGACGCGGAACTGGCGATGTATCACGCCAAGCGTCTCGGCGGCGATCGCATCGAGACGTTCAAGGCGGTGATGCGTGCGCGCAAGAGCGACCGGTTGACTTTGGAGTCTGAGCTGCGCCGCGCATTGGCGCGCGACGAGATCACCCTTCTTTACCAGCCGATCGTGCGGCTCGAGGACCGCACCATCGGCGGCTTCGAGGCGCTGATGCGCTGGGATCATCCGCGCATGGGGCGCCTGCCGCCGGCCGAGTTCATCTCCATCGCCGAGGAGACCGGCCTCATCGTCGATCTCGGCATGTTCGTGCTCGAGCGCACAGCGCGCCAGCTGCTCGACTGGCAGCGCCTGATGCGCAGTTCCGAGCCGCTGTTTGCAAGCGTCAACGTCTCGTCGCGCCAGTTGCTCCGCCACGACCTGATCCAGGACCTGCGCAGCGTGTTCGCGAAGTCCGCGCCCGCGCGCGGCACGCTCAAGCTCGAGCTGACGGAATCACTCGTCATGGAGAACCCCGAGCAGGCCTCGCAGATGCTCGGCAAGATCCGCGATCTCGGCGCCGGCCTTGCGCTCGACGATTTCGGCACCGGCCATTCCTCGCTCGCCTATCTGCAGCGCTTCCCCTTCGACACCATCAAGATCGATCAGTCGTTCGTGCGCGCGAGCGGCAAGGGAAAGCGGCCGGTGATCCTGCGCTCGATCATCGGCCTTGCACACGACCTCGGCATGGAAGTCGTCGCCGAAGGCGCCGAGTCGGAAACCGACGCGACGGAGCTTTTCAAGATGGGCTGCGAATATGCGCAGGGCTACGTCTTCGGCGAGCCGATGACGCCGCGCGAGGCGCAGGAGCTCATGACCCGCCACGCCTACGAAATGGCGCGGTAGACGCGGCCCGCAGGCTTCATTTCACTAAAAGCTTACCTTCGTCATTGCCGGGCTTGACCCGGCAATCCATCCGCTCGCCGCCTTCGCGGAGACGACAACGCGACGCCTACGCGTGCCCGGCTTCGCTCGACAGCATCGCCGGATTGATGCCGATCTTGCGCAGCGCCTTGTCGTATTTCATCTCGGCGTCAGCGCCGAAGATCAGATCGCGGTCGGCCGCGCAGTGCAGCCACCCGTTGTCCTGGATCTCAGTTTCGAGCTGGCCCGCCGACCACGCCGCATAGCCGAGCGCGAGCAGCGCATTCTCAGGGCCACCCCCCTTGGCGATCTCGGAGAGGATGTCGAGCGTCGCCGTGAGGCACATGCCGTCGTCGATCGGCAGCGTCGAGTCTTCGAGGAAGTAGTCGGCCGTGTGCAGGACAAAGCCGCGGCCGGTCTCGACCGGGCCGCCCTTCATCACACGGATCGCCTCGGCCCGATCCGGCAGCCGGATCGCTTCCTTCGCCTTGATCACGTCAAGCTGTACCAGGAGCTTCGGAAAGTTGATATGCTTGGCAGGCTGGTTGATAACGATGCCCATCGCGCCCTCGGTCGAGTGCGCGCACATATAGATCACGGTGCGGGCGAAATTCTCGTCCGCCATTGTCGGCATCGCGACCAGCATCTGCCCATCGAGATAGCCGCGCGTCGCCCGTTTCGTTGTCTTCTTTCCAAGACGCATCGTTAAAGACTACCCTGCTGCAGGGTGAATGCAAGAAATCCGGCCCACAGCTGTGGTCGCTTCACGGGCATTTCAATGGCATGTCAACGGTTCGTCGCTTAATCCAGCCTGCATGAACGTGAATTTGCCAAGGCGCCATCACGCCATCGCCACAATCGCGACCGCGATGACGCTCGCGATGACGACGGGCGCGTGGGCGCAAGGGAGCGACGCCTCCGCCTGGAGCGATGAAGGCCACGCGGCGGCGCGGCTCGTCTCCGGCGGCGCGACGGCGACGGCGCCCGACGCTCCGCTGCAGGCCGGGATCGAGATCACGCTCAAGCCCGGCTGGAAAACCTATTGGCGCTATCCGGGCGACGCCGGCACGCCGCCGCGGATCAGCTTCGCGCGCTCCGAGAATGTGAAGGACGTGGCGATCCTGTGGCCGGCGCCCATGCGCTTCGATGACGGCAGCGGCGGCACCTCGATCGGATACAAGCACCGCGTCGTCCTGCCGCTGCATGTCACGCGCGAGGACGCCGCTAAGCCCGCTACGCTGCGCGCCGACATCGACTACGCGATCTGCGAGAAGCTTTGCGTGCCGGTCGAAGCGAAGCTCGAGCTCCCGCTCAAAAACGTCCCGACCGACCAGAGCGGAGCGCTGCGCGAAAGCGAGGCGCTGGTGCCGCGCCGCGCATCCCTCGGTGCGCCCGGCCCGCTGACGATCACCAGCGTGCGGCGCATCAGCGAGCCGAAGCCGCATGTCGTCGTCGACATTGCCGCTCCGGCAAATGCAAAAGTCGATCTCCTTGCCGAAGGGCCGACCGCGGAATGGGCGTTGCCGCTGCCGCAACCGATCGCCGGCGCACCCGCCGGCGCGCAGCGCTTCGCCTTCGATCTCGACGGCCTGCCGGCCGGCGCCAGCGCTGCGGGCGCAACGCTCACACTGACGGCCATCGCCAAGGATCAGGCGATCGAGGTCGCGACGCCGCTCGATTGACACCGGCGGCGCGCTCCCTAATTTACCGCACACACCCAACGGCGCCCGCGGGCTGCTGTCTCTCACCGGAGGAAAACTGATGCCCATCAAGGTCGGCGATTCCATTCCCGCGGCGAAGCTTCGCGTGATGACAAGCGAAGGTCCGGCGTGGAAGACCACGGACGAGCTGTTCAAGGGGAAGAAAGTTGTTCTCTTCGGCGTCCCCGGCGCCTTCACCGGCACTTGCCACAAGAGCCACCTGCCTGGCTTCATCCAGAACGCCGACGCCATCAAGAAGAAGGGCGTCGACACGATCGCCGTCACCGGCGTCAACGATCACTTCGTCATGGATGCCTGGAAGGAAGCGTCGGGCGCCGGAAACAAGATCGAGTTTCTTTCCGACGGTAACGGCGAATTTGCCAAGGCGCTCGACCTGACCTTCGACGGTTCGGCGAACGGGCTCGGCACGCGCTCGCGGCGCTATTCCATGGTGATCGACAACGGCGTCGTGAAGACGCTCAACATCGAGGAAGCGCCGGGCAAGGTCGACGTTTCGAGCGCCGAGAACATCCTCAAGGCGCTGTGAGCGCCGCGATCACCTGATGTGTCGTCCCCGCGAAGGCGGGGACCCAGTAGTCCCAGCATCGCGATCTTCATGCAGGCCGTGAGTACTGGATGCCCGCTGGAGCTTGTACTCGGGCTGGCCGAAGACCAGGCCCGGGTGCGGGCATGACACGACGAGCGTGGCGCGGCGTTACCGCACGCCCTCACGGCTGAGCCTTCACCCCTGCCATGCCTTCCTTCATCTCCGCCCGCATCTCGGCGATCGCCATGCGGGCCAATTCGTCGGCGCGCTCGTTCATGTCGTGGCCCGCGTGGCCCTTCACCCAGTGCCAGCGTACGTCGTGACGCGCGATCGCCTGGTCGAGCCGCTGCCAGAGATCGACATTCTTCACCGGCTTCTTGTCGGCGGTGCGCCAGCCGTTGCGCTTCCAGCCGTTGATCCACGTCATGATGCCGTTGCGCAAATATTGCGAGTCGGTGTGCAGGTCGACGGTGCAGGGCCGCTTCAGCGCTTCTAGCGCCGAGATCGCCGCCATCAGCTCCATGCGATTGTTGGTGGTGTGAGGATCGCCGCCTTTGAGCTCTTTCTCGTGGCCGGCCCATTTGAGGATCGCGCCCCAGCCTCCAGGCCCGGGGTTCCCCGAGCACGCGCCGTCGGTATAGATGCTGATGATGGATGCGCTCATAAGCGTTCTTCTTGGCGCGCGTTACGCCGCGAGCCCATACGCGCCGACATCGCCCACCGCCTGGTGGAAGCGGAGCTTGCGATAATATTCGAGCGGGTCCTTCGGGCGCACCAGCGCGCCGGGCGGCACGTTGAGCCAGTCGACCAGCCGCGTGAGCAGGAAGCGCAGCGCGGCGCCGCGGGAGAGGACCGGCAGCGCCGCCTGCTCCGCGTCGGACAGCGGACGCACCCTGCCGTAGCCCTGCAGCAGCGCGCGTCCTTTCGTGACGTTGAAGGAATGATCGCTCTCGAAACACCAGGCGTTGAGGCAGATCGCAACGTCGTAAGCGAGCGTATCGGTGCAAGCGAAATAGAAGTCGATGATTCCCGACAGCGCATTGCCGAGGAAGAACACGTTGTCGGGAAAGAGATCGGCGTGGATCACGCCTTGCGGCAAGCCGGACGGCCACGCCGCCTCGAGCTGCGCGAGTTCGCTGCCGATCTCGCCGCAGAGGCCGGCCTTGAGCGTGTCGCCACGCCCCTGCGCGCGCTCGTAAAGCGGCCGCCAGCCGGTAACCGACAAGGCATTCGGGCGCCGCAGCGGAAAATCCTGGCCTGCGACATGCAGCTTCGCGAGCGCTTCGCCCAAGGCGGCGCAATGCCAGACCGACGGGCGGCGGATCCACATGCCGTCGAGGAACGTGACCATCGCGGCCGGCCGCCCGGCGAGAACGCCAAGCGCTTCGCCGTCACGCCCCTTCACCGGCTGCGGACAGGTGAGCCCGCGCGCCGCGAGGTGTTCCATCAGACCGAGGAAGAACGGCAGGTCGTCACGCTCGACGCGCTTCTCGTAGAGCGTGAGGATATAATGGCCGCGCGCCGTGTGGACGAGATAGTTCGAGTTCTCGACGCCCTCGGCAATGCCTTTGTAGGAGAGAAGCTCGCCGATGTCGTAGCGGGCGAGGAACGCCGCCAATTCCTCCGCCGAGACATCGGTGTAGACGGCCATGATCCGCGTTTCTCGCCCGGTTCTGTTTCCACGATTGCAGCAAATGCCGGAATTGTCATTCCGGATTGCCGCGAAGCTGCAAGTCCGGAAGCCATACGCCGCAGCCAGGGGATATGGATTCCGGGGTCGCGGCCTTACGTCCGCGCCCCGGAATGACAGATTCTGGCTGTTTGATAAATGCCGATCGGCGCTTAAGCCGCGGCCTCGTTGCCGCGCAAAGGCCGCGGCAGCGGGAAGAACACGTCCTCGTTGGTCGCGAGCACGGTTTCGATCGTCACCGCAAAACGGTCCTTGCAGGCCTCGACAAGCTCTTCGACGAGGATCTCCGGCGCCGACGCGCCCGCGGTAATCCCAAGCGTCTTGACGCCTTGGAGCACCGACCAGTCGACGTCGGCTGCCCGCTGCACCAGGAAAGCGCGGGGGCATCCGCAACGCTCCGCGACCTCGCGCAGGCGCTGCGAATTGGAGGAGTTCGGCGCGCCGACGACCAGCATCAGCTCGACCCGCGGCGCCACCTGCTTCACCGCCTCCTGGCGGTTGGTCGTCGCGTAGCAGATGTCCTCCTTGTGCGGCCCGACGATGCCAGGGAAGCGCTCCTTCAGCCGCTCGACGATGTCGGCGGTATCGTCGATCGAGAGCGTCGTCTGCGTGACATAGGCGAGCTTGGTCGCGTCCGTCGGCACATAGCTGTCGGCCTGCGCCAAGGTCTCGATCAGCGTCACGCTGCCGGCCGGCAGCTGGCCCATCGTGCCGACGACCTCCGGGTGGCCGTCATGGCCGATGAGCAGGATCTCGCGGCCGCGGCGATGGTGGATCTCAGCCTCGCGGTGCACCTTGGTCACCAGTGGGCAGGTCGCGTCAAGCGCGAAGAATTTGCGCCGCGACGCCTCGTCCGGGACGGATTTCGGAACCCCGTGCGCCGAGAACACGACCGGCGCGTCGGTATCCGGCACCTCGTCGAGCTCCTCGACGAAAATCGCCCCCTTCGCCTTGAGGCTCTCGACCACATAGCGGTTGTGGACGATCTCATGGCGGACATAGACGGGCGGCCCATAGGTGGCGAGCGCCCGCTCGACCGTCTCTATGGCGCGGACAACGCCGGCGCAGAAGCTGCGCGGCGCACAGAGGACCACCTTGAGCGGCGGCTTGAGGGACGTCGGAGCGGCGTTTTCCATGGCCCTGGACATGGAACCGCCCCGCGCGCCTGTCAAGCAAATGCACCCCTCTCCTCGGTCCGTTTCGATGGACAGGGAACGGCATCATGCTTATATTCCAAGCAATTCCAGTCATCGCTGATGACGACAGGCTTCGCCCGCCCCGGGCGGGCGAAGCGGGAAAGGATTATTGCCATGACGACTCAACCCCTGATGCCGAAGGCAACGGCCGTGTGGCTGGTGGAAAATACCGCCTTGTCGTTCGACCAGATCGCCGACTTCTGCAAGCTCCACCCGCTGGAGGTGAAGGCGATTGCCGACGGCGACGCCGCGCAGGGCATCAAGGGCCTCGACCCGATCCTGACCGGGCAACTGACCCGCGAGCAGATCAAAGAGGCCGAAGAGAACCCGGACCTTCACCTGGCGCTCGCCGACCCGAAGGTCCGCCTGCCCCAGCCGAAGACCAAACGCGGCCCGCGCTATACGCCGGTCTCGCGCCGCCAAGACCGCCCGAACGCGATCCTTTGGCTGGTGCGCAACCATCCCGAGCTCAAGGACGCGCAGATCATGCGCCTCGTCGGCACGACGAAGACAACGATCCAGGCGATCCGTGAGCGCACCCACTGGAACGCCTCGACCCTGCAGCCGATGGACCCGGTGACGCTGGGGCTGTGCTCGCAGCTCGAGCTCGACCTCGAGGTGCAGCGCGCCGCCAAGGAAAAGCCCGCGCCGTCCGAACCCGGCGCCACGCTCCTGCCGGCGGAAGTCACAACCGCCAAAGACGAGGCCGAGCACGCCGAGGCGAAGAAGCCGGCCGAGGAGCTCGACGTCAACGCCGTCTTCGCCAAGCTCAAGCAGCTCTCAGGCAAGAACGAAGAGTAGCGGCGCCGCGGCGCGCGGTTTTCCTCACTCGCCTTCCCGTTCGTCGGCAAGGCTACGCACCTTCCTTCCCTCTCCCACAAGGGGAGAGGGAAGAGCGGCGAGTCCATCGTCGATCGCCTCACTCCTTCACCGGCACCGTGTAATTCAGCCCCAACCGCCCGCCATCCGGATAAATCGTCTGGCCGGTGATGTAGCTTGCGTCCGCCGACGCGAGGAACGACGCGACCGCCGCGATCTCCTCCGGCTCGCCGACGCGGCCGAGCGGCGTGCGCGATAGAAGCTTGTTCTTCGCCGCCTTGTCGATCGCGATGCCGCGCAGGATGTCGGTCATGATCGAGCCCGGCCCTATGGCGTTGACGCGGATGCCATGCGGCGCCAGCGAGAGCGCCATGACTTTCGTGAGCTGATCGACGCCGCCCTTGGCAACGCAATAGGGCACCTGGTTCGGGATCGCGACGACCGCGTTGATCGAGCTCATATTGATGATCGTGCCTGCCGCCCGGCCTTCTTTCAGCTGCGCGAGCATGCGCTTCGCCGCCGCCTGCCCGGTGAGGAACACGCCCTTGAGGTTGATGCGGATGACGCGATCGAAATCCGCTTCCGCGATGTCGACGAAATCCGCTGTGTGGATGATGCCGGCGTTGCTTACCGCGATGTCGAGACTGCCGAAAGCCGCGACCGCCTCCTCGACGATGCGGTTCGCGTCTGCCGCGCTACCGACATCGGCCTTGCTGAAGCGGCATGTCGCGTTGCCGCCGAGCGCCTTCGCCGTCTCGCGCCCCGCCGCCTCGTCGACATCGGCGATGAGGACCTTGGCGCCATCGGTGACATAGCGCTTCGCGATCGCGGCGCCGATGCCCCGCGCGCCGCCGGTGACGATTGCGACCTTGCCGTCGAGCGATGCCATGAAAAATCTCCGCATTGATAGGCTGCGTTACCCCAGCGACTGACGCGAGACTCTAGCGCCGGTCAAGCCCGACAATGACGGTTGAAGCGCAGATTTGCCCGGCGGAGCCGCGGAAGCCGCGGCGCATCCACCCTTTCACGAGCGTCACTGCGCCGCCCGTCGTTCACTCTCGCCGCGCAACCCGCGCAACCAGCCTGATTTGTAGCCGCGGACATACTGCACCGGATAGCTCACATCGGCATCGAGAGCCGAAGCTGCGCGCCACGGCCAATGCGGGTCCGACAACATGCCGCGCGCCAGCGCGACGAAATCGGCATCGCCGTCGCGGAGGATTTGCTCGGCGTGATGCGGATCGAAGATCATACCGACCGCCATCGTGGGAAGGCCGGTCGTCTCGCGCAGGCGGCGGGCGAATTCGACCTGATGCCCCTCGCCGATCGGAATCTTCTGGTCGACGGACAGGCCGCCCGTCGTTGCCGTGATGTAGTCGCAACCGAGATCTTTCAGCTTGGAGGTGAAGACCTCGGCATCCGCAGGCATCCACCCCCCTTCCGCCCAATCCGTCACCGAGTGGCGCACCCCTAGCGGCCGATCCTGCGGCCAGACCGCGCGCATTGCCGCAAAGACTTCGAGCGGATAGCGCATGCGGTTCTCAAGCGGCCCGCCATAGGCATCGGTGCGCTTGTTCGATAGCGGTGAGAGAAATTCGTGCAGGAAATAGCCGTGCGCGATGTGCAGCTCGATGAGATCGATGCCGATGCGCGCCGCGCGCCGCGTCGCGTCGACATGCGCCTCTCTGGTGACCGCCAACCCTTCGGCATCCAGTTCTCGCGGCGCTGGCCAGCCCAGACTATGCGGCACGGCGGAGGGCGCGATCGTCTCCCACGGCTCCTCGCCGACGGTGAGAGGCTCGCCCCGCCCCACCCACGGCAGGCGCGCCGAGCCCTTGCGGCCGGAATGCGAGATTTGCATGCCGATCCGGGCGCGGCCGGCGCTGCGGCAGAAGTCGACGACGCGCGCGAGCTGGCGTTCGTTGTCGTCGCTATAGAGCCCGAGGCAGCCGTGCGTGATGCGCCCGCGCGGCTCCACATGCGTTGCCTCGATGATAACGAGGCCGGCGCCGGACACGGCAAACTTGCCGAGGTGCATGAGGTGCCAATCCGTCGCGCTGCCATCGATCGCGCTGTATTGGCACATCGGCGACACGACAATGCGGTTCGGCAGCGTGAGCCCACGCAAGGTCACCGGAGAAAACAGCGCACTCGACATCGGTTTGCTCCGGTCCCTGCAATAAAAAAAGTCGCTGATTATTGGTGGCGCGATAAGCTTTCGAACGCTGCCGCCACAATCGCCGCTTGGTCCTTGTCGTGATCGCCGTGGAAGCTTCCCGCAGGCGACGGCGATTCGGGGCGGCCGACGAAATGCAGCTTCGGCTTGCGGTGGCCGGCTGTCGCGGCAAGCTCTTCGAGGCGCGGCCGGAGCCACGACCAGACGCCCATGTTCTCCGGCTCTTCCTGCGCGATGACAAGCTCCGCTGCTGGCGAGGCCGCGAGAACGCCTGAGAGCGCCGCGGCCGGCAGGGGATAGATCATTTCGAGACGCACAATCTGAACGTCGCTCACTCCACGCTCTGCGCGCTCATGCTCGAGCTGATAGGCGATCTTGCCGGTGCAGAAGAGAATGCGGCTTGCGCGGCCGGGGCCCGACGCGATCACCGGCACAAACGCATGTCCGGCGCCGAAGTCGGAAAGCGGCGACACCGCCGCGGGCAGCCGCAGCAGAGCCTTCGGCGCCAGCACGATGAGTGGCTTGCGGACACGCCGCAGCACCTGGCGCCGCAGCAGATGAAAATAATTGGCCGGCGTCGACGGGTTGGCGACCTGGATATTGTCGCGCGCGGCGAGCTGCAGATAGCGCTCCGGCCGCGCCGAAGAATGCTCAGGTCCCTGGCCCTCCAGCCCGTGCGGGACGAGCATGACGAGCCCGGACGGCTGCACCCACTTCTCCTCGCCGCTGACGACGAACTGGTCGATCACGATCTGCGCGCCGTTCGCGAAGTCGCCGAACTGCGCCTCCCATATCGTCAAGGCGTCCGGGCGTTCGAGGCTGTAGCCGTACTCGAAGCCCAGCACGCCGTATTCGGAGAGGGGGCTGTTGAGGATTGCGAACGGCGCCTGCCCCGGCGCGAGTCGCGCGATCGTCGAGACGCGCCGGCCGGTTTCCACATCGACGAGGCCGAAATGCCGGCTGGAGAAGGTGCCGCGCACGGCATCCTGCCCGCTCAGACGAACCGGCACACCTTCGGTGACGAGCGAGGCAAAGGCGAGCCCTTCCCCGAGCGACCACGGAACGCCGCGTGTGGCAGCGTCGGCGCGCTGCTCGACCAACCGCTTGACCTTCGGATGAACCGAAATATCCGCGGGCGGTTTCGCGAGCGCCTGCAACAGATACTGCAAGCGATCTTGCGCAAGCCCCGTCTGCGGCTCCTCGACCTGCTGCGCGCGTGGCCGAAATGGTTCCCACCGGCCGCCGGGATAGGCCGTCTCGTTGGGACGCCAATCGCCGGCCGCATCATAGCCTTGCTGAAGCGTGGTCGCGTATTGTTCGCCAACACTAGCCGCGGCTTCCGACGAGAGCACGCCCTCCGCCAACAGGCGTTTCTCGAAGAGCTCACGCGCCGAAGGATGCGCGTCGATCGCCGCGTAGGCCACGGGCTGCGTGAAGCGCGGCTCGTCGAGCTCGTTGTGCCCGTTGCGGCGATAACAAACGAAGTCGATCACGACATCGCGCTCGAACCGCCGGCGGAACGCCATCGCAAGATCGGCCGCACGCACGCAAGCCTCCGCGTCGTCGCCGTTCACATGGATGATGAGCGCATCGATCGCCTTGAAGGGGCCCGTGCAGTGCCGGGAGGTGCGCCCTTCCGCGGGGTCTGTCGTAAAACCGATCTGGTTGTTGACGACGACATGCACCGTGCCGCGCGTCATAAATCCCGGCAGCGCGGCGAGTTGGAGCGTCTCGGCGACAATGCCCTGCCCGACGACGGCGGCGTCGGAGTGAAAAAGCAGTCCGAGCACGCGCGCCGCGTCCTTTTCCTGCCGAAGATCCTGCCGCGCGCGCACGCGGCCGAGCACCATCGGATCGACCGCTTCGAGATGCGAGGGGTTGGGGCAAAGCGTGACGTGGAGCTTGCACCCTTCAAACTCATGCTCGACGTCCGCGCCCAGATGATACGGCACATCGGCCGCGACGCGCGCATCGGCGGGAAAGGGATGCGCGCCCTTGAACTTCGCCATCAGTTCCGGGAGCGGCAGGCCGAAGATGATCCCCATCAGGCTGGTGCGGCCGCGATGCATTGGACCGACAATGACCTCCTCTACACCGCTGAGCGTCGCTGCGCGGAAAAGCCGGTCCATCAGTGGGAACAGCGCCTCCGCGCCTTCCGCCCCGAAGCGCTTCTTGGTCGGATATTTGCGGCCGAGAAACCCCTCGAAGATTTCCGCCTGCACCAGCTTCTCGTAAGTTTTCAGAAGCTCCGTGCGCGACAACGGCGCGCGGTCGCGCTCGAACGCCGCATACGCCCAGGCGCGCATCTCGGGATCGTCGATGTGAGCCGTTTCGATCGTCAGCGACGAGCGATACAGCGCCGACAACGGCGCGAGCGTGCGCGCCGCATCGTGACCGATTGCGAGATTGCGCTCGAGCGTCGAACCACCCTTGTCGCTCCGTCCCAGCGGATCGAGCGCCGCGCCGAGGTGTCCGCGCTGACGGATGATCTCGGCCAGCAGCGCCATCGGCGCGCCTGAGTCTTTCGGCTCCCGGTGACCGTCGTGCTGCGACAGCGCGCGCGCCAGATCGAACGCGCCTCGCCAGCTCGCATCGACCGACATCGGGTCCGCTTCGTAGCGCCGATAAAGGTCTTCCAGAAAGGAGACGCTCGTACCGATGAAGCCGTTCATAATAGTGTTTGATCCCGTTCGGCCGAGCCCGACGTTCCGTCAGCGCACGCCGCGCCGATCCTGTGTTGACCGAACGGCATTCATGCCGCCGCTCCCACCTTGATGGCCTCGCGCAACGCCGCAAGCGTTCCACCGCGCATGACGGAGCCGGGAAGCGGATGTCCTACGACGTCCTCCGCAAGGCGCGCGGAGACGATCAGCTTCGCGAGGTCGACACCCGTTTCGATTCCCATCTCGTCGCACATGAAAACGAGATCTTCCGTGCACACGTTGCCGGCCGCGCCTCTGTGCCCGGCAAACGGACAACCGCCAAGGCCCGCGACGGAGGAATCGAAGATCGTCACGCCCATCTCCAGGCCCGCATAGGCGTTCGCGATTCCCATGCCGCGCGTGTCGTGCAGATGCAGAGCGATCTGCAGATCGGGATATGTCTCGCGGACAGCCCCCACCAGGCGCTTCACGCTCGCCGGTGTCGCCCACGCCATCGTGTCGGCGAGTGACACAAGCTTGATCGTGAAGCCCTCATCGGCGGCCGCTTGGATGAGCTTGCCGATCAAGTCCACGACGTGCGCCGTCGGAACGTCGCCTTGGTAGTTGCACCCGAAGGCCGCGCGGATGGACGCACGCTCGACCGGCACGTTGTTCGCTTTGTACATGCCCGCGATACTGCGCTCGGCTTCGATATCCTGCGCGGCCGTGCGGTTCTGGTTGCGCTTGAGGAAAGCCTCGGAGGCCGTGAGCGAGAGAGACCCCTTCACGTCGAGCCGGCCCGTCGCCAGCGCGCGCTGCAGGCCTTTCTCGTTCAGCCAGAGCGCCGTGTAGCGGATGCCGGGTTTACGCGTGAACCCGGCAACGACCTGGTCGGCGTCGGCCATGCCGGGCACGTTTTTCGGATTCACGAACGAAGCCACTTGGATTTGATTCAGGCCGGTTTCCGAGAGGCTATCGATGAGCTCGATCTTCCGTGCGGTCGCAATTGCGCCGCGCTCGAACTGAAAGCCTTCGCGCGGACCCTCTTCATTGATCTGGATCGCCTTCGGCAAATCGGACATTGCGGCTCCTTCGAAAATCCACTGCGGCGGCCTAACAACGAGAACATTGTACGCGCTGCTGCAGCGCTACGCCTCCTGCCGGGCAGTTTTAGCCGCAGGTTCTTTGACTTCAAGTTCGGCCCGTATGGCGTCGCCGTCGCTTCCGAGCGGCCGCATCAATCCGCGAGCGACCGGCGGCGTGCCCTTGAGGCGGAGCGGACTGGCAAGCAGCGGCCACTCATCGCCCGCCTGGTCCTTCGCATAAAACACCAAGCCGCGCGCACGCGTCTGATCGGATACTAGCATCTCTGCAGCCGACAGGATCGGCGCGGCGCGGGGACCGGCATCGCGCAGAACTTTCACGAGTTCTTCGCGCGTGAATTTTGCTGCGCGCTCCGGCGCCATCGCGCTTTCCGCGCCCGCCGGATCATCGGCCTCGATCACCACGTAGCCGTCACTCGCGCGCAGAACTCCCGGGCGCGACGCGGATTCGTCTCCATTCCAGAGCGGCATGGTGAACCACGACCCGACATCCTGCATCGAAAGCTCGATCGCCTGACCGAGCCCCGTGCGATCCCGCGCCTCGACAGCAGCGAGGATCGCAACGACCGCCATCTCGGCGCCCATGATGTCGGCGGACGAAATGCCGGATTTCACCGGGACATCGCCGGCGCGCGTCAAATCCATGAAGCCCGACATCGCCTGGATCACGGTGTCGTAAGCGGGCCGCCCGCTATAAATCGTGTCGGCGCCGAAGCCTGAGACAGCGCAATAGATGAGCTGCGGATTGATGCGCGTCATCGCCTCGATGGAGAAGCCGCGCTTCGCAAGAGCGCCCGGCTTCAGGTTCTCGATCAAGACGTCGGAGCGCGCGATCAACTGTTTGAGGGTTTCGGCATCTTCCGGCTTTGCCAGGTCGAGGGCCAACGTCCGCTTGTCGGCATTCGTGAACGCGAAGAAATAGCCGGTGCCTTTCTTGGCCGGCGGCCAGTTGCGCACGGCTTCGCCTTCGGGCGGCTCGATCTTGACCACGTCGGCGCCGAGATTGGCGAGATGCCGCGCCCCGAGCGGCGCCGTGGTGTAATGGCCGATCTCGATGACGCGCAGACCTTCAAGCGGCAGCGCTTTTGATCGCGACGCAACGCTTGGCGCTGTTCCCGACGCGGACCGAATCAACGCAGCGATTTCCGCCCTGTCCTCGTCGCGCTCGGGAATCCGCTCGGGTGACAGGCCCGGCGTCAAACTCATGCGCAGCGGCGAAGCCGGCACGAACAGCGCCTCGGCGCCGCCGCGAACCGGAATGCGGCGGATCGCGCCGCGGTGATCGAGGTTCGCCTCACGCGGATATCCCTCGACCTTCGTCACCGGCCCGCAGGGAATGCCGATGCTTCCCAGCACGTCGACGCAGCGCTCAATCGTGTTCTCGCCGACCCATACCTGCAGCGCTCCGTCGACCTCGGCGTGGCGCGCCAGCCGGTCGGCCACGCGACGATAGCGGGGGTCATCAGCCAATTCCGGCCGGCCGAGCACGCCGCAAATGCGACGCCACTGATCGTCGCTCGCCGCGCAAATCAGCACCCAACCGTCGCATGCCTGATAGACGTTCCAAGGCGACGCCATCGCGTGCCTGTTGCCGACGCGGCCGACGCGCGCTTGGCTGTTTTCGAAGAGACGCGGCAGGAATGTCGCCATTGCGGCGAAGGCGCAATCGTAAAGTGCCATATCGATCGCTTGGCCTTTGCCGGTTTGCTTGCGCACGCGAAGCGCCGCAAGGCAGGCCGCCGCGGCGTAAACGCCGGTCATGAATTCGACGACGGGAAGCCGAATAGGCGTTGGCGGCCCGTCCGGCAGACCTGTCGTGTCCAAGATACCAGACAGCGCCTGGATCTGCGCGTCCGAGAACGGCGCGCCGGCCAATGCTCCGCCTTCCCCAAACGCGGTGATGTCGCATTCGACCCGCGTTGCCGCTTGCGGCCACACGCCGGGATGTGCCGCAGGATCGAGATCGCTCGACATGATGACGACATCGCTTCGCTCGACCAGGCGGTCCAGCAACGCCTGTTCCGACGCCTCTCCGCGACGCAGGCCGATGCTCCTCTTGCCGGCAACCATCTGGGCGCGATGCCGATGCTTGCCGCCATGAGCGTTGGACCACTCCGGAACGATCACGGTCGCGCCAAGCTGCGCCAGAAGCGAACCGCAGACTCCGGCCCCGATGCGGTCGCCAAGTTCCGCAGCCACGAGACCGCTGAGAGCCGCATGACGCATCATCAGCGGCCACCGCCGGCGAAGGCGCAATAACGGTGCGATCTGAAAGAGTCTTGCATGGAAAGAACGATTGCCTGGGCGCCGCTATCGATTGCTTCTGCTCTGGTGCGGCGCATGTTCGAGCGACAGCGGTCGCGTTGCCACCGTGGTCCAAATTTGGGATACTAAATTGCATGAAAAATGGGCACGGCGCAACTGGCTTGCCCGCCGTCCCATCAACCTCGCATTGCTTATCCTCGGCGGGAAAGCGCCCTTCTTTTTAGCATTATCAATGAACGATTCTGCTGGTTCGGGGCTTGATTCTGGGAGAAGGTTAGCCAGGACGGCAGTGAAGAGTTCGAGTCACGCTGCTCTCAAAATGTCCAAGGTTGGATGCAAATGGCTTATTCGTGCTGGCGAAATGCAAGCGCTCGTTGTACCCTACAAGCAGGAGCGACGCAGTGACCTTAACGACGTCATCAACCAAGCGCGCCGGACGGGCGGCGCCCGTCGCCCGCAAGCTCGGCAAGCCGCCGAAGCTCGAATGGGAGACGGTCTGGGACATCATTGAGGCTGCCGGTTCGGAGAACCAGGAGCCGCCGAGCCGCAATTCGCAGACTTACAGCAGCATCAAGCGGATGATTTTGTTCGGTCAGCTCGGGCCGGGGCGGAAGCTCGTGCACGAGGAGTTGGCCGAGGCGCTCAAAGTGTCGCGCACGCCGGTGCGTGAGGCCCTTGAGCGGCTCTATCAGGAGGGCTTTGTCACCCGCCTGCCCCGGCGCGGATTCTACGTCGCCGGCATTACACGCGACGAAGCTTACGGCCTCTATGGCGCGCGCGAGGCATTGGAGCTCTTCGCGCTGCAGGTGACCCTCGACCGTGGGCCGCTCTCTCGTAGCGAGATGAACACGCTGATCGCCTATGCCAAGCGTTACGAAGGACTGATCGGCGGCCACGCGCTGACCGAGCACATTCTCGCCGACACGCTCTTTCACCTGAAGCTCGCCGAGTTTTCAGGAAACCGCTACGTCCTTCGTCTTCTGGCGCAGACTTTTGAGCGCGCGGCACTGAAGCGCCGCCACGAGGGCTATCGTTACGATCGCAGCAGAGTCGCCGTGCCCGAACACAAGCAGCTTCTGGACGCGCTTGCGAAGCACGACAAACGTGCCGCGATGCAGGCGCTGCGCAAACATGTGCAAGCTGCGCGCGACGCCCTGCTCTCGCAGCTCTACGAAGTGCCTCCGCTCTCGTTCGATCCGCTCTGAGGCGCGCGACTATCGAACGCTGAGCGGCCCGAGGATGCGGGCCGTGTCCGCTCCCAGTGGACTGGGTAGTCGCTCCCGGCTTGCCGGCAAGCCGAGGCGGTGCGGCGCGGACAGGACCGGCACCTTTGCGCCGCCCTCGACGTCAACAAACTGCACGAGATTGCGACGGCGGATCGCCTCGTGAGCAAGAACCTCACCCATCTCGAGAACGCCGACCGCCTCGATGCCGCTTTGTTGCAGATGCGCGACCGCTGCCTTGCGCGTCAAAGTTTTCGTCTGCGCGACAATGTGTTCTGCCAGTGGACCGCCACGCGCGATGATCCAGCCGTCGGCGGTCTCGTACATCGCCCACGGCGCAAGAGCCGCGCCACCGTCCGGCCAGGCAAGCCCAGTGGCCCACGCCAGCACGTCCTGCATCGACAGATCGATGAGACCGCCCGCGCCGGACGTCGCCCGCCGCCGCAACGCAGCCAGAATGAGGAGCGGCGCCGCGTGCGCAGCCGCCTGATCCGCGATCGAGACGCCGACACGTTGCGGCCGATCGCCCTCTCCAACCAGCCACATCATGCCGACTTCGGCTTGCACGACGCTGTCGAGAGCGGGACGCGAACCCGCGGCGCGGCCAAACCCTGAGACCGAGCAATAGATCAGGCCGGGGCATAACTGGAGCAGCTTGTCGGGTCCGAACCCGAGCTTGTTGAGCGCGCCCGGCCGCAAGCTCTCCAGCAAGACATCGGCCGTGCGCACGAGGTCGACGAAGCGCGCATGATCCGCCGGATTCTTCAGATCAAGAACCACCGACGCTTTGCCGAGATTGCAGTTGACGAAGTAGCCGCTGTGTTCGCCGAACTGCGGGAGCCAGCCGCGCGACACCTCGCCGCCAGGGGACTCGACTTTGATGACTTCGGCGCCGAGGTCGGCGAGGTAACGCCCGGCGAGAGGCCCCGCCGTATAGGCTCCGATCTCGACGACGCGGATGCCGTCAAGCGGGGCAGCGCCGGCCGAAGCTGTTCGCTCCGATTGAGCAGTCTTTGGACCGAGCGCAGCGAGAGTCTCGTCGGCGCTCCCGGCGGATGATTTCCCGCTCCGCTTCTCCCCCGCGCTGGCGCTGACGAACGAACCGACATGAACTGTCGCGCCATCCGACTCATCGTCTTCGACCACCATGCCGCGCGCCCGCAGATCGGCATCGTGGACAATTTGCGGCACCGTCCGTACCCACCCAGCCGGAAGCCCGCTCTTCAAAAGGAGGCGAACCGCCTCGTCCGCACTTCGCTCGGCAATCCAGGCGCCGATGAACTCATCGACCATCGCCGCGTTCTTGAGCCGGTCCTTGCTTTTTGCGAACCGCGGATCGTCGCCGAGGTCGTCGCGCGCAAGCAGCCTAGCGATGGATCGCCAATGCACATCCGTGGCGGAACAAAGCTGAACCCAGCCGTCGGCTGCGCGGTAGACGTTCCAAGGCGAACACAGGTGATGCCCGCAGCCGATCCGATAGCCGTCGCCGCGTCCGGCGACGATCGTCGACACGAACGTCGAAAGCAGCGCCACCGCGCCATCGAATGCTGCGACGTCGAGGAGCCTCGGCTTCCCCGTACGCAGCGCCGCCAGGATCGCGGTCGCGGCGTTCAGCCCTGCGAATGTTTCGATGATCGGCACATTGGCGCGCTCCGGCGCACCGCCCCGCGTGCCGGTCGCCGCCATCATGCCTCCCGCGGCCTGCAACGCGGTTTCGCCCGCATGGTACGTTCCCGCAGGCGCATCGCTGCCGAACGAGCTGAAGGCGCAAACGATTCTCCGGCTGCTCTCGCGCGCGAGCCAGTCGCGATCTTCATGCTCTTCCGGCGCGAGCAGAACGACGTCGGCACGCTCGACCAGTCGTTGCCACGACGACGTATCACATGGCTCTGTGATCCGCGTTTTCCCGCTCAAAGCGCGGCGCTGCATTCTCGCGCGAGCGGACGCACTCAGATCGATGTCGCGCTCCGCACCCGCGACATGCAGCAGGGTTGCGCCGAGGTCCGCCAGCAAACCTCCGCAGATGGACACGCACGGCCGATCCGTCCGCTCGAGGACGACGATACCGGAAAGGGTCGAACGCGGCGCCGTCGTCACACCCGGTAGGCCTGCGTGCCCGTCAGTTCACGGCCTTCGATGAGCGTCAGAATTTGGTTCGTGCCATCCGGGATCGGCAGCATGCGGATGTCGCGATAGTAACGCTCCAGGCCCAGTTCGCGGCTGATCCCCATCGCGCCGTGCACTTCCATGGCGAGCGAGACCGCGCGCTGGCAGCTCGCGATGGCATAGCGCTTCGCCATCGCCGATATCTGGTTGGCGCGGTCGCCATTGTCGATGCAGCTCAGCGCGTAATAGCAGAGCAAGCGGCTCGTCGTGATTGCGGTCGAAATGTCGGCAAGCATTTCCTGCACGAGCTGCGTTGACCCGATCGTCCGGCCGAATTGCACGCGCTCTCCCGCATATTTCAGCGCGGCTTGCAGCGCCGCCTCCGCCATATGCACGGCGCAGAGGCCAAGAATCGGACGGTTCGCGAGCCAAGTCAGCGTGAGAATACGCGCCGCGTCTCCGACCTCGCCGAGCTGGTTGGCTTTTGGAACGCGGCAGTTCTCGAACACGACTTCGCCGAGGTGGCCCTGCCGCAAGCCGAGCGTCGGAATCTCGCGCGCTTCGAAGGGAGACGCGTCGCGCTCGACCACGATCCGCATCATCCGGCTGAGCCCGCGCTCATCCTTTCCGACCGAACTCGTCACATTGATCACGTCGCAGATGCTGGCATTGGTGATCCACATCTTGCGGCCGTTGAGAACGTAGTGGTCGCCGTCGGCATCCGCGCGCGTCTTCACGGCGCGCGGGTCCGACCCCACATCGGGCTCGGTCGTGCCGGTGCAGGTGATCTTCCGCGCCGCCATCAGATCGGGAAGAAAGCGCTCCCGCTGCTCGTCCGTGCTTTCAAAGTGGATCCGCGTGACCGTAACCTCTTGGCCGAGCACCGCCAAGGTCACGACCGGCGGAAGCTGCTCCATCATCAGCCCGTAAACCAAGGTCGGGAGCCCTGCCCCACCGGCGGATTCAGGAACACGCGCGGATATCAGCCCCTGCGACGCGCAAAATTGCAGAACTTGCCGCATCGCCTCCTTCGGCAACGGCGCGTCGGGATTGTGTGCATCAAGAATCGGCTGGATGTCGCGGCTCACCATGCGGCGGACCGAGTCTTGAATCATCCGCTGCTCGTCGGTGAGTTGGAAATCCACGCGATGAACTCCGATGTCGCTGTTAACGGTTGGAGGAGGAAGATACGGGCGGTGGCGGCCGCACGCTTCAGCCTGAAATCAGCTTCTCTTTGAAGCGCGGCTTGCGCTTCTCGCGGAACGCGTTGCCGCCTTCCTTCGATTCCGCTGTGCCGTAGTAGAGAGCAAGCGCCTGGAATCCCATGCTGGCGATGCCGCGGATGTTTTCCGAATCAGCGTTGAAAGACCGCTTTGCGATAGCGATGGCCGTCGGGCTTCGCTCGGCGATCTCCGCGCACCAGCGATCGACCTCCGCATCGAGCTCGTCGTCGGGGACGACCTTGTTGACGAGACCCATAGCGGCCGCCTCGGTCGCCGTATAACGCCGGCACAGATACCAGATTTCCCGCGCTTTCTTCTCGCCGACGATGCGCGCGAGAAAAGCTGTCCCGAAGCCCGGATCGACGGAGCCGACCTTCGGGCCGACCTGGCCGAAGACCGCGCTCTCGGCCGCGATCGTCAGGTCGCACATCGTCGCGATGACATTGCCGCCGCCGATGGCATAGCCGCGGACTTTCGCGATGACCGGCTTCGGCACATCGCGGATCGCCGCATGCAGTTCCTCGATCGGCACGCCGAGCGTGCCGCGTCCCGCGCGCTCCGACTTCTTGTCTCCCGCGTCGCCGCCCGTGCCGAAGGCGCGCGTGCCCGCGCCGGTGAGCACGATGACGCTGATCTCCTTGTTCCATCCCGCACGATGGAGAGCGTCGGTCACCTGGCCATACGTCGCCATACGGAACGCGTTCATCCGATCGGGGCGGTTGATGGTGATCGTCGCCACGCCGTCGCGCTCGTCGTAGAGGATGTCGGTGTAAGTCGTCTCGCTCACGTTCACTCTCCTTGCGACGCGATGGCTTTCGTCACGCCGGCTAAAGTATTGGGCGCATCACCGCGCAGGTTTGAGGAAGTCACCGGCGCGCATCGTCGGATGCGAACGCTCGTATTGTTTCGGGTAGTAAAATTCTTCACCGAGTTCGACCGCCGCGTGCCAGGGCCAGCGCGGATTGTAGAGCATGCCCCGGCCGAGCGCGACGAGATCGGCTTTGCCGGAACTCAAGATGTCTTCGGCCTGCCGCGGCTCGGTGATGAGGCCGACGGCCATCGTGCACATGCCGGTCTCTTGCCGGATACGTCCGCCATTCGGCACCTGGTAGCCCGGATAGACATTGAGCCGCTGCTCCGGGACGGAGCCGCCGCTCGACGCGGTCACATAGTCGCAGCCGAGCGCCTTAAGCTTGTGGACGAATGCGATGCTGTCCTCGACCTCCCATCCGCCATCAACCCAATCGGTCGTGGAGATGCGGATGCCGAGCGGCTTGCGCTCGGGCCATACGTCGCGCACCGCCTTGAAAACTTCGAGACCGAACCGCATGCGGTTCTCGAGCGAGCCGCCATACGCATCCGTGCGCTTGTTCGTCGTGGGCGACAGGAAGTTATGGATGAGATAGCCGTGCGCGCCATGGACCTCGAGGAGATCGATGCCGAGCGCGTCGGCGCGCTTTGCGGCGTCCACATGATCCTGAATCGCACTGCGGATGCCTTCGGCGTCGAGCGCGATGGGTGTATTGCGCCCCGGATACGGAATGGCCGAAGCGCCAGCCGGCTGCCAGCCTCCCTTGTCGACTGGGATCGGCTTTTGCCCTTCCCATGCGACCGTGACCGACCCCTTGCGGCCGGCGTGCCAGAGTTGAAGGCCAAGCTTGGCGCCGCCGAACTTGTGGCAGAATTTGACGGCGGGCTCGAGCGCCGCCGCATTCGCATCCGACCAGAGGCCGCAGTCATGCGGGCTTAAGCGTGCGTTCGGATTTACGGCGGAGGCCTCAATGATGAGAAGGCCCGCGCCCGACACCGAAAGCGTGCCGAGATGCATCAGGTGCCACTCGGATACGCAGCCGTCGTTCGCGGAATACTGCCCCATGGGCGAAACCACGATGCGGTTGGGCAATTCCAGACCCCGGAGCGCGAGCGGCGAGAACAACTTCGAAGCCAAGACCACCTCCTCACAACTCTATTTTGGCAGTTGCCCGCCGGCGCCAGGCTGACGGCACGGGATCGATGTCGTCGAAGCGAAATGCCCGGACACAGAGGATCGTCAACCTGCATCCAAGCTTGGATGCAAAGTCATCAGACGGGCCATATCCCGTCAAGCGAAATCTGATCATATCGCCCAGCCAAAACGCGCACGACGGACGAGGGCGACAGGCATGAACGAAAGATATTTGCATGCAGTTTAGAATACGATCTATAGAGTAACGCTTCGGTCGCCGGCTAACCGCCAAGCGGCAGCACTTCGGTTCAACGCGAGGAGAGACGTCGTCATGGATCTCGAAGTTCGAGGACAGGCTTGCTTGGTCGTGGGTGGCGCACGAGGGATCGGCTACGCGACCGCCGAAGTGCTCGCCCGCGAAGGCGCCGCCGTCGCCCTGGCCGACATCGACCGCGCGGCCGCCGCGGCCTCGGCGCAGCGCCTTGCCGCAGCCTCCGGCGCCAAGGTCGTCGGCCTCAAAGTGGACGTCACGAATCTCGACGAAGTCCGCCGGCTGGTTGCGGACGCCGAGGCGGCAATCGGACCGCTCTCGATCCTGATCAACTCGGCGGCCGTGCTCGACGACAAGCTGTTCGTCGATTCGCAGCCGTCCGACTGGAAACGCATGATCGACGTCTGCCTGTTCGGCCCGATGAACATGATCCACACGGTTCTGCCTGGCATGATGGAACGCCGTTACGGGCGCATCGTGTGTCTCGCCTCCGACTCCGCCAGGATGGGGCAAGCCCGGCTCTCCTACTACGCGGCCGCGAAAGGCGGCGTCGTCGCGCTCGTCAAATCGATCGCGCAAGAAGTCGGAACGAGCGGCGTCACGCTGAACATCCTGTCGCCCGGCGCGACCAACACCGAATTGCGCGCCGAGCGTGAAGCCAAGATGCGCGCCGACATGGGCGAGGAGAAATACGCGCGCCGCCAGAAGACGGTGCTGCGCATGTATCCCACCGGACGCCTCGGCGAACCGGACGATATCGCGTCGGCGATATCGTTCCTTGTGAGCAAACGCGCCTCCTGGATCACGGGGCAGGTGCTGAGTGTCAACGGCGGCTTCGCGATGCCCTAAGCGTCGCGAGAGCGTCACGCCCCGCCGAAGAGCTGCGCCACGTCACGCCCGCTCGCTGCGCTCCAAAGCGTGCCGCGCGCCGCGTCGAGATCGATGCGCGGCTCGATCTCGCGAACAAGCCCTTCGGCCTTGGCGTAGAGCGCGTCCGTCGAAAGTGGATTTGCCGCCGTGCCGCGGCTGTTCATGACGGTCGCGTTTCGCCGCGTTCCGTCCGCATGCGTGATCTCGACGGCCGTGCCCATCTGCGCCGGGTAATGCGCCTCGATGCCGGCGTCGGCCTCGCACTCCACGCGGTCGGCCAGCGACAGGATGCCGGCGTCGGCAAGCTTCTCCTCGCGGTAGGTGTCGTAGCGGTGCGGTCCGTACATGAGCGTCGCGCCGACGACGAACGGCAGGCTGTATTGCGCCGCCATCACGGACGTTGGCCGCCGCATCATGTGCTGGTCGACGAGAACGCCGGGCCCACGCACGGCGATGCGCGTGATCGCCTCCGGCTTGAGCTTGAAATCGTCGCTCACCTCACGCAGCCCGTCGATCAGCGAATGGAAAAGGCGGCAACAGGAATACGGCTTGAAGCTGATGGCATGGATCTGCAGCGGAACGTCGCGCGGGACGACAAGCTCCTCCATCTTCGGCGGGCGCGCATACAAGGCCATGAAGCCGTATTTGCCGTCGAGCGCACGTGCGGGTGCGCCGATGTTGCGCGCAGCAAGCTCCGCCGCGAGCACGCCATTATGGGCCGCATAGCCCGCATGCAGGCGCTTGACGGTCGTGCCTTCCGCTTCGTCGGAGAATTGCATCGAGCCGCCGGTGAGCGAGAGGGCATGTCCCCAGGCGCGCGCCAACCCATGTTCGTCGAGCTGCATCAGCCGCGCCGCCGCAGCCGCGGCGCCGAAGGGACCGAGCAGCGCCGTCGGATGATGGCCGTGGTCGAGCACTTGCGCGGCGTTGGCCGCCATGCCGACGCGCGCCATCGCCTCATAGCCGCAGGCGATCGCCACGAGCGTCTCGTCGATCGAGGCGCCCCGCTCGGCCGCAACCGCGAGCGCCGCCGGAATGACGACAGCGCCGGGATGGCTCATCGAGGCATCATGCGTATCGTCGAGCTCGTAGCCGTGCGCGGCGGTGCCGTTCACGAGCGCCGCGATGCTGGGCGCGACCGACAAATCCGTTCCGACCACGGGCGCTTGGCCGCTACCGCGGAAGCTTTCCGCCCACGCGATCATCTCTCGCGTCCAGGGCAGCGTCGCGCCGATGCGGGAGACGCCGAGAAGGTCGAGGATCAGCCGCCGCAATTGTTCACTGTCGGCCGCGGTGAGCCCATCCCGGCCGATCTGCAGAATCTGCTGCGCGAAACTGAGCGTCTTGTTCTCGGCTGCGATCATCGCCCTCTCCTATTGGCCGCGACGGGCGCCTTCTTGTGCCCGGCCTCCAGCTCGCGCCGGACTTCGTCGTTATGCTCGCCGAGGCGCGGCGCCAGGCGCCGCTGCGGGTCGGCAAGTCCCGCGCGTGTCAGCGGATCGAGTATCTGCGGAATGCACCCTTCGACCGGATGCTCAACCATCCGGACGAGCCCCCTCGCCTTTGCCTCCGGCGACGCCAAGGCTTCGTCGGGCGAATAGACGGCGCAGATCGCAATGTCGGCTTCGACCATCTTGGCGACGAGCGCGTCACGATCGTGGGCAAGACACAGGTCGCCGATGACTTTGCGGAAAACGTCGGCGCGCTCGCCGTGGCTCGTGTGGCGGTCGGCGTGCGTCTCCTCGTAGATCAAATCCGGCCGGCCGATGAATTCGCAAAAGCGCTCCCACGTCCGCGTCTCGAGCAGGCAGACCGTGACCGCCTTCCCGTCCCGCGTCGGGTAGATCGCGTAGCGGGGATTGGAGCCCCAGACTTCGAGCTCAGGCTGGCCCGAGAAGCCTGCGGTGCGCGCGAGCGCGCTCGCAAGCGCGATATTCGCGTAGACAAGGAGACTGTCATAGAGCGCGATATCGAGATGCCGGCCGCGCCCGGTCTTGAGCCGCTGGATGTAGGCCGCGAGGACCGCCATCGTCGCATACGTCGCGCCGGCGTAATCCGCGGCTTGAAAACCCGGCATGGGCGGCGTGCCCGCGAAGCCTCCCGGATTGAGAATGCCCGCGGCGCCCTGAATCGACAGATCGTGACCAGGAACGCGCGCGAATTCGCCGTCGCAACCGAAGCCCGTCACCGAGCAGTAGATGACGCCCGGATTGACCTTCGCGACCGAGGAATAATCGATGCCGAGCTTCTCGGTCACGCCGGACCGGTAGGATTCGATGACGATGTCGGCGTCATGCAGCAGGTCCAGCGCGACGCGCCGGTCCGCATCGCGCTTAAGATCGAGCGTGATGCTTCGCTTGTTGCGATTGACGCTGTGGAAGTAGACGCCGCTCTCGCGATAGTGAGGCGGATTGAAGCGGCCGTAGTCGCCGATCTCGGGCTGCTCGATCTTGATGACATCGGCGCCGAGATCGCCCAAGGTCTGGCCGCACCACGGCCCCGGCAGAAGGCGGCTGAGGTCGACGACTTTGGCGCCATCGAGCGGAAGCGGCTCGGCGCTCTTCACCGGCACACCCGCCATTGTCAGCGGCCCGAGAACTTGGCTTCGCGCTTCTCAAGGAAGGCGCCGATGCCTTCGTTCTTGTCCGCCGTGTTGTAGATCGCCGTGACGAGGAAGCGCTCGAACTCGACGCCGGAGGCGAGATCCATCTGCATGCCGGCGCGCACGGCGCGCTTCGCATAGGCGAGGCTGAGCGGCGCGCGCTTCTCGTAGACTTTCACCATCGCCTTCGCGGCATCGAGCGCGCCGCCGTTCGGGACGACGCGATTGACCGCACCGATGCGGTGCGCCTCCTTG
The DNA here is from genome assembly GCA_050187875.1 of Variibacter sp. Taxonomy (GTDB): domain Bacteria; phylum Pseudomonadota; class Alphaproteobacteria; order Rhizobiales; family Xanthobacteraceae; genus JAFKKS01. The sequence continues at coordinate 232,327 of JBFWXB010000001.1, forward strand.
GCGTCGATCGGCTCCGCGGCGAAGAGGATTTCCAGCGCCCGCCCGACACCGACCTCGCGCGGAAGCCGCTGCGTGCCGCCTGCGCCGGGAACGGTGCCGATTTTCGACGACGTCAGCGCGAACGTCGCGTTCTCGGCTGCGACCCGGATGTCGCACGCCATGACGAACTCCCATCCGCCGGTCATGCAGAAACCTTCGATCGCCGCAATGACCGGCTTGCTGAGACGCTCGATGGCGTTGTTGAGCGTTTCCCAGTTGGTCATGTAGGCGACGCCGTCGGCGGTCGTCTTGATGGCCATCGCTTCGTTGAGGTCCGCTCCGGCGGAAAAGTACTTCGTGCCGCCCGTGATGATGATCGCGCGGACCGACGGATCGCTCTCGGCCGCGTGGCAGGCTTCGGCGATCTCCTTCATCATCTGGATGCTGAACGCATTCCGCCGGTCCGGGCGATTCAGGGTGATGACGAAGGACGCACCGTCCTGGTTCGTGAGAATGGTGTCGAATGCCATGCGCTGTGGACCTTTTGAAGTTGCAAGACTTGAAGTTGGAAGACTTGAAGTTGGAAGACCTGAAAATCGATCGCGATTCTGGCTCGGCGGTGATGGACCTGCGTCAACAGCGGCTCACGCCGGCGCTTCCGCCGTAAGCGGCTTGCCGAGATAGGCCTCGATCACCTCGGGATGCGTGACGACGTCCTGCGGCGTGCCGCGGAAGAGCTCGCGGCCGAAGTTGAGGACGAAAACGTGATCGCAGAGATCAAGGATCACGTGGACGACATGCTCGATCATCACGATCGTTGCGCCGGCGGCGTGGATGCGCCGTAGCGTCGACATGAGGTCCTCGATCTCGCCCCACGTCAGGCCGCCCATGACCTCGTCGAGCAGAATGAGCTTGGGCTCAGTCGCGAGCACGCGCGCGAGCTCGAGCTTCTTCTTGCCGCCGAGCGTCAACGCGCCGGCCGGCACATCGGCTTGCTCGGTCAAGCCGACGAGCCGCAACGGTTCCTCGGACATGGCGCGCGCTTCCTTCAGCGAACGGCGCGTCCCGTTGCGTGAGAACAGTGCGCCCGTCATGACGTTGTCGCGCACCGACATCTCGGCGAACGGCTGCGTGATCTGGAATGTCCGGCCGATGCCGCGATGGGCAATGCGATACGGCGGCAAGCCGTGGATCGGCTCGCCTTCGAACTCGATCGTCCCGGACGAAAGCGGCGCATAGCCCGTGATGAGGTTGAGCAGCGTCGTCTTGCCCGCGCCGTTGGCGCCGATGATGCCGAAAAACTGCCCCGGCCGCACCTCGAACGACACGTCGGCGATGGCCTTGATGCCTCCGAACGATTTCGCGACGTTCGTGATCTTCAGCACGGCCAACCTCAGTGTGCGGAAACAGCGTGAGAACCGGACGACGTTCGATCCGCCCCGGCGGTCTTGGTTCCGAGAAACGCCTCTTGAACGAGCGGCGTGCTCTGCAACTCGGCGCTCGTTCCCGACGCGGCGATACGGCCGTTGGCGATGACATAGCCGCGGTGCGCGATCATCAATGCCGCCTGCACGTTCTGCTCGACGAAGAGAATGCTTAAGCCCAGTTTGGCGATGGCGGCGACCGTCTCGTAGATGTCGATGATGATCTTGGGCGCAAGCCCCAACGACGGCTCATCGAGAATGAGCAGCCGCGGGCATCCCATGAGCGCGCGCCCGATGGCCAGCATTTGCTGCTCGCCGCCGGACATCAGCCCCGCCTTTTGCGCGCGGCGCTCGGCAAGGCGCGGAAACAGGCCGTAGACCTGATCGAATTTCTCGGCCCGGCGCTGCCGCGCCGTTTTCGAGTAGGAGCCGATCAGGAGATTCTGATGCACGGTGAAGTTCGGAAACACCTGCCGCCCCTCCGGCGCCAAGCAGATCCCGAGATCGACGCGCTGATGGGCCGGCACTGCAGCGATGTTCGACCCGGCGACTTTGATCTCTCCCGACCAGGGTGAGAGGAGACCCGAAATGACCCGCGTCGTCGTGGTCTTGCCCGCGCCGTTGGCGCCGAGCAGGCAGACGATTTCCCCTTCATGCAACGACATCGAAATGTCCTGCAGGACGAGCGAATGCCCGTAGCCCGCGCGCACGTTGGAGAGTTCGAGGAGCGGCGTCATCGCTGACCCGCGTCGGCAGGCATCGGCGCCGATGCGCCGGTCGAGGCCGCAGAGCGCTTGGAACGCTGGTCAAGGAACTGCGCGATCCCGCCGCGGATGCCTTGCGGCAAATAGAGAACGCAACCAACGAGAATGAGGCCGAAAACCAGCAGGCTCGCTCCTTCAATGTGACCAAGACCGATGCGCGTCGCGTCACCGATGAGCGTGGTCGCGACGGCGCCGAGAACCGGCCCCGACAGCGTATAGATGCCGCCAAGAATCGGTGCGATCTGCGACGTGATCGTGATGTGAAGATCGAACGCGAGGGCCGGATCGATGTAGCCGCCGTGCCAGACCTCCACGCCGCCCGCGAGCGACGCCACCGAACCGGAGATCGCCGTTATCGCGGCTCGGTACTTCAACGGATAGATGCCGAGCATCTGCGACGCGCCCTCGTTCGCGCGCATGGCGCGAAACGCAAAGTGGTAGCGCGATCGGCTGATGGCCCACGCGATCAGACAAGTGCCGACAGCCGCAATCCCCATCGCCACGTTCACCGTGAACGCACCGGGAAAATTAGCTGCAGCGAGATACGCGCCCTTTGCGCCGCCGGTCAGATCCGGCAACATCACCGCGATCACCCGCAACCCTTCGGACACGGCCAAAGTGGTGATCGCGAAATAGATTCCGCGCATTTTCCCGGTGATCAGCGCCAAGCCCAAGCCGAGAATCGCGCCCGCCAACAGCGACCCGAGCAACGAAAGCCAGAATGGCGCGCCAACGAAGTTGGCAGCGAGAATGGCGGCGTAGCCGCCGAGTCCGAAGAACGCCGAATGCCCGAGCGAGATCAGGCCGGCGCTCGCCATCAGATTCCAGCTCACGGCCAGAACGACGAGCGAGCAAGTCCGGAACGAGATGTCGACCATCGTCGGCGTGCCGAGCACCGGGGTCAGCAACGCGAGGAGGAGACCCGCAATCCAAATCGACGCGGAGACGAAACGCATATTCATCATTAGGTCTCGACTGTCTCACCCAGGATGCCGCGCGGCCTGAGAACGAGGATACCGATGATGAGGACGAACGCGATGCCTTCCGCCCAACCGGACCCATCGGGCAGATAGTAGGACGCGAAGGTCTCGGCGAAAGCGAGAACAAGCGCGCCGATGACGGTGCCGGCGATACTGCCGAGCCCGCCGAGAATGACGATCGCGATGGCCTTCACGAGCATCGGAAAGCCCATGAACGGCGTGATTGTCAGGATGAAGCTGACGACCACGCCAGTCGCCACGCCGAGCGCGCAGCTTAAGCCGAACGACAATGCGTAAATCCGCCGGACGTCGACGCCCATGAGCGTGGCGGCGGCGCGGTTTTCCGCCACAGCTCGCGTTGCAAGCCCCGTTTCAGACCAGCGCAACCACGCAATGAGCGCCGCGACCATCACAACAGCCACGGTGAACGCAACCAAGCGGCCATGCACCACCAACACATCGCCGATCAGGAACGACGACGTCGCATAAACCGGCGTCGTGGAACGGGCATTACCGGTCCACAGGATGATGGCGATGTGCTGAATCGCCAGACCCAGCCCAAAGGTGAGCAGGATCTGGTTGATGTGCGGCGCATTGAGCACCTTGGCGACAAAGCCGTGGAACAGGAGCCAGCCGAGCCCATAACCGGCGACAACAAGGACCGGCAGAGAGAGCAGCGGATCGATGCCGAAGAGCGTGAAGAGCCAAAAGGCGCCGTAGGCGCCGAGCATGATCATCTCGCCCTGCGCGAAGTTGATGATTCGCACGACGCCGAACCCGAGCGACAGGCCGACAGCCATCAGCGTGTAAAGCCCCGCAAGCAGGACGGCATCGCTGAAGGCCTGAGGAATAAGGTCCATCAGTGGCTCCGGCAGAGAGAACGCGTGACGCTATTGCGTGCAGGGCTTCAGCTTTCCGGTCGCTACCTGCTCCGGATAGACGAGGACGCTATTGATGCTTCCATCGGGCTGCTTCTGCCGCTGGAACACAACCATCGTGCCGAACGCCTGATGCAGCGCAACGCGGCTCTTCTTGAAGCGGCTATCGCCAAGCGGCGTCTGATAGTCCTGCTTCTCGAGCCATTCCTTGAGACGGTCGCGATCGGTCGATTGCGTCGCCTCGACGGCCAGCAGAGCGAGGATCGTCGACGCGTAGTAGCCGACCTCGAGGAAGTCCGGCGACGTCTTGTACTTCTCGAACCACATCTTTTCCCAATCGACTGCGGACGGAAAGAGCTTCGGCTCTTTTTTGTCGGCGGGATAATTCAGTCCCGGCACCCACGTCGTGACGCCGGTCCAGCAGACCTGCGACTCGCCGGTCGCCTCTTGCCACTCGCGCAACTGCGTCTGCGCGGTGCCGACGAGATACGGGATGTTGAGGCGCGCCGCATGAATCTGCTTCGTCAGCTGAATCGCGTCGTTGGTTTGCACCAGGACATAGAGAATGTCGGGGCGGCGCACACGGATCTTCGCCAGCGTGGGACCGTAGTCAGCCGATCCTTCACGGACCAGTTCGTCCGCCACGAGATCGAAGCCCGCTTCCTTCACATATTTGCGCGCATCCTCGATGTGGGCGCGCCCATACGCGCCATCGGAATAGAGGAGCGCAACCTTCTTCTTCGTACCCAGCGCCTTGAGCGCGTTCACGTTGTTCTCGTGGTAATAATAGGACCACGCATAGGTGTGGAAGAAATACGGATCGGGCCCGACTTCCTTCTCGATCACATCCGACGAACCGCCCGGCATGAACCAGATCGGGCGGTCATCGAGCTTCTTCCACGGCGGCACAGCCGCCGCCGCGACATTCGAGCCGTCCGGCCCGATGATGATGTTGACCTTGTCGGTCTGAATAAACGCGTTCATCAACGACACGGTGATGGCGTTGTTCGACTGCGTGTCGCGGAAGAGAACCTCGATCGGCCGGCCGGCGACCTTGTCGCCACGCACTTTCTTCCAGACTTCGACCGCCGTCTCGATGCCGTTCTTGGCCTGAGCGCCATAGGCGACATAGCGCCCCGACGTCGAGACCGGAGCTCCGATCTTGAGCGGCTCTTGCGCACGCGCGGGGGCAACACTCAGCACGGCGGCAAGGCCGGCCAAAAACAGCAAGTTGGACGGATATCGCATTGAAATTCTCCCAGGGCGCCTATGAAGTCATTCTATTTTTCATTCAGTTTCGCATGCAACATCATAAGCGTCAATGGACCGCGACCGATCATCGCGCACGATTCACACATCGTCCGAGCGCCGCGGTTTCTGCATTGAATAGGCATTTTTCAGGGATGCTGGCGTGAGATTTGCCATGCGACTGGAAATGCGCTTACCAAATTTCGTGCTATTTTGCATCCAAAATTTGGTTGAGAGCCAAGCTCAACTTCTGTACACGTCTCCAGAGTTGGGGGCCGGTCAGCGGGATCCGCGGCGAATGAGCGACGATGTCCAGCAACTGCTAAAACGATGCATGCTTGTGGGCGTGAGCACGTGGTCAGACGCGCTCGATCAGTGCGGTATAGCTGGCGTCGTGGTCGGCCTGCAGCAACGCAGCGGCTCTGAACGATTTGCAGGATTTGCAGTAACCGCGCGCGAAACCGCGGGTGAACTGGGCTCGTTCGAACGTCGCGAATTTGGAATTGGCCCCATAATCGCCGCGGTAAAGGCCGGTGAGGTTCTCGTCATTGATCTTGGCGGTGCGCCCGTCTCCACGATGGGAGGGCTTGCGGCGTCGGCTGCCAAAAAACGGAATGCTGCCGCTGTTATCATCGATGGGGGCTGTCGAGACCTCGATGAGATACAGGCAACCGGCCTCTGGGTCGCAAGCCGCCATGTCACACCCGTGACGGGGAAAACGCGGCTACGACTCGATGGCATAAATCATCCGGTTCAGGTCGGCGGTGTGCAGGTTCGCCCCGGGGACCTCATCGCCGGTGATCCGACCGGTCTCGTCGTCGTCCCGCGCGACGATCTCGAGCGCGTATTGGCCGAAGCCGAGAAAATGCTGGCCGTGGATCACGCTATGGAGCGCGAGATGGAAAAGGGATCGTCCTTCACTGAGGCGGCGGCAAAGGCGAACTACATTCGCTAAGCCTCATGAACCGGAACAGACATGAAGGGGAGACGCTTGCAGACTCAATATGAGACCCTCAAGCTCGAGAGAATCGACGAGCATCTCTTGGTCGTGACGCTCAATCGGCCGCACGCCGGCAATTCGACCAACACGCAGATGGGGCGCGACTTCCTCGATCTGTGGACCAGCCTCTATATCGATCAGCGCGGCATCCGCTGCATCATTCTGACGGGCGCAGGCGATCGCATCTTCGCGGCCGGCGGCGATCTCAAAGAACGCAACGAGATGACGAACGAGCAGTGGACGGCGCAGCACAATCTGTTCGAACGCGCGCGCCAATCGCTGATGCAGTGCCCCATCCCGATCATTTGCGCCGTCAACGGCGCCGCGCGCGGCGGCGGAACGGAAACGGCGCTGAGCTGCGACTTCATCTTCGCGGCCGAACGGGCGACCTTCGCGCTCACCGAGGTCAAGCTTGGGATCATTCCTGGCGGCATGGGCACGCAGAACCTGCCGCGTGCCGTTGGCGTGCGGCGCGCCAAGCAGGTCATCCTGACCGGCGAGACCTTCACGGCGCAGGAAGCTTACGAATGGGGCATGGTCAACAAGGTCTGCAAGAACGAAGAGCTGATGGACGACGTTCTCGCGGTCGCGCGGACCATTTGTGAAAACGCGCCGCTCTCGATCTACCAGGCGAAGAAATCACTCAACGTCGCGACGCAAGTGGACCTCTTCAACGGCTTCGCCTTCGAAATCGAAGCTTACAATCGCCTGGTCGGCACCGAAGACCGGCTCGAAGGCGTGAGAGCCTTCAATGAGAAGCGCAAGGCCGACTTCAAGGGACGCTGAGGCGCGCGGACGACATCAATTGATCCTGGGAACGTGAGAATGGACCAGACGGTGACACCTCAACCGGTCGTGTTCGATGCCGGCGACGACTATCCTGAACTCAGGAAGGGCGTTCGCGAGCTCTGCCGCCGCTTCCCCACCAAGTACTGGCGTGATCTCGAAGGTCAGCCGCCGTCGTCGAGCTATCCGACCGAATTCGTCCAAGCGCTCACGGAGGCCGGATATCTGTCCGCTCTGATCCCCAAGGAATACGGTGGCTGGGGACTGCCGATCCGCGCCGGCGCCGTCATTCTCGAGACGATCCACCGCAGCGGCGCCGCCGCCGGCGCCTGCCATGCCCAGATGTACACGATGGGCACTATCTTGCGGCACGGCAGCCCCGAGCAGAAGGCGCAATATCTCCCGCAGATCGCCAAGGGCGCATTGCGCCTGCAAGCGTTCGGCGTGACGGAGCCGACCACCGGCTCCGATACCACGCAGCTCAAGACCCGGGCGACGCGGACGAACGAGGGCTACGTCATCGACGGTCAGAAGGTGTGGATTTCGCGCGCCGCGCATTCCGATTTGATGTTGCTGTTGGCGCGCACGACGCCGCCGGATCAGGTGAAACGCCGCACCGACGGCGTGTCGGTTTTCCTCGTCGATATGCGCGAAGCCAAGAAGAACGGCATGGAGATTCGCCCGATCGACGCGATGGTCAATCACAACACCACCGAGATCTTCTTCTCGAACGTGCCGATCCCGGCCTCGTCCCTGATCGGCGAAGAAGGCAAGGGATTCCGCTACATCCTCGACGGCATGAACGCGGAGCGCTGCCTCGTCTCGACGGAGGCGATCGGAAACGCCTGGTACTTCTTTGACAAGCTCGTCGCCTATGCGCGCGAGAGCGGCATGGCGGGGCACGCGGCAGGGAGCGCCGGCGCGCTCAATCTGGCGATCGCCCGCGCCTACGCGCTGGTGCGCTCCGCCGATCTCATGGTGCGCAAGGCAACGGCGATGTTCGACGCGAAGCTGCCCTGCGGCGCGGAGGCGAACATGGGCAAGTATCTCTCCGGCGAGGCGGTGTGGACCTGCTCGAACTTGTGCTTCACCGCCTTCGGCCTCGACGCCCTTGATCCCTTGAAGGACGTCGAGCGCAAATGGCGCGACACGCGCATGTCGCGCAACTCGCCGGTCTCGCCGAACATGATCAAGAATTTCATCGGGCAGCACGTTCTCGGGCTGCCGAGGTCCTATTGAGTCAGGTGCGCGCACGATGATCCACGAAAAGGTTGAAAGCGTCGAGATAGCGAGCGGCCAAGACGGCGACTCGGAAATCTTCCGCACGCTGGAGTCGATCTGCGAGGAGTTTCCGGCGAAGTACTGGCGCGACCTCGAGGACGCTCCCCTCGCCGAGCGATACCCCGCGGCGTTCGTCGCCGCGCTCGAACAGGCGGGCTTTCTCAGCGCCGCCATTCCCGAAGAGCACGATGGCATCGGGCTGCCCATGAGCGCGCTGGCGCGCATCATCGAAACGATCCACGCCGCCGGATGCAACGGCGACACGCTCGCCGAGCAGTTCGCACTCTCGCAACTGCTTGTGCGTCACGGCAGCGATGCGATGCAATCCACGATTCTTCCGAGAATCGCGGAAGGTGCAAAGCTGCAGAGCCTGGCGATCTGGGAGCCGGCGAGCGGCCAGGACACGAAAAAGATCGAGACCACGGCCACCCGCAGCAAAAACGGCTTCGTGCTCAACGGTGCCAAACGATGGGTGCGCTTCGCCGACACCTCCGATCTGATGCTGGTCGTCGCACGCACCGGCGATAGCCCGGACAAGCTGTCGCTTTTCCTTGTCGATCTCGCCGCGGATCGCGCGCGCCTCTCCGTCACGCCGATCGAAGCGATGAACAATTACGGCGGAACGGACGTGACGTTCGAAAACGTCGCCGTTTCCGCCGACAGCCTGGTTGGTGCGCTCGACGGGGGACTCGTTTGCCTGAAAGAGCTCGAGGCGATCAGCGGGATTCTCGCGGCCGCGGCCGCGGGCGGCTGCAGCCGCTTCTTTATGCGCAAAGGCGTCGACTACGCCAATGAGCGCGTCGTGTTCGGCAACCCGATCGGCAAATATCAGGGCATCCAGTTTCCGCTGGCCCAGAGCTACATGGAAAGCGAGGGAGCAAAGCTCCTCCTCGATCTTGCCGTCGCGCTTTACGAGGCGGGCCGCGAGTGCCACTCCGAAGCGTTGATCGCCCGGCATATGGCGGCGCAGGCCGCGTGGGAGACCGCGGATGCCGCGTTCACGACGCATGGCGGCTTCGCCTTCGCGCGCGAATACGACGTCGAGCGCAAGTGGCGCGAGGTCCGGCTGATGGTCAACGAGACGGCCAGTGCGCTTCCCCGATTCGCCGAAGAGGCGCTCGGCCTCAGCACGCACTGACATCGCGAAGGAACGCGTGCTCGATGCGGCCAATTTCTCGGCTGCGCCTCCTGAGCAGCGGACTTCAAGTTTAGGAGACGTAACGAATGAAAGTACTCGTTCCCGTGAAGCGGGTGGTGGATTTCAACGTGAAGGTGCGGGTGAAGTCGGACGGTTCGGGGGTAGAGCTTTCGAACGTGAAGATGTCGATGAACCCGTTTGACGAGATCGCGGTGGAGGA
>JBFWXB010000002.1:0-199726 GCA_050187875.1 Variibacter sp.
GGCTTGCGTAAAGCCGGCCCGCGGGCGCCGCACCTGCTCCGTCTCGCGAACGCCTCCGGAAGACGCCCCTCAGCGAGCAGGTGAGGGGACTATAGTGCGCATTATAACCTTGACAAAGCAGACGGCCTGACGTAGATTTCTCGCATCAGGGAGCCATCCGATGTCTGAATCCAACGTGATCCGATTTGAGGCCAAAGACATCGAGCCCAACGTTTCAGGCGATTTAGCCTTGCTGGTGATGGATACCGCGAAAGACGGGCAAGTGACTGTGTGGATGCGGCGACCCGTTTTCGCTGCTCTATTCGAGCGAATGCGGCTTGCTCTAGACGATAAAGCTTAGGCCCATCGGCCCCAAACCGATTGAAAAACTCAGGCATTACGACCATGGCCAATCTTCTCGAAAACCCGATCTTTCATGACGAAGCTAAAGCCCGCGAATGGCTTGAAGCGCGGGTTTGGCCGAAGGGCCCGCACTGTCCTCATTGCGGCAATGCCGATCAGGACATGATTACGAAGCTCGAAGGCAAAGCCCATCGTCCCGGCCTTTATCAGTGCAATGAGCCGGAATGTCGCGAGCAGTTCACCGTGACCGTTGGCACCGTCTTTGAACGCTCGAAAATCCCGCTCTCGAAATGGCTGGCGGCTCTGTTCCTGCTCACGTCTTCAAAGAAGGGCATGAGCACGCATCAAATCCACCGCACCATCGGCGTGAGCTACAAGTCCACTTGGTTCATGACGCATCGCTTGCGCGAAGCCATGCGCACGGGCGGCCTTGAGCCTCAAATGGGCGGCGGCGGCAAAGTGGTCGAAGCCGACGAAACGTATTGGGGCAAGGCCGACGAAATGCACGTCTCGCCCCAGCGCAAAGGTCGCCCGCTTATCAAGCGCGGCCGCTTCGCCAACAACCGCCCAATCGTCGCGCTGGTCGAGCGCGGCGGCAACGTTCGCACCTTCCATGTCGCGGTCGCGGATCAGGTCACCGTTTCCAAGATCGTGCGCGACAACGTAAAGCGCGATAGCCGTCTGCATACGGATGAAAGCAAGCTCTACAACGCTGGCCTCATGGGCGTGATGACGCATGAAACCGTGAAGCACACGGACGGCGAATACGTGCGCGGCGACGTGACCACGAACACGGTCGAAAGCTACTTCTCAATCTTCAAGCGCGGGATGCGTGGCACCTATCAGCACTGTGCCGAAAAGCATCTGCATCGCTATTTGGCGGAGTTCGATTTCCGCCATAACGGCCGCACCGCGCTTGGCGTCACCGATTACATGCGCGCCGAAATGCTGGCGAAAGGCATCGTAGGAAAGCGCCTGACATATCGACGGCCTAACGAAACCGACATTCCATTTTAAGGCCAAGCGCTTCCTGCGCTGGCGCAAGAAACAGCCGAAGAAGAAACCCAAATTGGTGCGCTACTGGCACTCACGAAAACCCCGTGGGTAGCCGCCGGAATCGACTCGACTCAAGGTAGCGTTTCGGCCCACCATCAACGCACTGCGGCCCCAGCTTAGCCCCGGCTCGCAACCGGGTCCCTGTTGCTGGACAACCCGCAGCCCGTGCCGATTCCAGCAGAGGCGCAACGGAAGCCGAGACGGCTTTCGCGGAGGTCGCGGACCCGTCAGCTGGATAGGATGCGACACGGGGCCGTCAAAGGCGGTTCTAGAACGCCGATGGCGGGCCGATGCTCCCATGAACGGGCGGCAAGTCCCCGTTCCGATGGGGCGCTTAGACGCAACCCTTTCGGGTCGCGCCGGCGTGACCCTTGAGGTTCACATGAACATCAAGGTCACAGTCACGTTGAGGTTCGAGATTGCGCTTTCAGTCTCCGGATTGGCCGCGCTTCTCTGGCTTCTTTCGTGACATGGGGCGGGGGCTCGGCTTGCCGGGCTCCCGCTTCTTTTCGTTCGTCCGGTGTTGCGGCGGGCTCTTCGCCACGACATCAACGGCCCGTTCGAATCTCCGCCAAGCATCTAGTTCCGGCGCAAGGTCCGGCGGTCGCTTTGCTTTCATGCGCTTCGTCATATCAGGCAAATGACATTGAGGCCACTTATGGCACCCAGCAAGCAACAAGCGGAAGCGATGAACTTGTATGCGAAACTAATGCAGGAGGCGAAGCTCCGAATTAAGTGGATGGAGTACGCAGTAAACGGCCGTACGGGCCTGCCGGGGCCGCTAGTGCGGGAGTTCTCCTTCCTTCAACTGCGGATGCTCTGTGAGCTCATCGCTCTCGCCTGCCTCACCGCGCACGGGGAGATCACTGCGGCCAGCAAACTAAGGAAAGAGTACTCGGCAGACAGAATCGTTTCTCTTTTAAGCGAGCTTCACCCCAGTTTTTACCCTCGCCCAGTGGAGCAGGTGAAACTCAGCAGCGACGAAGCCCCAATCGACTTCGAATTAAGAGACATAAAAGATGGGTTCCTGACGAAAGACGAACTGCCGGTATTAGTGGCCAAATGCGGCTCAGTCCTTCACCGCGGAACCGTCAAAAAACTTCTATCTCAGAAAAGTCCGATACAAACGAACTTCCCTGAAATAGCCGAGTGGACGCTCAAGATAAGCAAGCTTCTTGGCTTGCATGTGACGCACCTATTCGGCGGAAGCAGATATTTCCTCTGCTCCTTCAAGCACGAGAAGCAGCCGCCGGACGGGATTTGGGTTGGCTTCGTGGAAGGGTACAAACCCATGTGATTTCGCCGGGGGGGCCGCCCGCGAACGACACAACATCCCCAAGCGAAATCATTCCGTGATCGGGCGCGCCATCCCCCGAGGGGGCGGCAGGAATATCGTCCGATTTCATTGCTTTGTCAACGTTATAATGCTGACTATAGTCCTAATAGGAATATTGTCAAGGGCGAGTTCGGACAATTTTCGGGCGGTGACTTCATCGCTGTGCTGACGGCAACCTCTTTGGGTCATCCCCGCGAAAGCGGGGATCCAGTACGCGGTGGCTTTGCGAAGAAGAGAAGAAGTGGAGCAGGACGGAGGCCAGGTCCAAACCTCCGGTTGCGCAAACAACCGTGAACGCGTTACGACGCGTTTTTCTACCGCAGCCGACACGCCGCATGCCCAAGCGTTACCGCGAGATCAAAATGCCGGCGCCGTATCTGCGGCGCCTGTGGCTCGACACGTCCCGTGTCGCTGACCGCGAAGCGTACCCGTTCTGCCTGCCGTTCCTGCGCGACGGCTTCGATCTGACCTTCGACCACGCGATCACGATCATCGTCGGCGAGAACGGCACGGGAAAGTCGACGCTGCTCGAAGGCATCGCCGCGCTGGCGGGCTATGACGAAGCGGGCGGCGGAAAGGGCTATCGGCCGGTCGATCATTCGCAGGCGCTCGAACTCATGGGCAGCGAACTGGCCAAGGCGCTCAAAGCCGCATGGCTCCCGAAGCTGACCAACGGCTGGTTCTTCCGCGCGGAAAGCTTCTTTTCGGTGGCGCGTTATCTCGATGAAGCGGCGCGTGGCGCCGGAGGCGAACCGCGCAGCCGCCAAGGTCTCTATATTTTCGATGAGCCGGAATCGGCGCTGTCGCCGACGCGGCAAGTGGAGTTCCTCAAGCTCCTGCGGCGTATGGATCAATCGGGCATCTGCCAGGTGCTGATGGTCACCCACGCGCCGATGCTGATGGCTTATCCGAACGCGCGGCTTTTGCGGCTCACGAAATACGCCCTCGAGCCCGTGCGCCTCGAAGACACCGAGCACTTCCGGCTGATGCGGGAGTTTTGTGCTGATCCGGCGGGGTTTGTGGAGGGGATGATGGAGGCGTGAAAGCTTGTGAAGTCTGAAAGGTGATGGGGCGGGTTAGTCGCAGGCGTGACCCGCCGTGACGTGGCAATGTATGGAGAACGGCAGATTACGCTTCGCTAATCCGCCCTACGGGCTGCGCCAGAACAGGAGTGTAAAAATTGCTCGACGCATTTCTGAAAAAAAACGTCCGCAAGATACTTCTCACCCGAACGAGCACCCATGCCTCGGCTAAGAACGAGGATGCCATTACGTCGATGGTATTTACTCCATTGCGATTTATGGAGCCAAGAAACGTACTTTCTTGCTTGGCAGCTTTCCTGCCGGAGCTTGAAAACGCTGTGAGCTTATTGTCGCCCGAGTCATGCAGCTTGGAATTGTGGCCGCAGGGACTAAAAGCCGCTGCGTATGAGGAGCAAATAGAAACTAGATGCGAACCTGACTTACTCGTTCGTTTTAAGCTGCCTGGCGGAGATTCCCTAACCATTCTGGGTGAAATGAAATGGGACTGGTTGCCGCGGAAAGAAGAGATTTGTAGCCAAATAGAGAGGGAGCGATCGGCTATTTCAAAGCCTAGCGTGAGCAACGTTCAGCGCCCACCGTTCGTTTTTGCCGTCTTGAAATATCAACCGCCATATGAGGCGCGAGAGATCGGTTGTGACGAGCTTTTGACTTGGAGAGACGTGCATCGACGGTTAACAAAAGTAAGAACGGCGCCTTTTGCAAATCACATTGTCCGAGAATGGGCCGCGTCTATTTGTAAATTTCTTACACTGGCAGAGCAGCTTATTTTTACTGGATTTGAAGGTGTTTGTTCCTTACCACGAGAGATCAGTAGATCGTTTTTCTTTTTCCAGGCTGATGTGTCAGATCGGCCTAAAGGAATGAAACTTGGGAGCTTTTTTGGGTTTAACGTATCTAAGGTTCCGCTGCAAACTACTCCAGCCCGAGTCATATTCTTTAGCGGGAGGCGCACATGACTGCTTGCCCAATTTTCGCATCTATGTCGGCCGCGGCACAGATTGCCGAGGAAAGTGATGCGCTCGTTGAAGAGCTGTGCTCGGCACTTAATGAAATCAGTGGCGGCCGAATCGCAGTCGAACAAACAAAATGGATTTCAGAAGACGAGTATAGAAGGTGGACTGCACGCCTCTCGATTCGTGTAGTTCAAAAGGGACGCAAGCCTCGATTGCGTAACCTCACAGTGCATTTTGATCTTTTCCGCGAAGTGCCGGCGTCCGGAGCAAGATGGACTCATGCCACCGAATCCATACTTGTAGTTGGGTTTGATCCAGTTCCCCCAACTCCGGATCGAGGTTGGAGTTCATCTTTGTTAGCGATAGACGCGTCGGGTCGCCTGGACGATGATGACGCCTGGAGTAATTGCAAGGAATCGCAGTTTGCCAACGGCAAGCTACTAGAATGGCGTGCGGAGAGTGTGGGAGAAAACTGGTCGCAGCGGGCTTGGGTCTTCGCTATGCCCTTGCGGATCATTAAAGATCACAACGTGGTCCGCGAACATTTGGCCAAGCCGATAATCGCGTTACTCACGGATACACCTCCGGAAGAGGCTTTGGCGTCTTCCGCCGTGATAACATGGGCTTTACCCGAGCTCTGATCGGCGCCTCACTGATGTAGAAGTTTCGCGCCGGCTTCCGCCGACGTCTTAGGCGTTCACTTCCGAAATCGCACCCGGTAATCATACCCCGACGGGAACCATTGGCCTTCGCGCGCGACAATGTCGTAGGCCGAATATCCGTTCTCCGCTTTGAATTTATCCAGCGTCTTGGCCGCGCATTTGTCGGCAGTGCCGGGGCCGGCGAGGCCGCCGGTGTAGACGCGTAATTTGAATTCGTCCGGGACGTCGGTCTGCTCCGGCTTGTGGCCGTAGGTGGTCGCCAGCAAGAAGGGATTGAACATGCCCGTTGCCCCCGCAATGAGACATTCCCGGGGAAATCGTAGCACGCCGCGCGGTACGGCGTAGGGACGTAGCCCGGATTGAGCACCGCGAAATCCGGGGTTCGTGCCACTAGCTAAGCTGCTCCCGGGTTTCGCTGCGCTCAACCCGGGCTACGGGCTTGCGATCGTCGCGCTACCCCGCATCCCCCGCGCGCCAGAGGAGGCGCAGTCCCAGCACGCCGAGGAACACCCCGGTCACCCGGTCGATCCAGCGCTTGGCGGCGATGTAGAAGCTGCGCACCGGCGCCGCGCTGAAGAACAGCGAGACGAGGCTGTACCAGACCACTTCGTTCACGGTGACGATGACGAGCAGCGCCACGATCATCCAGGGCGGCACCTCGCTTGGCAGCATGGCGACGAAGATCGAGCCGAAGAACACCACCACCTTCGGGTTGGCGATCTGGGTGAGGAAGCCGCGGATCAGCGGGTGCTGGGCGCGCCGCGCGTCGCCGCCATCTTTTCCGTCGGCGCTGTCTCCGTTCCCTTTTTGCGTCGCCTCGAGCGCGATCGGGTCGGCGGCGTGGCGGAAGATCTGATAGGCGATCCAGATCAGGAACAGCGCGCCGGCGACCTTCATCGCGACGAACACCCAATGCACCTGGTGGAAGAGGACGTTGAGGCCGAGGAGCGCCGCCGCCGCCCAGACGATGCTGCCGGCGCCGAGGCCGAGAGCCACCTTGACGCCGTCGGCGCGCGAGCGCGCGACCGCGGTCTGCGCCGTGATCAGGAAGCTCGGCCCCGGGCTCATCACCGCGAGCAGCTGTACCGCGCCGATGGTCGCGAGCGTGATCAGGCTGGAGGTCATTTTGCGGTCCTTCTCTCAGCGCGTGCGGATATCGACGCGACGATAACCGGATTTCCGCTGGCGCGGGAATAAGCGGCGGAAAGCCGAGGCGATCATCCCTCCCCGGAGGGGAGGGTGGACGCGCGCGCAAGCGCGCGGCCGGGTGGGGACAAGCTGCGAAGAGGTCCCCACCCGTCTCCTCACTCGTTTCACTCGCTCGGAGCCACCCTCCCCTCCGGGGAGGGATGCCGCGCTTAATGGCTCAGCATAGAAAGCCGCACGAGCCCGGGGAGGATGACGCCGCGCGCGAGCGCGTGCGGGTTGCGGTCGCCGCGATTGACGAGCACCACGAGCCCGATCTTGCGCTCCGGCACGAGGCCGACATAGGCCGACGCGTTGTCGATGCCGCCCGGCTTGTCGACGATGGTGAGGCCGCCGCCGATGTCGCTCACCTCCCAGGCGAGGGCCTGGCTCACTTGTGCGCTGACGCGGAAGACGGGGCGGCGCGTCTGTGCCATCGCCTCACGAAGCTCAGGCGGCGCCGCGACCTCGCCGAGCTCGGCGGCGACGAGCCGCGCGAGATCGCGCGCGGACGAATACATCTGCCCGGTGCCGGGGAAATCGTAATAGCTCTGCTGGTTGCCGGGCACGCCGATCGGCGCGCCGTCGGCGCCATAGCCTTGCACCGCGCCGGGGATCGGCGTCTGCGGCCTGTCGAGCGGCTGCGCCGGGAGGACCGTCGCGGCGAGGCCAAGCGGCTTCGCCACGCGCGCGGCGATGAGGCGGCCGATGAGCTCGCCGAAGCGGCGCTCGAGCGCGAGCTGCAGGAGCACATAGCCGGCGTGGGTATAGGTGTGCGTCTTGCCGGGCGCGTGGCCCGGCTCCGGCGTCCAGGCTTTGAGCACGCCGAGGAATTCGTCGAGCGTGTAAGGCTGCGTCGGCCACGGCGGATGGTCGGGGGGCAGAAGGAGGCCGGACGTGTGGCTCGCAAGCTGCCCGAGCGTCACGTCGCGAATGGCGCCGCCGCCGTCCGCAAGTTCGGTCATGTATTTCGCGACCGGATCGTCGAGGCGGAGCTCCCCGCGCTGCGCGGCGTCGACGAGCAGCGTCGCCTCGAAGATCTTGCGCAGCGACGCGATGTTGAAGAGCGCGTCGGGCGTCACCGGGCGGCGGCTTTGCATGTCGGCATAGCCGTAGTTGAAGAAGCGTGTGCGGGAGCCAATGCGCACCGCGACGGCGATGCCGCCGATGCCGTCCTCGCCGATCAGCGGGCGCACGAGCTCGCGCGCGATCAGCGCTTCGATGGCGCGGGCATTCGCGCCGTCCGGTGGCGACGGGGTCGGCGAGGCGCCGAAGGCGGGGAATGTCATCATCGCGCCGAAGAGCAGGACCGTGGCCAATCGCATTCGCAATTCCATCGGCGCACGCCCCCATGCGCCGCGGCGGAGGATGGCGCGCACCTGTGGCGGCTTGCGGGCAGCGGCGCGCGACCCTGCAATGCGCAGAGCGGGGTTGTGGCCTGTTTGTAGCCCGGATGGAACGCAGTGAAATCCGGGGCCGGCCCACCGCGTGCCTCCCGGATTTCGCTTTGCTCAATCCGGGCTACGGTTGTCGCCCCGGCTGGTCCGGCACGTCCGTGTTCACGTCGACATAGACGCGGTCGACGCAGGCCTGCGTCTTCTGGTGGCGCGCGCCGCTGTGCCGAGGGCGAGGCACGAGACTGCGAGGGCAAGAACGAGGCGCATGGCGTTCCTCCGTCCGGCGCTGGTGCGTCGCGCCGCCGGCGGAGGTTAGCACGGGAGGAGCGGGCGAAAATGGGAACCAACGTAGTGGCTGTAGCCCGCATGGAGCGCAGCGAAATGCGGGAGCGGCCTTGCCACGGAATATCATCCCCGGATTTCGCTTCTCTTCATCCGGGCTACGCCTGTTACACTGGCTCCCCATTTCATCTTCATTGGTAGGACACTGACGCCATGCGGCCGCTTCGCTATTCCATCAACGTCACATTGGACGGGTGCGTCGATCATCGCGTGGGGATCCCGGACGAGGACCTGCACCGTCACGCGGCGGAGAACATCGCGCAGGCCGATGCGCTCCTCTTCGGCCGCGTCACTTACGAAATGATGGAGACGGCGTGGCGGGCGCCGGCGCAGACGGGCGTGAAGCCGGATTGGATGGACGACTGGATGCTGCCTTTCGCCCGCACGATCGACGCGGCGAAGAAGTACGTCGTGTCGCGCACCCTCGATCGGGTCGATTGGAACGCGGAGCTCGTGCGCGGCGATCTCGGGGAGGCGGTTGAACGGTTGAAGCGTGAGCCGGGCAAGGGACTGTTCGTCGGCGGCGTAACGCTGCCGTTTGCTTTGGCGGAGCTGGGCCTGATCGATGAGTACGAGTTCATCGTGCATCCCCGGGTCGCGGGCCATGGGCCGACCTTGTTCGCGGGACTGTCGAAGCTGCTCGACTTGAAGCTCGTGGACCGGCTGGAGTTAAGCTCGGGCGCAGTGGCGATGCGGTACGAGCCGAGACGGTAGCGATCCCCGGATTTCGCTTCGCTCAATCCGGGCTACGGCGTTCGAGATCGTCGGATTGTAGCCCGGATTGAGCGGAGCGAAATCCGGGATAACCTCACCCCATGGTGCGCTATCGGCGAAACCGCCTTGCGGGCGGCACGTATTTCTTCACCGTCACATTGGCCGACCGGCGGTCGAGTCTGTTGACCGCGCACATCGATCTTTTGCGGAGCGCGGTTCGCGCTATACGCAAAACGCGCCCTTTCGTGATCGACGCGATCGTCGTGTTGCCGGATCACCTTCACATCATGATGACGCTACCGGACGGCGATCCGGATTTCTCCGCCCGATGGAGCCTCATCAAGCGCCGTTTCACCGACGGCCTCGCGAGTTCGGCTGTTCCGGTCACGCGGCTCGCGAACGGCGAGCGTGTCTTATGGCAACGGCGGTTTTGGGAACACACGATCCGTGACGAGCAGGATTTCGCGGGCCACGTCGATTACATCCACTTCAATCCCGTGAAGCACGGCCTTGTCACACGTGTACGCGATTGGCCGCATTCGTCGTTTCACCGATACGTCCATCTCGGCCTTTTGCCAGACGATTGGGGCGGGGATGTTCGACAGGCGCATCCCGGCAAATACGGTGAGCCATAATGGATCATGGCTTGTAGCCCGGATTGAGCGGAGCGAAATCCGGGAGCGACCTCACACCGCGGAACACAGACCCCGGATTTCGCTGCGCTCAATCCGGGCTACGCTTGTTCACTTGCAGCGAGCGAGTTCTAAAATGGGAGGATCGGGTGCAACACAATGAGCGTTTCGAATTAGCCCGCCAGGAAGGAACGGAATTTCGTTCGGTCAGCCTCCATGTAGAGCTCGACGGCTCCATAAAAATGCTTGCTCACGATATGGGTCCGACTGTCGAAAAAACGTGGAACGATGATGACTATGAGTTTTGGCTCACTATCCCAGCGAGCAACATGACACGCCTTGCGCAGGCGTTATTACGGGAGAAGTACGCCGAACGTCTGGATGCCGTGGATGACCTGCGACGCTTCTGTGAGGCAAATGAAATCGAACACCGCTTTGACAGCTGGGCGTGATTTCTTTTGACGATTGCAAAAGCCTGTCTCGTAGCCCGGATTGAGCGGAGCGAAATCCGGGAGCGGCCTTGCGCCGTGGAACACAAATCCCCGGATTTCGCTCCGCTCAATCCGGGCTACATTCTCCACCTCTACTCCGCCGCCTCGCTCTTGCCCCGTCGCCCCGCCGGCCTGCGCTTGAGCACCTCGGCCAAAAACCGCCCCGTATAGCTCCGCTTCTCCTTCACAATGACCTCGGGCGGGCCCGCCGCGACGATCTCGCCGCCGCCGTCGCCGCCTTCGGGGCCGAGGTCGATGATCCAGTCGGCGGTCTTGATCACCTCGAGATTGTGCTCGATCACCGCGACGGTGTTGCCCTGCTCGACGAGCTCGTGGAGCACGTCGAGCAGTTTCGCGACGTCGTGGAAATGCAGCCCCGTGGTTGGCTCGTCCAAGAGGTAGAGCGTGCGCCCGGTCGCTCGCTTACTCAGCTCCTTCGCAAGCTTCACGCGCTGCGCCTCGCCGCCGGAGAGCGTCGTCGCCTGCTGGCCGATATGGATGTAGCCGAGGCCGACATGCTGCAGCGTCTCGAGGATGTTGCGCACGCGCGGCACGGCGCGGAAGAAGTCGGCGCCGTCGTCGACCGTCATGTCGAGCACGTCGGCGATCGACTTGCCCTTGAAGGTGACGTCGAGCGTCTCGCGGTTGTAGCGCTTGCCCTTGCAGACGTCGCAGGTGACGTAGACGTCGGGCAGGAAGTGCATCTCGATCTTGATGACGCCGTCGCCCTGGCAGGCTTCGCAGCGCCCGCCCTTCACGTTGAAGGAGAAGCGGCCCGGCTCGTAGCCGCGCGCCTTCGCTTCGGGGAGCCCGGCGAACCATTCGCGGATCGGGGTAAAGGCGCCGGTATAGGTCGCGGGGTTCGATCGCGGCGTGCGCCCGATCGGCGACTGGTCGATGTCGATGATCTTGTCGATGTGCTCCAGCCCCTCGATGCGGTCGTGCGGGGCCGGGGCCTCGCTTGCGCCATTGAGCTTGCGCGCCACCGCCTTGTAGAGCGTGTCGACAAGGAGCGTCGACTTGCCACCGCCGGAAACGCCGGTGACGCAAGTGAGCACGCCGAGCGGAATTTCCGCCGTGACGTTCTTCAAGTTATGCCCGCGCGCGCCGACGACCTTCAGCGCGCGCCGCGTCGGCGCTCGCCGCTCCGGCACCGGAATGCCCATCACACCGGTGAGATATTTGCCGGTCAGCGACGCCGGGTTCGCCATGATCTCCTGCGGCGTGCCTTGCGCGATGATGTGGCCGCCGTGGCGTCCGGCCGCCGGGCCGATGTCGACGACATGATCGGCTTGCAGGATCGCATCCTCGTCGTGCTCGACGACGATCACGGTGTTGCCGAGGTCGCGCAGGCGCTTGAGCGTTTCGAGGAGCCGCGCGTTGTCGCGCTGGTGCAGGCCGATCGAGGGCTCGTCGAGCACGTAGAGGACGCCCGTGAGGCCGGAGCCGATCTGCGAGGCGAGGCGGATACGCTGGCTTTCGCCGCCGGAGAGCGTGCCGGAGGCGCGCGTCAGCGTCAGATAATCGAGCCCGACATCGACAAGGAAGCGCAGCCGCTCGCGGATTTCTTTCAGGATGCGCGTCGCGATTTCGTTCTGCTTGGCGCTGAGGTGCGCGGGGAGCGCCTCGAACCATTCGCCGGCGCGCTTGATCGAGAGCTCCGACGCCTCGCCGATGTGGCGGCCGTTGACCTTCACGCACAGCGCCTCGGGCTTGAGGCGATAGCCGTTGCACGCCTTGCAGGGGATGTCGGAGAAATATTTCGCGAGCTCCTCGCGCGCCCACTCGCTCTCCGTCTCCTTGAAGCGGCGCTCGAGATTGTTGATCACGCCCTCGAACGGCTTCTTGGTCTCGTAGGCGCGCAGCCCATCGTCGTAGACGAATTTGATGTCGCGCTCGCCGGAGCCGTAGAGGATCGCGTTCTGCGCCTCCTTGGAGAGGTCCTTCCACTTCGCGGTGAGCGCGAATTTGTAGGCCTTCGCTAGCGCCTCGAGCGTCTGCACGTAATAGGGCGACGACGACTTGGCCCACGGCGCAATGGCGCCGCGCTTGAGCGTCGCCTCCTTGTCGGGGATGACGAGATCGGCGTCGATCTTCTGCTCGACGCCGAGGCCACCGCAAGCCGGGCAGGCGCCGAACGGATTGTTGAAGGAAAAGAGCCGCGGCTCGATCTCTGGGATGGTGAAGCCGGAGACCGGGCAGGCGAATTTTTCCGAGAAGACGAGGCGCTGCGGGCCGGACTGATCGTGGATCTTCGCGACACGCTTCCCGCCTTCTCCATCGTCATCGCCGGGCTTGACCCGGCGATCCATCTTTTTTGAAGAGGATGGATCACCGGGTCTCGCGCCTTCGGCGCGGCCCGGTGATGACGTTTGTGCCTGCGCCGCATCCGCGAACTCCGCGACCGCGAGGCCGTCCGCGAGCTTGAGGCACTGTTCGAGCGAATCCGCGAGCCGCGTCGCGATGTCGGGGCGCACGACGACGCGGTCCACCACCACGTCGATGTCGTGCTTGAACTTCTTGTCGAGCGCCGGCGCGTCGGCGATCTCGTAAAACTTCCCGTCGATCTTCACGCGCTGATAGCCGCGCTTCATGAAGTCGGCGATTTCCTTGCGGTACTCGCCCTTGCGTCCGCGCACGACGGGCGCGAGGAGGTAGAGCCGCGTGCCTTCGGGCAGCGCCAGGATGCGGTCGACCATCTGCGAGATGGTCTGGCTCTCGATCGGCAGCCCGGTCGCCGGCGAGTAGGGCACGCCGACGCGCGCCCAGAGGAGGCGCATATAGTCGTAGATCTCGGTGACGGTGCCGACCGTCGAGCGCGGATTGCGCGAGGTCGTCTTCTGCTCGATGGAGATGGCCGGCGAGAGACCGTCGATCTGGTCGACGTCCGGCTTCTGCATCATCTCCAGGAACTGGCGCGCATAGGCCGAGAGCGACTCGACATAGCGGCGCTGCCCCTCGGCATAGATCGTATCGAAGGCGAGCGAGGACTTGCCCGACCCCGACAAGCCGGTGATCACCACCAGCTGGTCGCGCGGCAGCTCCAGGTCGATGTTCTTGAGGTTGTGCTCGCGCGCGCCGCGGATTGAGATGAGGCGGCTGTCGGCGCGCGGCCGTTTCTTGTCGAAAGTCTCGTTCATCATTGCGAACCGACGGCTGATGCGAAGGCGCTCGCCGCACGGCGACCCGCGCGGGCCAACAGTCGGCGACGGCCTGTGAACATAATGAGAACGGCGCCGCGGCGCCAGCCCGTAAGATGGCCCTTCGCACAGCTTATGGGAAGGGCGGGGTGGCTCTCGCTGGGCGGGCGGTCCGCGCTCAGTCCAGATACTGGGCGGGTTTCGTTTCCGATAGCGACATCCACAACAGAAGCGTCGCTGCCCCTGCGATTACTGCAATGATCAGGAACCCGGCGCTGTGGCCGAGATCCTGATAAATGAACCCTGTCATGGCCGTGCTCACCGCAGCGGCAATCCCGGTCATCATTCCCACCGCCCCTTGCGCGAGATTGAAACGGCCCGTGCCGGTGGTCAGGTCGGTGATCACGAGGACTGTCAGAACCGTTATGGTCGCGCCACTGAGGCCGCTCATCAGCTGGCCGATAATCAAGACCCAATAATCATCCGTGAGAGCCAGCAGGACAGCGCGAATGGGTTCGAGCGCGAAGCCGAGCAGCAGTAGGGGGCGGCGCCCCTTCGCCTCGGAATGATAGCCCACCCAAGGCGCCAGGATTGCGACCACGATCTGCGGCACGACGATCAGGCCCGACATCAGTATCGATCCCAATTTCAATTTCGCCATCGCGAGATTTTCGCCGAGCAGCGGCAGCATAGAAGCGTCGGCAAGCTGAAACAGCATCAGGCAAAGCGCGAAGGAGAACAGTCTGCGATTTTTGGCGAGGTCGAGGACGCGCTGCAATTTCCCGGCCTGCTCGCCCGTCGCCGCATTTCGAGCGCGCGCGTAGTCGACCTCACTGGCTTTGATGAACGAAGCCGAGACGAGCGCGGGAATGCATAAGATGCCGACCGCCAGGAAAATCGCGCTGTTTGAAAAATATGCACCCAGGAGGCCCATGACGGCGGCGGTCAATGCGTGACCGGCGGCGGCAAATCGAAAATTTCTTCCCGTTCGCAGTGACATCGCACGCCGGCCGACGAGGCCGAGACTGATGGCGCCGATGACGGGTGTAATGATGCCGGCGGTGAGGCCGTGCAAAATTTCCGCAACGAAAACCAGGACGAAGCTTGGCCTGAGCGCAAGAATGAGCGCCGCGCCGGCGAGCATCACAATGCCAAGCGCAGCGAGACCGCGCTTCCAGGCGACGGCATCGGCGAGGGCGCCGCCCGGGATTTGCGCCAACATGCCCGCAAGGCCACCGACCCCGAGCGCCAGACCAATATTGGCGTTGGACCAGCCGAGACCGGCCAGATAGAACGCAACGAATGTCCCGAATCCCGTCTGCACGTCGGCGATGAAGAAATTCATCGCATCGAGACCGTAGCGGCTTTGACGTGACGCAGGCGTGCGCAGCGATCTGCTGACGTCCCGATACCGCGAGAGCGCACCGCGAAGCCGGGAGCGGTAATGGTGGGCGGTCGCGGGCATCAGCACATAACTCCGGTGCAGACGGAGAACGCTTTGCTGCTCGGAATCGTCTGCTCCAGCCAAAGATCACGTACGTACGATGCAGGGCGGGCAGGGCGTGGCAAAAGCGTTGGAATGAAGGCCGGCAGTCTTTCGCCGAAGGTTCCGCACACGACCCTTGCGAATGGCGCGCCGAGAGATTAGAACATACAGAGAACAAGGCAGCGCTGTGGACAAGGCGCGGACAGTTCGCCTGCGGTCCGCGCAGGGTCTAGGGTGGCGGAAATCTCGAACGAGCGGAGCGTCAAGATGGCGGGTAGCGTCAACAAGGTGATTTTGGTCGGTAATGTCGGCGCGGATCCGGAAATCCGGCGCACGCAGGATGGGCGGCCGATCGCCAATATCCGGCTCGCGACCTCTGAGACCTGGCGCGACAAGAACACCGGCGAGCGCAAGGAAAAGACCGAGTGGCACCGGATCGTGATCTTCAATGAAGGGCTCTGTAAGGTCGTCGAGCAGTACGTGAAGAAAGGCTCGAAGCTCTACATCGAGGGCGCGCTGCAGACCCGGAAATGGCAGGATCAGAGCGGCCAGGACCGCTATTCGACCGAGGTGGTGCTGCAGGGCTTCAACTCGGTGCTGACGATGCTCGATCGCGCCGGCGGCGGCGGTGGGGGCAGTGACTTCGGCTCCGACGACGACTTCGGCGCATCCGGCCCGAGCGGCGGCGGGCGCGCGCGTCAGCCGGCGATGGCTGGCGGCGGCGGTGGCCGGCGCAACGACATGGACGACGAAATCCCGTTCTGACGGTTTCATCCGGAGCAAAACAGAAGCCCGGCGCGAGGCCGGGCTTTTTATTTGTGCTTGCGGGCGGACTGTCATAGGCCGGCGTCAACGGATGGAGACGTGATGACCGAACTCACTCTGACCACCTTCGATTGGGTTCCCGAACCGCCGCGTGGCTTTGTGCGCGACATCCGCGTGCGCTGGGCGCTGGAGGAGGCCGGGCTGCCGTATCGCGTCGCGAGCGTGCCGTTCGGCGATCGCAAAGCCGAGCACTTCGCGCACCAGCCTTTCGGCCAGGTGCCGTGGCTGACCGACGGTGACATCTCGATCTTCGAGAGCGGCGCGATCCTGCTGCATCTCGGCGAGCGCAGCACGGCGTTGATGCCGACCGATCCGCGCGGTCGCAGCGACGCGAAGGAATGGCTCTTCGCGGCGCTCAATTCCGTCGAGATGGCAAGCTTGCCCTGGGCCCTCTTTCAATTCTTGGGTTACACCGGCGATACGCCGGGATGGAAGTTTCTCGACGACTTCGTCAAGGTTCACCGGCTCCCGCATATGGAAAAGGTGCTGTCCGGACGCGAATGGCTGGCTGGAGGATTTTCCGTCGCCGACATCCTGATGGCCGACGTGCTGCGCCTCGTCGATCGCTTCGACGGACTGGCGGCCTATCCCGCTTGTCGTGCCTACCTCGCGCGCGCCACGTCCCGCCCGGCATTCAAGAAGGCGCATGCGGACCAGATGGCGCATTTCGCCGCGGCGGACGCCGCGCGCGGCGGCAAAAACTGACGGCCGGATTGTCGGCGCGCCGCCGCGCGCCGTCCGTTGCGAAATGCTAGGCTGACGCCGCAAACGTCGACGGAGAACGGTCATGCGTGTGCGGTGTCGTCAGGCAGCCTTGGCGCTGCTTTTCATTTTCATGCCGGCGCTCGCGGCGGCGCAAGGCGGCGATCTCATCGTCGAGAAGAAGACGTTCGAGATGCCGAGCTACACGACCGTCGGCGGCGCGACGATCAAGAACGTGAAGATCGGCTGGGAGGCCGCCGGCACGCTCAATGCCGACAAGTCGAACGCCATCCTCATCGGACATTTCTTCTCGGGCACCAGTCACGCCTTCGGCAAATACGCCGCGAGCGACAAGGCTGCCGGCTACTGGGATGCGATCGTCGGCCCGGGGAAAGCCGTCGACACCAACAAGTTCTACGTCATCTCCTCCGACACGCTGGTCAATCTCAGCCCGAACGCGCCGAACGTCGTCACGACCGGCCCCGCGAGCATCAATCCCGATACCGGCAAACCGTACGGGATGAGCTTCCCGGTCGTTTCGATCAAAGACTTCGTCAATGTGCAGAAGGCGCTGATCGAAAGCCTCGGCATCAAGAAGCTGCACGCGGTGATGGGCGCGTCCATGGGCGCGCTGCAGACCTACGAATGGGCGGCGAGCTATCCGGAGATGGTCGGACGCATCGTGCCAGTGATCGGCTTGCCGGCCGCCAATCCGTTCCTGATCGCCTGGCTCGATATCTGGGCGCAGCCGATCCGCCTCGATCCGAAATGGAATCACGGCGACTATTACGGGCAAGAGCCGCCGTTCGAGGGGCTGCAGGCCGCACTCAAGATCGTCACGGTGCACGCCAACCAATGGGAGTGGGCGGACAAGGCGTTCGGCCATGCGCCCGCGGCCGACGGCAAGGACCCAGCGGCGGCGATGGACAACCGCTTCAAGGTCGAGGCGGTGCTCGATGCCGCCGCGAAGGCGCGCGCGGCGACCTCCGACGCCAACCACTTCCTCTATCTCGTGAAGGCGAACCAACTCGCGAGCGCCGATCCGAAAAAGATCAAGGCGCCGGCGCTCGTGCTCTATTCGCCGAGCGATCTCGTGTTCCAGACGCCACAAGTGGAAGTCGTTGTGAAGACGATGGTGGAGGGCGGCACGCCGGTCGAGATGGCGGCGCTGCCGGGGCCGAACGGCCATCTCAACGGCCTGTTCGCCATCGGGCAGGCGGGCGACAAGATACGCGCATTCTTGGAGAAGTAGAGGCGCGCGGCGGCTGTTCGTCCGTCCGAACCTCAACCTCGTCATCCTGAGGCGCGAGCCGACGTAGTCGGCGAGCCTCGAAGGATGCGCGGCCAATGACGCGCGGTGGTTTCTGAGTGGTTCCTGGGCCGTCGTCCTTCGAGGCTCGGCGCAAACGCGCCTCGCACCTCAAGATGACGGAACTGAGCTTGTACGCGGCACGCGCCCCAGCAACCTCGTTCCGTCATGCCCGCGCTTGTCGCGGGCATCCACGTCTTTCTTTGTTGATCATAAGCAAGACGTGGATGGCCGGAACAAGTCCGGCCATGACGCACAGCGAAGAGGTCACCCAATAACCGCCGCGCGCACGCCGTCGATGACGAATTGCACCGCGAGCGCCGCGAGGATGACGCCGAGGAGGCGCGTGAGCACGAGGTTGCCGACGACGCCGAGGAGCCGCGTGATCGCGGCGGCGGTGCAGAAGGCGACAAACGCGGTCAGGCCGACGAGCACGATGACGCCGATCAGTCCGGCGAGGCGCTGCGGATCGCCGGCGGCGCGTCCTGCAAGCAGCAAGGTCGCGGCGATGGCGCCCGGGCCGGCGAGGAGGGGAATGCCGAGCGGAAAGGCGGCGACATGCGTCGCGTGGTCTTTCTCGGCCGCATCCTGTGCCGTGTTCGACTGACGGTCGGTGCGTTTGCCGTAGACCATCTCGAAGGCGATGGCGAAGAGGAACAATCCACCGGCGATACGGAACGCCGGCAGGCTGATGCCGAGTTTCGTCAGCACCCATTGGCCGACCAGCGCCGAGGCGGCGAGGATGCCGACGGCGATCGCGCCGGCGCGCAGCGCAATGCCGCGTTTGAGCGATGCCGGCAGGTCTTGCGTTAAGGCAGCAAAGATCGGCGCGAGCCCGATCGGATCGACGACGACGAGCAATGTCGTCAGCGCGGAGATGAGGTATTCGGCAAGGCCGGGCGGCACGGTGTGATCCAATCTTGGAGCCCGTCGGGCCCGAAAATGCGGCGTGTCATGCCCGCGAAGGCGGGCATCCAGTATCCCCTGTTTAGCGATGAATCGACAGCTTGGCGTGTACTGGGGCCCCGCCTTCGCGGGGACGACACCTCAAGGCTAACTGAGCGATTGCCGGGGTTTAGCGCCGCCGCTTAAGGCCGCTCGCCAAAATTCATCCTTTCCTCCTTCCAACCCATTGAAAAACGAAGCAGAATTCCTACCTGAAAAGGGCCGATTTTCGTGGCCTTTCGGGGCCGTTTGCGGTAGATTTTCTGCCACGTTTCACGACCTGAGATTCGCCTTTGCCCGACACTGAAGACATGCGCCCCGGGGGGCCCGATCCCTCGGACATTCGTCCTGTTTCCATCACCGACGAGATGCGCCGTTCGTACCTCGATTACGCGATGAGCGTGATCGTGGCGCGCGCGCTTCCCGACGTGCGCGACGGCCTCAAGCCGGTGCATCGCCGCATCCTCTATTCGATGTACGAGCAGGGGCACACGCCGGATAAGAAATACGTCAAATCCGCGCGCATCGTCGGCGACGTGATGGGTAAATATCACCCGCACGGCGACACCGCGATCTACGACGCGCTGGTGCGCATGGCGCAGGATTTCTCCATGCGCCTGCCGCTGATCGACGGGCAGGGCAATTTCGGTTCGGTCGACGGCGATCCGCCGGCGGCGATGCGCTACACGGAATCGCGCCTGGCGCGGCCGGCGCTCGCGCTGCTCGACGACATCGACAAGGACACGGTCGACTTCCAGCCGAACTACGACGGCAACGAGAAGGAGCCGGTGGTCCTGCCGGCGCGCTTCCCGAATTTGCTGGTCAACGGCGCCGGCGGCATTGCGGTGGGCATGGCGACGAACATCCCGCCGCATAATCTCGGCGAGGTGATCGATGCGTGCCTCGCGCTGATCGACGATCCGGCGCTCGGTATCGACGATCTCATCAAGATCATCCCCGGTCCCGACTTCCCGACCGGCGGCGTGATCCTCGGCCGGCAAGGCATTCGCGCGGCCTATCATCTCGGCCGCGGCTCGATCGTGATGCGCGGCAAGGTCGAGATCGAGATGATCCGCAAGGATCGCGAGGCGATCATCATCTCGGAAATTCCCTATCAGGTGAACAAGGCGGCGATGGTCGAGCGCATCGGCGAATTGGTGCGCGAGAAGAAGATCGAGGGCATCGCCGAGCTGCGCGACGAATCCGATCGCGACGGTTTCCGCGTCGTGGTCGAGATCAAGCGCGACGCCATGGCCGACGTCGTGCTCAACCAGCTCTACCGCTTCACGCCGCTGCAGACGACCTTCGGCGCGAATGTCGTCGCCCTCGACGGCGGGCGTCCGCTGGTGATGACGCTCAAGGACATGCTGCGCGCCTTCGTCGCCTTCCGCGAAGACGTCGTTTCGCGGCGCACGAAGTATCTGCTCGGCAAGGCGCGCGACCGCGCGCACACGCTGGTCGGCCTCGCCATCGCCGTCGCCAATATCGACGAAGTGATCCGCATCATCCGCAGCGCGCGCGATCCGAACGAGGCGCGCGAAGCGTTGATGGCGCGCGACTGGCCGGCGGAGAAGGTCGCCGATCTCGTCGCCTTGATCGACGACCCGCGCCATCGCCTCTCTGACGAGGGCACGTACCGGCTCTCGAACGAGCAGGCGCGCGCGATCCTCGATTTGCGCCTGCAGCGCCTCACCGCGCTCGGCCGCGACGAGATCGCCGACGAGCTCGACAAGCTCGCGGCGGAGATTTCCGATTACCTCGACATCCTGCGCTCTCGCGCGCGCATCCTCGGCATCGTCAAGGACGAGCTCGCGCAAGTGAAGGAGCAGTTCGCGACGCCGCGGCGCACCGAGATTCTCGAGCAGGAAGGCGAGGTCGAGGACGAAGACCTGATCCAGCGCGAGGACATGGTCGTCACGGTCTCGCACCACGGCTATGTCAAGCGCGTGCCGCTCTCGACCTATCGCGCACAGAAGCGCGGCGGCAAGGGGCGTTCCGGCATGCAGACGCGCGACGAGGATTTCGTCACGCGTCTCTTCGTCGCCAACACGCATACGCCGGTGCTGTTCTTCTCCTCGCGAGGCCAAGTCTACAAGGAGAAGGTCTGGCGCTTGCCGATCGCGGCGCCGCAGGCGCGCGGCAAGGCGCTGATCAACATCCTGCCGCTGCAGCAAGGCGAACGCATCACCACGATCATGCCGCTGCCGGAGGACGAAGAGAGCTGGTCAACGCTCGACGTGATGTTCGCGACGACGCGCGGCACGGTGCGGCGCAACAAGCTCTCCGATTTCTCCGATGTGCGCCGCTCCGGCATCATCGCGATGAAGCTCGACGAGGGCGACGAGATTGTCGACGTGCAGATCTGCACGGAACGCGACGACGTCCTCCTCACGACCGCGGTCGGTCAATGCATCCGCTTCCCGGTGACCGATGTGCGCGTGTTCCAGGGCCGCACCTCCATGGGCGTGCGCGGCATCGCGCTCCAAGGCGAGAGCGACCGCGTGATCTCGCTCACCATCCTGCATCACTTCGAGGCGACGCCGGAGGAACGCTCCGTTTATCTCAAGCAGTCGGGCGCGATCCGTCGCGCGGCGACGGGCGAGGATGCGGACGCAGCCGAAGGCACGGAGCCGAGCGAACCGACGCCGGAGACACAGGCGGCGGACGCCGGCGCGACGATTTCGCCGGAGCGCTATGCGGAAATGGGCGCGGCGGAGCAATTCGTGCTCACCGTCACCGAGCTCGGCTACGGCAAGCGCTCGTCGTCGTTCGAGTTCCGTATCTCCGGTCGCGGCGGCAAAGGCATCCGTGCGACCGACATCAGCAAGATGGACGAGATCGGACAGCTCGTCGCCGCCTTCCCGGTCGAGATGGCCGATCAGATCATGCTGGTGAGCGACGGCGGACAGCTCATCCGCGTGCCGGTCGAAGGCATCCGCATGACCAGCCGCGCGTCGAAGGGCGTGCGCGTGTTCTCCACCGCCGAGGGCGAGCGCGTCGTTTCGGTCGAACGCCTGAGCGAAGACACGAACGGCGAGAACGGGCATGGTGAGAACGGCAACGGAGATGGCGGTAGTGACCGCGACGACGAGTCGCCAACCTAGCGCGTGTCATTGCGGATGGCCGCGAAGCGGCCAGTCCGGAATCCATATGCCGCAGCGCTGGGGTTTATGGATTCCGGGCTCGCGGCTTTCAGCCGCGCCACGGAATGACAGGCTCGTCTCTTTCTCAGAAGCCGTTTCTTGTATCGTAGTTGCTGCTCAGCAACCAGCAGGATAGACCCGACCCATGCCGCGCATCGCCCTTTACGCCGGATCGTTCGATCCCGTCACCAACGGCCATGTGGACGTCGTGCGCCAGGCGATGCAGCTGGCCGACAAGCTCGTGCTCGCGATCGGCATCCACCCCGGCAAGACGCCGATCTTCTCGGCCGAGGAGCGTGCCGCGATGCTCGAGGAGGTCTGCGGACCGCTCGCGCGCCAGGCGAAATGCGAGCTCGCTTGCACGACCTTCAAGGGCCTCGTCGTGACCGCGGCGAAAGAGCACGGCGCGACGGTGCTGGTCCGCGGCCTGCGCGACGCCAGCGATTTCGACTACGAGATGCAGATGGCGGGGATGAACGGCGCGATGGCGCCAGCGGTGCAAACCGTCTTCCTGCCGGCCTCGCCGGAGGTGCGCCCGATCACGGCCACATTGGTGCGGCAGATCGCGGGGATGGGCGGCGATGTGACGCCTTTCGTGCCGGCGTCCGTTGCGAAACGATTGGCGGCGAAGTTCAAGTCGAAGGCTTAAGCCTTTCACCAAAACGGACTGGGATCATTCATGAAACGCGCTTTGATGCTCGCGGCGCTGGCCGCCAGTCTGATGACGGTCTCAGCTTCGGCACAGTCGGCCGATCCGCAAAATACGCTGCGGCTCGATACCACCAAGGGCATGGTGACGATCGCGCTGCGGCCGGACCTTGCGCCGAAGCATGTCGAGCGCATCAAGCTCCTGGCGCGCGAGAAATTCTATGACAACGCGCCGTTCCATCGCGTCATCCCGGGCTTCATGGCGCAGACCGGCGACGGCGCGAAGGGCGACGGCACCGGCGGCTCGAAGTATCCGAACCTGCAGGCGGAGTTCACCTCGACGCCGTTCAAGCGCGGGGTCGTCGGCATGGCGCGCGCCTCGAACCCGAATTCGGCCAACAGCCAGTTCTTCATCACCTATGCCGACGCGCCGCACCTCAACGGGAAATACACGGTCGTTGGCCAGGTGGTGAGCGGCATGGACGTCGTCGACAAGCTCAAGGCGGGCGAGCCCGTGCGTGACCCCGACCGCATCAAGACCGCGCGGATCGCCGCGGACAAATAAGCGCCGCATCATCTGGCGCGCGGACGACATTCAACGAAAAGGACAACACTTATGGCGAAGCCCGAAGACACCCTGATCCTCGAGACGACGAAGGGCACCGTGAAGATCGCGATGCGTCCCGATCTCGCGCCCAACCACGTCGAGCGCATCAAGGAGCTGGTGAAGCTCGGCTTCTACGACGGCATCGTCTTCCATCGCGTCATCGACGGCTTCATGGCGCAGACCGGCTGTCCCGAAGGCACCGGCACCGGCGGCTCCGGCAAGAAGCTCAAGGCCGAGTTCAATTCCGAGCCGCATGTACGCGGCACCGTCTCGATGGCGCGGGCGCAGAACCCGGACTCCGGCGACAGCCAGTTCTTCATTTGCTTCGATGACGCGACCTTCCTCGACGGCCAGTACACCGCCTGGGGCAACGTCATCGAGGGCATGGAGAACGTCGACAAGATCAAGCGCGGCGAGCCGGTGCGCGACCCCGACAAGATCGTCAAGGCCTCGATGGCGGCGTAGCTGCCGTCATCCTGAGGTGCGAGACGCGAAGCGTCGAGCCTCGAAGGATGGCCGCAAACACCAGGCCGTCGCCCTTCGAGGCTCGCTTCGCGAGCACCTCAGGGTGACGGATTGAGCGGCGACGCTGCGGGAATGCTGCTGGAGCACGACATAAGCCGAAAGACTCGTCATGGCCGGGCTTGTCCCGGCCATCTCGATTCAATAGGCACTGTGCGAGCCTAAGCGAGATCGCCGGGACAATAGGGCGTTCACGCCCGTCCTTCGACGGGCTATGCCCGGCGATGACAGAAAAGAAATGCGCACCGACCTCTTCGACTTCGATCTTCCCCCCGAACGCATCGCGCTGCGGCCGGTCGAGCCGCGCGACGCCGCGCGGCTTCTCGTCGTGCGGCCGGGGGAGGCGCGAGAGCTCGAAGACCGCCGCTTCGGTGACCTTCCCGCGCTGCTGCAGCCGGGCGATGCGCTCGTGCTCAACGAAACACGGGTGATCCCGGCGCGCCTGACCGGCCGCCGTCTTGGGCCTGAAGGCGAGGGGCCGCGGATCGAAGTCACGCTGCACAAGCGCCTCGACGGATCGCGCTGGCTTGCCTTCGCAAAGCCCGCGAAGAAGCTCACGGCCGGCGACGCGCTGCGCTTCGGCGAGGAGGGGAAGGTCTGCTTCCTCGGCCAGCTCGACGCCAGCGTCGAAGCCAAAGGCGACGGGGGCGAGGTGACGCTCTCCTTTGCGTTCCACGGTCCAGTTCTCGATCAGGCGATCGCCGAGCGCGGCGCGATGCCGCTGCCGCCCTATATCGCGTCGCGCCGCGCGCCTGACGATCAGGACCGCACCGACTATCAAACCGTGTTTGCACGCGAGGAAGGCTCGGTCGCGGCGCCGACCGCCGGCCTGCATTTCACCGACGCCATGCTCGACGCCTTGCGTACGCATGGCGTTGGCGTGCATTTCGTCACGCTGCATGTCGGCGCCGGAACGTTCCTGCCGGTGAAGGCGGACGACACGGCGGATCACGCCATGCACTCCGAATGGGGCGAGATCAGCGCGGAGACCGCGCAGGCGCTCAATACGGCGCGCGACAAAGGCGGACGCATCGTCGCCGTCGGCAGCACGGCGCTGCGGCTGCTTGAAAGTGCGACGGACGCCCAAGGCCACGTGCAGCCGTTCTCCGGTGAGACGGACATCTTCATCACGCCCGGCTACCGCTTCAAAGCCGCCGACCTGATGGTGACGAATTTCCATCTGCCGCGTTCGACGCTATTCATGCTGGTCGCGGCGTTCTGTGGGCTCGAGACGATGCGGCGCGCCTACACCCATGCCATCGCGAGCGATTATCGGTTCTATTCCTATGGCGACGCATGCCTGCTTTTTCGGTCGCGATCCGGCGCTGATGCCTGACGATTTTTCGCTGGAGATCGCCGCGACCGACGGTGCCGCGCGCACCGGAATGCTGGTCACCCCTCATGGCATCGTCCGCACGCCAGCGTTCATGCCGGTGGGCACGCAAGCGACGGTGAAAGGCATTCTGCCGGACGCCGTGCGCGCGACCGGCGCCGACATCCTGCTCGGCAACACCTATCACCTGATGCTGCGGCCTGGCGCGGAAGAGGTCGCCGCGCTCGGCGGCCTGCACCGCTTCATGAATTGGCCGCACGCGATCCTCACCGACTCCGGCGGCTTCCAGGTGATGTCGCTCTCGCCGCTGCGCAAGATTGACAAAGACGGCGTGACCTTCCGCTCGCATCTCGACGGCTCGACGCATCGGCTCACACCTGAGCGCGCGGTGGAGATCCAGATGTTGCTCGGCGCCGACATCGTCATGCAGCTCGACGAGTGCATTCGCTTGCCGGCCGCGCCGGCTGAGATCGCGCGCGCGATGCAGCTTTCTCTCACCTGGGCGGAGCGTAGCAAGCGCACTTTCGAGAGCACGTCGCCTGGCCGCGCGCTGTTCGGCATCGTGCAGGGTGGCGACGATCCGGAGTTGCGTGTCGAAAGCGCGCGCCGCCTCGTCGATATCGGTTTTCCCGGCTATTCCATCGGCGGCCTCGCGGTCGGCGAGCCGCAGGACGTGATGCTGCGCATGATCGAGACGGTCGCGCCCGTGCTGCCCGCCGATCGGCCGCGCTATTTGATGGGCGTCGGCACGCCGGAGGACATGCTCGAAGCGGTGGCGCGCGGCATCGACATGTTCGATTGCGTGATGCCGACGCGCAACGGTCGCCACGGCCTTGCGTTCACGCGGCGCGGGCCAGTCAATCTCAAGAACGCGCGCCACGCCGACGATCCGCGCCCGCTCGACGAAGAGAGCTCATGCCCGGCCGCGCGCGACTATAGCCGCGCCTATCTGCATCATCTCGTCAAGGCGAACGAGATGCTCGGCGCGATCCTGCTGAGCACGGTCAACCTTGGTTATTACCAGGGCCTGATGGCCGGGATGCGCGCGGCAATCGCGCAGGGCACGTTCGAAGCGTTCCGCGCCGCGACGCGCGAGCGCTGGGAGCAAGGTGATCTTCCGCCCTCTCCGTAACGGCCGTCATTGCCGGGCTAGACCCGGCAGTCCATCGTCTTCATCAGAAATTGATGATGGGTGCGCGGGTCAAGCCCGCGCATGACGAAGAAAATTGCACTTACGCCGCGGTGCTGAGCCGCTCCGGCGCAGAGGGCGTTTTGGGCGGGTTCAAATCCGTTGGCATGTCCGAAAGCTCGACCCGATTGCGGCCGTTCGCCTTGGCGCGATAGAGCGCCTTGTCGGCGCGCTCGAGGAGGTTCGAGAGCTGATCCGTCGGCTCCTGGATGATGGTGACGCCGATGCTGAGCGTCGCATGCACCTCGTGCGAACCGAGCGCGGTCGCCGCATGCGCGAAATTCGCGCGCAGGCGCTCGGCCACGACGAAGGCGTTGTCGCGGTTTGCGTCCGACAGCATCACGGCGAACTCCTCGCCGCCGAGGCGGCCGACGAGGTCGGAGGAGCGCAGGCTGCGTCCCGCGATCTCCGCGAAAGTGCGCAACGCGATATCGCCGACGAGATGACCGTAGCGATCGTTGACCGCTTTGAAATTATCGAAGTCGACGAGGAAGACCGCGACCGGCTGACCGCGCCTGACTTGGGCGCGGATCATGTCTTCGGCCATCTGCACGAAGGCGCGGCGGTTCGCGAGACCGGTCAGCGGATCGACCATCGCGGCCGTGCGCTGGCGCAGTTCCGCGCGCTCCTTGGCCATCGCAAGCAGGACGAAGGCCGTGGCGATGGTGAAGAGGAGTGCTTCAGCGCTGAGCACCGTCAGCCAGGCGCTGGCGAGAATGCCGTGCGCGAGCGGCGCGTCGGGGTTGGTGCCGAGCGGCGCGCGCACGAGGAAGAGGGCGCCATGGCTGACCAGGATGACGATGGCCGGCCAGCGCGAGACGAGGCGCTCGCCGCGGCCGCGCCAGAATTCGTACGCCGTCATCCAGCTGAAGGCTGCGATGATGCTGGTTCCCATCACACCGCGCAGCGTCGCGGAGTCTGAAAAGCCCGGGAGCTGGCTGGCGATCAGCCAGACGATAGCGCCGGCGGCGAGGGAGCCGGGCCGGGGCTTGCGGCCGTCAAAAACCCGCGCGCCGGTCCACGTCACGCCGAACGACGTGAACAGGAGGACACTCGACAGGTCGATCGCAATCAGGGACGGCGTCGCGCCGTAGGTGCCGTAGAGCGCGACGGAAAAGGCGCGCATCAAATGCGCGGAGCCCCACCAGGCGACGCCCGGCGTGCCCTTGTTCTGCAGCCAGACGAGCAGCAGCAGAATGCCGAGCATCGCCTCGACATGCATCGTGAGTAAGAAAAGGGTATTGATGTCCATAAAGGAGCTGACCCCGCCGCCCGATCTGCCCAGGTAGCGACGGTAGGACTTTTCGCCCAAAGAAGAGTGAATGGATGGCCAACAAACCGGCCGTATTGTTCTATAGTTGAGGAATTCTTTACGGCTGCCCGGATGCCCACTGTCCGTAAATCAGGCGTGTCCGCTTCGCTCCGTCATGCCCGGCCTTGTGCCGGGCATCCACGTCTTTCCTTCATGAGCACAAGCAAGACGTGGATGGCCAGGACGAGCCCGGCCATGACGAAAAGGATCGCTAGGGCGGGTCGGGGAGCGGCATCCAATGGGAAGGGTTGAGCTTGTCGAGCGCCGCCGAGGTCGCAAACCAGTCGCCGCCACCCCAGGGGTCGGCGACCCAATATCCCGGCGTCACGCCGACCGCCGGGTCGAAGAGAAGATAGAGCACGCGCTTGCCCTCGCCGTCCGGTGGCGGGGGTGGGACGGTTGCGATCGGGTGCCAATGGGTAGCGTCGCGCACAGCGTCGCCGGCCGGGGCAGGGACGACGCTCGGCGCCTGCTGCAGGGCGGGGGCCTCGAAATGCGGCGCGGCCGCGGACGGGGAGGCGACCGGCTTTTCCGCAGCCGGAGCATCGGCGACTTTATCCGGCGCGGGCTTTTCGATGATCACCTTGTCGACCGGCGGCTTGGGCCGCTTGGCGGCGGCCGCCGTCAAAAGCGCGCGGCTTTTCTCGCGGCAGAGACAGCGCGAGTGCCGCAAGCGTGGCGCAAGACGTTCGTCATCGCACAGCACGTGCTCGCCGTTTTCGAGCAGAAGCCCGCAGAGGTCGAAGCGCCATAGCGCCCGTGCTGCGGCGACGATCTCGGCGTCCGATGGTTGGACGGATTTGCCAGACCGGGGCGCTGCGCCACGGCTCACTTTCTCACGCTCGACCATCGCTCACGCACGCAGCCACATGACAGGAAAGGGCACGGCGCGCGTCGCGCCGCTTAACCACGATAGGAGGCTCGATCCTTGTGCCATGCAAGGCCGCACCCGCCGTGTGGTTAACGCGCACCCGCATTTCAGCCCGTTCAACCCCACGGCCTGAAATAGAAGAGGGCAAAGGCAATGACGAAGCCGATGATCGCGCCGATCAGCCAATTGGGCATGGTCCTCTCCCGGCCGGCGGAAACCGGCGCGCCACTATAAGCGGTTCAATGCCGCGGCGGCGAATACCCCCGTGGGCGCCCGGCACATGCACGCTACGCCGGAAGTTGCAGTTGCGACCGATTTGCATTTCAAATCAGAGGCTTGCACTGCATCATCCGGCTGCTTAAACAAGCCGCCACTTCCGGAATCGCAAGGTTCGACGCTCACCCATGGACCGCATACAGAGGCTGGCGCTTGGCAGCATCGCTGTCGGCGTCGCCGTCCTCGCGCTTAAATATGCCGCCTATCTCCTGACCGGCAGCGTCGCGCTCTGGTCGGACGCCATCGAGAGCGTCGTCAACGTCGCGACTGGCGTCGCCGCGCTGCTCGCCGTGCGGCTCAGCGCCAAGCCGGCCGATGCGAAGCACCCTTACGGCCATCAAAAGGCGGAGTATTTTTCCGCCGTGTTTGCCGGCGTGCTGATCATCATCGCCGCGATCACCATCCTGCACGAAGCGTATCTCGCCTTCCGCACACCCAGCGCGCCGCAGCTGTCCTGGGTCGGCCTCGCGGTGAACGGCGCGGCGAGCGTTCTCAATGCGCTGTGGTCGTGGGTGCTGATCCGTCAGGGCCGTGAACATCGCTCGCCGGCGCTGGCCGCCGACGGGCGGCACCTCCTCACGGATGTCGTCTCCTCGGTTGGCGTGCTTGGCGGCGTGACGGTCGCGGCGGTGACCGGCTGGGCGCTGCTCGACCCGGCGCTCGCGGCCGCGGTTGCGCTGCACATCCTGTGGACGGGCTGGAGCGTGGTAAAGGAATCCGTCGGCGGCCTGATGGACGAGGCCGTGCCGCCGCAGACTTTGGCGCATATCCGCGAGCTCATCGCCACAAACGCGGAGGGCGCGATTGAGGCCCACGACGTGCGCACCCGCCAGGCGGGGCGCATGATGTTCATCGACTTCCATCTCGTCGTCGCGCACGACATGACCGTCACGCGGGCGCACGACATCTGTGACGTTCTCGAGCGCGCGATCAAAGATGCCTATCCCGACGCGCTGATCTCGGTGCATGTCGAGCCTGACGACAAGGCCAAGCACGCCGGTATCGTCGTCTTGTGACGCTGCGCCGCCGCGGGTCGCGACGCACGGCTCTTTTGAACGCCGGCAAAGAAAATCCGCCCGCGCGGGGTTTGACCGCACGGGCGGAGGACTGAGACTGCCGCGGATCCGTCAGCTACCGACAGCGTCGGTCGTGCATTTCTTGGTGAAGCTGTTCTTGGCGGCGCCGGAAAGCTTCTTCTCGGCCGCCTGCGCGCTGCAGGAGGCGCCCGCGTCCTTCTCGCATTTCTTCATGAAGCTCGTCTTGGCGGCGCCCGCGAGCTTTTTCTCCGCCGCCTGCTCGGTGCAACTCGCCGCATGAGCCGCAAAGCTGGCGAAAACCAGCGACGCCGCAAAGCTCAGTGTAACCAGGGCCTTCATCGAAGCCTCCCGAATGACTGCCGGTGAATCGGCCCGCAATTTTACGATGCCGGCCGGCTGGCGTCACCCGTTAGGCGGGATGGGGAGGGGGCTGGACGGCATGGCCACAAAAATACTACAATACAGCCAAATATCTGGCGCTGCACGAAATCTGCTGAAAAAGCAGAGCGGCACGAGCAGCCGACTGTAACGGGAATTCCCGCCGGCACCGCCGGTGTGCGTCGATGGGGGAATAGCGTCACATGCCGCGCTACGTGAGCGACGACACAGCGAATATCGAAGCGACGATTCTTGGGATCGTCGGCACAACTCCCGATAGCGGTGGCACGGGACTCACGAATCCCGACTCCGGCGATCCGGGCACGACGAATCCGGGTACGAGCGACCCCGGCGGCGTTACGACCAATGAATCGGTGTGGCTGACGGCCGGCGCCACCCTCGACATGAGCGATGGCTGGCCGTTCAAGGTTTCCTATCCGGGCATGACCTCCGCTGACGCCCATCCGGGCGGCATTTGGGGCAGCGGGTATACCAATCTTTCCTCTTCGTCATCGTCGTCCACCGACCATGATGTCACCGATGTGACGGGGTGGATTTCCAACGATCCGCATCTGTTCGGTTCGTCCACGTTACCAACCGACTCCGGGCTGCCGGTTACGAATCCGCCAAGCACACTGCCGACCGATTCCGGCTCGACGTTGCCAACCACACCGACGACACCATTCGTCGATTCCCATCCGCCCTTCAGCACCCTGCCGACTGATCCCGGTTTGACACCGCCAACGGGGACGCCCTTTGTCGATTCAAATCCGCCGAGCGGCGGGCAGCCGATCGAGTATCCGTGGCGGAATGCCGACGGGATCGTGAACACGAACTGGCACCCGCAATCCGGATCGGTTACGGGCGCGACCCCACCGGATTCCGTTGGAGCAGGCCAGTCGACACAAGTCGCGAGTGATCACGCCGGTGGCTATCACTTCGGTGATTGGCACCTGATCTGAGCGTTAAACACGAATACAGTGTCGCGTTGCGGCCGACCTTAAAAAACGCCCACGATAGAAAAAACGTCGGCATTTGGCCGACGATAATCTTGTTCGGAACTTCGAATACGGCGCGGCGGCGGCCATTCGTTTTTCGACGTAGCTTTGAGCCGATCCGTTGACGATGCCGCTTCGCAAGCCCGTACCGCGCCATCCCGTGCTCGCCGCCACATTGGCGGACTGTCGGCGCGGGTTCTGGAGCGTCGCGATCTTCTCCGGCGTCGTCAACATGCTGATGCTCGCCGGCCCGCTTTATATGCTGCAGGTCTATGACCGCGTGCTGGCGAGCCACAGCGTGCCGACCTTGCTAGCGCTCTCGGTGCTTCTCGTAGGCTGCTACGGGCTGCAGGCGCTCCTTGATCTGATCCGCAATCGCGTGGTGGTGCGCATCGGCGGAGAGCTCGACCGCCGCCTCGGCAAGGTCGTGCATCACGCGGTGCTGCAGATCGCGCTCCACAACCGATCGCCGGGCGAGGCGTTGCAGCCGGTCCGCAGCCTCGACCAGATCCGCGCCTTCCTCACCAGCGCCGGTCCTATCGCAATCGTCGACCTGCCGTGGATGCCGGTGTTCCTGTTCCTGTGTTTCCTGATCCATCCATGGCTCGGCGTGATGGCGCTCGTCGGCGCTATCGTGCTTTTAACGACGACATTGATGACCGAACGCGCGAGCCGTGAACCGACGGCGGAACTCGCGCGCGGCACGGGCGCGCGCTCTGCGATGATCGAAACCGATCGCCGCAACAGCGAAACCGTCGTCGCGATGGGAATGGCCGAGACACTCGCCCACCGTTGGACAACGCATGGCGACAAGTTCCTGCAGGCCGCCGAGCGTGCGTCCGACGTCATCGGGTTTTTCAGCAGCCTCTCGAAGGTGCTGCGGCTGCTTCTGCAATCGATGATGCTCGGTCTCGGCGCCTACCTCGTCATCCGCAACGAGGTGACGGCCGGCGCGATGATCGCAGCATCGATCATGATGTCGCGGGCGCTGGCGCCAATCGAAACCGCGATCGCCAATTGGCGGGGCTTTGCTGCCGCGCGCGACGGCATGCGGCGGTTGACCGAGATGTTGACCATCATCGGCGCGCCGCCGGGGCGCATGGTATTACCGGCGCCGCACCGTAGCCTCGAGGTCGAAGCGGCGGTCGTTGCGCCGCCCGGCGTTCAAATTCCGATCGTCAACAATGTGCAATTCAAACTCACGGCTGGCGACGTCCTCGCCATCGTCGGGCCGAGCGGTTCCGGCAAGACCTCGCTCGTGCGCGTTCTGACCGGGGCGTGGCCGGCGGCGCGCGGCAAGGTCCGCATCGACGGCGCGACGCTCGACCAGTGGGCGCCCGAGGTGCTCGGGCCCAATGTCGGCTACGTGTCGCAGGCAATCGAGCTTTTTGACGGCACCATCGCGGAGAATATCGCACGGATGGCGGCCATGCCGGACGCTAACGCCATCATCGCCGCGGCTCGCGCGGCCGGCGCGCACGACATGATCCTGCGGCTACCGAAGGGCTACGACACGCCGATCGGCGACGGCGGTGTATTCCTCTCCGCGGGCCAGCGTCAGCGTGTCGCGCTTGCGCGCGCGCTCTTTCGCGACCCCTTCCTCATCGTTCTCGACGAAGCGAATGCTAACCTCGACGGCGAGGGGGAGAGCGCGTTGCTGCAGGCCTTGCGCAATGCCAAGGCGCGCGGCGCAATCGTCGTGATGATTGCGCATCGCGCCTCGATGCTTTCGGTTTGCGACAAGGTTCTCGTCATCAAGGATGGCGTGCAGCAAGCCTTCGGTCCGCGCGACGAGGTGATGAGCCGGCTCAATCCGGCGCCGCCGGCAAAGATTCGCCCCGACGTCGCCTTCGGGACGCGACCGGCTGAGGCGGGCCCGGGCTTGAAAGTGGTGGCGGACGGGACGAGCGGAGCAGGGTGATGGCGCAAGAACGGGACGACGAAAGGCGACGCAGCATCCGGCGGCTCAACACGATCGGCATCGCGGCGATCCTCATCAGCGTCGGAGGCATTGGCGGCTGGGCGGCTTCGTCACGGCTTTCTGGCGCGGTGATCTCGTCGGGGACGCTGGTCGTGGAAAGCAACGTGAAACGTGTCCAACACAATACCGGAGGCGTCGTCGGCGAAATCCTGGTGCGCGAGGGCGATGCCGTTGAAGCCGGGCAGGTGCTGATGCGCCTCGACGATACGCTCACGCGCGCCACGCTCGGCATCGTGCAGTCGCAATACGATCAGTTCGCCGCACGGCAGGCGCGGCTCGTCGCCGAGCGCGACAATGCCGACCGGATCGTCTTCCCTGCGATCCTGCTCTCGCGCATGAAGGATCCGACGGTCGAGACGGCCGTCAACGGCGAGCAGAAGCTGTTCGAGGCGCGCCGCAATGCCCGCAACGGACAGCGCGCGCAGCTGCGCGAACGCATTGCCCAGACGGAAAATGAAATCGCCGGAATGACCGCGCAGCAGGAGGCAAAGAGCCGCGAGATCGATTTCATCAGCCAAGAGCTCAAAGGCGTCAACGAGCTCTACAAGCGCAATCTCGTGACCATCGTACGCTACATGGCGCTGCAGCGCGACCAGGCGCGCCTACAAGGTGAGCGCGGCCAGTCGATCGCGGAAATCGCGCGGGCGAAGGCTCGCATCGCCGAGACCGAGTTGCAGATCATCCAGCTCGACCAGGATTTCCGCACCGAAGTGCTGCG
This sequence comes from Variibacter sp., assembly GCA_050187875.1. GTDB lineage: Bacteria > Pseudomonadota > Alphaproteobacteria > Rhizobiales > Xanthobacteraceae > JAFKKS01. Next base: position 33,574 of record JBFWXB010000002.1, read on the forward strand.
CGACCTGCGCGAGGCGGAAGCCAAGGTCGCGGAGCTGCAGGAGCGCGTCGTCGCCGCTGCCGACGACTTGCGGCGCGTCGATATCCGCGCGCCGCAGACCGGCATCGTGCATCAGCTTACAGTGCACACCGTGGGCGGCGTCATCGCCAAAGGCGAGACGATCATGCAGATCGTCCCGCGCAACGACACGCTGATCGTCGAGGCCAAGGTTGCGCCAAACGACATCGACCAGGTGAAGCTCGGCGCCACGGTGCGCGCGCGCCTTGCCGCCGGCGACCGGCGCACGCTGCCCGACCTCGAAGGCCACGTCATCCTCGTCTCCGCCGATCTCATCCACGAGCAACAGCAGAACGCCAACGGGCCGGTGACCACGCAGTCCTACTACATGATTCGCGTGTCGCTCTCGGAAAAGGAGGTGCACCGGCTCGGCAATATGACGCTCGTCTCCGGCATGCCGGTCGAGGTCTATGTGCACACCAGCGATCGCACCCCGCTGCAATATTTGATCAAGCCGCTGGAGGACCAGCTCGCGCGCACGTTCCGGGAGCGGTGAGGGAACGAGGGGCACAAAACACGTTGGCAGGCCGCGCGTCGGTCGTTAAGCCATATCGACGTGAAGGACGTGGCGGGAAGCAGACAGCGATATGGCGTCGTCTTATTTGTGGATGCTGATCGCCCGGGCCGTGGTTATGCTCGGGATGTTCGTGAATGGCGTCATCATCGCGCGCAGTCTCGGCCCCTCGGAGCTCGGCCGCTACTACTACGTCTATGCCGCCTCCATGGTCGGCGTGCAGGTGGCGTTTCTCGGCATGCACGCGAGCAACACGTATTTCTATGCGCAAAAGCCGGAATTGCTGGGTCAGGTGATCGCCAATTTCGTCTTTGTCGCACTGTTCGCCGGCCTTGCCGCCGGGGTCGGTATTCTGATCGTCGATCAGGCCTTTTTCGAGCGGAGCGGCGGCGCGTCCATCATGCTGGTGTTGCTGCTCTGTCCCATGCTTCTGTTCAATCTCGGCCTGCAGAACCTGTCGGTTGCGATCGATACCGGGCTTTTCAACCGCCTACTTCTGCTCCAGGTCGCCCTCATCATTCTCGGCACGGTTTTGGTTGCGCTCAACGGCCCATCGCCGCGCGCGTATCTCCTGACGCTCTTGGCCGCGAACGTCGTCGTCGGGGGTGTCGCGCTGTTTCGCGTCGCGCGGGGGGTCGATATTTCCTACACCTTCGATCGCGCGCTGTTCCAGGAGATGATCGCCTACGGCATTCGCGCACATCTCGTGGTGCTGATGACTTTCGTGATGTCGCGGCTCGGCGTCTTCGTACTGCGCTGGAATGACGCCATCGCCGATCTCGGCCAATGGTCGGTGGCTTCGCAAATCATCGACGCGATGCTGGTGATCCCGGGCACCGTCTGCATCGCGCTGTTTCCGCACCTCGTCCGAACGAAGGAAAGCAGCCGCTGGAAAGAGCTGCGGCTTCCGGTGGTAACGCTGTTTCTTGGCATGGCGCTCATCTGCGCCGTGTTCGCGCTGGTCGCGCAGCCGCTCATCACGTTTGTTTTTGGCGGCAGCTATCAGCCGGCCGTCGGCATCGTTATGGCGCTGCTTCCGTCTGTTGTATTGCTGACGATCACCACGGTGATGTCGCAATATTTGTCAGCGTTCGGCGTGCCGCTGATGCAAATATTGGGATGGGGCGCGGCGTTGCTTTTTCAACTGATCGTCTCGGTGCTGGTCCATCCGCTGTACGGCGTCGTCGGCCTTGCGCTGGTTCAATCGGCGGCCGCCGCGGTTATTTGCGGCTGGCTCTGGCTGACGGCATTCCGCCATTCCAATGTCGTGGCAGAGAGCTCATGCTGAACAAAACCCGCATAAGCCGCTGGGTCATTCGAAACCTGCCGCTTCTTTCCTTCTTGATCCCGTATTTCATTTTAACCGTTGTCGCGCAATTTGTGTACGCATCATCCTATAGCGGATGGTGGCTGAGGCTGCTGAACCGAGATATTGATCTAGCCGAATTTTCGACGCTGTTCTCATTCGGCTATTGGTTACTGCTCCTGCTGCCGTTTGCCGTTGCGCCGCCGATTTTCGTCGCAACGCGCCGCTTTGCGGCGCCAATTTTTAAAAAGCTTGCACATACTGTTCCCGAGTTCACTCGAGGCGAGTACGTCATTGCGGCCGCCGCATGCTACGCCTTCGTGATCTATTCGTTTGCCTCCTCTGACATCATCGGGCGGTGGGGACATGGTGCCGGGGCCCTGGATGCCGTAGATGCGCGGTTTCAAATTCTTGATCTGCTCGGCTATTGGCCGCGAATGGTGCTTCAGTCTCCGCTCATCTTTCTTTCGATCTACGCATTGGTCAGAGCTCTGAGATCACGAGAAGCGTTTTGGTGGATTTCGTGTCTCATCAATTTCTTTTTGATGACATCGCTCCTGATTCTGCTCGGTATGAAATGGCCGGTGCTCGTGTTCTATATCGGCTTGGTGGTTGCGATCTTTGCCAACGCGCGAAAGAGGCCTTATCTCGGCGCGACGTTCGGATCAACCTTGGTCATGGCCAGCTATCTGGCAATATCGGTGGTCGTTTTGCGCGTTGTGCCCCCGCCGCCGTTGCCTAGTATCGAAATCGCTCAGAAGCCGACTGAAACGTCAAAGCCACGGAAGGCGGAACAAAACGTTCCCGCGACCGACAAAGCAATTTCAGAACGCGAGCCTTCGCTGAAGGCGGCGCCCGGGGGTGAGCCACCTCCTCTGAAATCGGTTGCGCCCAAGCCGAGCGGGGCTTTGCCCCCTAGCGATATACGGCAATCGCATTGGGGCAAGTTTCTGCGCGATATGACGACCGAGGCAATAGACAAAGCGCCAATACTCGTCGCCGTGGCGCTCGACCGTATGGCGCTCCCGTATATGTACTACTACGAGATCTTCACGACGGAAGGTGCCGTTTGCGGTGGAATATGGGCACAGTTGGAGCGAGGGAAGAAATGCCGACCTAGTCTTCTGGTCTACGAACGCATGTTCGAGGATCGGTTTGCAGGTCGAGGAACTGCTCCCCAAGCAGTTCACATCGCAGCCTATGCCATCGGTGGGTGGTCGGCAGCTATCGTGGCTCTGATCTTGGCGTCCGTTATATTGGGCCTCTTTGCGGCGCTGTCCCTTTATGAAAACGCGACCTGGGGAACGGCATATGTAATGGGCAGTTTGGCAGGTTACTTCTTTTCGCAACTCTCGGGGGAGTGGGTCATATTTTATGATCACGCCATTATTTGGTGGGTTGCGCTGTTGCTTGCGATATATATTCTGAGATGTGCATGTAATAAATGGCTTCCGCCAGAACAGCGAGCCAACCGATAGAACCGTTAGACAACGTCCCAATCGGCAGAAAGTGTTCCTTGCGCGACAACCGTCGGCGTTCCATTATGCATCTGCCAGTAATATAGCTCGTTATTCAAGGTATTGTGCCAAACCACGTCGGCGGTCCCATCGCCGTTCGTGTCAACTACTCCGAGAACCTGCCAGTTTGACGGCAGAGCATCGAGGTGTCTAAAGCCACTACTTTTGCCGTCGTCCATGTCCCAGTAGCCGACCTCGGCTGTAGCGGAGTTTCGCCAGAGGATGTCGCTCGACCCATCATGGCTGAAGTCGCCCAGGCCCAAGATTGTCCAGTTGTTATTTACTGTATCTATTCCCTTATTGGTAACGACCGTGCCATCCTGCATCAGCCATTCACGGATTTGACCCGTGTCTTGGTCGCGCCACAGGATATCGTCGGTGCCGTCACCATTGAGATCGGCGGTGCCGACCACCTGCCAATTCAGCCCGACGACCCCATATGATTTGTAATTCGCTCGGCTGCCATCGGCCATATCCCATGCCACGACTTGGCCAGTAGACGTGTTACGCCAGAGAATATCGTCGGCTCCGTCGTCCCAGAAGTCGGACGATCCCGTATGGGCTTCCTCTCGCCACGCCGAGGAGAGCGCATCAAGGCGATGCCAGCTTTGATGTTGATCCCAATAACCGACCTGCCCGTTCGAGTGATTGAAGAACAGAATATCGACGTGTCCGTCGCCGTCATAATCACCGCGGTCCTCGACCGCGTAGGCCTTGTCAGGAAAGCCAAACGAGGTTGCATCAATGGGGCGCTCGTCAAGTGACCAAAGGTTCAATGCGCCGGTGGTTGTGTTGCGCAGCGTAAGTATATCTGGGGTTTGGCCGGGATCGATCCAATCTCTCATGACGTCTCCGCGCCAGTCGAGAACATCGGCAGGCTGCAGCAGGAAAGAAAGATCGGAACCAGAGTTCAATGTTGGGCCGCCGGTGGCTTCGTTGACTAACTGGTCGTAAGAACCATTAAGCGTCGCGCTAGTATGGGTTTCGATCGACAGATAGGTGCCATCGGCAAGTCTTACGGTGATCCATTCGGAAGACCCGACGCGGAATCCGGTTGCGTAATGGTCGTCATTGATCACGTCAGCGATGTGGCGCCAGCTAAAGCCTTCGGCGGCCACCGCCTGTACCGCCGCAAGTGCGCTTGGCGCGTCACTGTAGGTTCCGCCTTGAAAAACGCTTGGATCGTGAGCGTTCTGCCAGTCAGGAAACAGTTGATAAAGCGACCCGTTGGTACCTGGAGCTTCGCCATCGTGGGCCCAAAGGAGCGGAACTTTGAAGTAGTTCTCGACAAAGGTGGCTTTTAATTCTGCGCCCATAGGGCCTATTTGTGGCTCTAGAGCATTTCGGTAGTATGTATAAATGTCGAAATTGTCGAACTGAAGCACGCCCTCGTCCTTGGCGTCACGCGCTTCAAGCCAAGACAGCGGATTGCCGTCAGCGTCTTCGAACCAAAAATTGAAAGTTGCATCCTGAACGATCGATTTCCCGATATCCTCGCAATAAACTTCGGTGCTCGTGTGACTGTCAGTAAAATCGTCGATATTGCCATTGGCGAAAGCCAACAATTCAGTTTTGTACCCAAAGGCGTGAAATACTTGGTATTCTTGCCACGCCATTAGGCCGCAAAGACCGAACGCGGGATAACGCAGTCCCGTAGCCACATCTTCCGTCTGCGGTGCGACTAATTCTCCGTTGGCCTGCAAATCGTCGATATATGGGGCGTCGGTCGTTTGATAAAGCGCCCGATGCACAAAATCTCGCAAGAGCGTCGTCGAATAAACTGTGGCAGAATCAAACACCTCCGCCGACACGCCATAGATCGACGTTACAGCGTTTAGCACGTAGCTTTTGAGATAAGCCGAGTCGGTCGGCGAACCAGTGTAAGCTAGAAGATCAAATTCCGCTTTTGGCGCGGCTTCACATGTAGCCCTAGCGTCCTCGTAGGTCAAAGTCATCTGTAGTTTGTCGCTGGTAGAACATGAATGCCAAAGCGCAGTTAGGCGTGATCAAAAGGATCGGTGACGATCTTCCAGGCTGTCACTGCGCCACTAATGCCGAGATTGGCATCAACATGCGCACCATTCATCTCCCAGACTCGAATGCTGCCATCGGATGTGTTTCTCCAAATAATGTCATCCCGTCCGTCTCCATTGACGTCGCGAGCATCCTCAAGGTGCCACGGACTTGGCGCGCCGGACAAACCAAGATTCGCTGTGACTTGGCTGCCATTCATTTCCCAGAGTCGCAACGATCCATTGCTCTTGTTTTGCCACAAGATATCTTCGCGGCCGTCGCCATTAAAGTCGCCAGTGGTCGCGATGGCCCACGTCGAAATTGGCGGCGCGCTCACCCCTAGGTTGGCGAGAACCTGCCCCCCATTCATCTCCCAGAGCCGCATCGTACCATCGTTGGCGTTGCGCCAAAGGAGATCGTGCTTTCCGTCACCGTTGAAGTCGCCGGTGCTTTCGAGGTGCCATGCGCTTGAAATGGAGCTCGCGCCTACGTTCGCGTCGACATGATTTCCGGTCATTTCCCAGACACGAAGCGCTCCGGTGCTAGTGTTGTGCCAAAGGATGTCCTCCTTGCCGTCGCCATCGAAGTCGGCCGTGCCGGCGATCTGCCACACGACAGGATTGCCGCTAATTCCTAAATTTGCCTGCACCGTGGGACCATTCATTTCCCAGAGACGAACCGAACCGTCAGCGGTGTTGTGCCAAAGGATATCCTCCCTGCCGTCGCCATCGAAGTCACCGGTCCCGGCGATTTCCCAGACAGTCGCCGCCGTGGGGACGCCCGTATTTGCGTCAACATGGTTCCCGGTAAGCTCCCAAAGGCGCATGGCGCCGCTGCTGGTGTTCCTCAGTAGCAAATCTGCATTCCCATCGCCGTCGAAATCATTCGCTACATGCGTCGCCGCCACCGGCGGCCACGTCACCGTCTGGTCGGCGAACTGCAGCTTCTCGACGCTGGTGAGCGTATCGGTGCCGTCAGGGCCGACGACGCGCACGCTGCCGCCGCCGAGGTCGGTCAGGGTGTAGGAGGCGCGGTTGCCAGAGAAGATGGCGGTATCGGTACCGTTGCCGCCATTGATGGTGTCGTTGCCGGCATTGCCTTTGAAGGTGTTGTTGAGATCGTTGCCGTTGAAGGTGTCGGCGCCGCTGCCGCCGATCGCATTCTCGAGCAACGTGCTCAGCGCGATGCCGATATTGTTCGTCTGTCCGCCGACCGAGCAGTAGCCGCCGGCGACCATGTTGAAGGTCTGGCTCTGCGAGAAACCGGAGCAGTCGAGCGTGTCGGTGCCGCCAGCATCATAGATCGTGAAGGCGGGCGCGCCGGTATAGCTCGTGAAGTTGTAGAACGATCCGGCCGTCGAGTTGAAGCCGTAGGTGGTGTCGCCGGTGCGGGTCGTGGTGTTCGCGCCGTACTTCGTCTGCATCGCGAGGATGTCGACCACCATCGGCGTGATGGTGAAATCAAACGACGCGCCGCCGGATTTCGTCTGATCGAAATACGACATCACCGTGTATTGCCAGCTGTCGTTGGTGAAGATGTTGTCGACGCCCCAGGTGGCGCTGCCGTTGTAGGGGCCTTGATGGCCGAGCCCCATGGCGTGACCAAGCTCGTGCAAATAAGTCTGGAAGCCGTAGCTCCAGAAGCCGGTGGGGCCGCCGTATCCGCCGTTCCCGGTCACCCAGTCGGTGCTGATGTGAACAGTGGCGCTCGTCAGGTTGCCGCCGCCGCTCCAGCTGACACTGGTCACCGCCTGCATGCTGCCGGAATCATCGAAGACAATCTGGCCGCCGCTGCTGACCTCGGAGAAGTTGATGTTGGCGACGTCGTGCCAGAGGGTGAGCGCTTGGCGCGCGTAGGATTGCTCCTGCGCGGTCAGGCTGCTGATGTTGTATGTGACCGTTGATCCCGGCGTCCAGCCATGCGCCGGCAAGCCGTCTTTCGCCCAGTAGCCGTTGACGAGATAGTCGGCGAGTTGCGCGTAAGTGCCTTGGGAGGCGCTGGACGACGCGCCGCCGCCATAATTGACGGCGGGTGCATCGCCGCGGGCGGCCATCGCCGTTGCGGTCGTGGTCGCGACGTCGTTCGCGGCGGCGCTGGCGTTCGTTAGAGCGAGCGCTGAGACGAGGTCTACGCTGTCGCCGAATGCCAAGAAGTCCTTCTGATGCCGTCCCATCGCGCCCCTCCCGATTCCGCCTCATGCCAGCGGGTTGTAGGGGGCAATATATACCAGTGGTCGTCTCCAAACGCAGCAATTTTTCGGGAAAGCGAAGGGCGTTATAGCCTTCGTCCATCGCCGCTTGACCCCACCGGACCGGCCCCCTACACAACGGCCACCCTTGGAGCGCGTAGCTCAGTCGGTAGAGCAACTGACTTTTAATCAGTAGGTCCAGGGTTCGAATCCCTGCGCGCTCACCACCATTTCGCCCCCGGGCGGCCCAGGCCGTGAACGCTGTCGCTGCCGCGCCAATATGCGATTTTCCCTAAATCGCGATCACGTCGCGCACTTCCTATCAATTTGCAGGCGACGGAGCCGCGGTTTGCCCTCGCACCCCCACCCCCGGTCCGATCCGCCCTTCCTCGACCGCGTGGCAGGCGGCCATGGCGGGGCCGGCCGGCAGGAGGGCGGGGCGCTCGATGCGGCAGCGCTCGAAAGCATGCGGGCAGCGCGGATGGAATGGGCAGCCCGGCGGCGGCGTGATCGGGTTTGGGATCTCGCCCTCGACCGCCTTCCTTCGGCGCCCCGTGAGGTCGAGGTCGGGCACTGCGTCGAGCAGCATGCGCGTATACGGATGGCGCGGCGCGGCGAAGAGCTCGCGCGCCGGCGAGACCTCGACGAGGCGGCCGAGATACATCACGCCGATGCGCGTCGCCATGTGGCGCACGACCGCGAGGTTGTGGCTGATGAAGAGGTAGGTGAGGCCGAACTGGCGCTGCAGGTCGCGCATCAGATTGAGGATCTGCGCCTGCACCGAAACGTCGAGCGCGGACGTCGGCTCGTCGCAGACGATGAACTCCGGCCGCGCCGAGAGTGCGCGGGCGATGGCGATACGCTGGCGCTGCCCGCCGGAGAACTCATGCGGATATTTTCCGCCGTCGGCGGGGTCGAGGCCGACAAGACGCAGGAGCTCGCCGACGCGCTCATGGCGCTCGCGGGTGCTCTTCGTGATGGCGAAGGCGCGCAGCGGCTCGGCGATGATGTCTTCGACCCGCCAGCGCGGATTGAGGCTGGCATACGGGTCTTGGAAGATCATCTGGATGCGGCGGCGCAGCCGCTCGCGATCTGCGGCGCGACGCCGATCGGTCATCGAGACCGTGTCGATCACGACTTCGCCGGCGCTCGGCGGCACGAGGCCGACCACCATTTTAGCGACGGTCGATTTGCCCGAGCCGGATTCGCCGACCAGCGCGAATGTCTCCGTGCGGGCGATCGAGAAGGTCACGTCCGCCGCGGCGGTGAGCAACTGCACCGGCGCCCGCTCGATCACGCGGTTGAGCCACGGCCTCGACACGTCGTAGACGCGGCCGAGCTTCTCGACCGAGACGAGCGGCGCGTCGCTCATGACATCGCCTCCGCGCGTTGCTCCGCCTTGTCATAGAGCCAGCAGGCGGCAGCGGAGCGTTCCAGCGGGATGAGCTCCGGGCGCTCGAGGCGGCAGCGCTCGAAAACATGCAGGCAGCGCGGATTGAAGGCGCAGCCGCGTGGAATTGCGTTGAGGCGCGGCATCGTGCCGGGGATCTGTGTCAGCCGGTCCGCGTCACTGTCGAGCTTCGGGATCGAGCCCATCAGCCCTCGCGTGTAGGGATGATAGGGCGACTTCACCACGTCGCGTACCGGCCCGATCTCGGCGATGCGTCCCGCATACATCACGGCGACGCGGTCGGCTGTCTCGGCGATCACACCCATGTCGTGGGTGATCAGCATCACCGCGACGCCGTGCTGCGCGCAGAGCTTTTTCAGGAGGCCGATGATCTGCGCCTGCACGGAGACGTCGAGGGCGGTCGTCGGCTCGTCGGCGATGACGAGTTCCGGCTCGGCGGCGAGCGCGAGCGAGAGGACGACGCGCTGGCGCATGCCGCCCGAGAACTGGTGCGGATAGGCGTCGATGCGGTTCCGGGCGGCGGGAATGCCAACTTCGTTGAGGAGGTCGAGCGCGCGCTCGCGCGCCTGCCTTTCGCTGAGCTTGGTGTGGGTGACGATCGTTTCGACCAGCTGATCGCCGACGCGATAGAGCGGATCGAGGCTCGTGAGCGGATCCTGGAACACCATGCCGATCCGCTTGCCGCGGATGCGCCGCATCGCCTCATAGGGCAGGTTGTCGATGCGCTCACCCTGCAGGCGGATTTCGCCGCCGGCCACGCGTCCGGGCGGCTCGAGGAGCCCGATCACGGCATTGCCGGTCATCGACTTGCCGGCGCCGGATTCGCCGACGACGCCCAGCACTTCACCCGGCTTGATGTCGAAGGACACGTCGTCGACGGCGACGAGCGTGCCGCGCCGCGTCGGGAATTCGACGCGCAGATGGCGCACGCTGAGGACCGGTTCACTCATCGCAGCTTCGGATTGAGCGCGTCGCGCAGCCAGTCGCCGACGAGGTTCACGGCAAGCACGAGCGCTGCGAGCGTGATCCCGGGGAAGATCGCGATCCACCATTCGCCGGAGAAGAGATAATTGTTGCCGATGCTGATAAGCGTGCCGAGCGAGGGCTGCGTCGGCGGCAGGCCGACGCCGAGAAAGGAGAGGGTGGCTTCGAGGATGATCGCGAGCGCGAGGTTGATGGTGGCGATGACGAGCACCGGGCCGATGACGTTCGGCAGCACGTGCCGGAACAGGATGGTCGTCGGCCGGATGCCGATAAGGCGGGCGGCCTGCACATACTCCTTGTTCTTCTCGACCATGGTTGAGCCGCGCACGGTGCGCGCATATTGCACCCAAAAGGAGAGGCCGATCGAGAAGATTAGCACCCAGAAGACCATCTCCTCGTTGCGCTGACCGCCGACCAGCGCGCGCACGGAGCCGTCGATGAGCAGCGCGATCAGGATCGCCGGGAAGGTGAGCTGCACATCGGCGATGCGCATGATGATGGTGTCGACCATGCCGCCGCGGTAGCCGGCGATCAGTCCGAGCACGATGCCGACGATCGCGGCGAAAGCGACCGAGAGGATGCCGACCGAGAGCGAGATGCGCGAGCCGTAAAGGATCGTCGAGAGAATGTCGCGTCCCTGATCGTCGGTGCCGAGCATGAAGTCCCGGTTGCCATCCGCCATCCAGGCCGGCGGCAGGTTGGAATTGATGAGATTGACCTCACGCAGGTCGAAGGGGTTGTGCGGCGCGATCCAAGGCGCGAACACCGCGCCGCAGATGATCAGCAACGTGACGATGGCGGCGCCGATCGTCACCTTCGAGCGCAGGAAGGAGTAGAGGATGTCGCTGTCGCGCAGCGTCGCCCAGCGACTCTTGGCCGGGACCGTGGTCTCTGACGTGAAATCGGTCGTGAGCGGCGCGTTCATGTCACCTCACGCCGGGCGCGCTTCGACGCGGATGCGCGGGTCGATGACCGCGTAAAGAAGATCCACGATCAAGTTGATGACGACGAAGATGAAGGCAACGAGCAGAAGATAGGCCGCCATGATCGGGATGTCGGCGTTCTGCACCGCCTGGAGGAAGAGCAATCCCATCCCCGGCCACTGGAACACCGTCTCGGTGATGATGGCGAAGGCGACGACGGAGCCGAGTTGCAATCCGGCGATGGTGATGACCGGCACCAGCGTGTTCTTGAGCGCATGGCCGAAATTCACGGCGCGGCTGCGCAGACCGCGCGCGCGAGCGAACTTGATGTAGTCGGTGCGCAGCACTTCGAGCATTTCGGAGCGTACGAGGCGCATGATGAGCGTCATCTGAAAGAGGCCGAGCGTGATCGCCGGCATGATCAGCGAACGCAGGCCGGAGGAGGTGAGGAGGCCCGTCGTCCAGAAGCCGACGCGCACGACATCGCCGCGCCCGTAGGACGGCAGCCAGCCGAGGCTCACGGCGAAGACGAAGATGAGAAGGATGCCGGTCAGGAAGGTCGGCAGGGAAATGCCGATCAGCGACACGGTGAGGAAGATTTTCGAGAGCCACGAGTCGCGATGCAGCCCGGTATGGACGCCCATCGGAATGCCGATCGCGAGCGCGAGGATCGCGGAGACGAAGGCGAGCTCGAGCGTCGCCGGCACGCGCTCGCGCAGGAGATCGATGACCGGCTGCTTGAATTGATAGGAGACACCGAAGTCGAAATGCAGCGCGTTCCAGACAAAGCGCAGAAACTGCACGATCACCGGGTCATTGAGCCCGAGCGCCTGGCGCAGCGCCTCACGCTCCGCCGCCGTCGTCTCGACGCCCACCATCTGGTTGACGGGGTCGCCGACAAAACGGAACAGCGTAAAGGCGATCAGGCCGACCACCAGCATGACCAGGATGGCCTGAAACGTTCGACGCAGGATAATGGCCAGCATCGCGATCTCGTCACATCGAGAGGCGGCGGCCCATCATAGGCCGCCGCCGCGCGCGCCGATCACTCTTTCTTCTTCGCCCAGTAGAACAGTATCTGATTGTCCGGCCGCTGGGCGATGTCGAGCTTCTTCGACACGCCCCAGGCGAGCGCCTGCTGGTGCAGGGGGATGTAGGCCCAGTCCTGCACCTGCGCGATCTCGTAAGCCTGCTTGATCAGCTGGTCGCGCTTCCCTTTGTCGGACTCGACGAGGATCTTATTGCGCAGCTCCTCGACCTTCTTGTTGCAATAGTTGCCGAGGTTGTTGTTGCCGCCGTTGCCCTTCTCGTCGCGGCAGCCGTACATGTTGGCGAGGATGTTCCAGCTATCGAACGATCCCGGCGTCCAGCCGAGCAGATAGAACGAGGTGTCGTAGCCGCCCGAGGCCAGCACCTTGGCGAAGTATTTCGCCTTCGGCTGAGCGTTGAGGTTGATCTTCACGTTGACGCGGGCAAGCATCGCGACGACCGCTTGGCAGATCGCCGCGTCATTGACGTAGCGGTCGTTCGGGCAGTCCATCATCACCTCGAAGCCGTCCTTATAACCGGCGTCCGCCAGCAGCTTCTTGGCCTTTTCGGGATCGTATTTCGGCCGCGGGAAATCCTTCGAGAGATCGAAGAGGAGCGGGGAGATCATCAACGCGGAAGGCGTCGCCGCGCCGCGCATCACGCGCTTGGCGATCGCGTCCTCGTCGATCGCGAGGTAGAAGGCCTCGCGCACCCGCACGTCCTTGAAGGGGTTCTTTCCCTTCACGCTCGAGGAGCGCAGCTCGTCACGATACTGGTCGAAGCCGAGGAAGATCGTGCGTAGCTCCGGGCCTTGCATGACATGGGCGTTGGCGCTGGCGTTGACGCGCTGTACGTCTTGCAGCGGTACAGGATCGATGAGGTCGACTTCGCCGGAGAGGAGCGCCGCAACGCGGGTCGCGTCGTTCGAAATCGTAGTGAAGACGACTTCGTCGAGATTGTGCTCCGGCTTGCCCCACCAGTTCGGGTTCTTTTTGTAAGTGGTGCGCACGCCTGCCTGATGACTGGTGATGATGAAGGGACCGGTGCCGTTGGCGTGGAGCGCGGCGTAATTGAGCTGCTGGCCGGTTGCCGGCTGCGGCGCGACCGAGTTGTTCGCCTCCGCCCACTTCTTCGACATGATGTACCAGGTGTCCCATTCATAATTCAGAATGGGATTGGGCGAGGTGAGCACAAAGTCGACAGTGTAATCGTCGACCTTCACGGCCTTGGCGTCGAGCGGAATGCGGGTCTTGACGTCGGAGCCGTTGGCCCGCGCGCGATCGGCGGAAAAGACGACGTCATCGGCGGTGAAGTCCTCGCCGTTATGGAATTTCACGCCCTTGCGCAGATGGAAGCGCCAACGCGTCGGCTCGACGATCTCCCAACTCTCCGCGAGGCCGGGAATGATCTTGAGGTTCTTGTCGCGCTTCGTGAGGCCCTCATAGACATTGCCCAGCGCGCCGTGGGTGAAGGTCTCGTTCAAGGAATAAGGATCGAGCGACTTCAGGTCGCCCTGGAATGCGTAGCGGAGCGTAACCGCGCCCGCCGGTGTGTGCGCGGTGAGCAGGCCGGCGGCGAGCGCAAACAGCGCGAATTTCAGCTTCATAAATTCCCCCTTGCATAGGACCGCCGCCAATCTTCGGTTGGTGTTCGCGTGCGGGTTCCGCCTAAAGCTTAGCGGCGATCCTTCCGGCTGGCCAGAGCTTCGGGAGGTATCGCGCCGCTGCGAAGCCTGCGGCGAGGCGGCGCTCGACGCTTCCCTCCGAGGGCTGCGGTTTGCTAGGGTCCGCCGCTTCCGCCGGAGCCTTCCCAGGAGTTTGCGCCATGCCGATCGTCAATCGCGTCGCCGCCATGCAGGATGAGATCACGGAGTGGAGGCGCGATTTGCATGCGCATCCGGAGCTCTTGTTCGACGTGCACCGCACGGCCGGCGTCGTTGCCGAAAAGCTCAAGGCGTTTGGCTGCGACGAGGTGGTGCCGGGCATCGGCAAGACCGGCGTGGTCGGCGTCATCCGTGGGCGGAAATCGGCTTCGAACAAAGTGATCGGGCTGCGCGCCGACATGGACGCGTTGCCGATCGAGGAGCAGACGGGCGTGCCCTATCGCTCCAAAACGCCCGGCGTCATGCATGCCTGCGGCCATGACGGCCACACCGCCATGCTTCTCGGCGCCGCGAAGTATCTCGCCGAGACGCGCAATTTCGACGGCACCGCGCTCGTCATCTTCCAGCCGGCGGAAGAGGGCGGCGGCGGCGGCCGTGAAATGGTCAAAGACGGCATGATGGAACGCTTCGGCGTGTCGGAAGTCTACGGCATGCACAACAGCCCCGACCTCCCGATCGGCGAATTCGCGATCCGGCGCGGCCCGGTGATGGCGGCGGCCGACAAGCTGCGCATCGACATCGAAGGCAAGGGCACACACGCGGCGAAGCCGCATCTCGGCATCGACACGGTTCTCGTCGGCGCGCAGATCGTCAATCAGCTGCAGTCGATCGTGTCGCGCAACCTCGACCCGCTGCATTCCGGCGTGGTGTCGATCTGCACATTCAAGGCCGGCGACACCGATAACGTCATCCCGCAGACGGCGATGATGCTCGGCACCGTGCGCACGCTCCTGCCGGAGGTGCAGGACCTGATCGAGCGGCGTGTCTCGGAGATCGTCGAAGGCGTCGCGAAGCTCCACGGCGCGAGCGCCAAGGTCACGTATGTGCGCAACTATCCGATCACGATCAATCATGATGCGCAGACGGATTTCGCGACGTCCGTTGCGCGCGAAGTCGCGGGCGAGAACCGCGTCGATACCGACCTCGCGCCGATGATGGGCGCCGAGGACTTCTCCTTCATGCTCAACGCGCGGCCCGGCGCCTTCATCTTCGTCGGCAACGGCAAGAGCGCCGGCCTGCATCACCCGGCCTACAACTTCAACGACGAGGCGATCCCCGTTGGCACGTCGTACTGGGTGCGGCTCGTCGAGACGGCAATGCCGGCGTAGCGAAAGCAGGGCCGTGTAACCTCGTCATTGCCGGGCTTGACCCAGCAATCCATCCTCTTTGCATGAGGTCTTTTGAATAATGGATGCGCGGGTCGAGCCCGCGCATGACGCGCTAAGTATTATTGGCCGACTTACGAGGAAATCATCCCATGGCAGTTCGCATCGAAAAGGGCGGTCCGGTCTGGACCGTCATTCACAGCCGCGCCGAGGCGCGCAACGCCATGGACCCGGCATCCGCCGAAGCTCTCGTTGATGCGTTCGCTGCCTTCGACCGCGACGCGAACGCCGCGGTCGCCGTGCTCTGGGGCGAGGGCGGCGCCTTCTGCGCAGGGTGGGATCTCAAATACGCGGCGACGCTGAAAGACCGGGAGCGGTTCGACGAAGAAATCGTCGAGGGACTGAGCTTCGGCATGGGGGCGGCGCCGTCGCCACGCGGCCCGATGGGGCCGACGCGCCTGGAGCTCTCCAAGCCCGTGATAGCGGCAGTCGAAGGCCCAGCGGTCGCCGGCGGCATGGAAGTGGCGCTCTGGTGCGACTGCCGAGTGATGGCGGAGACCGCCTATTTCGGCGTCTATTGCCGGCGCTGGGGCATTCCGCTGCTCGACGGCGGCGCCGTGCGCCTGCCGCGGCTCGTCGGGCAAGGGCGCGCGCTCGAGATCATCATGACCGGCCGCAAGGTGCCGGCGGAGGAAGCCCTGCGCATCGGCATGTGCGAGAAGGTCGTGCCGCATGGCGGGGCGCGCGAGGCGGCGGAGGAGATGGCGCGCGAGATCGCACGTTTCCCGCAAGCGGCTGTGCGCGCCGACCGGCGCACCGTCCATGAGAGCCACGGCCTGACGTTGCGCGAAGCGATGCGGCTGGAATGGGCGAACGGCGTCGAGGCGCATCATCGGGAGGGCGCGGCCGGGGCGGGCCGCTTCGCCTCCGGCCTCGGCCGACACGGGGATTTCGGGAAAATCTAGGGCTTCGCTCTATCGTCATTTGCCGGGCTTGACCCGGCAATCCATCATTCTTTGCGAAGAAAAATGGGTGCCCGGGTCAAGCCCGGGCATGACGTTCTCTGCTACGGCACCGGCTCGCGCTTTTCGGCGGTCGGGATCGCCGGCACGCGGGCGAGACGGCGCGGGATGAGCGCGATGGCACGGTCGCGGACCGAAACCCAATACGCAAAGGTATTGAAGCGCGAGCCCTCGAGCGCCGCGATCGCTGCGGCTGAGAGGAACGGCAGGCTCTGCACCAGCAGCACCGCGGCGAAGATGTTGATCTCGCGCACGTGCTGGAAGTTCGTCGCCATGACAACGATGGCGCCGAGGACGAGCAGACCGCCGAGCACCGCCTCCCAGAAGGCCTGGAAGGACGTCAGCTGCGCCTTGCCGCCTTTCGCGGTCCGCGCGAAGGGCAGGTGCTCCTTGATCAGGCCGTCGGCGATCGCCTTGGCGACCGTCCATTGCAGCGACATGGCCGCGACCGCCGCACCCAGCATTTGGCCGATGGGAATCGATACGCGCAGCCGGTAGAGCGTGACGAAGTGCAACAGGCTCACCGCGAAGGCGGCGATGATCGGGATCGTCAGGATGCGGTCGGGGATCGCGATGCCGATGAAGGCGACGACCGGCACCCAGAGCAGATTGAGGATGGCGACAAGCACGCCGATGCTCTCGGCGCCCAGCCAGTTGAGCCAGCCCAGCGCATATTCGCGCCGCTGATCGCGGGTGAGCAGGCTCGCGCCCGGCAGGAACCGGCGCCAGTGCTTCTTCACGATCTGCAGGCCGCCATAGGCCCAGCGATGGCGCTGCTTCTTGAAGGCCTCATAGCTGTCGGGCAGGAGGCCATAGCCGTAGCGGCGGTTGGTGTAATGCGTCAGCCAGCCCTGCTCGAGGATCGAGAGGCCGAGGTCGGTGTCCTCACAGATGGTCTCGCTCGGCCAGTTGCCGGCGGCTTCGAGTGCGGCGCGGCGCACCAGCATCATCGTGCCGTGCACGACGATGGCGTTCATCTCGTTGCGCTCGACCATGCCGATGTCGAAGAAGCCAGCATATTCGCCGTTCATCGCGTGATGCATCAGCGTCTGATTGCCGTCGCGATGGTCCTGCGGGGCCTGGACGAGGCCGACGCGCGCGTCGGCGAAGGCGGGCACCAGGTCCTTGAGCCAGTCGGGCGTCACGGCATAGTCGGCATCGATCACGCCGATGATCTGCGCGTCCGGCGCCGTGTGCTGGAGGGCGAGGCGCAGGGCGCCGGCCTTATAGCCCTCGACCTTCTCGGCATTGATGAACTTGAAGCGCTCGCCGAGGAGACGGCAGTGCTCCGCGATCGGCTGCCAGAAGGCCGGGTCCGGCGTGTTGTTGATGACGACCACGCACTCGAAATCCGGATACTCGAGGCGCGCGACGGCATCGAGCGTCTGCTTGAGCATCTCCGGCGGCTCGCGATAGGCCGGGACGTGGATCGAGACCTTGGGGACGAACCCGTCCGCCCGGGCGATCGCGCGGCGCTCCTTGCGGCCGAAGGCGATGCCGGCAATGTCCTCGATACGCGAGAGCGCGATCAGCACCAGCGGGATGAGAAGGACGATGCCGATGCCCAGCGCAATCGTCGCGCCGGGGACGAAGTAGTGGCCGTTCCAATAGGCGAAGATGGTGGCAAACCAGGCGCCGACGACATTGGCGGCGACGGCGAGCAGCGCCGCCTGGCCAGCGGTCGCGCCGGCCATTGTCAGGACGGGCAGTGAGAGGAGGAAGCCGATGGCGAGCGCCAGCACGCCCATCTTCCAATGCTCAGGATCGGTCAGAGGGCCGGTCCAGGCGAATTTCGGCTTCAAGGAATTGTCGAAGAGACCCCAGTAAGGACCGACGCTTCCTTCGAATACCTTCCAGGGCTGGTCCGTGGCTTCAACGATATTGTAGTCGATGCCCATGGAGTCGGCCTGGGAGACGAAGTCGCGGATCACCGCGGCCTGTTCCAGACGGCCGGGATTGGCGAGCTTGAAGTTATAGCCCGCGCTCGGCCAGCCGAACTCGGCGATGACGATGCGCTTGCC
Organism: Variibacter sp.; assembly: GCA_050187875.1. GTDB lineage: Bacteria > Pseudomonadota > Alphaproteobacteria > Rhizobiales > Xanthobacteraceae > JAFKKS01. The sequence continues at coordinate 51,547 of JBFWXB010000002.1, forward strand.
GGGGTACATCTGGCGCAACTGATTGTAGCCGCCGATGGCGGCCTCGACCGCGGCCTTCTCCGGCACGCCTTCCCAGTAGGGCAGGATGTGGACGGCGATGAAGTCGACGGCGGAGACGAGCTCCGGATGGTCGCGCCAGACGCTCCAGATTTCACCCGTGGTGACAGGAACCTGTGTCTCCCGCTTCACCTTTTGGATGAGCTTGATGAGTTCCGGGACCTTGATTTCGTCGCGGTAGATCGTTTCGTTGCCGACCACGATGCCGTTGATGTTGCGGTGGTGGCGGGCGAGGTCCACGACCTCCTTGAGCTCGCGCTCGTTGCGCTTCTGGTCCTTGTCGATCCAGGCGCCGACCGTCACGCGCAGGCCGAATTCGTTGGCGATCGCCGGCACGAGCTCGCCGCCGCCGGTCGACGAATAGGTACGCAGCGCCCGCGTATAGGGCGCAAGAATCTTCAGGTCGGAACGGATCTGCGCCGGGGTCGGCCGGTTGCCCTTATCGGGGTGCAACGAGCCGTGGTAGGGCGCGTAGGAAACGCTGTTGAGTTGTCCGTTGAAGCTTGGAGCGCTCACCTGCTCCCGAGTCACGGCCCAGAGGGCGCCGTGGATACACATTACAAGCGCAACAGCTGCTGCGGCGACGCGCATCACGCTAACCAAAATGGGGCTTGGAGATTCGGCGCGAACCCGTCCCCTGGGTCCAGCCTAAATCTGTCAGACGCGGCGACAGAGCCCGGAAAGCGAAGTGTTACGTATGTACCACTCATGGCGTTTTGAAGGCGTCCCCCAAATAGGCGGCGTCCCGGCCCATGCGGCACACAACGCATCGAATTCTCAAACCCACCTACTGCTGCTTGGTTCCTTGCTGCGGTTGATTTTGCTGGTGCGCCGGCGCCGCGGCGGTGGGCGTCGGCTGAAGCTGCGGGTTGATCCAGCAGGCGTGGACGCGCGCGTTGAGCGATTCCGGCACCTTCGGATCGATGTTACCTTGGCGCACGACACAGCGGAACGTTGCCTGAACATGCCCGCTGGGGCAGCCGAAGCGATCGTAAAGGTCGAGATGGCGGAAGGCGGTGTCGAGATCGTCGCGCCAGAGGAGGCTCACGGCACGGCGGCCGAGCCAGACGCATTCCGGATGCCCGGCGGCGCCCTCGAGCAGGCGCGCGGCTTCCTCGAACTCGTCGGCCTTCTTGGCCGCTTCCTTGGCGGCGTCGCTCTGCTGGCCGGCGGCTGGCTTCTGCTCGCCGCCTTTATTGTCGGAAGGGTTTTGTGCCACCGCGTCGGACAGCGTGGCGGCGAAAAGGGAAAGGGAAGCGAAACTCGCGATCAGGACAGCGCGATTCAAGACGCGAAAAACTGAACTCATGACACCGGGACTGTGGAGTTTGGCGTGGCACGACATCGCGGGCGGAGTTCGGTGGCCTCGCCGCTCCCCGTCCTTTTGTCACATGACTGAACTTGTTGAATTTGTCCAGGGTAAGGCTCGCGACAAAGCGCCTGTCAGCGCTTGGCAGCCGGGACTCGACGCGCGATAAGCATCGGCTTTCCTGGAACCGTGTCGCGGATGTATTTTCCCCTCGGCCTTTTCGCTGTCGTCGCCGCCTTGATCGGCGGCATCTGGTCGTGGCTCGGTGCGGGCGTCGCCATGCCGCCGTCGCCGCTCGCCGCCGGCGAAAAGCTCTACTGCATCTCCTACGCGCCGTTCCGCGGCGACCAGAACCCGCTCAACGCCGACACGCATGTGAGCGCCCAGCAGATCGACGAGGATCTCGCGCGTCTCGCGCAGGTCACGAACTGCGTCCGCAGCTACTCGATCGAACACGGACTCGATCAGATTCCAGAGATTGCGGCGCGCCACGGCCTGAAAGTGATGCAAGGCATCTGGCTCTCCAGCCACCCGGAGAAGAACCGCAAGCAGATCGACACCGTCATCGGCCTGGCGAAGCGCTTTCCCGACACCATCAGCGCGGTCGTGGTCGGCAACGAGGTGTTGCTGCGCGGGGAAATGTCGGCGATCAACCTTGCGGCAACCATCCGGGAGGTGAAGTCAAAGGTCTCGGCGCCCGTGACTTACGCGGACGTGTGGGAATTCTGGCTGCGCAACCGCGACCTGTATGCCACCGTCGATTTCGTCACCATCCACATCCTGCCGTATTGGGAGGACTTCCCCGTCGATGCGGCGCAAGCAGCCACGCATGTCGAGGCGATCCGCAAGCAGGTGGCGACGGCGTTTCCGGACAAGGAAATCCTGATCGGCGAAACTGGTTGGCCGAGCGAGGGACGCATGCGCGAAGGCGCGCTACCGTCGCCGTCCAATCAGGCGCGGGTGCTGCACGACATCCTCACCGTGGCCAAGGCGAACAAATATCGCGTCAACGTCATCGAAGCGTTCGACCAGCCGTGGAAGCGGCGGTTGGAGGGCACCGTCGGCGGGCATTGGGGCCTGTTCGGCTCCGATACGCGCGCGCGCAAATTCGTCTGGGGTGAGCCGGTGTCGGACCATCCGCATTGGCGGGCACAGGCTGCTTTCGGCGCGGGGACGGCGGCATTGATCTTTCTCGTTGCCGGGCTCGCGGGCGGCGCGACGCGCCTGAAGCCGCGCACGCCTTGGCTGTGGGTTGCGCTGTTCGCTCTCGTCGGCGGCACGTTCGTCGGATGGAGCGCGGAGAAGGCGTGGTTCGAGGCGCTCGGCGTGGGCGGCAGCATCCGCTCGCTGGCGTTGCTCGCGATCGCGGGCCTCGCGCCGATGTTCGCCGCTGCCGGCGTGATGCGGGATCTGCCGCTGCCGTCTTTCGCGGCCGTGCTGGCGGGCGAGGGCAAGGGGCTCAGGCCGCTCGCCTGCGGGATCGGCGTCGTCTTCGCGATCGTTTGCGTCCTTGCGCTGCAAAGCGCGCTCGGCCTCGTCTTCGACCCGCGCTATCGCGACTTTCCCTTCGCCGCGCTGACGGCCGCCGCCGTCCCGTATCTCGCGCTGGCTTGGCGTACACGCGCGAGGGACGGGGCGGGGGTTGCGGAGAAGGCCGCGGCCGGGACGCTCGCGCTCGGCGTGATCTATGTCGTGCTCAACGAGGGCTTCGCGAACTGGCAGGCGCTTTGGCTCGCGGCGACCTTCGTCGCTCTTATCGTTGCGCTGCTCGCCCCCAAGGCCTCGCGAAGCTGAGGATCAGGAGCGCGGCGGCGATCGACGAGAGGCCGACATTGTAAAGCACGATGCCAAGGCCGCCGAAGATAAGCGCGAGCGCAAAGGTCCAAAGTGAGGGCCGGACGAAATGGAGGCCCGCAAGGATCAGCGCGCCCCAGCCGAAGACACCGTTGTTGAAGAGAAGCGTGATCACGCGCCTTGATGCGCACAGCCATGTCGTGAGCCCGGCATCGCAGGCGAGCCCGACCTGCGACTGCTCGATGACGAGGTAGCGGATATAGAGCGCGTAGCCGAGACTGAGGAAGCCGACGATCAGCAGGGCGTTCGTCTGGCGGGCGTTGGGCAGGAAAAGCGGGCGATCCATGCGGTCCGTCTTAGCGCGCAGATGAGCGAAGGGGAAATGCTGCTTAGCCAGTGATTGCACCTCGTCGTTTCTCCTGCTCGTCCCTGCAAAAGCTGGGACCCAGCGCCAAACAATTCTGGATTCCCGCTTGCGCGGGAATGAGCGGAGGCACATGCGAGCTCGTCGAGCTACCGCACAACCAGCCGCTGTCCCTCGTAAGCGGCCGGGCGGCAGGTCGTCAGCGTCTCAGCGAGCGCCGCGCACCAGCGGGCCGCGGCGGTGGCGCTCGGCAGGGGGCCGGCGACGAGGCGAAATTCGACCTCGCCGGGCCTTGTTCCCTCGCGCACGACAACGAGCGGCTGCAGGCTTTCGAAGCGGCCGCCTTGCTGGCTTTTCATCGTGGCCCAGACGGTGCGCAGCCCCTCCAAGGTCTTGCCGCCGGCGATGTCGATGCCGAACGGCGCTTTCGCCGCATCCGGAGCCGCATGCGCCGAGCCGGTGGCATCGACGCTGCGCTCGATGGCGTCGAGGCGCGCGAGGAGCCGGTCGCGGTCGGCGGCGAGGCTTTGGACCGTCGCGGTAAGGTCCTGCGTTTGCGCATTGGTCCCCGTCGGCGCGGCTTCGGCCGTGCGTGGCCCGCGCGAAGCACCGCCGACGAAGTCGAGAACCGAGCGTGTCAGTGCGGGGATTTGCGCACTCGTTTCGGCGATGCGGCGCGCGCCGATCTCCGTTTGCGCCACCATCACGGCGCCGGTCGCCGCGAGCCCAGCAGCGACGATCCAGACGCTGGCGCGGATGGCTCCTGGCAGGTGCATGCTTTCGTCTTCGATCGGTTCGACGGATGGCCTCGGACGCCGAGCCATGGTGGTGGTATCCCGCAGCGAATCAGCGTTCACCACGATAGCAAACTCAGCGCGCCGGCGTGGCCTGGATGGGCGGGCGCGTTCCAAAAACCGTCAGGGTCGGGTATCAGACGGCGCAGATCGCGCCGGCCGGCGCGGACCATCGAGGAACGAGTTTTGAGCCGAACCTGCCTGACCATCGTCCTGGCTGCCGGAGAGGGGACGCGGATGCGCTCGCGCCTGCCCAAGGTGCTGCACCGCGTCGGCGGCCGTACGCTGATCGGCCACGTTCTCGCGCGCATCAACGAGGCTGGTGCGACGGCCACGGCCGTCGTCATCGGGCCCGACCACGATGCGCTCGCCGCCGAGGTCAAGCGGCTTGCGCCATCAGCCGAGATTTTCGTCCAGGACGAGCGGCGCGGGACGGCGCATGCGGTGCTCAGCGCGCGCACAGCGCTCGCGCGCGGGGCAGACGACGTGGCGATCGTGTTCGGCGATACGCCGTTCGTGCGGCCGCAGACATTGCAGCGGCTGCGCGACGCATTGGCGGCAGGCGCGGCCGTTGCCGTGCTTGGCTTTCGTCCCGCCGACCCGACCGGCTATGGGCGGCTGATCATGGACGGCGACCGCCTCGCCGCGATCCGCGAGGAGAAGGACGCGAGCGCGGCCGAGCGCGCGATCACCTTTTGCAATGCCGGCGTGATGGCGCTTGCCGGCAAGACTGCGCTGTCGCTCCTCGAGCGCATCGACGATGCAAACGCCAAACGCGAGTTCTATCTGACTGACGCCGTCGCGCTCGCAAAGGCCGCAGGATTGGCCGCGACCGCGATCGAAGCCGAGGAGGACGAAGTGCGCGGCATCAACACCAAGGCACAGCTCGCCGAAGCGGAAGCGGAGCTGCAGAAGCGGCTGCGTGCCGCGGCGCTCGACGCCGGCGTGACTCTCATCGCGCCGGATACAGTGTTCCTGTCTGAAGACACGACATTTGGGCGTGACGTGACCGTCGAGCCCTATGTGGTGTTCGGTCCGGGCGTCTCGGTTGCCGACAACGCCACGATACGTTCCTTCTCGCATCTCGAAGGGGCGAAGGTGGGTGAGGGCGCGACGGTCGGGCCCTATGCACGGCTTCGCCCCGGCGCCGATCTCGGCGCCAAGACGAAGGTCGGCAACTTCGTCGAGGTGAAGGCGGCGCAGGTCGAGGCTGGCGCCAAGATCAATCATCTGAGCTATGTCGGCGACGCGCGAGTCGGCGCCAATGCCAATGTCGGGGCCGGCACCATCACCTGCAATTATGACGGCTTCGCCAAGCATCGCACCGATATCGGCGCCAACGCCTTCATCGGCTCGAACTCGGCGCTGGTCGCGCCGGTGAAGATCGGCGACGGGGCCTTTGTCGGTTCAGGCTCGGTCGTCACCGATGACGTACCCGCCGATGCGCTGGCGCTGGGGCGCGGCCGCCAGAGTGTTAAAGAGGGCTGGGCGCAGACGTTCCGGGCCGCCAATGCCGACGCAAAGAAAAAGCACGCCGAGACGTAAGCTTAACCAAACGTCCATTAAGCTTGATACACGGCGCAATGCTTTGTGATTCCGGTCGCGGCGCTTGGCCGGGTACATCTCATTCGATTCAAAGCTGAGGCATCGGGGCTGCGATCATGTGCGGTATCGTTGGAATTCTCGGACGCGAGGCGGTGGCGACGCCGCTCGTCGAGGCGCTCAAGCGCCTGGAATACCGCGGCTATGACTCCGCCGGCGTCGCGACGCTGGAGGGCGGCCGTCTCGATCGCCGCCGCGCCGAAGGCAAGCTCAAGAATCTCGAGAACCGTCTGCGCGAGAAGCCGCTGCGCGGCACGAGCGGCATCGGGCACACGCGCTGGGCAACGCATGGGCGGCCGAACGAAACCAACGCGCATCCGCACGCAACCGATAAGCTTGCCGTCGTCCACAACGGCATCATCGAGAACTTCCGCGAGCTGCGCGATGCGCTGCGCGCGAGCGGGGTCACCTTCGACACCGAGACGGACACCGAAGTCGTCGCGCATCTCGTGACCGAGGAGATGCGGCGCGGCAAGTCGGCGGTCGAAGCCGTGCAAGCGTCGATGCCGAAGCTGCGCGGCGCCTTCGCGCTCGCCTTCATCTTCGAAGGCAACGAGGACCTTCTCATCGGCGCGCGCAAGGGCTCGCCGCTCGCGGTCGGCTATGGCGATGGCGAGATGTATCTCGGCTCCGACGCGATCGCGCTCGCGCCGTTCACCGACACGATCTCGTATCTGGAGGAGGGCGACCTCGCGGTCGTCACGCGCAACCAGGTGGAACTCCGCGACGTCACCGGCGCGCGCGCGAAGCGCCCCATCATCAAGACGACGGCCTCGGCCTTTCTCGTCGACAAGGGCAATCATCGCCACTTCATGGCGAAGGAGATCTACGAGCAGCCGGAAGTCGTCGGCCATACGCTCGCGCATTACATCGACATGGCGAAGGAATGCGTGGTGCTGCCGCAGGCGCTGCCGTTCGACTGGCGCAAGATCGAGCGGCTGTCCATCTCCGCGTGCGGCACGGCCTATTATGCCGGCCTTGTCGCGCGCTATTGGTTCGAGCGCTTCGCGCGCATTCCCGTCGAGATCGACGTCGCCTCCGAGTTCCGCTACCGCGAAGCGCCGCTCGCGCCCGGCAACCTGTCGCTGTTCGTGTCGCAGTCGGGCGAGACGGCGGATACGCTCGCGTCGCTGCATTACGCCAAGGCGCAAGGCCAGCACACGCTCGCCGTCGTCAACGTGCCAACCTCGACCATCGCGCGCGACAGCGATGTCGTGATGCCGACGCTCGCCGGACCCGAGATCGGCGTCGCCTCGACGAAGGCGTTCACCTGCCAACTCACCGTGCTTGCCTGTCTCGCGGTCGCGGCCGGGCGCGCGCGCGGCGTCCTCACGGCGGAAGACGAGGCGAAGCTCGTCCACGCGATCATCGAGGTGCCGCGCCACATGGCGGAGGCGCTCACGCTTGAGCCGCAGATCGAGCACCTTGCGCGCGATCTCGCGAAGAGCCGCGACGTCCTCTATCTCGGGCGCGGCACCGCTTATCCGCTGGCGCTCGAAGGCGCGCTGAAGCTCAAGGAAATCTCCTACATCCATGCCGAAGGCTATGCCGCCGGCGAGCTCAAGCACGGACCCATCGCGCTGATCGACGAGACCATGCCGGTGATCGTCATCGCGCCCTATGACCGGGTGTTCGAGAAGACCGTGTCCAACCTGCAGGAGGTCGCCGCGCGCGGCGGGCAGATCATCCTCCTCACAGACCCGAAGGGGGCGCATGAGGCCAAGGCGGACTCCTTCCTCACGCTGACGCTGCCGGAGATGCCGGCGACGGTCACCCCGCTCGTCTATGCCGTGCCGGTGCAGCTCATTGCCTATCACACGGCCGTCATCATGGGCACGGATGTTGACCAGCCGCGCAACCTTGCGAAGTCGGTCACCGTCGAGTAGGTCGCGACAAGGCGGCGCGGGCCGCCATAGCGGACAGGCCCCCCGACCGACTATATTGCGGCCGGGGCGACCATCACAGGCAATGATGACACCACACGAGAGCAGCAGCGTTCCGCCGTCCTTACCGCCGGAGATTGACCGGCCGAACGTGCACCAGCGCTTCATCACCCGTATCCGCACCTACTTCCTAACCGGCCTCGTCGTCGCCGGCCCGGTGGTCGTCACGCTGTGGCTGACCTGGTCGATCGTGAACTGGGTGGACGACCTCGTGCGTCCGCTGATCCCGCTCGCCTACCGGCCGGAGACCTACCTGCCGGTGAAAATTCCCGGCCTCGGGCTCATCCTTGTTTTCGCGCTCCTCACGACGCTCGGCTTCCTCACCGCCAATTTCGTCGGGCGCAAATTCTTCGAGCTCGGCGAGATGCTGCTCGAGCGCATGCCGATCGTGCGGCCGCTGTATCGTGGCTTGAAGCAAGTGTTCGAGACGGTGTTCTCGAAGAACGGCTCGACCTTCCGCACCGTCGGCCTCGTCGAATTCCCCGCGCCCGGCATGTGGTCGCTTGTCTTCCTCTCGACGCCGCCAAGCGCCGATATCAACGCGGTGCTGCCGCCGGAAGAGCATGTCTCGGTGTTCCTGCCGTGTACGCCGAACCCGACGACGGGCTTCTTCTTCTACGTGCCGCGCCGCGAGATCATCGAGCTGCCGGACGTGCCGGTCGAGGCGGCAGCGAAGCTGATCATGACCGCCGGCATGATCCAGCCTGGCGGCGGCCCGGAGCAGAACCGCACGCTCGCCGCCATGGCGGCGCAGGCGCGGACGGCGCAGACCGCACGCATGGACGCGGCGGAGTAGTTGTCTCTTCTCGTGTTGGTCGTCATTGCCGGGCTTGACCCGGCAATCCATCGTTAAAAGGCTTTTATCTGATGCATGCGCGGGTCAAGCCCGCGCATGACGAAGTCCGGTTTTCACCCCGCGCGCAGCATCCGGATCGCCTCGTCGCGCTCGAAGAAGTAGAGCAGGTACCGCAGCGCCTCGCCACGCGTGGTAGTGAGCCGCGCGTCGCGCTGGAGCATCAGCTGCGCATCGTCGCGCGCCGCTTCGATGAGCGAGCCATGCACGTCGATACGGGCGATGCGAAATCCCGGCATGCCGCTCTGGCGCGTGCCGAGTACGTCACCTTCGCCACGCAGACGTAAATCCTCCTCAGCGATGCGGAAGCCGTCCTCCGTCTCGCGCAGAATCGCGAGCCGCGCCTTCGCGGTCTCGCCGAGCGGCGCTTTGTAGAGGAGGAGGCATGTCGAGCGTCCGCTGCCGCGTCCGACGCGGCCGCGAAGCTGGTGCAGCTGCGCGAGCCCGAAGCGTTCGGCATGTTCGACCACGATGATCGTCGCTTCCGGCACATCGACGCCGACTTCGATCACGGTCGTGGCGACGAGGATCTGACTTTCGCCGGAAGTGAAGCGCGCCATCGCCGCGTCTTTTTCGCTGCCGCGCATCTGCCCATGGATGAGATCGACGCGCGTGCCGAAGCGCGTCTTGAGGAAGGCGAAGCGCGCGTCGGCGGCGGCGAGGTCGCTGTCCTCGGATTCAGTCACCAGCGGACAGACCCAATAGACACGCTGGCCGCCTTCAATCGCGCGGCCGACGGCAGCGACGACCTCTTCGAGGCGTGAGAGCGGCACGGCGCGGGTGTCGATCGGCTGGCGGCCGGGCGGCTTCTCGCGCAACTGCGAGACGTCCATGTCGCCGAAATAACTCAGCACCAGCGTGCGCGGGATCGGCGTCGCCGTGAGGACAAGCACATCGACCGCCTCGCCCTTGCGGGTCAGGGCGAGACGCTGATGCACGCCGAAACGATGCTGCTCATCGACGATCGCAAGCGCCAGCGCCTTGAAGGCGACGTCCTCTTGAAAGAGCGCATGCGTGCCGACGACGATCTGAAGGTCGCCGGACACAAGGCGCGCGAGAATGTCCTTGCGTTCGGCGCCACGCTCGCGGCCCGTGAGCAATGCGACGGAAATGCCGGCGGCCTGCGCAAGCGGTGCGATGGTCGCGTAATGCTGACGCGCGAGGAGCTCGGTCGGCGCCATCAGCGCCGCCTGTTTCTTGGCTTCAATGACACTCGCCGCAGCGAGGAGCGCAACGACGGTCTTGCCCGAACCGACGTCGCCTTGCAGCAGCCGCAGCATACGCTGCGGTGCGCCGAGGTCGGCGATGATCTCATCGACCGCACGTGTTTGCGACGCAGTGAGGTCGTAAGGCAGCGCGGCGATGACCTTCTTGCGCAGCCGGCCGTCGCCGGCGACACGCTGGCCGGCGGGGCGGCGCATCTGCGCACGAACAAGCGCGAGCGCGAACTGACTTGCGAGCAATTCGTCGTAGGCAAGCCGCGACCAGGCGGGCGAGGCCGGATCGACATCGTCCGGCGTTTGCGGCTTGTGGATTGCGGCAAAGGCGCCGCGCATCGACGGCCAGCCCCTCTGGCGCAACCACGTGCCGTCCTGCCATTCCGGAAGCTCTGGCATTTTCGCGAGCGCGCCGGCAACGGCACGACGCACCGGCGTCGGTCCAAGCCCCTCGGTCAGCGGATAGACCGGATCGACGAGCGGCATGTCGGCGAGGTCTTCTTCCGACACGACGCGGTCGGGGTGGACCATCTGCAGCATGCCGTCATAGAGCGCCACGGTGCCGGAGATCGTTCGCCATTCGCCGACGGGAAACTGCTGCTCGAGCCGCCGCTTGTTGCCATGGAAGTAGGTGACGACCATCGAACCGGTGTCGTCGCTCACATAGATGGTGTGCGGCGCGCGCGAGCGGTTGGGCGGTGGTGCGCGATGCTGATCGACGCGCACGCGCACTGTCACGACGCTGTCGGGCTTTACGTCGCGCAGGGCCGGTTGATCGCGCCGGTCGACGGCGCCTGTCGGCAGATGACAGAGCGCGTCGATCACGCGCGCGCCATGTTCCTCGCGATCGAGCAGCCGCTCGAACAGCTTCTCGAGCTTCGGTCCGATGCCGGTGAGGCTCGTCAGCCGCGCGAACAGAGGGTCGAGGAGGGAAGGGCGCACGATGGCGTGTGTCCTGGTCGGAAGCCTACTCGCTATGCCGCTCGTCCCCGCGAAAGCGGGAGCCCAGGAAGAATAGACCGGATTCCCGCTTTCGCGGGAATGAGCACCAAGGAGAGGCTTTGGATAAGCTCAACTCCGCGCTGCCGTGCGTAGTCCCGCGACGCATAGTAATCCCGTCAATCCGATCACGACCGCGCTGACGAGATAGCTCGCCGTGGCGTTGGAATACGCCAGCAAGGCACCGAACACGAGCGGACCCGCCGCCTGGCCCATGAAGAAGGAAAAGTAGTGGAACGCGACCGCCGAGCCGCGCGCGGTCGGTGCGAGTTCCATCACCCGGTTCTGCAACGGATTGTGGATCATGAAGAAGCCGAATCCGACGACGGTGAAGAACACCATCTCGATCCACCATTGGGTGCCGAACGCGACGCCAAGAAAACCGAGCGCTGCAATGACGCCACCCACGCGCATCATCCCGTCGGGCTTGAGCCAGCGCACGGCCGGACCGATGGCGAAGGACATCAGGATGCAGCCGAGCCCAATGCCGGCGACGACGAGGCCCGCTTCCGTCGGGCCGCCGCGGTGCGTCTGTTCGAGGAGTTCGACCACGAAGGGCAACGAGCCATAGATGATCACGCCTTCGATGAAGACCGTCGCGTAGCAGATCGGCGTCTGCGGATTCCTGAAGACGAGGGCGTAACGCGTGAGCGCCGAGGCGAGCCGCAGGGGTTCGCGCGCGGCGCTCGTCAGGTTCGGCAGACGCCAGGTGGCGGCAGCAGCCGATATCACGGCCATGGCGGCCGGAAAGATGAGGGCGTAGCGCCAGCCGATCACTCCGGCGAGCGCGCCCGCGGCGGTGAGGCCGAGGATCTGTCCGATGATGGCGCCCGAGGCAAACCGCGCGAAGGCGACCGGCCGCTCCGCCGGCGCCTTCATGTCGCCGAGCATCGCAAGGCCGAGCGGAATGAGGCCGCCGGCCGCAAATCCCGCGACGATGCGAGACGCGAACAGAAGCGGCAAAGAGGTGGCGACGATCGACGCCACGAGCGCCGCGCCGAGGATCCAGAAGCAGACCTTGAAGACAATCGGCTTGCCGAGAGAATCACCCAGCGGACCCAAGATCGGCTGCCCCAAGCCGAAGGGCAGGGTGAAGGCCGAGGAGAGGAGCGCGACCACCGTCGTCGGCGCGAGAAAATCACGCGCGATCGCGGTGACGAGGGGGTCGAAATAGCGCCCGCCGAGATTGGCGGCAAAGCTACAGAGCGTCAGGAGAAGAAGCATGAGTCCGCAGAAACTCCTTGTCGTGCGGCCGTCGGCCAAGCCTTAGCAGATCACGGCGGCGGCGACCTGCCCAATTCGCTTGCAACCCTCGCATGCCGGCTCGCCGTTGATTATCTTTCCGAAACGCCCTGACAGTGCAGGCAATCGACGCTATAGAACGGCCGCCCGGCACGTCCGGGCTTTTGGCGTTCAGAATTTTCGGAATGAGGGTCGCGTGACGGGATCGGTACGATCGAGCGAGGGATTGAGCGAGCGGCAACGGCGGCTTCTCTTCCGGTCGTGGCATCGCGGCATCCGCGAGACCGACCTCATCATGGGTCAATTCGCCGACGCGCATATCGACACCTTGAATGACACGGAGCTCGACGCCTACGAGCGGCTGATGGATGTGCGCGACGCCGACCTCTTTGCCTGGGTCACCGGCGAGCAGACACCGCCGCAAGAATACGACACGGCGCTGTTCCGCCGGCTGCGGGCCTTCCATGCGATGGGGCGTCGATGAAAGGCTCGCCTGCCGACCAACTGACAGCCGGGCAGCGCCTGACGCTCGCCGGCGTCGCTGATGGCGCGCAGGGGCTCGCCGTCGCCGATCTCGCGCGAGCGCTTTATGCGCGCGGTACGGTCGGCCCGGCGACGCTCGCCGTGATCTGCCGCGACGGCCCGCGCATGGCGGCGCTGGCGCGGGCGCTGAAGTTCTTCGCGCCTGAGGCCGCGCTGCTCGAATTCCCCGCCTGGGACTGCCAGCCCTACGACCGCGTCTCGCCGCATGCGAGCTTCGTCGCGCAGCGCATGATCACGCTCTCGCGGCTTGCTCGCACCAAGGGGCAGGGCGCGCCGGCGATCGTGCTCACGACCGTGAACGCCGCGCTCCAGCGCGTGCCGGCGAAGAACGCGATCGCCGGGCAGTCGCTCTCGGCAGCGCCGGGCAACATGCTCGACATGGACGGCGTCGTGAAATGGCTCGAGCTCAACGGCTATACGCGCGCCTCGACCGTGCGCGAACCTGCGGATTATGCGGTGCGCGGCGGCATCGTCGACCTCTATCCGCCGGGGATGGAGCAGCCGATCCGCCTCGACTTCTTCGGCGATACGCTGGAGTCGATCCGCACCTTCGATTCCGAGACGCAGCGGACAGTCGGGCAACTGCGCACCCTCGACCTCGTGCCGGCGGCCGAATTCCAGCTCACGACCGAGACGATGAAGCGCTTCCGGCGCGGCTATGCCGAAGCGTTCGGCGCGCCGCGGCGCGATGACCTCCTTTACGAGGCGGTGAGCGAGGGCCGCCGCCATGTCGGCATGGAGCATTGGTTGCCGCTGTTCCATGAGCGCATGGACACGCTGTTCGATTTTCTGCCCGGCGTCGCGGTCGTGCTCGAGCCGCTGGTCGAGGATGCGGCGAAGGAACGGCTTGCGCAGATCGGCGACTATTACGAGGCGCGCCGCAAGGCGCTCGAGATGCCGGCATCCGGCCCACCGTATTTTCCGCTGCCGCCGGACCGGCTCTATCTGACGGCCGACGACTGGAGTGCGAAGCTTGCGGCCGCGCCGCTCGCCGCGCTCACGCCGTTCGCAGTTCCGGAGGGCGCCGGCCGCGCGATCGACCTCGAAACGCGCCAGGGCCACAATTTCGCGGCCGAGCGTGCGGAGGCGGACGCCAACGTGTTCGAGGCGGTGCGCAAGCACATCTTCGACCTGCAGGGCCGCGGCAAGCGCACCATCGTTGCGCTCTGGAGCGAAGGCTCGCGCGAGCGCATGGGCCATGTGCTCGGCGAGCACGGCGTCGCCAATCTCGGTACCGTCAATTCCTGGGCCGAGGCGCTCACGCGGCCGCGGCCGGAAGTCGGCCTCGCCGTTCTCGGTCTCGAAAGCGGCTTCGAGACGGCGGACGCCGCCGTCATCAGCGAGCAGGACATCCTCGGCGACCGCCTGGTGCGGCCGCGCCGCGCCGCGCGCCGGGCGCAGGACTTCATCTCGGAAGTCACGGGGATGTCGCAGGGCGATATCGTGGTGCACGTCGATCACGGCATCGGCCGTTTCGTCGGCTTGCAGGCGATCGAGGTCGGCGGTGCGCCGCATGACTGCCTCGAACTCCATTATGCCGGCGGCGACAAGTTGTTCCTGCCGGTCGAGAACATCGAGCTCCTGAGCCGCTACGGCTCGGATGAGGCGGGCGTGCAACTCGACCGCCTGGGCGGCGGCGGATGGCAGTCGCGCAAAGCGCGGATGAAGCAGCGCATCCGCGAGATGGCGGGCGAGCTCATCAAGGTCGCGGCCGAGCGGCAGTTGCGCGAAGCGCCGCGCTTGACGGTTGGTCCTGGCCTTTACGACGAGTTCTGCGCGGGCTTCCCGCACGAGGAGACGGAGGATCAACGCGCGGCGATCGATGCGGCGATCGACGACCTCGCCTCGGGCCATCCGATGGACCGCCTCGTCTGCGGCGATGTCGGCTTCGGCAAGACGGAGGTGGCGCTGCGCGCCGCTTTCGCCGCGGCGATGAATGGCAAGCAGGTCGCCGTCGTCGTGCCGACGACGCTGCTTGCGCGCCAGCACACCAAAACCTTCACCGAGCGCTTCCGCGGGTTCCCGGTGAAGATCGCGCAGGCGTCGCGCCTCGTCACCGGGCCGGAGCTCAAGAAGGTGAAGGAAGGGATCGCCGATGGCACGATCGACATCGTCGTCGGCACGCATGCGCTCCTTGGCAAGACCATTCGCTTCAAGGATCTCGGCCTCCTCATCATCGACGAAGAGCAGCATTTCGGCGTCGCGCATAAGGAGAAAATGAAGCAGCTGCGCGCCGAGGTGCATGTGCTCACGCTCACCGCGACGCCGATCCCGCGCACCCTGCAGCTCGCGCTCACGGGCGTGCGCGAGCTCTCGATCATCGCGTCGCCGCCAATCGACCGTCTGGCGGTGCGCACCTTCGTTACGCCGTTCGACGAGATCGTCGTGCGCGAGGCGCTGCTGCGCGAACGCTATCGCGGCGGCCAGTCGTTCTACGTCTGCCCGCGCATCGAGGACCTCGCGGGCGTCAAGAGCTTCTTCGATTCGCATGTGCCGGAGGTGCGCGTCGCCGTCGCGCATGGCCAAATGCCGTCGGGCGTGCTCGAGGACATCATGAGCGCGTTCTACGACGGCAAATATGACGTGCTCGTCTCGACGACGATCGTGGAGAGCGGGCTCGACATCCCAACCGCGAATACATTGATCGTGCATCGCGCCGACCGCTTTGGCCTTGCGCAGCTCTATCAGTTGCGCGGGCGCGTCGGGCGCTCGAAGGTGCGCGCCTATGCACTGTTCACGCTGCCGATTGAGAAGAAGATCACGCCGCAAGCTGAAAAGCGGCTGCAGGTGCTGCAATCGCTCGACACGCTCGGCGCCGGCTTCCAGCTCGCCTCGCACGATCTCGACATCCGTGGCGCTGGCAATCTCCTCGGCGAGGAGCAGTCCGGCCACATCAAGGAGGTCGGCTTCGAGCTCTATCAACAGATGCTGGAAGAGGCGGTGATGAGTCTGAAAGCCGGGCTCGCGGAGCCGGCCGCCGACAAATGGTCGCCGCAGATCACCATCGGCATGCCAGTGCTCATTCCGGACGACTACGTGGCGGACCTCTCAGTGCGGCTCTCGCTCTATCGCCGCCTGGCCGATCTCGAGGACGAGCAGGAGATCGAGAGTGTTGCTGCGGAGCTTGTGGATCGTTTCGGTCCACTGCCGCAGGAGGTCGAACACTTGCTCAAGATCGTGACGATCAAGGCGCTCTGCCGCCGCGCCAATGTCGAGAAGGTCGATACCGGCCCGAAGGGCGCGGTGCTTTCCTTCCGCGACGACGCGTTTGCCGATCCGATGGGGCTCGTCGGCTTCATTCGCGAGCAGGGCCCGGCTGCGAAGGTGCGCCCGGACATGAAGGTCGTGTTCTTCGACGACTGGGAGAAGCCGGAGGAGCGCCTCAAAGGCACGACGGATATCCTGCGCCGCCTCGTCGCCATCGCGGAGCGCGCCAAGGCGGCGTGAGTGTTTAAGTCGTCATGCGCGGGCTTGACCCGCGCATCCATCTTCTTCGTGAAAAGCGATGGATTGCCGGGTCAAGCCCCGCAATGACGAGGAAAGGTTGGAACGCGTCTCAAATCGTCGGGACGTCCGCCATCACCTTGCGCTGCTCCACGGCGCGGCCGAGCGCGTCGGCGAGGTATTCCGGGGACTGCGCGCCGGAGACCGCGAAGCGGCCGTCGAAAATGAAGCAGGGCACGCCGTCGATGCCGGCTTCGCTCGCGCGGCGGGCTTGCACGGTCACGGTCTCGATGTCCTCGTCGGAGGCGAGGCGCTTGCGCGTCGTCTCGGCATCGAGCCCGCAATCGGCGGCCGCGCGCACCAGGACCTCTCGGTCGGTGAGATCGCCGCCTTCGGTGAAATAGAGGTCCATCAACCGCTGCTTCATGCGGCCGGCATTGCCGTTTCCTCCGGCCCAGAGGATGAGGCGATGGCAGTCGAGCGTGTTCGGCTGGCGCGAGATCGTGTCGGGGCTGTAGACGAGGCCTTCCTCCGCCGCGGCCGCAACCACGCGCTGTGCGATGCCTTTGTAGCGCTCCACCGAGCCGAATTTCGTCGTCAAGTACTCCTCGCGGCTGATGCCGTCGCGCGCAATCCAGGGATTGAGAAAGAACGGGTTCCAGCGCACGGCGACATCAAGATCGCCGCGGAGCGCAATGGCCTTCTCCAGCCGGCGCTTGCCGATGAAGCACCAGGGACAGACGACATCGGACACGACATCGACGGTGACATGCGGGCGCGCTTCGGACATGACCTATTCTCCGGTTCGCCCTCAAGGTAGGGACGCTGCGGCGCTCCGGCAACGCGTCATTGCGCGGGACTTGCCAGCGTCGCCCGGCGCGGGTCGCGAAAAGCCCTGGCGACGAGCGGGTTGAGGCCGAGCACACTGAGCGCATGACGCATGGCCGCCGGGTCGCTCACGGCGCCGGCAAGCTTTTGACCGGCGAGCGGGTCGGGCAGGGCGGCCAGCGTCCCATTCTCCGCGACGCGCGCGATCTGCTCCTGCAGCACCGGCATCAGAAAGCAATAGCCGCCGACATGAACCTGACCTGCCGGCGCGCCGGTCACGGTCAGGGCGCCGGTCAAGGGATCGACGCGGCAGGGATAGCCCGTGTCCTGCAGCGCGCCCCCAGAAGCCGCGTGATCGGCGGTGGCGTCAGATAGCGGCAGCGGCAGCATCGGGCCGTCGAGCGCCAAGGTCCCGGACGTCGTGCGCCCAAGCTGCATCACAACGGGAGCGTCGGTTTTTCCGTTCGGCGCGCGACGCGGCCCAACGACGAAACGGCCAGGCGTGCCGTCGCTGTTTCGCCGCGAGGCGACGATCCCCGCTTCGCCGAACGCCTGCACGTCGACCGTGGCTTCGCCGTCCGAAAGCATCTCACCGCCCAGTCGCTGCGGGTCACGCCAGAGCGCGATCCGTTTCGTGTCTGAGTGCGAAAGGTCGCGTGTGATCCGCGAGGCGACGGGGCCCGGAACAATCAGCCCGTCCGCCCCTTCGCCCATTTGCCGGCTCAGGACTTCGCCGTCGAATGGATGATGCAGCGTCAGTGTCCCGCCCGTCAGGAGCCATGGGATCACGCTCGTCGCCAGCGCCGCGAAGGAGGACGGCAGGATCGTGTTGAGGAGCCGCGCATGCCGCGGCAACTCCGCCTCGAGCACGGTCGTCAGCCCGCCGACAAGAAGCGCGGTGTGGCCGCGCACGGCGGCCGCGCCGGTTGCGGTATCGAAGGTGATCGCAGCGACCGCATCGGCGCCAGTTTCATCAACGCGGCCGGATGCGGGTGTGGCCGGGCCGGAGAAAATCTCGTCGAGCGCAACGATGCCGTCCGGCAGATTACCGCCGAAACCGCAGACGTAACGCACGCTGAACGCATCCGCCGCCATCTGCAACGCCGCTGCGCCGTGATCGGCGTCGCCGACGCGCCCACAGGTGATGATCGCGCATGCGCCGATCTGCGAGATCGCGGCCGCGCCATCCACACGCCGCCAGAGAAGCGGCAGGGGCGCCGCGACAAGCCCCGCACGCAGCACCGCGAGCAACGCAATCACCGCTTCGACCGTGTTCGGCAATTGCATCGCGACCGGCTCATGGGCGGGCAGTCCGAGGCTCTGCAGGATCGCCGCCAGCCGCGCAACCGCGTGTTCCGTCTCGGAATAGGTCAGACGCCGCGGCGCGCCATGCGTGAATTGCGCACGGTTCGGCGGATCGATGAGCGCGGGTGCGTCCGGCCAGCGCTGCGCATTGCGGCGGAAGATCGCGTCGAGGCTGATGCCTTCCTCAATCATGGCTTGGCCTCCGGCCGGCGCCACCAGGTCTCGGGGAGAATGCCATGAATCGAGGTTTTGGCCGGCCGCTCGACGCCGACCCATCGCGCTACCCATTGGTCGGAACGATGAAAAAGGGGCATCACATAGAAGCCGGACATCAAGACGCGATCGAGCGCGCGCGCCGCCGCGACCAAATCGGCGCGCTCGCGGGCGGACAGCATCGCCGCGATCATCGCGTCGATGGCTGCGCTTTTCACGCCCATATAGTTGCGGCTGCCATCCTGGCCGGCGGCAGCTGACCCCCAATAGAACGCCTGCTCGTTGCCGGGCGAGAGCGACTGCACCCAGTGATACTGGATCATGTCGAAGTCGAAGGTCTGACGGCGGCGATCGTACTGGACGGCATCGACCATGCGCACTCTGGCGACGATCCCCGCGCGCTTGAGATCGCGCGCATAAGCAAGCGCCAGGCGCTCCTGCTCACGCGTCGTCACCAGAATCTCGAATGCGAAGGGTTGCCCGCTCTTGCGATTGAGAAGGTGGGTCCCCGACAGCTTCCATCCGGCCTGGGAGAGAAGCGCGAGCGCGTCGCGGAGCGTCGTGCGATCGCGTCCCGATCCGTCACTCGAAGGTGGCGACCATGTGCCGCCGAGGATCGCCGGCGTCACGGCATCGGGAAACGGCGCCAGCAGCACGCGCTCACGCGCATCGGCAGGACGATGAACGGCGGAGAGCTCCGATCCATCGAAATAGCCGGCCGTGCGGCGCACGTCGCCGAAATAGAAATTGCGGTTCACCCATTTGAAATCGAACAGGAGGCCAAGCGCGCGGCGCACCCGGATGTCGGCGAACAGCGGCCGCCGCGTATTGAAGACAAAACCGGACATGCCCGCCGGCTCGCCGATCGGGAACGCCTCCTTGACGATGCGCTTCTCACGCACCGCCGGAATGTCGTAGCCCGTTTCCCAGCGCGCCGGATCGGTCTCGACGCGCACGTCATAGAGGCCGCGCTTGAACGCCTCGAAAAGGCTCGCGCCATCGCGATAGAAATCGTAGCGGATCTCATCGAAGTTCCACTGCCCGCGATTGACGGCGCGATCACGTCCCCAATAAGCGGGATTGCGCTTGAGCGTCACACGTTCGCCGGGCTTCACCTCGGTGACCTGGTACGGTCCGCTTCCGATCGGCGCGGTGAGCGACGTCTCCTCGAAGGTCGAGACATCGATCGCATGCTTCGGCAGGATCGGCATCAGCGCAAGAATGAGCGGCAGCTCGCGATCATTCGCCGCCGCAATGTCGAACCGCACGCCGCGTTCGCCGACTTTCTCGACCTTGGTGACCTTCGAATAATAGGTGCGATGGAGCGGCCGCCCATGGTCACGCAGCAGCTGCCAGGAGAAGATTACGTCCTCCGGCGTCACGGGCGCGCCGTCGGAGAACCGCGCGTCCGGGTCGAGCGTGAACGTGGCGAAGCTGCGCGCATCGTCGGTGGCGATCGAGCGGGCCAAGAGCCCGTAAAGGGTGAACGGCTCGTCGTAGCCGCGGATCATCAGGCTCTCGACCACATAGCCGCGGATGTCGGGCAGGGCGAGGCCATTGATGACGAACGGGTTGAGGCTGTCGAAGGTGCCGAGGACGCCATTCACGAGACGGCCCCCCTTCGGGGCATCTGGGTTGACATAGGGGAAATGCGAGAAGCCGGCGGGCAGCGCCGGCTCGCCATGCATGGCGATGGCGTGCCGTTCCCCATTCGCCGCCCCGGCTGGCGGCGCGGCAAGAATGAATGCGGAAATCAGGATAAAGGCAGTGAAACCGAAAAGCGGATGCACGTGAAAAAAGACCTCACCGCTGCCGATTTCGTGTTGATTCGCTTGGCACAATCAGTCTAGCACACGGGTCGGCCGGTCGGCGGCCCGTCGCCTCACTGGGAGGCGCGACGATTGCAGCCGACGGGCGGAGGTGTCACGCTGTTGCCTCAATTCCTAATGAGACAGCGCCCCCTGTGGGCGCGCGCTGGGTCTTGGTTATCGCCGGCGGCGAGCAAGAGGACGAGTTTCATGACATTCGGATCAAAGACCGTGCCGGGGCGGTCGGTACGCCACGCGCTCGGTTTGGCGTTGATGCTCAGTGCGGCGTCTTTCGTATCGTCGGCGGCCTTCGCGCAGGCGCAGCATGCGCAGCAGCGGCCGGCGCAGCGGCCGGCTCAGCGACCGGCGCAACAGCCGCAGCAGCCCGCCCAGCAGCAGCAGGCGCAGCCGGCCGCGCCGCAAGCGGCGGAGACGCCACCGCTGATCTATTCGCCCTGGACGAAGGTCTGCGGCTCTGACAACCAGCCGCAGCAGGCGGCCAACGCGCCGAAGAAGCAGGTCTGCTTCACGATCAAGGAAGCGCGCCTCGACACCGGACAGTTCGTCGCCTCCGCCGGCCTGATCGAGATGGACGGCGAGCAGAAGAAGATCCTGCGCGTTACGCTGCCGCTCGGCCTTCTCCTGCGCAACGGTACGCGAATGATCGTCGATTCGAATCCGCCGATGACCGGCGTCTACAATTTCTGCCTGCCCAACGGTTGCTGGGCCGACTTCGAGGTGACGCCGGCGTTCGTCGCCACGCTGAAGAAGGGCAATTCGCTCATCCTCCAGGCGTTCAATCTCAACGGCCAGGTCGCGACCTTCACCTTCCCGCTCGCGGACTTCGCGAAGTCGAACGAAGGCGCGCCGACTGATCCGAAGGTGCTCGAGGAACAGCAGAAGAAGCTGCAGGAAGAGCTTCAGCGCCGCGCGGAAGAGGCGCGCAAGAAGCTCGAGGAGCAACAGAAGGCTGCGCCGCAGACCAAGAAGTAAACCGACGCTATCAACCGCCAATGCAAAGGGCGCGCTTCACGGCGCGCCCTTTTTGCATGCGCCGCGACTGTCATTCCGGGGCGCGGCCGTTAAGGCCGCGAGCCCGGAATCCATACGCCGCAGCCTTCGCGATTGTGCCGCAGCACCGGGATTATGGATTCCGGGCTCGCGCTACACGCGACCCGGAATGACAACGGATGAATGCCAGGCGCGGGTCAGTTCAGCTGGCTGACGCGCGTGCGATAGGCGCCATCCTCTCCACGCACGAAGAGTTCGGCGACGCGCGGGTGGCGGACCGGATCGCCGGACGTGTCGGGCAGGAGGTTCTGCTCAGAGACATAGGCGACATATTCCGTCTCCGCGTTCTCGGCGAGCAGATGGTAGAAGGGCTGGTCCTTGCGCGGACGCGCCTCGGCCGGGATCGACTGCCACCACTCCTCGGTATTGGCGAAGACGGGATCGACGTCGAACACCACCCCGCGGAACGGGTAGAGGCGGTGCTTGACGACTTCGCCGATCTTGTACTTTGCGATCCGAGGCTGCTTCATGCGGCATACATAATTCGGATTGCCCGCAGAGGCCAGCCGCCCGGGGGAAGGGCCTCTGCCGCAGCGCGCGAACGAAACACCATGATGGACGTCGTCAATCTGGCGCTGCCGTTCTTCGGCCTGATCTTCCTCGGCTATGCCTGCGGCCGCTTTAAAAAGCTTCCAGACTCCGGCCTCGCCTGGATGAACTTCTTCATCATCTATGTCGCCCTGCCGGTTCTGTTCTATCGCATCCTCGCCAAGACGCCGTTCGAACAACTCGCCAATGCGCGCTTCGTGATTGCAACGACCGCGGCGACCGCGAGCGCCTTCACGCTCTCCTTCGCGATCGGCCTGACCTTGCAGCGCGGCAGCCCGCGCGAAGCGACGATCGCCGCGCTCGCCGGCGCTTACGGGAATGTCGGTTATATGGGACCGGGTCTCGCGCTCGCGACGCTCGGCCCCGATGCGGCCGTACCGGTCGCACTGGTCTTCTGCTTCGATACCATCGTGCTGTTCACGCTGGTGCCGACGCTGATGGCGCTCGCCGAGCGGGGGCAGCAGTCGCCGTTCGCGGCGGCCTTCGCGATCGTCAAGCGTATCATGCTGCACCCGTTCATCATCGCTACTGCGCTGGGGGTAGTGGCGGCGGCGACGCACTTCGAAGCGCCCATCGCGCTCGATCGGCTCATGGAATTTCTCCAGAACGCCGCCGCGCCGTGCGCGCTGTTCGTGCTCGGGGTCACGGTCGCGCTGCGCCCCATCGGGGCGGTCCCGTGGGAGGTGCCGCCGATCGTGCTGATGAAGCTTGTCGCCCATCCGCTGATCGTGCTGGCGCTCTTGTGGGCGCTGGGCCCGCTGCCGGAGAGCTGGGTCTATACCGCCGTGATGATGGCGGCGCTTCCGCCGGCCCTCAACGTGTTCGTCATCGCACGGCAATACGACACCTGGGTGCAACAGGCGTCCGGCGCCGTGCTTATCGGGACGTTGGGTTCAGTCGTGACGCTAACGGCGACGATGTGGCTCGTGAAAATGCGAATGCTCCCGCATTTCCTGTTCCAGTGATCTCAGGGGCGAAGCGGCTCGCCTCGCATCAGCCGCGGCATGTCGGCGTGCGGGGCCATCCCCTCGCGCATCACCGCATGCCGCAGCGGCTTGATGCGATCGAGCAGGGCGAGGCCGACGCCGCGCAGGCCCTGCACCGGCAGGAACGCGGTCAACAGGCTGCGGTTGAGCGCATCGACGGCGAGGCTGCGCGTGGTGACGTCCGTGCGGCGTCTGTCGTCATAGCGCGCCAAAAGGTCCGGCGCGCCGATGTCTTCGCCGGCGTGCCGCGCTTCGACCACGAGCTCGGCGATGGCGGCGGCGTCACGCAGGCCGAGATTGAGGCCCTGCGCGCCGATCGGCGGCATCACATGCGCCGCTTCTCCGATGAGCGCGATGCGGTGCCGTGCAAACGTCTCGGCGGTCTGCAGCGATAGCGGAAACTGCCCGCGACCGGGCAGCACCGTGACCTTACCGACGATCGCGTGCGCGTGCCGCTCGATTTCTCGGGACAAGGCGGTGTCGTCGAGCGCCAGAATCTCTTCGGCGCGCGCCGGCGTTGTGACCCAGACGAGGCTCGAGCGCCGGCCGGGTAGGGGCACGAGCGTGAACGGCCCATCCATGGTGTGGAACTCGACCGACGTATCGTTGTGCGGCCGCGTATGTTCGAAAGTGAGCGCCAACGCCGTCTGCGGATAGCGCTGCGTGCGCACATCGATGCTTGCGGCGCGCCGGCAGAGCGAGGCCCGTCCATCCGCGGCGACGACAACGCGAGCGGTAACGGTCGTGTCGTCGTCCAGCGTGATCGTCACCGCTGCGGCGCTCGGCGTGACGGCGCGCACGGTTCGTTCGACCCGTTGCAGGTGGGGCAGGGCGGCGGCGCGCGCAATCAAGGCTGCGACGAGGTGCCGGTTCTCGATATTGTAGCCGAACGCCTCGCAGCCGATCTCGGCGGCGTCGAAGGCAACCTCGGGGGCGCGCAGGAGCACCGCGCGATCGTCGGCGATGCGCATCGCCTTCAAGGGCGCGGCGTGCTCGCGGCACGCCGACCACACGCCGAGCACATCGAGGGCCGCAACCGAGCCTGTCAGCAGCGCGGTCGTGCGATGATCCTTCTCCGCGCTCGCCGGGCCGATGAGCGTGGTGGCGACGCCGGACGAGGCGAGCGCAATCGCGGCGGTGAGGCCCGCAGGGCCTGCACCGACGACCGCAACCTCGATCGGACGCGCGCTATTAGTCATGTTGGCCGGATTCCGTCACATCGCGAAGTGCGCTATGGCGAGTATCACGCTTCCGGCGCGAGGGGGATAGCCCAACGATGACATCGCCGCAGGAACCGCCGCCGATGCCAGCCTGGGCGCGCGCCGCCGGATTCGGCGTGCATGTGCTGACCGCGTCGGGCGGCGCCCTGGCGCTGCTTGCCTTGATCGCGGCGGTCGAGGGGCGGTTCGCTGACATGTTTGCGTGGCTTGGCGTCGCCCTCGTCGTCGACGCGATCGATGGCCCGCTGGCGCGCTATTTCGAGGTCGCGCGAGAGTGGCCGCGCTGGTCGGGCGACACGCTCGACCTTGTCGTCGACATCCTCACCTATGTCTTCGTTCCCGCTTATGCGCTCGCGGCCGGCGCTTTGCTGCCGAAAGCCGCCGCCGTGCCGCTGGCGCTGGTCGTCGTGGTGACGAGCGTGCTTTATTTCGCCGATCGGCGCATGAAGAGCCTCGACCACCATTTCGTCGGCTTTCCGGCGGTTTGGAACGTGATCGTCTTCTATCTCTTCCTGCTCAAGCCGCCGCCCCTCGTCGCGGCGGGGATTGTCGTTGCGCTCGTGATCGCGACCTTCCTGCGCATCCCCTTTGTCCATCCGTTTCGCGTCGCTTTCCTGCGGCCGCTGACAATGGCGATGGTGGCCGGCTGGGCCGTGCTCGCGGTTATAGCCGTCGCCCGCGACCTATCGCCCGGTCCCTTGATCCTGAGCGCCTTATCCGCCATCGCAGTCTACTTCCTCGCGGTCGGTCTCGTGCCGCGTCCAAAATGAGCATGTGCGCATGATGGAATTGTTGACCGATCCGAATGCCTGGGCGGCGCTGCTGATGCTCTCCGCGCTCGAAATTGTGCTCGGCATCGACAATATCGTCTTCATCTCGATCCTGATCTCAAGAGCTGATGCGAAGCGCGCGAAGCTCGCGCGTCAGGTTGGCCTCTCGCTCGCCTTCATTTTCCGCATTGCGCTGCTCGGCGCTTTAAACTGGATCATGGGGCTCACCGCGCCCGTCTTCACCATCTTCGGCAATGAGTTTTCATGGCGCGACATCATCCTGATCGGCGGCGGCCTGTTTCTCATCGCCAAGGCCACGCATGAGATCCATGGCGAGGTCGAGGCCCGCGATGAAGGGGCTGCTGCCGTAACGACGGGGGCTGCGGCCGGCCGCGCATTTTTCTTCATTATCGTGCAGCTCGTCGCGATCGATCTGGTGTTCTCGCTCGACTCCATCCTCACGGCGATAGGGCTGGTCGATCGGATCGAGATCATGATCGCGGCGATCGTGTTCGCGATGATCGTGATGTATGTCGCGTCGGGCCCGGTCGCCGCGTTCATCGCCGAGCATCCGACGACGAAAATGCTGGCGCTCGCCTTCCTGGTGATGATCGGGCTCGCATTATTGGCCGACGGATTTGGCTTCCACATTCCGCGCGGCTACATCTACGTCTCGATGGCGTTCGCCGCGGCGGTCGAGACCTTCAATGTGCTCGCCAAACGCAACCGCCAGCGGCGACAATCTCGCGCACGAGGAGAAGGATAGACATGGCCGAGGCTCCGATCGTTCTTATCACCGGCGCGAGCCGCGGCATTGGCGCGGCTTGTGCGCGGCTTGCGGCCAAGCGCGGTTTCGACGTCGCGGTGAACTACAACACCAACGAAGCGGCGGCGGCCAAGGTCGTCGCCGATGTCGAGAGCGCGGGGCGCCGCGCCGTCGCGATCCAAGGCGACATGGCGAAAGAAGCGGACGTCGAGCGCGTATTTGCGACGACTGACGCCAAGCTCGGGCCGCTGACGCACCTCGTCTACAACTCCGGCATTGTCGGGACGGCCTCGCGCGTCGACGCGATGGCGACGGAGACGTTGCGCTCCGTGTTCGAGCTCAATGTCTACGGCGCGTTCTGGTGCGCGCGCGCCGCGATCAAGCGCATGTCGACCAAACACGGCGGAGCCGGCGGCGCGATGGTCATGATCTCGTCGGCAGCGGCAAATCTCGGCGGTGCGAACGAGTATGTCTGGTATGCGGCGTCCAAGGGCGCGATCGACTCGATGGTCTACGGACTGTCGAAGGAGCTCGGCGGGGAGGGTATTCGCGTCAACGCCGTGGCGCCGGGGCTGATCGAGACGGAGATCCATGCGCCGGGGCGGCTCAATCGCCTCGTCTCGCTGGTGCCGCTCGCGGGCCGCGCCGGATCGGCCGAGGAAACGGCACAGGCCGTCGTGTTCCTGCTCTCGGAGGAGGCTTCCTACATCACCGGGAGCGTGTTGCGGGTCACTGGGGGGCGGTAATCTTCACCTCTCCCCTGCGGGGAGAGGTCGACGCCGCAGGCGTCGGGTGAGAGGGCTCAATACTATCGATGGGTCGGCACCCCCTCACCCCAACCCTCTCCCCGCAGGGGAGAGGGAGTCCTTCAGCGTTTGACGCACCGCTGCAACCGCACCGATACAAGCCCGACCACAACGTGGAAATTCTATTCTCTGCGGTTTTCGCGCGAACACCCGTCCCTTGTCGCGTCCGCCCGGTCTGCCTATCATCCATGCATCCCATTTCCCCGTGCGATCGCGGCCGCGGTCCCGTCACGGGAGAAGCAATCCAAATACACATCGATCGATGGAGAGGCGCATGGTTGCGGCGGTTCGAGTCCATAAGACCGGCGGTCCCGAAGTCCTGACCTATGAAGAGATCGAGGTCGGCGCCCCGGGGCAAGGCCAGATCAAGATCAAGCAGCACGCGATCGGGCTGAATTTCATCGACACCTATTTCCGCAGCGGGCTTTATCCGGCCCCCTCGCTACCCTTCGTCGCCGGCAACGAGGCTGCCGGCGACGTCATCGCCGTCGGCCCCGGCGTCACGGACTTCAAGGTTGGCGATCGTGTCGCCTATGTGCAGGCGCTCGGCAACTACGCCGAGGAGCGTCTGCTCCCCGCCGAGCGCGCCGTGAAGCTGCCGGCCAACATCTCCTACGAGCAGGCGGCCGGCATGATGCTCAAGGGCATGACGGTCGAATATCTCCTCAACCGCTGCTTCAAGGTCGAGAAGGGGATGACGATCCTCATCCATGCCGCGGCAGGCGGCATCGGCCTGATCGCCTGCCAGTGGGCGAAATATCTCGGCGCGACCGTCATCGGCACCGTCGGCTCGAAGGAGAAAGCCGAGCAGGCGAAGGCGGCCGGCGCGGCGCACACGATCCTTTATCGCGAGGAGGATTTCGTCGCCCGGGTGAAGGAAATCACCGGCGGCAAGCTCTGCCCTGTCGTCTATGATGGCGTCGGCAAAGCGACCTATCCAGGCTCGCTCGATTGTCTTAAGCCGCGCGGCCTGTTCGTGAGCTTCGGCAACGCATCGGGACCGATCGAAGGGATGAACCTCGGCATCCTTTCGCAAAAGGGCTCGCTTTATGTCACCCGGCCGACGCTCAACACTTACACCGCGTCACGCGAGGACCTGGTGAAGACCGCGAACAATCTGTTCGACGTCGTCGGCAAGGGCGCGGTGAAAATTCCGATCAATCACACCTATGCGCTCAAAGACGCGCAGCAGGCCCACCGCGACCTCGAGGGCCGCAAGACCACGGGCTCGGTGATCTTCAAGGTGTGAGCGGGCGCGTCGTCGTTCATGGGGGTCGATGTCATTCCGGGTTGCCGCGAAGCGGCAAGTCCGGAATCCATACACCGCAGCGCTGGGGCTATGGATTCCGGGCTCGCGGCCTTAACGGCCGCGCCCCGGAATGACGGCAGCGTTTAAAACCCCACCGCCATGCCGTGCAGGTCGTAGGCGTCGGCGCGCTCGATCTTCACCGTCGCGATCTCGCCGACGCGTAACGGCCGGCGGCTCGCGACATAGACGGCGCCGTCGATCTCCGGCGCGTCGCCCTTGCTACGGCCTTTGGCGACACTCGGTCCAACCTCGTCGATAATCACCTCGAGACGACGGCCGACCTTGCGCTTGAGGCGCTTCGCGGAGATCGCTTGCTGGCGCGCCATGAATCGGTTCCAGCGCGCGTCCTTGACCTCATCGGGCACGGGCGCGCCGGCATCATTCGCGGCCGCGCCTTTCACCGGCTCATAGCGGAAGCAGCCGACGCGATCGAGCTGCGCTTCGTCGAGCCACGCGAGCAGCTCCTCGAATTCCTCATCGGTCTCGCCGGGGAAGCCGACGATGAAGGTCGAGCGCAATGTCAGGTCCGGGCACATCTCGCGCCATGCGCGAATGCGATCGAGCGTTTTCGCCTGCGCCGCCGGGCGGCGCATGCGCTTGAGCACCGAGGGACTCGCATGCTGGAAGGGGATGTCGAGATAGGGGAGGATCTTACCTTCCGCCATCAACGGGATCACGGCATCGACATGCGGATAAGGGTAGATGTAATGCAGGCGCACCCAGGCGCCGAGCTCGCCGAGTGCCGCTGAAAGATCGATAAAGCGCGCCGCGACTTCGCCGTCGCGCCACGGGCTCGCGGCATATTTCAGATCGAGCCCGTAAGCCGACGTGTCCTGCGAGATGACGAGGAGTTCCTTCACGCCGGCCGCGACGAGGCGCTCCGCTTCGCGCAGCACGTCGCCGGCCGGGCGCGAGACGAGATCGCCGCGCAGGCGCGGAATGATGCAGAAGGTGCAGCGATTGTTGCAGCCTTCGGAAATCTTCAGATAGGCGTAGTGCCGCGGCGTGAGCTTGATGCCTTGCGGCGGCACGAGATCGAGGAAGGGATCGTGCTGCGGCGGCGACGCGCGATGCACCGCCTCGACCACGCTTTCATATTGCTGCGGCCCGGTAACGGCGAGCACGTTCGGATATTTATCGAGGATCTTCTCCGGCTCCGCGCCCATGCAGCCGGTGACGATGACGCGACCGTTGGTGTTCAGCGCGTCGCCGATGGCGCCGAGCGACTCCGCCTGCGCGCTGTCGAGGAAGCCGCAGGTGTTGACGATGACGAGGTCGGCGCCATCATGCGTGCGCGAGAGCTCGTAGCCCTCGGCGCGCAGACGCGTGATGATGCGTTCGGAATCGACCAGCGCCTTGGGGCAGCCGAGCGAAACGAACGAAATTTTGGCGGCGGCGGTCTTGGCAGCCTGGTCCATGCGGTCGGATCGATTTTTTGGGGCGCGCGGCCGGGGACCTCACGTCCCTCGCGGCGGCGCCTCCCTAGCACTCAACCCCTCCGCGTTCAAGGCGGGGAGCCCAGCGCCAAGACCCCAGCCGAGTTGTCATTTGCGCCGCCCCTTCCCACGATTTTCGTTCGCCGGAATTTCTCGCGCGCTGCGCCGCAACGCCTCGTGCAAGGTGCGCGGCACCTTGTGCTTCTTGAGGAGGTCGTCGAACGCCTCGTCGGCAAGCTCCTGGAAGTCCTTCATGGTGTTGCGCGCCAACTCGTTCAGCGCGTAGAGCGTCGCGTCGTCGAACTGGATGCGTTTGCCGGGCATCGCCGCCTCGCCACAAATAGAGAACGCCCCGGCATGTTCGCCGGAGCGTCCCGCGCCGTCCAGAGTCTCTGGCGGCGTTGCGGCGACGCGTTGCGCACCGCGCCGATTTTGCGTCAGCGTCCGCCGCTCTCTCAGTGCGGTTCAATCGGCTTAATGCCACCTCCCTCGCCGATGCGGGCCTGCGCCGCTGCGATGGAAGGTCCGGCCTGGACGAGGCCGGTTTGCGCCGGTCGCTCCGGCGCGCGCTCGAAATCAGAACCAAGCCCTACAAGGTACGCGGCTAAAAGCGACATATCGCCCATTTCAGCCTCCGTATCGAAGGTATTCGCTGGCGGACTTTCGAGAGCGAATCGTTAATGGATGGTAAACGAACAATCTCGCCTTGCGCAGCCGGGATCGCTTGCGCATCGGTGCCCACTTCTGCAGAAAGGGCGCTGGCAAAACCGCCGATCCGACCGGCGGAACGCTTGCGGCGCCGTCTGCTCGGGCAGGCGCCGACGCGGCAGCAACGGGGCCCGCAAGACCACGGGATCGACGCCCCGTGTCGCAAACGATCTGGAAGGGTGGCCGAGTGGTTTAAGGCAGCGGTCTTGAAAACCGCCAGGGGTGCAAGCCCCTCGTGGGTTCGAATCCCACCCCTTCCGCCAACGGCGATGCTCAGTTCTTGTCCTCCCGCTTGGTCGGGAAGCTGTTCTGAAATGAAGCGCGGGAAAAGGTGTCAGGCGCTCACGCGCGTGCGTGGAGAGCCGTGCTATGGCTCGGCCTTCGATTATCCCAAAAAGAGTCCCCAAAATGCCCGGCTTCATCGTCCTCGCGCTTATGGCCGCCGCGGCCGGCGCTGGCGTCGTCCTCCAGCAGGTGCTCAACGCCAACTTGCGCACCGCGCTGAACTCGGCGGCGTGGTCGGGCTTCGTGAGCTACGCGGTCGGCCTTGCGTGTATGGCGCTCCTGGCGCTTGCCCTGCGCGATCCGCTTCCGAGCGCCGCCGCCGCGGCCCGCATTCCGTGGTGGCAGTGGAGCGGCGGGCTCTTCGGAGCCATCTTCATCGCATTGGCCATCGTGCTTGTGCCGAAGCTCGGAGCGGCGACTTTCATCGCGCTCCTGATCGCCGGGCAGATGCTGGCGTCGGTCGCCTTCGATCACTTCGGCCTTCTCGGACTCACGCAGCGCCCCCTCGACATCCCGCGGATGATCGGCGCCGCGCTCCTCATCGGCGGGGTCATCATGATCCGCCGATGAGCAACCGCGGGACGCGCTCTCGTTCGGCTCGCGGATTGAAAGCCGATGTCCTATCGCGCCTGCTGCTCGTCGTGGTTGGTGATAGGCTGGAACGTTACCGTCGTTCCTCGATCTTTTCGCGAGCCGCGCTCGCGAGGAACGCCGCGCGGGTCAGACCGCGCTGGCGCGCTTCGTCGTCGATAGCTTCGAGCAGGCCAGCATCGAACGTGACGTTCGCCCGCACGGTCCTGCCCGCATCGAGCAGAAGTGGAATCATAACCGTTGCCTCGCCCGCCTCGACTTCGCCCGACAACATAACCGCAGTCATAGGGCGGGGACGGGGAATCGCCACGCCTTTCGAGACGGCGTGAGCCGCCCACTCCCGCGCGGCCGAGATCGCGTCGCTGATCGCGGCCTCGGGGGTCTTCCCGCCGCCGTGAACGCCCGGAAGATCGGGGACGCGCACGCCCCAAGTCTTGCCGCTTCCGTCCAGAATTCCGACATAGTGCGTCATCGTGAGGTCTCGTTAAATCCAGCCTGCCGCCTTCGCGATGGACTTCGCAACGCCAAGGGAAACCTCCCTATGGCGCGGGACGATAATCGCGAACGGACGGTTAGGATGCTCGAATTTGTCGTGCTTTGAACCGCCGACATCTTTCCAGCCGTCCCGCTTCAGACGGGCAATAATCTTGCGGGCGCTGGTCTCAATGATCGGCACGTCCGCATTCCGTTTGTGTGCGCATTATAATGCTCATGCACAACTGGAACTGCAAGAGGATGCGTAATATAATGCGCACTGCGAGACGACCGTAGAAAATCCGACCTTGCCGCTGCGGCCATCAAACTACCCGTCGAGCCTGCATCACCGCCTTCCGCAGTACGTTGAACACGCGCTCGTCGAGGGTCTGCGAGACGTTGAAGCGCATGAAGCTCGTCGCCGATTGCGACAGGCTGAAAACGTTTCCGGGCGCGAGCACGATGTTCTCGGCAAGCGCGGCGCGCGCGACCGCGGCGGCGTCGATGCCGTCGGGCAGGCGGCACCACAGGAACATGCCGGCGGCGGGCTCGAGCCAAGGCACGATGCCGAGCGCCTTCAGCCGCGCAGCGACATGGCTCATCGCGCCCGCGAGCCGCGTGCGCATCTCGTCCAGATGCTTGCGGTAGCCGCCATCGCTCAGCACGGCGAGGACGAGCTCGGCGTTGAGGCGGCCGCCGCCGAAGCACGTCGCGATCTTGAGGTCGATCAGGCTTTCGATCCATTGCGCGCGCGCGGCGATGAATCCGCACCGCGCCGATGCCGACAGCGTCTTGGAGAAGCTGCCGATGTGCGCGACGCGCTGAAGCCCGTCGAATGCGGCGAGCCGCGGCGCCGGCGCCTGCTCGAAGTCGGCGAAGATGTCGTCCTCGATGATCGTCAGCGCGAACTGGTCGGCTAGCTTGAGCACGCGATGCGCGACGACGGGAGACAGCGTCGCGCCGGTCGGATTGTGAATCGCAGAATTGGTGATGTAGAGGCGTGGCCGATGCGCGGCGAGGGTTGCGGCAAACGCTTCGATATCGGGCCCGTTGCGCGTGTACGGCACGCTGACGATCTTCGCGCGATGCGCGCGCAGCAGAACCTGGAAATTGAAGTAGCAGGGATCGTCGATGAGCACCGTGTCGCCGGGCTCGAGGAGGAGCCGGCAGATGAGGTCCATCGCCTGCGTCCCGGATTCCGTCAGCATGATCTGATCCGGCGACGCCTCGATCCCGCGCTCCGCCATGCGGCGCGCAATGAGCTGGCGCAGCGGCGGAAGACCAAGCGGCGAGCCGTAGTCGGCGAGGGCAGGGCCGGGCGCGCGCGACAGCGTACGCAGCGCCTTGCGCAATCCCGCTTCCGGCAGCCATGACGGCGGCAGCCAGCCGCAACCCGGCTTGAGGT
Source organism: Variibacter sp. (assembly GCA_050187875.1). Classification (GTDB taxonomy): domain Bacteria; phylum Pseudomonadota; class Alphaproteobacteria; order Rhizobiales; family Xanthobacteraceae; genus JAFKKS01. The sequence continues at coordinate 84,238 of JBFWXB010000002.1, forward strand.
CGCCATCGCCGGCCTCGAGCGACTGCCGTGAGATCCAGAACGGATCGACGGCGCGGTCGAGCTTCGGCCCGATCTGCGACAGCGACATCGGCGCAGTCTGTCCGGCGACATAGAATCCGGAGCCGGGACGGGAGCGGACGGCGCCTTCGGCGATCAGGCGCTCGTAAGCCTCCACCACCGTGGAGGCGGAGACCTTCAGCGCCGCGGCAGACTGGCGGATGGAGGGCAGCTTGGCGCCGACGGTGAGGCTGCGCCCGGCGATGCGCCGGCGGACCGTCGCCATCACCATCTCGACCCGCGTGCCGATGGTTCCTTGATCGCTCATCCGTACTGCTCGCGTCAGCATAACAGTTCGTCGCAACCGTACCGAACTGTCCCTGGCCGCGCCAGCCGCGAATGGTCATAAAGGGCCCGCATTCCCAAGGAGCGGACATGGACGGCGCGGTGGTGGCCACGAACCGGATGGCGGTCGGGTGGATCAACGGTTTCATCGGCGTGGTGATCTTCAGCGGCTCGCTGCCCGCGACGCGCGTCGCGGTGCAGGCGTTCGATCCGGTCTTCCTTACGCTCGCCCGCGCCTCCATCGCCGGGGTGCTCGCGCTTTGCCTCCTTGTCGCCTTCAAGGAAAAACGTCCAACACGCGGCGATCTGACGTCCCTGATCGTCGTTTCACTCGGGGTGGTGGTCGGCTTTCCCTTGCTGACGGCGCTCGCGCTTCAATACGTGACCTCCGCGCATTCGATCGTCTTCATCGGGCTCCTTCCGCTTGCGACCGCGGCGTTCGGCGTCCTCCGTGGCGGCGAGCGGCCACGGCCGGCGTTCTGGTTCTTCTCCGTGCTCGGCAGCGCGCTGGTCGCCGGTTTCGCTGTGTCGCAGGGGCTTAGCGCATCGCCGATCGGCGACGCGCTGATGTTCGCCGCGATCATCGTCTGCGGGCTGGGTTACGCCGAGGGCGCGACGCTCTCGCGCACACTCGGCGGCTGGCAGGTGATCTCCTGGGCGCTGGTGCTCTCGCTGCCGATCATGGTCGTGCTGATGATCCTTTATATGCCGCGCACGTTTTCCGGCATCGGATCGCCCGCCTGGTTCAGCCTCGCCTATGTATCGCTCTTCAGCATGCTGATCGGCTTCATCTTCTGGTATCGCGGTCTCGCGCAGGGCGGCATCGCCGCCGTCGGTCAGCTGCAGCTCCTGCAACCGTTCTTCGGCCTGGCGCTCGCCGCGACGCTTCTGCATGAGCCGGTAACGGCGGCGCTGCTCGGCGTGACGGTCGCGGTCATTCTGTGCGTCGCCGGCGCGCGCAAGTTCTCCCGATAGCGCGCACGCCTCCGGCTCAGAGCGCCAGGTGGCGGAGCAGCAGCCAGAGAATCCAAAGCGTTTCGGCAATCGCGATCGACGCTGCCGCGGCCATAATTGCGATCACCGACGGCAGCCAAATCGCGTTGCCAAGCTTGCCCCAGCTGGTCTCGGCGGACGCCGGATAGCCGAACGCCATCTGATGAACGGCGTTGAAAAGTGGCACGCCGGTCATGACCACGACCACGGCTGGAAAATACAGCGTGACCAGCACGATTGTGAGCGGCGGTTTCCAGAAGGTTTTCGGCATGAACCTATCTTAAACGCACGGAGAAGATTCGTCCGCCAATCTCGGCTGACGGTCCGACTTTTCTATTCTGCGGCCTGGGAGGCGGGCGCGCCGCGCAGGCGTTCGCTGATGCCGAGCAGCGCGTCGATATTGCCTCCGAGGACCGCGTCCTTCTCGCTGCCTTTGAGGAACGTGCAGTGGCGGCGCACATAATCGACGCTCTGCAGATAGGTGCAGAAGCGCTCGACATTCGGCATATCCGAGCCCCAGACGAGCTTCGCGGCGCCGAAGAGCTTGTGCATGTGCGCGATCAGCACCTGCGCCTCCGGATAGGGGTATTCCCATTTGCCGCCCCAGGTGATCGGAAACATGACCTCGATCAGCATATTCTCGTGCCGATAAGCTTCCAGGACGGGATCGGGAAAGGCCCACTGACCCGATAGCCCGAAGAAGCCGACGGGCGGGCCCATCACCAGCACCCAGCGGATGTTGCGGTAGCGGTCCATCAGCGCCTTGAGCGCGATCATCGAGCGCACATAGCTCGCCTCGGTGTAGTCGGGAATCGCGGTTGCCTCGAAGAACACCGGCAGGCGTGCGGCCTCGACCTTCGACCAGAAGGCGTCCATGCGCGGATCATCGAAGGTGATGTCGAAGCCGTAGCGCGCATAGGCGTCGAGCGCGAAGTAGACCGCGCGCAGGCCGAGCTCGCCGTGCGCGCGGTCGAACTCCTTCAGGTTCTCCGCGGTGTGGGCGCGCGGCTCGTCGACATTGAGCATCGCGGTGAACTTGTCGGGGTACTGGTTCTGCGCGAAGGCGTTGTAGTCGTTCATCGCACCGTAGCCCCAGCCGGTCTGCAGCACGGTGTGGTCGACCTTCGCATTTTGCATCTGCGCCAGCATCAACTCCGGCGGCGCCACGATCTGCTGCATGCCGACCGGCATGTATTGCGAATGGTAATCCTCGCCGTCGATGGTGAAATCGAGCCGGCCATACTCGCCGACGCGGAAATTGACGTCGTTCAATCCCGCCCACGAATTGTCGCCCGCCTTGAAGAGGACGGCGCCGGAGACCTCCTTGCCATCGCGGGCGCGGAACACGCGCGCCGCCGTGCGGGTCTGGACCTTCTGGATGTATTTGCGGTGGATCTCGCTCGAGGGATGCCCGCAGGCGCCGGCCCAACTCTGAAAGACATGCGCGTGGCAATCGATGATCATGCTATCCGCTTTTCGTTGCGTTCCGCGTCGGTAGGAGAGGGGGGCCGCGGCGGCCGTCGCGCCGTACCATGCCCGTTCTCCGGCACGAGGGCTACGCGGCGGATTACGCCTTCGCGCGACCGGCGTAGCCGCAAACGCAAAGGGCTGCCATGAGGCCGCCCTTAACGGAAGTTAAATCCTTCGGCTTGAGTTTGAGGGTGTCGGCGCTAGTCTGGCCGGCGGATGGGCCCTGTGCCGCTGTGGCGCGTGCGGGGATAGCAGGGATTCCGGTCGATGGGGCGTAAGCCGGTCCGCGTGTGGCGGATTGCCGAGATTGGCGCGATGCTCGCGGGCTGCCTGGCGCTTGGCGCCTGCGCGTCCGGCGGCAAGCTCGCGAGCACCGTCGATCCGCGTTACGGCGTGTCGGCGAGCCCGCGCGTTGTCGAGCCGGGCCAGCCGGTCCCGAAAGGGGGCGGCACCTATCGCGTCGGCAAGCCCTATGTCGTCGGCGGACGCCTCTACACGCCGGAGGAAAACCGCCACTACCGCGCGGAAGGCATCGCCTCCTGGTACGGCGACGATTTCCACGGGCGCCTCACGGCGAACGGCGAAGTCTACGACATGGGCGCGATCTCGGCCGCGCACCCGACATTGCCGATCCCGAGCTACGCGCGCGTCACCAATCTCAAGAACGGCCGCTCGATCATCGTACGGGTGAACGATCGCGGGCCGTATCACAGCAATCGCCTGATCGATCTCTCCTACAAGGCGGCGAACCTTCTCGAATTCCGCGGCCACGGCTTGGCGCGGGTGCGGGTCGAATATGTCGGCTCTGCGCCTCTCGAAGGCACCGACGACCGCATGCTGATGGCGACCCTGCGTGAAGGCGCACCGGCGCCGGCTCCGTCGAACGTGATGATCGCCTCGGCGCGTCCGTTCGTTCCGCATTCGCGCGTGCCGATCGCGGAGGTGCCCGTGCCTTCGAGCCGTCCGTATGACCTCGGCGAGAATGATGGACGCGGCGCCAGCGAGAGCTGGAACCTGCGGACGACCCGGCGTCAGGGCAGCGCGAGCGAGATGACCGCGCGGGCGCGCATTGCGCCGCCGCCGGCGCCACCCGCGCCGCAGATCGCGGCCCGGCGTTCTCCGCCGCCATCGGTCGCGGCGGCATCGGCCTTGCCGATGGATGGCGCCGGTCTCGGCTTCTCGAACGGCCGCGGCCTTTACTGATGCACCGCTGAGCCTCGCGCGGCGCGCAACAGTCTCTCAATTCCTGGTGTCAGCCGCGCTTTTGCGCGTATCGAGGCTGCCCAAGCGTCCCCGAAATGCGCTAAGCATAGCGGCGGGCGAGCAGGGAGCCGGCGATGCGCATCATGATGAAGGCACTGACGGCGGTCGCGCTGGTCGGCGCAGTTGGCATGCTGCTTGTGCGCGGCGACGCGACGGCGCAGCAGGCGAAGCCCGAATTCCAAACCTCCGCGCCTTACGCGATCTTGATCGATGCCGATAGCGGCACAGTCCTGTTCGAGAAGAACGCGGATCACCCGACCTATCCGTCGAGCATGGCGAAGCTGATGACCGCAGAGGTCGTCTTCAAGACGATCAAGGACGGCAAGCTCAAGCTCGATGACGAGATCACGATCAGCGAAGCTGCCTGGCGCAAGGGCGGCGCGCCGTCCGGCGGCTCCAGCATGTTCGCGGCCCTGCACAGCCAGGTGAAGGTCGAGGACCTCCTGCGCGGCGTGATCATTCAGTCCGGGAACGACGCTTGCATCGCGCTCGCCGAAGCGATCGCCGGCAACGAGCTCGCCTTCTCCACCATGATGACCGACCGCGCGCGCGAGCTCGGCATGACGAAGTCGGTCTTCACCAATTCGAATGGGCTGCCCGATCCGAACATGACGGTGACGGTGCGCGAGCTCGCGATGCTCGCGCGTCACATCATCAAGACCTATCCGGACTTCTATAAAATCTACAGTGAGCGCGAATTCACCTGGAACAAGATCCGCCAGCAGAACCGCAACCCGCTGCTCGCCATGAGCATCGGCGCCGACGGGTTGAAGACCGGCTACACGAAGGATGCAGGCTACGGTCTTGTCGGCTCTGCGATCAACAACGGGCTGCGCCTCATCGTCGCCGTCAACGGCTTCAAGACCGCGAAGGAGCGGGCCGATGAATCCCGCAAGCTTCTCGAATGGGGCTTCCGCGCCTTCGAGGCGCGCCTCCTTTTCGCGGAAGGCGAAACGGTCGGCGAGGCCAAGCTCTTCGGCGGCGAGCAGGGCCACGTTCCGCTTGTCGGCATGGCGCCGGTGCGGGTCCTGGTGCCGCGCGGCACGAACGACAAGGTCACGGCGAAAGTGGTCTATACCGGGCCCGTGGCGGCCCCGGTGACGAAAGGTCAGCCGATCGGCCGCATCAAGGTCTGGCGTGGGGATAATCTTGTGATGGAAGCTCCGTTGCAGGCGGGCGAGGATGTCGGGCGCGGCACGATCTATCAGCGCGCCTTCGATGCCGCGACGGAAGCGGTGATCGGCTTGTTCCGCGCCGGCGTCGAGCGTATCTGAGGGCGAAAGCCCGATATGCACGGACGTTTCATCACCTTCGAGGGCGGGGAGGGGACTGGCAAGTCCACCCAAGCCAATTACCTCGCGCAGCGCCTGGAGGCCGCAGGATTCGACGTCCTCGTGACGCGCGAGCCCGGCGGCTCGCCGGGCGCGGAAGCGATCCGCCATGTCCTCCTCTCGGGCGCGGCAAAGCCCCTTGGCCCTGATGTCGAGGCGATCCTGTTCTCGGCCGCTCGCGACGACCATGTCCGCACGACGATCCTGCCGGCGCTCGATTCCGGCAAATGGGTCATCTGCGATCGCTTCGCTGATTCGACGCGCGTCTATCAGGGCGTGCTCGGGCATGTCGACATGCGGTTCATCAATGCACTGGAGCGGATCGCGCTGAGCGGACTCAAACCCGACCTGACGATCATCCTCGATGCCGATCCGAACATCGGGCTCACGCGCGCGAGCGTGCGGCGTGGCACAGCGAACGCCGATCGCTTCGAAGCCGAGGCGATCGAATTTCACGAGGAACTGCGATCCGCCTATCGCGCGCTCGCCGAACGCGAGCCGGATCGCTGCGTAGTGATCGAGGCAACCGGGAGCAAGGCCGAAGTGTCCGACCGCATCTGGGACGCGGTCGCCACCCGTCTCGGCGTCGCCTGGGCGCTCGGCCGAATCGAGGACCTGCCGACGTGAGCCGGGATGCCGACAAAGACAGCGACGTCGCCGTGCCGCTTCCGCGTGAGACCTCGGCGCTGTTCGGGCACAGCGAGGCGGAGCGGACTCTGCTCGACGCGTTTCGCAGCCCGCGCATGCCGCATGCGTGGCTGATCGGCGGGCCGCCAGGTATCGGCAAGGCAACGCTCGCCTACCGTATGGCGCGCTTTGCGCTTGCGCACCCCGATCCGGCATCCGCCGCGGTTCAGAACGCGAACAACCTTTTCATCGCGCCCAACGATCCCGTGTTTCCCCGCGTCGCGTCGCAGGGACACTCCGATATGCGGGTTCTCGAGCGCATCGAGGATGACAAAGGCAATCTGCGCAAGGTGATCATCGTTCCACAGGTGGCGCGCGCCGTGTCGTTCTTCGGCTCCACCGCGGGCGAGGGCGGGTGGCGGCTTTGCATCATCGATTCCGTCGACGAGTTGAACACCGAAGGCGCCAACAAGATCCTCAAGGTGCTCGAGGAGCCGCCGCCGCGTTCGATCTTCCTCCTGGTGAGCCATGCGCCGGGACGGCTTCTCCCGACCATCCGCTCGCGGACGCGCCGCCTGACCTTGCGGTCCCTGGCGCAAGCCGACGTCATCGCCGCGGCCGCGGAAGCGTCGGGCCTCGCCCAGGACGATGCGCGGCTCGTCGCCGCCTCCGCCGCCGCGGAAGGCAGCGTCGGCCGGGCGCTTGCGCTCCTCGATGGGTCGAGCCTCGCCTTGCGCCAGCAGGTGACGGCCCTGCTCGAGCAGCTCCCGACGGTCGACCCGCGCGCGCTGCACAGCCTCGGCGAGCGCCTCGGCGGCAGCGGCAGCGATCCCAGCCCCGTCATCGCGTTCGCCGACGTGGTGCGGGACTGGCTTTCGGCCCGGCTCGCGGCTCCCTCGGGGCCACCCGCGCGCCTTGCGCAGGTGGCAGAGGCGTGGGACAAGGTCAACCGCGCCGCACGGGACGTTCAGGACTACAATCTCGAACGCAAACCCCTGGTTTTCTCCGTCTTCGGATGGCTAGCGGAAACCGCGCGCCGCTGATCCCGCAGATTTTGGAAACTTCGAGTTTGCGACTATGGCGCCCCGGCCCCGCTATTACCTGACCACCGCCATCGCCTATCCGAACGGCGTGCCGCATATCGGCCACGCCTACGAGGTGATCGCGACCGACGCCATCGCACGCTTCAAGCGCCTCGACGGCTACGACGTCTTCTTCCTCACCGGGACGGACGAGCACGGGCAGAAGATGCAGCAGACCGCGACCAAGGAAGGCATCACGCCGGCCGAGCTCGTCGCGCGCAACGTGCCGCGTTTCCAGGCGATGGTCGAGCGCATGAACTGCTCGAACGATGCCTTCATCCGGACGACCGAAGAGCGCCACAAATTCTCGTCCCAGGCGATCTGGGAGCGGATGGCGAAGGCGGGCGACATCTACCTGTCGAAATACGCCGGCTGGTACTCGGTGCGCGACGAGGCCTATTACGACGAGGCCGAGACGCGGCTGAACGAGCAGGGCGTTCGGCTTGGCCCGCAGGGCACGCCGGTCGAGTGGGTGGAGGAGGAGAGTTATTTCTTCCGCCTCTCCGCCTACCAGGACAAGCTGCTCGCCTTCTACGAGGCGCACCCCGACTTCGTGCTGCCGAAGGAGCGGTTCAACGAGGTGATCAGCTTCGTGCGCGGCGGGCTGCAGGACCTTTCGATCTCGCGCACCACGTTCGATTGGGGCGTCCCGGTGCCGGGCGACCCGAAGCACGTGATGTATGTGTGGGTCGACGCCCTCACGAACTACATCACCGGCGTCGGCTTTCCCGATGATCAATCTGCGGAATTCCGCCGTTACTGGCCGGCCGATCTGCATGTCATCGGCAAGGACATTTTGCGCTTCCACGCGGTCTACTGGCCGGCCTTCCTGATGTCGGCCGGGATCGACTTGCCGCGTCGTATTTTCTCACACGGTTTCCTGTTTAATCGTGGGGAGAAGATGTCGAAGTCGGTCGGCAACGTGGTCGACCCGTTCGCGCTCGCCGACGCCTATGGCGTCGACCAGCTGCGCTACTTCCTGCTGCGCGAGGTGCCGTTCGGGCAGGACGGCAATTACAGCCACGAAGCGATCGTCAACCGCACCAATGCCGATCTCGCCAACGATCTCGGCAACCTGGCGCAGCGGTCGCTCTCGATGATCGCGAAGGGGCGCGGCGGCGTGCTGCCGGCGATCGGCAAGCTCGACGAAGCGGACAGCGCCATGCTCGCGCTCGCCGACGGCATCATCGGCAAGGCGCGCGAAACGATGGAGACGCAGCAGCTGCATCACACGCTCGCTGCAATCTGGAACGTGGTCGCCGAGGCGAACCGCTACTTCGCGGCCTCGGCGCCGTGGGCGCTCGCGAAGACCGATCCTGAGCGGCAAGGCACGGTGCTCGCGGTGACGGCGGAAGTGATCCGGCAGGTCGCGATTGCGGCGCAGCCATTCATTCCGGCCTCTGCCGCGAAGCTCCTCGACGTCCTCGCGATCCCCGAGAACGAGCGTGACTTCTCGCGGCTTGGGGGCGCACATCGCATCGCCGCCGGCACGCAATTGCCGGCGCCGACGCCGGTGTTCCCGCGCTATGTCGAGCCCGAAACGGGCGCGGTCGGGTAGGGCGCATGCTTGTCGACAGCCACTGCCATCTCGACTTCCCGGATTTTGCAGCGGAGCTCCCCGCCGTGGTCGCGCGTGCCCAAGCGGCGGGCGTCGGCACGCTCGTGACCATCAGCACCCGCGTGCGACGGCAGCCCGATTTGCTCGCCATCACAGAAAAATTTCCGCATGTTTTCAGTTCGGTAGGGACACATCCGCATCACGCACACGAAGAGCTTGATGTGATGGTTGAGGAATTGGTCGAGCGCGCCGCGCATCCGAAAGTCGTCGCGATCGGCGAGGCGGGGCTCGACTACCATTACGACAACAGCCCGCGCGCCGCGCAGACGCAAGGCTTCCGCACCCATATCGCGGCGGCGCGGGCAACGGGGCTGCCGCTGGTGATCCACAGCCGTGACGCCGACGAGGACATGGCAGCGATCCTTGAAGAGGAAACGGGGCGGGGCGCCTTCCCGTTCGTCCTGCACTGCTTCACCGGCGGCGCTGATCTCGCGCAGCGCGGCGTCGCGATCGGCGGCCATGTATCGTTTTCCGGCATCCTGACCTTCAAGAACTCGCAGGCGCTGCGCGACATCGCGGCGGCGCTGCCGGCGGAGCGCATCCTCGTCGAGACCGACGCGCCGTATCTCGCGCCGACGCCATATCGCGGCAAGCGCAACGAGCCGGCCTATGTGGTTGAGACGGCGAAGGCGCTGGCCGCCGCCCGCGGCGTCTCCGTCGACGAGATCGCGCGGCAGACCACAGTGAATTTCTTCCGGCTCTTTTCCAAAGTGCCGCAACCGGTTGCGGCATCGGCATGACGTTGAGCGTGAGAATCCTTGGCTGCGGTTCGTCCGGCGGTGTGCCGCGGGTCGGTTCCGGCTGGGGCGCCTGCGACCCGAAGAACCCGAAGAACCGCCGCCGACGCTGCTCCATGCTGGTCGAGCGCCAGGGGCCGGACGGCGTCACGCGCATCCTCGTCGACACGACACCGGACCTGCGCGAGCAGCTGCTCGACGCTGACATCCGCCATGTCGACGCGGTCTGGATCACCCACGAGCACGCCGATCACACCCACGGCATCGATGATCTGCGGCCGCTTGCGATCCATCAACGCCGCCGGATGCCCGTCTATATGGACAGCGAGACCTCGGCGCGGATGCGCACGAAGTTCGGCTACGTCTTCGAGACGCCGCCTGGCAGCTCCTATCCGCCGATCCTTGACGAGCATCGGCTCGCGGCCGGGCGCGAGACAACCATTAAAGGGGCAGGGGGCGAGATCACCGGCCTGCCCGTTCTGCATCATCATGGCGAGATCGATGCGCTCGGCCTGCGCTTCGGCTCCTTGGCCTATTCGCCCGACCTCAACGGCATGCCCGATACGAGCCTGCTAGGCCTCGCCGGCCTCGATATCTGGATCGTCGACGCGCTGCGCTACACGCCGCATCCGAGCCATTTCTCGGTCGACGATACGCTGCGCTGGATCGACAAGATCAAGCCGCGCCGCGCCGTGCTCACCAACATGCACACGGACCTCGATTACGAGGAGCTGCGGGCCAAGTTGCCCGACAATATCGAGCCGGCCTACGACGGGATGCGGATCGTCATTCCGGAATAACCTGATCGGGCTGCAGCATGAAATGGCGAGATTGGGCTCGCCTCATCAGACGAGACGCGCACGCCGTCTACCTTGCGGCGCGCGATCCTCGGGTGCCTTGGTATGTGAAGGCTCTGGCGCTGGCTGTGGCCGCTTACGCCGCATCGCCGATCGATCTGATACCCGACTTCATCCCGGTCCTCGGATATCTGGACGACCTCATCATCGTCCCGCTCGGAATTGCTCTTGTCGTGCGGCTGATCCCGCCGGAAATCATGGACGAGCACCGGGCGCTGGCTGCGGCCGCGCAGGATCAACCGATCAGCCGCACGGCTGCAGCCGTGATCGTGGTGATCTGGATCGCGTCAATTTTATTCGTCGGTTGGCTGACTTATCGTTGGCTTGGGTATGGGCGCGTAACGTCTCGCGGAAATATTCCATAATATACCTTATGCGAATCGAGCCATGGGCGGGGGCAGATATCAATGCGCGACAAGGCGCCCCTGCCGCCGAGCAGCTCGCCCTGTTTTGGTGACGCGAAAAGTCCGGTCGCTAAACGTCCAGTGCCGCCGCGACGGCCTGACCGACCGCAGCGTGGATCGCATTGGCGGCCGCGCTCTCGAGCGTGTTCTCGGTGAGATAGCTCGCGACCAGCAGCGGGCCGCCGCGCGGCGGCCAGAGGACCGCGATATCGTTGGCGGAGCCACGAGGACCCGTCCCGGTCTTATCGCCGGCGCGCCAGCCCGCCGGCAGTCCGGCCCGCAGGCGCGCGTCACCGGTCTTGCAGGCGACCAGCCAATCCGTCAGTTGCCGGCGTGAGCCCTCCGACAGCGCCTCTCCGAGAACGAGGCGCTGCAGATCGGCCGCCATGGCGTTGGGCGTCGTGGTATCGCGCGGATCGCCTGGCGTCGACTCATTCAATCTCGGCTCGTTGCGGTCGAGCCGCGTCACGTCATCGCCGATCGACCGCGCGAACGCCGTGACCCCGCGCGGCCCGTCGACGAGCGGCAGCAGCAGATTGGCGGCGGCGTTGTCGCTGAGCGTTACGGCCGCCTCACAGAGGACGGCGACGCTGGCTTCGCGGCCAACGAATTTCTCGGTTGTCGGCGAATAGGCGATGATGTCGCCTGCCCTGACCGGAACCGACCGATCGAGGCGCTCCGTGCCTTTGTCGACTTTCGCCAGGACCGCAGCAGCGAGAAGGAATTTGAAGGTGCTGCACATCGGGAAGCGCTCATCGCCGCGATGGGCGAAACGCCGGCCCGACCCGACATCGATCACCGCGACGCCCAGGCGGCCACCGCTGCGCCGCTCCAGCGCATCGAGGGACGTCTTGAGCCCGGTCCCGCCGAAAGCGTGCGCTTCGCCGGCGCGGCTTTGACCGATCGCAAGCGCGCCGCCGGCCGCGAGCATCAAGATCCTGCGCGTGATCGTCATAGCTGCGTCCGTTTCCACCGTTGTTCGCTTGGGTCCGCCCTTATAGCCATCCGGGGCTCGCCCGTGTACGTCACCCGTGCCCATGCAAAGGATTTGAGGCCCCATTGTGGAACCGTCTCGCGATATCACCCGCTTGATCGAGATCATGGCTGCATTGCGCACGCCCGGCAGCGGATGCCCTTGGGACCTCGAGCAGACCTTCGCGACGATCGCGCCCTTTACGATCGAGGAAGCGCATGAGATTGCGGACGCGATCGCGCGCGGCGACCTCCATGACCTCCGCGACGAACTCGGCGACTTGCTGCTGCAAGTCGTCTTCCATGCGCGCATGGCGCAGGAGCAGAATGCCTTCGCGTTCGGCGATGTCGTCGAAGCCATCACGGAAAAGCTCATTCGCCGGCATCCGCACGTCTTCGGCGATGCCGGCCGTTTATCGGAGCCGGAAGTCAAAAGCCTTTGGGAACGCATCAAGGCGCAAGAGCGTGCAGCGAAGGCCGCACGCTCGTCGGAGCTTGGGGCAGGCGACCACCCTGCCCGCGCCGGCCTCCTTGGCGGCATCCCGGCCGGCTTTCCGGCTTTACTGCGGGCACTGAAACTGCAGGCCAAGGCGGCGACGGTTGGATTTGACTGGGGCGCCGTCGCGCCAATTCTCGCCAAGATCCGCGAGGAGACGACGGAAGCCGCTCACGCGATCGAGAGTGGAAGCAAGGCGCAGGTCGAAGACGAGATCGGCGATCTTCTGTTCGCGGTCGTCAACCTCGCGCGCCACTGCAAGGTCGATCCGGAAAGCGCGTTGCGCTCGACAAATTTGAAGTTCGAGCGCCGTTTCGGGGCGGTTGAAACCGCCCTCGCGGCGCGCGGCAAGACACCGGCGCAATCCACGCTTGAGGAGATGGATGCGCTGTGGGACGCGGCGAAGGCGGAAGAACGAAGCTCATGAAATAGCCCCGCCCGAGCGGCGAATGCGCTCGTCATTGCCGGGCTTGACCCGGCAATCCATCGTTTCACAAAGAAGATGGATACCCGGGTCAAGCCCGGGCATGACGGGCAAAGTGGCCTACCCAAACCGCCGGCGTGCGACGTCGGCTTTGGCGCGGTCGGCGCGCACGGTGACCGATGACGAGCCGTCGGCGTTCGCCGTCTTCGTGAGCACATCGGCATTGCGATGCAGCCAGGCGAGCCCTGCCCCGTCGCTTGCCGGCACCGTGACGGTCAGCGTCTCGCGCTTGTGCGCGAGCCGATCCTCGATCGCCATCGCGACCGCATCGAGCCCCTCGCCCGTCAGCGCCGAGACCAGCACCGGCCGGCGCTCCGGCGCGATGCGCTCGGCGGCGTTGGTGATGCGCTCGCGTGCAACGGCATCCAGCGCATCGATCTTGTTCCAGAGTTCGATGACGCGCGTGTCGTCATCCGGCTTGACGCCAAGTTCCTCGAGCACATGACCGACGTCGCGCGCCTGCGCCTCGCTGTCGGCATGCACGATGTCGCGCACGTGCAGGATGATGTCGGCCTCGATGACCTCCTCCAGCGTCGCGCGGAAGGCGGCGATGAGCGTCGTCGGAAGGTCGGAGATGAAACCGACGGTGTCGGAGAGGATGACCTTGGCGCCGTGCGGAAGCTGCACCGTGCGCAACGTCGGATCGAGCGTCGCGAACAGCATGTCGGCTTCGAGCACCTTGCCGCCGGTGAGCCGGTTGAACAGCGTCGATTTGCCGGCATTGGTGTAGCCGACCAAAGCGACGATCGGATACGGCACGCGCTGGCGCGCATCGCGATGCAGCTTGCGCGTCCGCCGCACCGTCTCGAGGTCGCGCTCGATGCGCGCGAGCCGGGTTTCGATGACGCGGCGATCCGCTTCGATCTGCGTTTCGCCGGGACCGCCGAGGAATCCAAAGCCGCCGCGCTGACGCTCAAGATGCGTCCAGGAGCGCACCAGCCGGCTCTTTTGATAGGTCAGATGCGCGTGCTCGACCTGCAGCGCGCCCTCACGCGTGCGGGCGCGACGGCCGAAGATCTCAAGGATGAGGCCAGTGCGATCGAGCACCTTCGCGCGCCAGGCTTTTTCGAGATTGCGCTGCTGCACCGGCGAGAGCGCGCAATCCATGATGACGAGCTCGGCCTCGGCGCCGCGGATGACGCCGGCAAGCTCCTCGACCTTGCCTTTGCCGATATAGGTGGCGGGGGTGATGGCGTTGAGCATGACGACGCCGGACTGCACGATCGTCAGGTCGATTGCGCGCGCCAGCGCCTCGGCTTCCTCCAGCCGCGCCTCGGCGCTGCGCTCCACAATGCCCGGTGCAGCGGCAGCCGTTCGGCCGCGCGGATGCTCGCGCATATACGCGCCAATCACGACGGCCCGCCCGCTGCCACTTTCGGCTCGCGACGGTTCCGGGCGATCGGCGCTCCTTACCTTGCGTTCACGCGGCTCCAATCAGACTTTATCTCCGGCGGCTCCCTCTTCGCCCCCCTCGAAAAGCTGGATCGGATGCCCCGGCATGATGGTCGAGATCGCGTGCTTGTAAACGAGCTGCGAGTGACCATCCCGGCGGAGCAATACGCAGAAATTATCGAACCAAGTCACGACGCCCTGCAATTTGACGCCATTGACCAGGAAGATCGTGAGCGGGACTTTGCTCTTTCGAACGTGGTTGAGAAACGTGTCTTGAAGGTTCTGTGCGCGTTCGGACGCCATTGCCGCTGTTCCGTTATGCGCTTACGGGAGCCCCACGGCCGTTGTCAGGCGGCCTTGCTTATACGTTGTGCCGGAAGTCACCCCCGTGAGCATTTGGCTTACCTATTAGATGGTACGTGAGTCGCGCACGCAAGGGGCGGTTCGCAGTTGCGATAGGAATAAACGACTTGTGAGCGGTCAACCGGCTTCGGCGCGGCTGTGATAGTCACGCCGCAGGGCGCTCGTAACCAATCCCGGCGCGCCATTGGCGACGGGACGGCCGTTGATGGTCACGACCGGCATTGCCAGCTGGGTCGCGGAGCTCACGAAAGCCTCCTTGGCGCCGAGCGCCTCCTCCACCGTGAACGGGCGTTCCTCGAGCTCCAGGCCATGATCCTTGAGCACTTCGAGCAGCACCGAACGGGTGATCCCCCGCAGGATGCCGCTCTCCGCCGAGCGGGTGACGATCTTGTTGTCCTTGGTCACGATCCAGGCGTTGCTCGACGAGCCCTCGGTCACATGCCCCTGCGCGTCGACATACCAGGCTTCCTTGGCCCCCTGCTCGCGCGCCGCCTGCTTGGCGAGGACGTTCGGGAGGAGCGCGACAGATTTGATGTCGACGCGCGGCCAGCGATTCTCCGGGACGGTGACGACCGCAATGCCGGCGGCCGCGGACTTCTCGTTGGCCTGCATGTCGAGCCGCCGCGCAGTGACAACGATGCTCGGCGGAATCGGTTTGGCGGGAAAGACATGATCGCGCGGCGCGACGCCACGCGTGACCTGCATATAGACGAGACCGTAGTCTATGCGGTTACGCCGCACGGTCTCGCGCAGGACGACCCCGAGCGCCTTGAGCGTCATCGGCATGGCGATGCGCAGCTCCTTCAAGGAGCGCTCGAGGCGCTGCATGTGGCGGCGCTCGTCGATCAAGCGCCCTCCCCGCACCTCGCAGACTTCATAGACGCCGTCTGCGAATTGGTAGCCGCGGTCTTCGACATGCACCGCGGCATCGCGATGCGGGACATAGCGGCCATTGACGTAAGCGATGCGGGACATTGGGCGTGGTTCTCTGACGTCACGTGGTTTTCTGATTCGTCATGCGCGGGCTTGACCCGCGCATCCATCAACTCTTCGCAAGATGGATTGCCGGGTCAAGCCGGCAATAACGACGGGATGTAAAGTTCTTAGGTTATCCGATTCCCAGCGCCTTGAGCTTGCGGTGAAGCGCGGAGCGTTCCATGCCGACAAACTCCGCCGTGCGCGAGATGTTGCCGCCGAAGCGGCTGATCTGGGCGACGAGATATTCGCGCTCGAAGACTTCGCGCGCCTCGCGCAACGGCAACCCCATGAGGTGCTCGCCGCCATTGCCGTTCGGCATGTTCGGCACCATCGAGCCGACATCCTGCGGGAGCATATCGGCGGTGATGACCGCCTCCGGCTCGCCGCCGGCGAGGATCATCAGACGTTCGACGTTGTTGCGCAACTGCCGGATGTTGCCGGGCCAAGTGTGGGATTGCAGGACGGCCATCGCGTCCTCACCGATACGCCGCTTCGGCAGGCCCGTCGATTGCGAAATCTGATCCATGAAATGATCGACCAGCTCAGGAATATCCTCGCGGCGCTCGGCGAGCGGCGGCACGCGGATCGGAACGACCGACAGGCGGTGATAAAGATCTTCGCGGAAACGCCCTTCCGTGATCTCGGCTTCGAGATTGCGGCTGGTTGACGAGACGATGCGCACGTCGACATGCACCTTGGTGCCGCCACCGACGCGCTGGAAGGTCTGGTCGACAAGGACGCGCAAGATCTTGCCCTGCGTCTCGCGCGGCATGTCGCCGATCTCGTCTATGAACAGCGTGCCGCCGTGGGCCTCCTCGAGCGCGCCGACCTTGCGGCCCTGGGTGCCGTCGGACTGCTCGACGCCGAACAGCTCGGTCTCCATCCGCTCCGGAATGATCGCCGCGGCATTGATCACCACAAAGGGCCCGCGCGCGCGTTCGGACAGATTGTGCACGGTGCGTGCGGCAAGCTCCTTGCCCGCGCCCGAGGGACCGACGATGAGAATGCGGCTGTTGGTCGGCGCGACCTTGTCGATCGTATTGCGCAGATGATTGATCTGCGCCGAGCGTCCGACGAGCGAGCTGCCAAGCGGCGCCATCTGCTTGAGCGCCTTCACCTCGCGCCGCAGCTGCGACGCCTCGAGCGCCCGGTCGGCGACGAGCACGAGACGATCGGCCTTGAACGGCTTTTCGATAAAATCATAGGCGCCGCGCTTGATCGCGGAGACCGCCGTCTCGATGTTGCCGTGGCCGGAGATCATCACCACGGGCAAGTCCGGGTGATCGGCCTTGATGAGGTCGAGCAGCTGCAATCCGTCGAGCTTGCTGCCCTGCAGCCAGATATCGAGAAACAAGAGGTTCGGCCGCCGTGAAGCGATGGCGCCGAGCGCATCATCGCTGTTGCCGGCCGTCCGTGTGCCATAGCCCTCGTCTTCGAGAATGCCGCCGACGAGATCCCGAATATCCGCCTCGTCGTCGACAATGAGGATGTCAGCAGCAGCCATGCGTCACGTTCCAATCTCTTCAGTTTTTTCTATCTGCGGCTCGGGCGTCTCCTGCCCTGCTTCGTTGTCCGAGGCCGCGGCAAACCGCAGTCGCATCCACGCCCCCCGCCCGCCGGTCGCGACCGCGGGCGCATCGTTCAGTTCGATTCCTCCGCCATGCTCTTCGAGGATGCGCTCGACGATCGCGAGCCCAAGGCCGGTGCCCTTCTCGCGCGTCGTCACATAAGGCTCGAGCAGCCGGTTGCGATTTTCCTTCGGCAGGCCGATGCCGTTGTCGACCACGTCGATGGTGATGTCGGTGCCGTCGCGCGTCACCTTGATATCAATATGGCCTTTGCCACGCTGCTCGTCGGGCACCGCCATGACGGCCTCGGTCGCGTTCTTGACGATGTTGGTGAGGCCTTGCGAGATCAGGCGGCGGTCGAAGCGCGCCGGCATCGGCTCCTCGGAGAATTCCGTCGTGAACTCGATATCCGGTTGCGCGACCTGCATCAGGAACACCACCTGGCGCACGGTGTCGACCACATCCTCCGACGTCTTCACCGGCTTCGGCATCCGCGCAAACCGCGAGAACTCGTCGACCATGCGTTTGATGTCGTCGACCTGTCGCACGATCGTATCGGTACACTGATCGAACACGGCGCGGTCCTCGGTGATGACCTTACCGTATTTGCGCTTGAGCCGTTCCGCCGAGAGTTGAATGGGGGTCAGTGGGTTCTTGATCTCGTGCGCGATACGGCGCGCGATGTCCGCCCAGGCGGAACTTCTTTGCGCGATGACGAGCTCGGTGATGTCGTCGAGCGTGATGACATAGCCGTGCTCCGCGTCCGGCGACTGTTCGCTCGCAACACGAACCGAGAGGTTGCGCTCGCGATTTTCGGCGCTCAGTGTGATCTGCCCTTGGATGAGGCGCTGCCCTGCGCCGCGCGCGGCGGACACGAGCTCGGCGAGCTCCGGAACGAGCTCCGTGATCGGCTTGCCGAGTGCATCCGCCTCGGTGCGACCGACGAGCTTTTCCGCCGAACGATTGAGTATCGTGATCCGCGCGTCGGCGTCGAGACCGATGACACCGGCGCTCGCGCCCGAAAGCACGGCCTCGGTGAACCGACGCCGCGCATCGATCAGATCGCGAGCGCGCACGAGATCGTCGCGCTGTGTCCGCAACTCCTGGGTCATGGTGTTGAAGGTCTCGCCGAGATGCGCGAGGTCGCCTTCCGATCCTTCGACGGGAACCTGGACATAGAGGTTGCCCGTCGAAACGAGATTGGCGGCGCCGATGAGGCGGCGGATAGGCGCGACCATCTTGTTGGCGAAGTTCAGCCCGATCCAGACCGCGGAGAGGAGCACGATCAGCGCGATGACCGTGTACATCAAGCCGAACGCGACCTGGACACCGAAGCGGCGCTGCTCGAGGCTCGCATATTCCGCGACGCTCGACTGCGTCTGCTTCAATTGCTCGACGACGCGCGGAACCAATGGCCGCGCGACATAGAGGTAGTCATTGTCATAGCCGTTGAGCTTGATGACGGCGGCGACGTAGTCGGATGTCGGGACGAGCGCGATGCTCGGCTCGACGGCCGTGATCTTCTCAAGCGCCGCGGCCGGCGGCAGCGAAAGCTGTCGCTGCATGTCGGTTCCGACGCGCTCGATCTGCTTGCCGTCCTTATCGAGGATCAACGCCGACGGCAATCCGCGCAGCGACGCCTGCGCGGTGAGGAACTGACGGAAGCGCGTGCGGTCCTGATCGTAGAGCGGCTTGGCGCGGCTGACGTCGAACGCCATGGCAACGATGTCGCCACGAATCAGCTCGGCGTGCTCGCGCACATAGGCTTCAGCGACGATCAGCGAGTTCTCAATGACGGCGCGTGTGCGCGTCGAGAACCAGCGGTCGAGACCGCGGTCAAGCGTGATCGACGCGACCACGGCGACCAGGATCGCCGGCACCGCCGCGATCAACGAGAACAGGCCGATGATGCGGATATGCAGCCGTGCCCCTGCCCGGCCCTGCCGGCGCGCCTGCAGGATCAGCCACAGCTCCCAGCCGATGACGGCAAGGAGCAGGATCATGGTGACCGCGTTGGCGAGGAGGACGCTGACGACGACTTCATGCGTCGGCAGGATCGGCGTGAGGCCGGTGAGGACCAGGAACGTGGTCAGCGCCGAGAGAAGCGCGAGCGCGACGGCGAAAGGGCCAAGCCAGCGCGCAGCCGGACGCGACGGCCCGCTATCGATGCCCCTGTCCGCGACTGCCGCTTCGTCGACTGTTGCCATTGCCCCGCCGAAAATCCGAGCTCGCGCAAAGCGCGCGTCGGTATGCACACACCCGACGCCGGAGCCTCCCTCCGCGCCGATCTGATGCATTTCTACAACTAATGTTGCTGGATTACGCCATTTCCGGGGCGCAATCTCGGCGAAAGCTTAGTTGCTGCCTCGATACACCTGAATATCAAGGTCGCGGATTTTCTTTCGCAATGTGTTCCGGTTGAGGCCGAGGAGGTCTGCAGCGCGGATCTGATTGCCGCGGGTGGCGGCAAGGGCCGCCGTCAAGAGCGGAAATTCCATCTGCCGCAAGATGCGGTGGTAGAGGCCGGGCGGCGGGACACCGTCCTTGAAGCCCGCGAAATAGCGCGCGAGATGACGTTCGACCGAAGTGCTGAGCGTTTCGTCCGGGCGTGTCTCGTCACTCGATTCGAGGGCCGGCTGATTGAGTTCCGCGTCGATCACGGCGACGCCGATCACCTCTTGCGGATAGAGCGCGGAGAGACGGCGCGCGAGGTTTTCAAGCTCGCGGACATTGCCCGGCCAGCGGTAACGCTTCAGGCGCTCGAGCGCGGCCTGATCGATCTGCTTCTGCGGCAAGCCTTCGCGCTCGGCGAGCGTGAGGAAATGCCGCATCAGGTCCGGCACGTCATCGCTGCGCTCGCGTAACGGCGGCAGGCGCAACGGCACGACATTGAGACGGAAGAACAGGTCTTCGCGGAACAGCCCCTGCTGGATGAGAAGGCGCAGGTCCTTGTTGGTCGCCGCGACGATCCGCACATCCGTCTTGATCGGCGTGCGGCCGCCGACGGTCGTGTATTCCCCTTGCTGCAGAACGCGCAGCAGTCGCGTCTGCGCCTCCATCGGCATGTCGCCGATCTCGTCAAGGAAGAGCGTGCCGCCATCCGCCTGCTCGAAGCGGCCGGCGCTGCGCGCATTAGCGCCGGTGAAGGCGCCTTTCTCATGCCCGAACAGTTCGGACTCGATGAGGTCGCGCGGAATCGCCGCCATGTTGACCGCAACGAACGGGCCGCTGCGGCGCTTGCCGTAGTCGTGCAATGCGCGCGCGACGAGCTCCTTGCCGGTCCCGGATTCGCCGGCGATCATGACCGTGAGATCGGTCTGCATCAGCCGGGCGAGCACGCGGTAGATTTCCTGCATCGCCGGTGAGCGTCCGACGAGAGGGATGGATTCGATCTCGTCGGGCTTCGGCGCCGCCACGCGCTCACGCGGCTCCGCGAGCGCGCGGCCGACAATCGTGATCAGTTCCTTGAGGTCGAACGGCTTCGGCAGATATTCGTAAGCGCCGCGCTCGGAAGCGCGGATCGCGGTCATGAAGGTGTTCTGCGCGCTCATGACGATGATCGGAAGCTCCGGCCGCGCCTTCTTCACGCGCGGGAGAAGCTCGAACGCGTTCTCGTCGGGCATCACGACGTCGGTGATGACGAGATCGCCCTCCCCCTGGCTCACCCAGCGCCACAGCGTCGCGGCATTGCCGGTCGAGCGCACCTCATAGCCGGCGCGCGAGAGCGCCTGGTTGAGAACAGTGCGGATTGCCGCATCGTCATCGGCCACCAGAATATTTGCAGGCTGCATAACGCTTCCCTTCAAGTTCCGGCAGGTTCGACGTCGCCCGTGAACATGGGCATGAGAACGCGAAAGGTGGTCCGGCGCGGTTGCGACTCGCATTCGATGATGCCGCCGTGGTCGCCGACGATCTTGGCGACAAGCGCGAGGCCAAGGCCGCTGCCTTTCGGCTTCGTCGTCACGAAAGGATCGAAAAGATGCGCGGCAAGGTCTTCCGGCACGCCGGGGCCGTTGTCCTTGATGCAGAACTCGAGCGGCAGTGACACGCGCGTCTTGCTGCCGGGCAACGACAGCCGCACGCCGGGCCGGAACGCCGTGGTCATATGGATTTCGCCGTCGTCGGCGTCGCCGATCGATTCCGCGGCGTTCTTGATGAGGTTGAGAAACACCTGAACGAGCTGATCACGATTGCCGTAGACGGGAGGCAGCGACGGATCGTATTCGGCGACGAAATTGATATGCCGCCCGAACCCGCTCTGGGCGAGGCGGCGCACATGGTCGAGGACGACATGGATGTTGATCGGCTCGCGCTCGATCGGGCGTTCGTCGCCGAACACCTCCATGCGATCGACGAGCTTCACGATGCGGTCGGCCTCGTCGCAGATGAGCTGCGTCAGGGTGCGATCGTCGTCGCCGACGGATTGCTCGAGCAATTGCGCCGCGCCGCGGATACCGGAGAGCGGATTCTTGATCTCATGCGCGAGCATCGCGGCGAGCGCGATCACCGAGCGCGCGGCGCCGCGATGGGTGAGCTGGCGGTCCATCTTGTCGGCGCGCGTGCGCTCCTGAAGCATCACGACAATGTGCTGGGACGTGTCGGAGAGCGGCGCGACATGCAGGTCGACGATGCGCTCGCCGGGATTGCGCGGCGTACCGAGGTCGACGCGATATTCATTCACGGGCGCGCCGCGCTGGCGCACCTGCTCGATCAGCGCGAGCAGCGGACTGCCGAACGGCACGAGCGCGCGCAGCGCATGCCGCCGCAGCACCGCGGCGGAAGCCTCGAAGAACGCCTCGGCAGCAACGTTGGCTTCGACGATGGTGTCGGCATCGTCGATGATGACGATCGGGTGCGGCAGGGCATTGACGATACCTTCGGCGGACGCCGGAACGTCTGCGAATTTCGACACGCCGGTCACGCTCATGCCGCCCTCCGCCAGGCAAGCGCGTCATAAGCATCGTTGAGATGGCGCGCGACGCTCTTCACATCGGTCGCCGTCAGCGCGGCGTGACGGTGCGTGGCAATGACATCCGTCGAGGCTCCCGCCGTCGTCGCGGCGATGTCGAGCGCGGCGCGCAAGTGCTTGCGCGCATGGCGCAGTCCGATGCCGACGCCGTAATGAGAGAGAATCTCGTCGTAGAGCGAGAGGAGATGCGTGCGCTGGATGTCGAGTTCGGGAGGCGGCGCATGTCGCCGCGTCGCGAGGTACTGCGCGACCTGACCTGGGAGCCATGGCTGACCGAGCGCGGCGCGACCAATCATCACCGCATCGGTACCCGACTGCGCCAGCGCTTCGTCAGCGTCGGCCGCGGTGGAAATGTCGCCATTGACGACCACAGGGACACTGACCACCGCCTTCACGGCACGCACCGCGGCCCAATCCGCGCGGCCTTCGTAGAACTGGCAGCGCGTGCGCCCATGCACCGTGATCATTACGACGCCGGCGGCCTCGGCGCGCTTCGCCAATTCCGGCGCGTTGATCGATTGGCGATCCCAGCCGAGCCGCATCTTTAGCGTCACCGGCACGCGCACGGCGGCGACCGTCGCCTCGATCAAGCTCATGGCGTGGTCGAGATCGCGCATCAGCGCCGAGCCGGCGTAGCCGTTGATCACGCGCCTTGCCGGGCATCCCATATTGATGTCGATGACCTGAGCGCCATTCGCCTGGGCGATGCGCGCGCCCTCGCCCATCCAGCGCGCCTCGCAGCCGGCTAGTTGAACGACGTGCAGTCCTTCGGCTTGTCCCATCGCGCGCAGGCGCGCTTCGGCGTCGCCCTCGGCAAGCTCCTGGCTTGCTGTCATCTCGGAAATGACCAGACCCGCGCCAAGCCGCGCGGCAAGACGCCGGAACGGCGCATCGGTGATCCCCGACATCGGCGCCAGCAGGACGCGGTTTCTCGCGGCCACGCCGCCGATGAGGAAACGGTCTTTGATCGTGGCGGCCGGTGCAGGCCGCAGAGTTGTTTGCATATTTTTTAGGCGATTATAAACGTGCACAGAGTTTAACCGTTTTATCGCGACGCGCAAGTGCTGCAATGCAACATCCCCATGGGAGGCCGCTCCCCTTGCCCCGGCCGCGTAACCCGCTAAAGCCTGCGCTTCGAATGTCGGGAGAGTGAAAATGGGATTGGCGGCTGCCGTCATCGTTGCGGCCGGGCGCGGTTTGCGCGCCGGCGGGCCGGTGGCGAAGCAATATCGGAACTTGGACGGCGTGCCGGTGGTCCGGCACAGCCTCATGCGCTTTTCCCGGCATCCCGGCATGGACCTCGTGCAGCCCGTGATCCATCCCCAAGACACGGCGCTCTACGAACAGGCCGCCGGCGGCTTGACCCTCCTCGCGCCGGCCCCCGGTGGCGCGACGCGGCAAGCGTCGGTGCGCGCCGGCCTCGAGGCGCTGGCGCCCCACGAGCCCGAGATCGTTCTCATTCACGACGCCGCCCGGGCCTTCGCCTCGGACGCCTTGCTCGATCGCGCGATCGCGGCGGCGCGCGCCTCCGGCGCCGCCGTTCCCGCCCTGCCCGTCGCCGACACGGTCAAGACGATCGATGCTGCCAACCGCATCACCGCGACGCTCGAGCGCGCGGCGTTGCGCACCATCCAGACGCCGCAGGCGTTCCGCTTCGAGGCCATTCTCGACGCGCATCGGCGCGCGGCCGCTGCCGGCCGGAACGATTTCACCGACGACGCCGCGGTTGCCGAATGGGCCGGCCTTACCGTCAGCGTCTTCGACGGCGACCCCGCCAATCTGAAGCTTACCAACCCCGAGGATTTCGCCCGCGTGACCCGCGAACAGACGACGGCGCTCACCGACATCCGCACCGGCTCCGGCTTCGACGTGCATGAGTTTGGCCCCGGCGATTTTGCAACGATCTGCGGCGTGCGCGTGCCGCACGATCGCGGCGTACTCGGTCATTCCGACGCCGATGTCGGCCTGCATGCGCTCACCGACGCCGTGCTCGGCTCCATCGCCGATGGCGATATCGGCGCGCATTTCCCGCCAAGCGACGAACGCTGGCGCGGCGCGGCGTCCGATCAGTTCCTCGCCTTCGCGGTCGAACGCGTGCGCGCGCGGGGCGGACGCATTGCACTGCTCGACGTGACGCTCCTTTGCGAAGCGCCGCGCATCGGCCCGCATCGCGACGCCATGCGCGCTCGTATCGCGCAGATCGCCGGCATCGATGTCTCGCGCGTGGCGGTGAAAGCGACGACCATGGAGCAAATGGGCTTCGTCGGACGGCGCGAAGGGCTCGCCGCCATCGCGACCGCGACCGTCCACCTTCCCGAGAGCGGCGTGTGATGGATGAGGAAATCCGGCAGGCGGCGATCGCCGTTCTCGATGCCTTCCGCGCGCGCAAATGGATGGCAGCGACAGCCGAGTCGTGCACGGGCGGTCTCGTCGCCGGCGCGCTGACGGAAATCGCCGGATCGTCCGACGTGGTTGATCGCGGCTTCGTCACCTATTCGAACGCGGCGAAGCAACAGATGCTCGGCGTGGCGGCGGAAATTCTTGCGACAGTCGGCGCGGTGAGCCGTGAAACCGCGGAGGCGATGGCGCGCGGCGCGCTCGGGCGATCGGACGCGCATGCGACCGTCGCGATCACGGGCGTCGCCGGACCCGGTGGCGGAAGCCCGGACAAGCCCGTCGGCCTCGTGCATTTCGCGGCGGCGACGCGCGCTGGCAAGCTGCTGCATGTCGAACGGCGTTACGGCGACATCGGCCGCGCCGAGGTGCGGCGTCGTTCGGTGGTCGAAGCGCTGGCGCTGCTGCGGCGCTGTGCTCTCGATCCGTCATCCTGAGGTGCGAGACGCGAAGCGTCGAGCCTCGAAGGGCGGCGGCCCCAGAATCCCCGGGCCGATCCTTCGAGGCTCGCCTTCGGCGAGCACCTCAGGATGACGGGTCTTACGTTGTCAGACTCCGGGCGCCCTCCCGTACACCTTGTCCGCGCGCTTCTCGAACGCCTCGGCAAAGGTGCGGAACACCCTATCGAACACCGCGCCCATGATCATGCCAAGCGTGCGGCTGCGGAATTCGTAGTCGATCGCGAATGCCACCTCGCAGCTATGCTCGCCGGTCGGCCTGAAGCTCCAGGTGTTGTTCATCCGGCTGAAAGGCCCATCGACATAGGCGACGAGGATCGCGAGATGCGCGCGGTCGAGGGTGACGCGGCTGGTGAACGTCTCGTGGATGAGCTTGTAGGCGATGGTCATCGTGGCGGTGATGACGTCGCGGCCGGCATCATCAGTCGTTCGCCGCCGCACCACCAGCGACTGGCACAGCGGCACAAATTGCGGATAGCGCTCGACGTCCGCGACCAGCGCGAACATATCCTCCGCCGAATGGCGGACGTGGCGCGTCGTGCGAAACTGCGGCATCCCGGAGAATTATGAGCGCGCCGGCGGCATCTTAGACCGGCGGTGTCTGCATGACCGCGCGCGCGGCGCGCAGCTTTGCGAAATCCTCACCCGCATGATGCGAGGAGCGCGTCAGCGGCGAGGCGGAGACCATCAGGAAGCCCTTGGCGTAAGCGATCGTCTCGTAGCCCTTGAACTCGTCCGGCGTGACGAAGCGGATGACGGCATGGTGCTTACGCGTGGGCTGCAGATATTGCCCGACGGTGAGGAAGTCGACATCGGCCGAGCGCAGGTCGTCCATGAGCTGGAGCACTTCGTTGCGCTCCTCGCCGAGCCCGACCATGATGCCGGACTTGGTGAACATCTGCGTGTCGAGCTCCTTCGCACGCTGCAGGAGCCGCACCGAATGGAAATAGCGCGCGCCGGGGCGCACGGTCGGATAGCGCGACGGCACCGTTTCGAGATTGTGATTGAAGACGTCTGGCCGCGCCTCGATCACCTGCTCGAGCGCTCCGGGCTTGCGCAGAAAGTCAGGCGTCAGCACCTCGATCGTCGTTGACGGGCAGCGCGCGCGGATGGCGCGGATCGTCGCGGCGAAATGCGCAGCGCCGCCGTCATCGAGGTCGTCGCGGTCGACCGAGGTGACGACGACGTGCGCGAGGCCGAGCTTTGCCGTCGCGTCGGCGACCTTCTCCGGCTCGGCGGGATCGAGCGCACCGGGCATCCCGGTCTTCACATTGCAGAAGGCACAGGCGCGCGTGCAGGTGTCGCCCATGATCATGAAGGTCGCGTGCTTCTTCTCCCAGCACTCGCCGATATTGGGGCAGCCCGCCTCCTCGCACACCGTGACGAGCCCATTCGTGCGTATGATCTTGTGCGTCTCGGAGAAGCCGCGCGAGGTCGGCGCTTTGACGCGAATCCAATCCGGCTTGCGCAGCACGGGCGTATCCGGGCGGCGCGCCTTCTCCGGGTGGCGTGGGGTCAGCGTGTCGAGAATGACGGTCATCGGTTCCGCAGCTTTCGCGTCTTAGGTACGAGCCCCGCGGCGCGCATGCAAGGCATGGCTTCTCAGCCCAGCCCCGGGACGGCGACGAGCAGCAAGAAACCGTTGAGCATCAGCAGCGCGCCGACGGCCCCCATGGCGGCGCCAATGCCGGTCAGCCAGCGCTGGTCGGCCACGATCGACACTGAGATTAGGACGATCGCGATCTGCAGCAGTGCCTGCGCGTAGTCGAAATACGGATCTTGTCGCAGCGCGCGGTCGCGCTTCGTCTCCTGGTCCCGCGCCTTGACGAGAAGCTCCTTCTTGCCGTCACCGGTCGAGGGTTCGGACTCGTAGCGGATGACCGTCTTCTTGTAAGTGTCGAGCTTCTCTTTCAGCGCCGCTCGGGTCGCGTCGGAGAGCGCCGGGTCGTTGAGCCAGACGGTCTCGATCTGATCGGCGGCGAGCTCGTAGCTCGTCTGCCGCATATTCTTGGCCTGGAAGAAGTTGAAGGCGTTCGAAGCCTCGATATTGCTCAGTAGCGCGTCCTTCATGGAATTGCTGCCGCCGAGCCCGGTAATCGCGAGCAGCATCGCCAACACGGCGATGAGGATCGCCGCCTTCTTTTTGAAGGCGTCGTCCTCGCGCTCCTGCTCCATCAAATCCGGTGCGTCTTGTGGATCCATTGCCGCCCCCGCGGTTGTGTCTGCCACTTTTATTCGGCGTCATTGCCGGGCTTGACCCGGCAATCCATCCCTTTTGCGAAGAAGATGGATGCCCGGATCAAGTCCGGGCATGACGACCGCAAATACCAACGTTCACATGTTCAGCACGCGGCCATACGCATCGAGCACGGCTTCCTTCATCATCTCGGAGAGGGTCGGATGCGGGAAGATCGTGTGCATCAGCTCCTCCTCCGTCGTCTCGAGATTCATCGCGACGACGTAGCCCTGGATGAGCTCGGTCACTTCCGCGCCGACCATATGTGCGCCGAGAAGCTGCCCGGTCTTCTTGTCGAAGATGACTTTCATGAGGCCCTGGTCCTCGCCGAGCGCGATCGCCTTGCCGTTGCCGACGAAGGGGAAGCGGCCGACGCGGATTTCGCGCCCGCCTTCCTTCGCCTTCGCTTCCGTCAATCCGACAGAGGCGACCTGCGGCTGGCAATAGGTACAGCCGGGAACGAGGTTCTTGTCCATCGGGTGCGGCTTGAGGCCCTTGATCGCCTCGACGCAGATGACGCCCTCATGCTCGGCCTTGTGCGCGAGCATCGGCGGGCCGGCGACATCGCCGATGGCGTAAATGCCGGGCACGTTGGTCTTGCAATAGCCGTCGATCACGATGGTGCCGCGATCGGCCTTCACGCCGAGCTTTTCGAGGCCGAGGTTCTCGATATTGCCGACGACACCGACGGCGGAGATGACGCGGTCAACTTCAAGCGTCTGCGTCTTGCCCTTGCCGTCGTCGATCGTGGCGACGACGCTGTCGCTCTTCTTCTCGAGTTTCGCGACCTTGGCGCCGGTCAAAATCTTGATGCCCTGCTTCTCGAGCTGCTTGCGCGCAATGCCGGCGATCTCCGCATCCTCGACGGGAAGGATTTGCGGCAGCACTTCGACGACCGTGACATCCGCGCCCATCGTCTTGAAGAAGGAGGCGAACTCGATGCCGATGGCGCCGGAGCCGACCACCAGCAGCGACTTCGGCATCTTCGGCGGCACCATCGCCTCGAAATAGGTCCAGATGAGCTTGCCGTCCGGTTCGAGGCCCGGCAGCACACGCGGCCGCGCCCCGGTCGCAATGATGATGTGCTTGGCCTGATACGTCCCCGCGCCGAGGGCCCCCTTCGGCGCCTCGACGGCGCGATCGCCTTTGTGCTCCTTCACGGTCACCTTGCCGGGTGCGTCGATCGTCGCCTCGCCCCAGATCACGGTGACCTTGTTCTTCTTCATCAGGAAGCCGACGCCGGTGGAAAGCCGGCTCGAGACGCCGCGCGAGCGTTTCACCACCGCCGCCGGGTCAAAGCCGATGCTCTCAGCCGAGAGGCCGTAGTCCTTCGCATGCTGCATGTAGTGGTAAATCTCGGCCGAGCGCAGCAGCGCTTTGGTCGGGATGCAGCCCCAGTTGAGGCAGATGCCGCCGAGATGCGAGCGCTCGACGATCGCGGTCTTGAAGCCAAGCTGCGCCGCGCGAATCGCGGTGACGTAACCGCCCGGTCCAGAGCCGATGATGATGATGTCGAAGGATGTGTCAGGCATGGAAATGCTCGTCATCACTTTGCGTCATGGCCGGGCTTGTTCCGGCCATCTCGATGAAAGTTACACTGTCATTGCCAATCTAAGCGAGATGCCCGGCACAAGGCCGAGCATGACGTAAAGAGGTCACACGACCATCATCACCGGATTTTCGATCAGCAGCTTAAACGCGCCGATAAGCTCCGCGCCGAGCGCGCCATCGACGGCGCGATGATCGCACGAGAGCGTAACCGACATCATCGTCGCCACTTTGACCTCGCCCTTTTTCACGATGGCGCGCTCCTCGCCGGCGCCGACCGCGAGGATGGTCGCATGCGGCGGATTGATCACCGCCGTGAAATCCTTGATGCCGTACATGCCGAGGTTCGACACCGCGGTCGTTCCGCCCTGATATTCCTCGGGCTTGAGCTTGCGGGCGCGAGCGCGCACCGCGAAGTCCTTCATTTCTGCCGAGATGACCGAAACGGGCTTTCCCTCCGCCTTGCGCACGATCGGCGTGATGAGGCCGCCCGGCATCGCGACGGCGACGCCGACATCGGCGTGCTTGTGCTTGAGCATGCCGCCTTCGGTCCAGCTCACATTCGCGTTTGGCACGCGCATCAGCGCGAGCGCAAGCGCCTTGACGACGAAATCGTTGACCGAAAGCTTGTAGGCAGGCCTGCCGTCTTTGTCCTTCGGCGCGGCCGCGTTGATCTCCTCGCGCGCGGCGAGAAGCTTGTCGATGTTGCAGTCGACCGTCAGGTAGAAATGCGGGATCGTCTGCGTCGAGGCGGTGAGACGCTGCGCGATCACCTTGCGCATATTGTCGTGCGGAACGACCTCGTAGGACCCTTCCTCGAACAGCGCGCGCACCTGCTCGTCGGATGGTCCGCGCGCCGCCGGCGCAGGCGCACCTGCCGGTGCCGCGGCGGCCGCTGCCGGCTTGAGGCCCTTTCCGGATCTCGCCTGCTCGACGTCGCGCGCGATCACACGGCCATGCGGCCCTGAGCCCTGCACGCGCGAAAGATCAACGCCCGCTTCCTTCGCGAGGCGCCGCGCGAGCGGCGAGGAGAAGACGCGGTCATGACCGTTGGCTTTTTGCGCTTGCGGCTGGGCCGGCGCGGGCTTCGGCGCTGACGGCGCGGCTGCTGCAGGCGGTAACTTCTGTGCCGCTTCCGCTTTTGCCGGCTCCGGCTTTGCCGCGGGCGCGGCGTCCGCCTTCTTCGGCTCAGCATCCTTCTTCTCGGGCGGCTTCGCGACACCCTGCCCTGCGGCCGACGCCGCGGCCTTGGTGTCCTCGCCTTCCGCCGCAAGGACCGCGATGAGATCGTTCACGGGCACATCCGCCGTACCCTCCGGCACGACGATCTTGGCGAGCGTGCCCTCGTCGACCGCTTCGACCTCCATTGTCGCCTTGTCGGTCTCGATCTCGGCGATGACGTCGCCGGGCGCGACCTTGTCGCCTTCTTTCTTCAGCCACTTGGCGAGGTTGCCCTTCTCCATCGTGGGCGAGAGCGCGGGCATCAGGATGTTGATCGGCATAATCTGGCTCCGCGCTTAGTTCACCGCGCTCGTCGTTCCGGGATCGGTCGGCGCATCCATCTCGGCGTCGAAGAGGTTGCGGATCCGTTCGATGGTGAGTTCTTCGGGAATCTGGCTTTCGGTCGCATAGATGCGCGCGACGTGGCGGGTGACATCGGCAATCACCATGCCCCAGGCCTGCGGGTCTTCGAACGCGCGCCGCAGCGAGACATGCAACCCGCCTTCGACGATCGCGGCGCGCAGAATTTCCGTGCCGCCTTTTTCCAACGCCGTCGGCGGCGCGTTCAGTGCGTCATAGCCCGGCATGGCGCCGCTCACCGATACGAGACGGCCTTGGCCGCCTCGACGACGTCGGCAACAGACGGCAAAGCGAGCTTCTCGAGATTGGCCGCGTAAGGCATCGGCACGTCCTTGCCCGATACGCGCGCGACCGGGGCGTCGAGATAGTCGAACGCGCCTTCCATGATGCGCGCGGCGATTTCGGCGCCGACACCGGACTGCTGCCAGCCTTCCTCGACGGTGACGGCGCGCCCGGTCTTCTTCACCGAGGTCAGGATCGTGTCGGTGTCCATCGGACGCAGCGTGCGCAGATCGATCACCTCAGCATCGATCCCCTCGCCGGCAAGCTCTTCGGCGGCTTTGAGCGCATAGGACATGCCCATCGACCAGGAGACGATGGTCACGTCCTTGCCGGCGCGCGCGATCCTCGCCTTACCGATCGGCAGCACATAGTCGTCGAGCTTCGGCACCGGGAATGTATGGCCGTAGAGGATCTCGTTCTCGAGGAAGATGATCGGATTGGGATCGCGGATCGCAGCCTTCAGCAATCCCTTCGCATCCGCCGCCGTGTAAGGCGCGATCACCTTGAGGCCGGGGACGTGCGAATACCAGGACGAGTAATCCTGGCTGTGCTGCGCGGCAACGCGCGCGGCCGCGCCGTTCGGTCCGCGGAACACGATCGGGCAACGCATCTGCCCGCCGGACATGTAGAGCGTCTTCGCCGCGGAGTTGATGATCTGATCCATCGCCTGCATGGCGAAGTTGAAGGTCATGAACTCGACGATCGGGCGCAAGCCCGCCATCGCCGCACCGACGCCGAGGCCGGCGAAGCCGTGCTCTGTGATCGGCGTGTCGACGACGCGCTTGGCGCCGAATTCCTGCAGCAGGCCCTGCGTGACCTTGTAGGCGCCCTGATATTCCGCGACCTCCTCGCCCGTCACGAAGACAGTGTCGTCGCGGCGCATCTCCTCGGCCATGGCGTCGCGCAGCGCCTCGCGCACCGTCATGTTCACCATTTCGGTGCCTTCCGGCACGTCCGGATCGGGAACAGTGTCAGGCTCCGGAGGTTTCGCGGCGGCGGATTTCGGTTCGGCTGGCGGACGCGCCTGCTGCGCCGGCTTTTCTTTCTCCGTAGGCGGCGCGGATTCGGCGCCCTTCCGCTCTTGCGCGGGTTTTTCGGCTTTGGCGGCTGTCTGCGGCTTCCCGCCGCCATTGGCGGCCGGGCTCGCATCCTCGCCTTCGGCGAGGATCGTTGCGATCGGTGTGTTCACCGCAACGTCGGCGGTGCCTTCCGGCACGAGGATCTTGCCGAGCGTGCCCTCGTCGACCGCTTCGACCTCCATCGTCGCCTTGTCGGTTTCGATCTCGGCGATCACGTCGCCGGGCGCAACCTTGTCACCCTCTTTCTTGATCCATTTCGCGAGGTTGCCCTTCTCCATGGTCGGGGAGAGCGCGGGCATGAGGACTTGGATCGGCATTTGGCGCTCCACCACCCTACTTGGAAATTCTGTTGAAATTGGTCGATAGCGAAATGGTCGTCACGCTCAATGTCAGAAAGACGATGAGCGCGACCATCGCCTTGTTGACGACGCGCGCCGTGTCGGCGGAGCCGGCAGCGATGCGGCTTGTCGTGAAGGGCCAGACGATGATGGAAAGGATCGCCCAGGGCTCGCCGAGCGCCGTCTCCAGACTGCGCAGCGTGCGCGCGTAATAGATTGCGCCGACGACCCAACTCGTAAGCGCGCCGATCAGCGTCAGCACAAGCACCGCGATCGCAAATGCGCCCATCAGGCCGCACCCTTCGCAGACACCTCAATCCCCATCATCGCAAGACGTCAGTCCACAGCTCCGACGGATCGGGCTCAGGATCGTTGGTTGCAAACTCGGCCGCCTCGTTGACGACGTCACGCACCTCGGCGTCGATCTTCTTGAGATCGTCCTCGCTCGCCCATTTCTTTTCAAGCAGCCGGTGGCGCACCTGCTCGATCGGGTCCTGCTCGGTGCGCACCTTCTGGACCTCGTCGCGGGATCGGTACTTCGCCGGGTCCGACATCGAATGGCCGCGATAGCGATAGGTCTGCATCTCGAGGATGAACGGCCCATTGCCTTCCCGGCACCACTTCACGGCACGTTCGCCCGCGGCCTTCACCGCGCGCACATCCATGCCGTCGACCTGCTCGCCGGGAATGTTGAAGGAAAGGCCACGCTTGGAGAAATCCGTTTGCGCCGAGGAGCGTGTCACGGACGTGCCCATCGCATAGCGATTGTTCTCGATGATGTAGACGACAGGGAGTTTCCAGAGCTCCGCCATGTTGAAGCTCTCGTAGACCTGACCCTGGTTGGCCGCCCCGTCGCCGAAATACGTCAGGCTCACCGCGTCATTAGCGCGATAGCGGTCCGCGAAGGCGAGCCCAGTGCCGAGCGACACCTGCGCGCCGACGATGCCGTGCCCGCCGTAGAATCCCTTCTCGACGGAGAACATGTGCATCGAGCCGCCCTTCCCCTTGGAATAGCCGCCGCGCCGTCCCGTGAGCTCCGCCATCACGCCGCGCGGCTCCATCCCGCAAGCGAGCATGTGGCCGTGGTCACGATAGCCGGTGATGACCTGATCACCCTCCTTGATCGCGAGCTGCATGCCGATGACGACCGCTTCCTGGCCGATATAGAGGTGGCAGAAGCCACCGATCAGCCCCATGCCGTACATCTGGCCCGCCTTCTCCTCGAAGCGGCGGATCAGGAGCATGCGGCGGTAAGCATCAAGCTCTTCGGCCTTGGTGAATTCGGCCGGGCCTCGGTCGTTCTTCGTCTCTTTGGAAGCGGAGGAGCGCGAGGAAGCTACAGGGGCGTCCTTCGCTTTGGCGGCTGCCATGGGGAGCCTCAGGTTGGAGAACACTCAACGTCAACCCAATAACGCAAATCCCCGTTGGGCGGAAGCGCAGTGGCGCAACCGCGGCGAAATGCACAAATCACTGGAGATGCGGCGAAAAATGTCGCGTGACAGCGCTCAGCGCGCCGAGGCGACCGCGCCCGGGCCGGTGGCGATATTACCGCGCCCGAGCATCACGAGATCGCGCGGATGCACGTAGTCGAGCATCGCGCGGGCGCGCTCATCGAGCGTATCGGGGTCGAGGCTTTCGGAGCGCAGCAGGGCGACGTGGCGCTCCCAATGAACGCGCTGCGCGCGCAGCTTGTCGCGCTCGGCGGTGAGTGCGCTCATTTGCGCCGCCAACTGCTCCTTGGCGCGCAGGCCATGATCGCCCGAGAAGGCGTTGACGCCGAAATAGGCGATGAGGCCGCCCACCACCACGTAGAGGGCGAGCGTCGTCAGGAACGTCTTGAGGCGCGTGCGGCTGACCATCCCACGACAATTGGCGGCCGCCTGTTAACGGGGCTTTAACATGGGGGGCGATCGAGGCTGTTCATGCCATCCGCGGCAAAATGGCAACAGCGATCCTGGATTTCAGGGGCGAACCGCCCGTTGCTGGCCGCAGAGCGCTCCTATATAGCGTCAGTCCTCACCCAGCAGATGCGCCGGCCTTCGTGCCCGCGCCCTGTGCCCGGCGGCCACGTGGCGGAGTGGTGACGCAACGGTCTGCAAAACCGTGTACCCCGGTTCAATTCCGGGCGTGGCCTCCATCCCCGCCTCTGAACGGACGTCCGGCAAGAGGTTAGCCCTCGCCCGCGGAGGCCGAACATGATCCGCCATATCGTCTTTTTCAGCGCCAAGACCAAAGCCGACATCGTCCGCGTGC
Organism: Variibacter sp.; assembly: GCA_050187875.1. Lineage (GTDB taxonomy): Bacteria > Pseudomonadota > Alphaproteobacteria > Rhizobiales > Xanthobacteraceae > JAFKKS01. The sequence continues at coordinate 118,353 of JBFWXB010000002.1, forward strand.
GTGAAGGGCTCAAAGCCCTCGGGACAATCCCGTTCGCGACCCGCTTCGAGGTGACCGAGAACATCAAGGTCGACCGGCTCTGCGACACCATCGATGTCGTTGTCTACGGGGAGTTTCCCGATGCGGCGGCGCTTGCCGCCTTCAAGGCGCACCCAACCTATGCCGCAACGACGGCGGCGGTGCGGCCGCTGCGGGAGCTGCGCTTTTCGGCCGATATCGTCAGCGATTAGGCCCCTTCGCGCCCCTAGCGACAGCCGCCCAAATTCCCGACCGCGCGACAATCGTGTTTTTTCTTTGAACCGGGTTCCCCGTCGCCGCGACAGACGGTGTGGAAGTCATTCACACCAACGTCTCACAAGGGGAAAGACCATGTTCACGTTCAAGAAAGCAGCTCTCGCTCTGGCGACGATCTTCGTACTTGGCTCCGCCACCTTGGTGGCGACGGACAATGCCTCGGCTCGCGGCTTCGGCGGCGGCCATGGCGGCGGCATGCGCGGTGGCGGTTTCCACGGCGGCGGCATGCGGATGGGTGGAATGCGGATGGGCGGCATGCGCATGGGCGGCATGCGCCACTTTGGCGGTGGGCGTCAGTGGGGCGGTGGCCGTCACTGGGGCGGCGGGCGCCACTGGGGTGGCGGGCGCCATTGGGGCGGACGGCACTGGGGTGGACGGCACTGGGGCCACCGTTGGGGCCATTGGGGCCACCGGCACTGGGGCTGGAACCGTTATCACCGCTGGTACCCACGCTACTGGGGCTACCGCACCTACAGCTACTCGGCGCCGACTTACACGGCTCCGGCCTACTCGGCCCCGACCTATACGGCGCCGGTCAGCTACGCGGCCAAGTCCGCTCCAGTCTGCTACTCCTGCGGCGGCTGGACTGAGGATGGCGGCTACATGACCTACCGTAAGGTCATCAACGAGCAGACCGGCCAGCCCGAGCTGAAATGTGTGAAGGTGCTGGACGACGACCAGCAGCAGAGCAGCAACGAGCCGCAGGGCGGCGACGGCGGAGGACCGGGCCCGCAGGTTGTCGGAAACACGATCCCGGCACCCCGCTCCTGAACCAAGCGTAATGCAAACGAGGCCGGCTTCACTCGAAGCCGGCCTCGACTTTTTCGACGCCGGATGAAATTTGCTCGCACGCTTCGCTCGCGATGCATGCGCGCAACAGATGCCCGCTCATATGCCCCATTTTCTTGATTGTTGATTCACGTTGTTGCCAATCCGCCACCACAACGCGCAACGCGCCGCGTATAGAACGACCCGTCACCACGAGACTCGCCATGGGCACTGTTATTCTGCCGTTCCTCGAAGCCTTCGCTCTCGCGATCGCTGCGAGCGCTGTCCCCATTTCGATCGGCATGACCTATCTGTTCTGGTGATGCTCCGCGCCTTCTAGAACGCGGCTCTCTTGAGGCTGAACCCAAGGTTTGATTCCTAGGGGAGCGCCAGCGCCTTCTCCGGCGCGCACCGACGTCTTCGCCGGACGCCCGCGGTAAGCGCGGCGGATTTCCCGCTCCGTGCCGGCTCGCATCGATTCTCCGATGCTCGTTTCCTTGAGGTCGCCGGCTAGGCCTGGACCCGCTCCCGGTGGACGGCCACGACGCTCTTGGAAATGCCGCTTTGCAGCGCAGTGTCAGTTTGTTATACGCGGCCCGCTATCGTCGCACTGTTCCCCGGTAGCTCAGTGGTAGAGCAACCGGCTGTTAACCGGTTGGTCGCTGGTTCGAATCCGGCCCGGGGAGCCACCGCCTCTTCTAAGCCATGGCGCGATACCGTGCGCCAGCGCGCAATTTCTCCCTACCCTTCGATCTCGATAGTCCTGCTTCCAGAGTGTCAGAACATCGAGGACCGATGAAATCAGGCGTAGAAAAGCAGCCTCGCCTGCCCACGCCTATTCCTGCCAAGCCGCAGTCGCAGGATCGGCGGCTACCGCGCGGAAATACTGATGATCGGCAGCTTCGCGCCCATTTCCGCCGTTCAGACCACCGTTGCAGCTTCACGAAAGCTGACGGTCTGCTAAGCCGGCACTAAGGCCTCGAATGGGGTGGTAGCGGTGACGCCGCCGGTCACAGGTGCTGGAACACTGCCCAAGACGTGGAGGTTTGGACTGAGCTGCTGCCGGTTCGGTAGACACGAGGTTAGGCTAGGTTAGCTTGCTCTTCGTATTCCACGGGGGCTCAGATAGCCCAGTGTCGAATGTCGGCGCCTCGGGTGGTAGAGGCGCTCGATATAGTCGAACCCATCCTCGTCTAGGCTATCCGCCCGCGTGGTCGTTGCCACCGTGCGCGGCGATGAACATGGCGACGGCCGACCGGCAATAGGATTCGATTTCGTTGTCGTCCTCTGCTCTCGCCTCATCGAAGCGTGCGATAATTAGGAGATCGGATCCTTTGAAAAGCGCGGCAAACAAGCGGGCGGACCGGAGAGGATCGGGCACCTTCAGAACCTCCTTCGCGTGCAACTGACGCAACAGGGCCTCGATTTGGGCGATGACATGGGCGGGGCCGGCTTCGTAGTGGAGCTTGCTTAACGACTTTTGATTCGTCTTGTCGACCATGATCATGGCTTCGACACTGCGGACGTCCGGGCTCAACAGCGTGCGAAGCAGGGATGATCCCGCCGCCATGAGCTGCTCTTCGGCCGAACCGTCGACGCCCTCAAAAAGGGCCTGTGGTGCAAACTGATGGCAGCGGGCCGCGATGGCCGCGCTGAACAGCGCCTCCTTGTTCTCGAAGTGCCGATAGATGCTGAGCTTGGATACCTTCGCTCGCTGGGCGACCTTGTCCAATGTCGCCGCTTGAAAACCCAATTCCACAAAGAGTTCGTATGCTGCGTCGACTATCGTTTGGCCAAGCGCCTGGTTGGCGGGCCGGCCGCGCCGGCCCTGGCTGTTTTCGGTCACGACAATTTCAGTCCTTGACAGTATCCTAATTCTTGAATTACGATACCATACAGTTTCTAAAATGCGCAAGCCAGCCCCAACCCCTCATCCACACACGGAGCCCATCACCATGGATGACGTCATCATCATCGGCGGCAGCTTTGCCGGTCTCGCCGCCGCGCTGCAGCTCGGCCGTGCCCGGCGCAAGGTCATCGTTCTCGATACCGGCTTGCCGCGCAACCGCTTCGCCGGCCACTCGCATGGCCTGCTCGGCCACGATCACAAGCTACCGCTGGACATCCTCGCCGAGGCGCGCCAGCAGCTGGCGCGCTATCCCACGATCAGGCTGGTCAATGCCCGGGCCGACAATGTCTCCGGCGCCATCGACGATTTCTCCGTCCTCACCGGCGATGGCGAAAGCCTTGGGGCGCGCCGCCTGATCCTGAGCTACGGCGTCGTCGACCAGATGCCTGATGTTCCGGGCTTTGCCCAAGGCTGGGGCACGTCCATCGTGCCCTGCCCCTATTGCGACGGCTTTGAAGTCGCCGACCAGCATTGGGGCCTCGTCTGGTCCGGCCCGCAGTCGCACCAGTCTGTCAGGCTGTTCCACGATTGGACGGACACGTTGACGCTCTTCGCCGATGGTCACGACATTCCGCCCGATATCCGGGCCGATCTGGCGCGTCGCAACATACCTGTCGTCGATAGCCGGATCACCGAGATCGCCCATCACGGGGGCCAGAGCGCCACCGTCAATCTCGACACCGGCCGCAATGTCGCGGTCGACATCCTGTTCGCGCATCCGCGCAACAAGCCGTCCGCAAGCCTGCATGAATCACTGGGCCTCGCCACGGTCGATACGCCCCTGGGCATCGCTCTCAAGGTCGACGAGCGCCGCGAAACCAGCATGCCCGGCATCTACGCCGCCGGCGACCTCGCCAACCCCCTCATGCCCTCGGTCACCACGGCATCATCGCAGGGCGCGATGGCGGGTATTTTCGCCCAGCAGTCGATGCTGGTTTGAGAGCACAGATTCGCTTCTCCGGTTGCCGCGTATAGATAACACTGATTGGAGGATGAACATGGCCGTCGAACCGGACAGCGCGGGTGTGCGCTTCCCTCCGCCCTTTGTCTATCTGGGAGCGCTGCTGTTGGGGCTGGCGGCGGAGCGGTTCGTCACCCTGCGCTCTTTCGGCATTGACTGGCGGTTGCTGGTCGCGACGGGCGCGGTGCTGTTCGTTGCCGGCGGGACGATGATGCTTGCGGCGGCGGGGCTGTTCCGGCGGCTGGGCACCAACGTTCCACCGTCGCAGCCAACGACCCTCATAGCAACGACCGGTCCCTATCGGTGGACCCGCAATCCCATGTATCTCGGCATGGCGCTTATCTATGCCGGCCTTGCGATCGGCTTCGACGGGCCGATCGCCTTCGCCTTGCTCCCGCTGGTGCTGATCGCGATCCAGACGCAGGTGATCGCCCGCGAGGAGCGCTATCTCGAAGCGAAGTTCGGCGACGACTACCGCCGCTACAAGGCCGAGGTTCGCCGCTGGCTCTGACCGTCGCGATATCACCGCACAAGACGGCGACGGGATACGCATCAAGCAGCATCACGTTTGGCGGCGCGATATACTCCGTATCCGACTTTGATGAGCAAGCCCTCATCGCACATCCGGGCCAGGTAGCAGCGGGGAATGCCGATTGCTGTCAGTTCAGCCGTTCGCACCTCGCCACGCTCGCGAGCGAGGGCCACAGCTCGGTCTCTCAGCGTCGGCTTTGGCCCGCCAGCAAGGCGTAGGGCTTCTGCGCGGTCACGATCACGTTTGCGCATCTTCGTCACCGAGGGCGCATTCTGGCGTAGGGGAATCGCGAATTCGAATTTCTCAGCTTCGTCGATCCCGGGGAGCCACCGCCGCAAGGGCTTATGGCGGTAGTACGTTTTCGACAAACGAACCTCCATCCCCTCAATTTGGCAAATCGTAGACTGGGATCTGCGTCCCGGTCTGAGGACCGTCTTCTAAGCGGAACATGAAACCGGTGAGGCCGTTTGCGTCGAGTGACGAAACGGTCCCGCTCCGGACCGCCTTTAATGGAGGAAGAGATGCGCCTATTCGCTATCATCGTTGCATCGTCGGCGCTGACCATCTTGTCGGCTTCCGGGTTTTCTGCGTCGCGGACCACGGACTTGTCCTCCCAAGGCGTTGGCATCGAGGTTGGTCCGGGGGGCGTTCGCATCGACGAGCATCGGCGCTGGGAATCGCGTCGGGAGCGCGGCGATCGCGCATCGTGCAGAGAGCTACGGGCAGCGTGCCTGAATAAAGAACGTCTGGGTGAGCAGGGAGAAGGCAACTGTCGTCGATACCGTCGACTTTGCCGATAGTTCTCTCTCACGCACAAAGCAGCATCTCGGAGGTAGCGGCAGACCTGCTGGGGCCGCCCGACACGACGCTTCAGCCGCCACATGCACTCAAATGAACACCCATACAGCTTTGTGTTGAAAGCAGGATTTGTCGCAACGGGGACTAGCCAAGCGCGCGCCGCCGTCCAAATATGTCCGGTCTAGGGCAACGGGCGGCGCGCTTTTCCCCCTCGCCGCCGCCGATCTTTGGAGGACGTCATGAATCGTCTGCAGGCAAGCGTTTTGGCGAGCGTCGCGGCTGGATTGGTGGCTTTCGTGGCCGCGCCCTCCGCGCAGGCGCTGACCATGAAGGAATGCAGCGCGAAGTATAAGGCCGCGCAGCAGGCCGGCACGCTCAATGGCATGAAGTGGAACGATTTCCGCAAGGCGGAGTGCGGGGCCGATGCGTCCGCGGCGCCTGCGGCCGCCCCGGCCGGCGGCAACACCGCAGCGGCTAAGCCCGCGGCGCCTGCACCCGCGGCCGCCGGCAATGCCGTCTTCCCCTCCGCCGTCTCGCCGAAATATTCGAAGGAGTCGGCCGGCAAGGCGCGCATGCACACCTGTCTCGATCAGTACAATGCCAACAAGGCCTCCAACGGCAACGGCGGCATGAAGTGGATCCAGAAGGGCGGCGGCTATTACAGCGAGTGCAACAAGCGCCTGAAGGGTGCATGATCGTCAGCGACGATCTCGATAAGCGGCTACTAAACATTGGCGCTCCGCGGTCGACGCGGAGCGCCACTTTTCGGGCGACGGGCTCGCCCTTGCGCAGCATGAGCGGACCACTCGGCTTTCTCGTCTTCGACACGGCGATCGGCCCTTGCGGCCTCGCCTGGAGTGAGCGCGGCATCTACGCCGCGCAACTTCCGGAGGGGAGCGAAGAGGCGACGCGCACCCGTCTTCGTATCCGCGCACGCGGCGCGCCGGAAGGCGAGCCGCCTGATTTCGTCACGAAAGCGCGCGATAGCGTCGTGGCGCTGATGCGCGGCACCGCCGTCGACTTCTCCGACACCCCGCTCGATCTCAAACGCGTGCCCGCGTTCAATCGCAGCGTCTATGCCGTCGCGCGCGCGATCCCTTGCGGCGAGACGCTCACCTACGGCGACATCGCGCAACGGCTCGGCGACCCGCTGCTGGCGCGCGCCGTCGGCCACGCGCTCGGCAAGAACCCTATCCCGATCATCATTCCCTGCCACCGCATCCTCGCCGCCGGCGCCAAGACCGGCGGCTTCTCGGCGCCTGGCGGCGTGACGACGAAATTGCGGATGCTCGCAATCGAAGGCGCGCTCGCAAACGATGCGCCCACGCTGTTCGACAACGACGGCGTATTCGGAAACGTCTCCGGCGGCACCATCCGGTTGCGCCGGGCCTAGCCGTCAGGCGGCGGACGCGTCCTCCTCCAGCAACACGACGCGCTTAGGATCGACCGACATGAAGGCCTCATGCGCGTCTGCGATCGGCTCGAGCGCCGCGCAACGGATGACGAGCTGCTGACCGCCCCAAGTCACATAGACCTGCGTGAAGTCGCCCTGGAACACCATGCGCTCGACATGCACCGGCCAGACATTGCGCTCGCCTGACGGGCGCTCCGGCGAGAACTTGAAATGGACGGTGCGTACTGACATCGTCACGTCATTGCCGATCGGCCGGCCATAGGCCGTCCCGTAGACGACGGCGCCGCCTTGCGTCTCGACGGCGACGAGCCCGTCGGCGTCGAGATCGGCGCGATGGCGGCCGCGGATGAGATTCGCCGAGCCGACGAAGTCGGCGACGAAAGCATTGCGCGGCAGATTGTAGATGTCGTTCGGCGAACCGATCTGCTCGATGACGCCGTCGCGCATGACGACGATGCGGTCCGACATCGCCAGCGCCTCTTCGAGGTCGTGTGTCACATAGACCGAGGTGATGCCGAGCCGGTGCTGCAGCTCGCGCAGCTCGATGCGCATGTCGCCGCGCAGCTTCGCATCGAGGTTCGACAGCGGCTCATCGAACAGGAGCACCGAGGGCGAAAACACGAAGGCACGGGCGAGCGCGACGCGCTGCTGCTGGCCGCCGGAGAGCTGTGATGCACGCCGCTCGCGATAGGGGCGCATCTGCACCATGTCGAGCGCGCGGTCGACCTTGCTCTCGATCTCCGCCCTGCCCTCGCGGCGCACACGCAGGCCATAGGCGACGTTCTCGAAGACGGTCATATGCGGCCAGATGGCGTAGGACTGGAACACCATCGAGAGGCCGCGATTCTCCGCCGGTACATTGACGCGGCGCGCAGCGGAATAAACCGGCTTGCCGCCGATGCGGATTTCACCGCCGCTCGGTTGTTCGAGCCCGGCGATGGCGCGCAAGGTCGTCGTCTTGCCGCAACCCGAGGGGCCAAGCAGCGTAAGCTGCTCGCCAGGATTCACGTTGAAGCCGACGCCGCGCACGGCGAGCACATTGCCGTAGTGGATTTGCAGGTCCTCGACCTCGATATGAGCGCGTGTTGCGAGGCCGGACGGCATGGTGTTCTGCGACGGCATCCTCAATCCATCTTGGTGAAGCCGCCGACGCGACGCGTGACGGCGAGCAGAATACTGACGGCAACGGCGACGACCGCCGTCTGAATCAATGCCATGGCGGCGGTCAATTCGGAGCTCGTCGCGTTCCAGGATTCGACGATCGAGGGCGTGATCACCTTCGAGTGCGGCCCCATCAGGAGGATCGAAGCGCCAAGTTCGCGGATGCTGGCGATGAAGAGAAGAAGCCAGGCCGCGATGAGGCCGGGCCAGAGCAGCGGCACGGTGACCGTGCGCATGCGGTAACCCCACGGCGCGCCGCACATCTGCGCGCACTCTTCGAGGCTCTTGTCGACCTGCAACATCACGCCGGAGATGGTGCGGATACCGAGCGGCAGGAACACCGTGACATAGGCGATGAGCAGCAGCCACAGCGTGCCATAGATCGGGATCGGCGAGACGAGCCAAGCCCACATGATGCCGAAGGCGAAGACGAGGCGCGGCACGGCCTGCGGAAACATCACGATATATTCGATCACATTCGCGCCGGGGAGCTTCGCCCGATAGATGATCCAGGAGAGAAGCCCCATCAGCACGACGCCGATCGTCGCTGTACCAAAGCCGAGCAGCATGCTGTTGCCAAGCGCGGAGCGCACCGCGTTCATCGACATCGCCTGGCGGAAGTTGTTGAGCGTCCAGCTGTCGGCGGTCGGAAAGGCGACGGCGAGCTTCTGAACCGAGGCGTAGGCGAGCGTCGCGAGCGGCAACACCACGGCGCAGACGAGATAGAAAATGCAGATGCCAAGGAGCACCCAGCGCAGCCGCCCGACATCATTGACGCGCGGGCGAAACGCCTTGCCAGTAATGGTGACGTAGCTGCCGGCAGTGACGATCCGGCGATAGATGAAGAGCATGACGAACATCACCACGAACAGCGACACGCCCATCGCGGCGGCGAGCGGGATTTTCGGCGGGTATTGCTGGGTGAGCTGATAGATCGCGGTGGTGACAACGTAATATCGGTTGGGTGAGCCGAGCACGAGCGCAGCGGCGAAAGAGCCCAGCATCTCGGCGAAGACGAAGATCGCGGCGCCGAGCACGCCCGGGATGACGAGCGGCAAGGTCACGCGCAACATCGTGCGCAGCCGGCTTGCGCCGATCACCTGCGAGGCCTCCTCGAGCGAAGGGTCCATCGACTTCATCACGGCCGAGATCATGACGAAGGCGACGGAGCCTTCGAACAGCGCCATCACCCAGGCGATGCCGTACGGCGTGTTGATGTCGATGAGATACCCTGGGCCGCCGACCGCGCGCCAATATTGATTGATGAAGCCGCTCTCCGGCGAGCCAAGGAAGCTCCAGGCGAGCGCGCCGAGAAGCGGCGTCAGATAGAACGGCACCGACATCAGCGGCTCGAGCGTGCGGCGGCCCGGCACGTTGGTGCGCGTGAGGATCCAGGCGAGCACGAAGCCGAAGATCAGCGCCATCACCGTCGCCGCAAACGAGACGGTCAGCGTGTTGAGGATGATCTGCGGGTACTGAAGGAGGCCGCCGAAATTATCGAGGCCGTAGGCCGTTGGCGGGCGCACGTCGGGGTCACCGACGTCGAGCGCGGCCTGCAACAGATAGAACACCGGGTAGAGCACCAAGACCGCCGCAATGACGGCCACGCCATACCCGGTGAGCTTTTGCGCGGAGAACGAGATCTCCGGGTGTTTTGCGGCTTCGAAGCTCACAGTCCGAGCATGCCGTTCCATTCCTTCAGGAATGTGGCGTGCTGCGCGGCATAGTCGGCCCAGTCTTCCGGATAAAGCAGCTTGAAGTCGCTGAGCTTCACGCCGGTCGGCATCGGCGGCGCATCGGTGCGCACCGAGCCGTAATAGAGATTGGGATTGGACTGGTACCAGGCCTGCCCGCGCTTCGACATCGCCCAGTCGACGAAGAGCTTCGCTGCTTCCGGATGCGGCGCCTTGTTGACGGCGCCGACGACAAGGGGCGTTGCCACGAGGCCATCGGTCGGCGCGACGAATTCCACGTTGGCGCCGCGGCTCTTGAACAGGATATAGGCCGGGTATTCGCCGATCGCGGTGATCGCATCGTCGCCCTTGGCGAGGCGATCGAACAGCTGGACGCGCGAGTCGAAGGCGTGCGGCTGCGTTTTCGCAAATTCCTTCCAGAAGCCGTCGCCGTAAAGCTTACGCAGCGCGTACCATTGAACGAATTGCAGTCCGGACGCGGAAATCTTGCAGCTGATCTTTCCCTTCCAGCGCGGATTGAGGATGTCCTTCCAGTTTTTCGGGGCGTCCGCGGCGGCGACTTTGTCTTTGTTGTAGGCGATGCCGGCCGGGTCGACGCCGGTCCAGAAGAAGTAGCCGTTGGGCGAGCTCAGATTGTCCTTTTTATAGGCCCCCGATTCCGGCGACTCGTAATGCTCGTATCCGCCCTTCTTCTGGAAATCGAAGGCCGGCGAGAGATCGGAGAGCTGCAGCACGTCGACGTCGAAACGGCCGGCGGAGCGCTCCGAGACGATCTTGTTGTAAAGGGCGCCCGTCTGCGCGCGCACATAGCTCGTCTTGATCTTGGGGAAGTCCTTGTGGAAGCCCTCCATGATCGCGGCGGTGCCCGCCTCGTTTTCATGGCAGTAGAAGACAAGCGCCCCCTCCTGCTCGGCCTTCGCGACGTCAGCATAGGTTTCGAAGTCGAGGACCTTGGTGACCTTGCGTGACGGCTGCGCGAGCACCGCCGGGGCTGCAAGCCCCGAGAGCGGCAATAGGGCGAGTGCAGTGCCGGCCTTCAAAAGACCGCGCCGCGACAATTTTCCGTTGGTCAGATCCGTCATCGCTTCTCTCCCATTGTTCATTTTTCAAATTGGGCGGCGCGCCGGCGAGGACGCGCTAGTCGTACTATGTCCGATGACAGCTTATCGTGTTCGGCCCCTGCCGCAACCCATGGGGCCGGACACGTCCTGCGGCTCAAGGATGTCCGATACGCGAGCCCCTAGGCCGCCACGCCGCCCCGGTTCCAGCCGCGGCCGCCTTCGCCGAAAATTTCGAAGCCGGTCGGAGTCACGGCGACGGTGTCCTCGAGCTTGATATAGCCGCGCCGCGGATGCGCGATGGTCGTTTCGACCGAGATTACCATGCCCGGCTCCAGCGGCTTGTCGGCGTAGTGCTCGCCGTGCGCGCCGGGAGCGAGGCGCGGCGCCTCGTGGGTCACGAGGCCCATGCCGTGGGCGACGAAGTGGGTGTGATTGTGCTGCGGCGAACGGCGCAGCCGCGCCTCCGCCGCCGTATAGATCTCACGGCCGAGCGCCCCGGCCTTGACCGGCGCGAACGCCGCACGCTGGATGTCTTCGATCTCGCCGAGGAGATCGACCAGCTCATCATCCGGCTCGCCCTGGATCGCCATGCGCGCCAGGTCGCCGATATAGCCGTGATAATTGCCACCGGAATCGATGGAGAGCACGTCGCCCTCCTCCCATCGCTGCGACGAGGGCGCGCGGTTGTGGCTCGGTCCGGCCGCGATCAGGCAATATTCGAACGTGAGCCCCCGCTTCACCTCTTCGCGGCGCAGCGCGTCGGAGAGTTCCTGCTTGGTGGCGCCGGGGCCATGTGCGGCGATCACGGCCAGCATGGATTGGATCACCTTGTCGGATGCGGCCCGCAGCTTTGCGAGCTCTTCGGGTCGTTTGAGCGCACGCAAACGCTCGAGCGTGTTCTGCGCCTCCGCAAATCTGCTGTCGGGGAACGCGTTGTAGAGCGTGCCGCCGGCGTCGACCGGCAAGAAGGACATCTCGATGGCGATGGTTTTGGTCTTGACGCCGGATCGCTTGAGATACGCTGCCGCTTTCTGCATCGCGTCGATAGTGCCGCTGGACGCAGTCTGCACCTCCGGCGTCCAGAACGGATTCACCTCGCTTTGCCACCCTTCAAGGCGATGGCCGATGAACGCGGCGCGCTCCGGCGCACCCTTCGGATAGATGACGATCGGCAGATAACGGCTCGTCGCCATCGCGTCCATGTAGTCGAAGAACTGCGCGCGATGTCCGCCGAGGAGATACTGCACATTGTGCTTGGCGTTGATCAGGAGAACGTCGATCCCGGCGTCATCCATCAAGCGGTCGAGGCGGGCCTGATCGAAGGGAAGGTTGCGAAGCGAATAGGTCGGCGTAGCGGACATTGCGGCCTCCCGATGCGTGCAGCGTAGCGGGAGCATAGTCCGCTGCGGCCGATGGCACCACCGCGGCGCCTTCAACCTTGCCGCTCAGATTCCGAGATGCCGCCGAATGAAGGCCGGATCATCGCGCAGCCCCGCCGCCGTCCCGTCGAAAACCACCTGCCCTTTCGAGAGAACGACGTGGCGCGTCGCCAGCGTCAGCAGGTCGTCGAGATTCTTGTCGACGATGACGGTCGCGATGCCGGCGGCGCCGACGGCGCGCAGCGTCGCCCAGATGTCGTCCCGAACCCTTGGCGCAAGGCCTTCCGTTGCCTCGTCGAGCAAAAGGATATCGGGATGCGTCATCAAGGCACGCGCGATGGCGAGCATCTTCTGCTCTCCGCCTGAGAGCTGATTGCCCCAATGATCGCGACGCTCAGCAAGGCGCGGAAAGAGGGCGTGGATATGCGCAAGCGTCCACGTCGCGGAGCCGTTTTGTGGCGCGCGCGCCGCGACGGTGAGATTCTCCTCCACCGTCAAATTGGGGAAGATGCCGCGTCCTTCGGGAACGAAAGCGAGGCCCGCGCGGGCGACCGCGGACGGCCGTGCGCCGGCGATGTTGCGCGCGCCGAGGCGAATGTGTCCCGTGCGCGGCGCAACGAGGCCCATCAAGGTGCGCAGCAGCGTCGTCTTGCCCATGCCGTTGCGGCCGAGGAGGCTGACAGCCTCGCCAGGCGCAACGTGAAAATCGACATCACGCAGGATATGGCTGCGGCCATAAAACGTGTTCAGTCCGTGCGCGTGCAGGATCGCGCTGTCCGCCGAATGCCTGACGGCCGGCGTCATGACACTCCCCCTTCCCGGTTTTCGCCGAGATAGGCGGCGCGCACGGCGGCATCTTCGCGCACGACATGCGGCGCGCCGTGAGCCAGCAAGCGTCCGCCAACCAGAACGGTGAGCGTGTCGGCGACGGCAAAGACGGCGTCCATATCGTGCTCGATCAGGATCACTGTGTGGCGTGCAGCAAGTGCGCGCAGCAAGGCGGTCACCCGGCCTGTCTCTTCCGGCCCCATGCCGGCGAGCGGCTCGTCGAGGATGAGAACGCGCGCGCCTGAGGCGATCAGCATCGCGATCTCGAGCTGGCGCTGCTCGCCGTGGCTCAGATCCGCGGCTTTGCTCGCCGATCGTTCGCTCAGACCGACCGCCGCCAAAGCCACCCCGATGTCCCGGTCGACCTGGACGCGCTGTTTTCCAAGCGACAGGCGGAACCGGCTCGGACGATGCGCCTGCGCCGCGAGGAGACAATTCTCGCGCACGGTGAAAGGCAGGAAGATGTTGGTGATCTGATAGCTGCGGCCGACGCCATGGCGCGCCATCGCGTACGGAGGCCAGCCGGAGACGTCGGTTCCGTCGATCAGCACATGCCCGGACGTCGGCTTGAGAAGACCTGACAGCATGCTGATGAACGTCGTTTTTCCCGCACCATTCGGGCCGATAATCGCATGCACCTTTGCGGGCGCTAGCGCGAGCGTCACGTCGTTCACCGCGACAAGGCCGCCAAAGCGCCGCGTCAGATTCTCGACAGCGACCGCACATCCCTCGCGCGGCGCGTCGATTTTTTCAGGTGGCGGGCCGGTCCCATCCTTTTCCGCCGCGGCAGAGGGGAACAGGCCGGCGATCCCGCGCGGCGCGAGCAGCACGACCGCAATGAGGATGACGCCGAGCGCCAGCGGCCAATGCTCGGCGAGCGGGCCAACCAAGCTTGCCGACTTGAGGACATCCTCAAGCCCGGCATAGGCGATCGCGCCGAGGATCGCCCCGAACAGCGTCCCGACCCCGCCGAGCGCGGCCATCATGATGGCAAGGCCCGATTGCCGCCAGCCGAACAGGTCGGGTGTGACATAACCGTCGATGGTTGCGAACAGCGCGCCGGCAAGGCCAGCGACGGCTCCGGCGAGCGTGAAGGCGACGAGCTTGTACGCATAGGTATTGTAGCCGAGCGCGGCGGTGCGCGCCTCGTTGACGCGGATTCCCTGGAGCACGCGCCCGGCCGGTCCGCGCGCGAAGGCGAGCAGCGCGCCATAACAGAGGATCACCAGCGCAAGGCACAGATAGAAGAACGCCACACGCCGCTCGAGATCGAGGAGCGTCACGCTCCCGAATGTCAGTTGCGGCTTGACGTTGATGTAGGCGCCGTCGGAGCCGCCGGCGAAGCCGCCGTCGTGGAACAGCGCGAACAGCATCTCGCCGAACGCGAGCGTCACCATGATGAAATAGAAGCCGCGCGTGAGCACCGCGAGCGCGCCGATTGCGAGCGCCGCAATGCCGGCGGCCAACATGGCGCCGCCGAAAGCGACCAGCACGTTCGCGCCGGAATCCGCGGGCGAGATGAAATAAACGGCATAAGCGCCGAGCCCGAAGAACATCGCGTGCCCGAAGCTCACCAGCCCGCTGATGCCGATCAGAAGGTCGAGGCTCAGCACGAAAATGGCGAATACCATGATGCGGGTCACGAGCTTGACCGCATACGTGCCGCCGAGAATCGGGACGCTCGCCGCGGCGGCCGCGAGAAGCAGCAGCAGGACGATGACAGCTGGCGTCGGACGCTGCAGCACGTCAGGCTCGCCCGAGCAGCCCGCCGGGCCGCACGACGAGCACCCCCGCCATGAGCGCATAGATCACAACGCTCGCGAATTGCGGGAGGAAGACCTTGCCGAAGGCGTCGGCGAGGCCGATCAGCAGCGCGCCGATGAACGCGCCGCGAACGCTGCCGATACCGCCGATGACGACCACGACGAAGGAGATGATGAGAACGCGTTCTCCAATGCCCGGATACACGCTTTCGATCGGCGCGCCGACGATCCCCGCCGCTGCGGCGAGCGAGACGCCGGCCGCAAAAACGAGCCGGAAGAGCCAACGCGTGTCGATCCCTAAGGCTTCCAGCATCTCACGGTTCGATTCCCCTGCCCGCACCATGCGTCCGACGCGCGTGCGCTGGATGACGAGCATCATGGCAAGCGCGAGAAGCACACAGATGCCGACGACCACGAGGCGGTAGAACGGATAGCTCATGATGTCGAAGAGCCGCACGCTCCCGTTCAGATAGGACGGCACCGGCACGCTGTGCGGACGCGGGCCCCACAGAATGCGCTGCACCTCATTGAAAATGAGGACGAGGCCGAAGGTCAGCAGGACCTGTTGCAGGTGGTCGCGTGCATAGAGATGCCGGATGAACAGCCACTCGATCGCGGCGCCGAAGGCGAAGGCGAGCGGCACGCCGACGAGCAGTGCAAGAAAAATATCCCCGAGCAAGCTCGTCAGCGTGAGCGCGAGATAAGCGCCCAGCATATAGAACGAACCGTGCGAGAGGTTGATCACCCCCATGATGCCGAAGACGAGCGTCAACCCGCTCGCCGCCAGAAAGATGAGCAGGCCGTATTGGAGCCCGTTCACAATCTGGATGAGGATGAGGTCCATGCCGGAACCGTGCGTGCGAAAAGCCTTCCGGCGGAACCGGCGCTCCGCCTATGCCCCCAGCCGGCAGCCGGTGCCCGGGTCGGCGAGCGCGGGTACGGCGTTGCGCTTGAAGCGGTTGGCGCCGTCCTTGAACTTGCGCAGATAAAAATTCTGCACCGGGTTATGCGCGGCCGAAAGTTTGAAGGGGCCGCGCGGACTGTTGAACGCCGCGCTTGCCATCGCGGCGTTGAGCGTATCGCGCTTGGCGACATCGCCCGCGACGGCCTTGAGGCCGACATCGAGCAGCGCCATCGCGTCCCAGCCCTGCACGGCATAGACGTCGGCCGGCGCTTTATATTCCGCCTCGAAAGCCGTGCGGAACGCTTTGTTCTCGGCGTTATCGAGGTCGTCAGCGTAATGCATGACCGTGAAGAGCCCATCCGCTTCGCCGGCGATCGAGCTCTCGACTCCATCGGTGAGGAAGCCCGGCCCCCAGAGCGGGATGTTCGGGCGCAGTCCCGCCGCGGCATAATCCTTCAACCACTTCACCGCGCCACCGCCGGCAAAGAACGCAAAGACCGCATCCGGCTTGATCGAAGCGATCTCGGCGAGCGCCGACTGGAACTCGACGTTCGGGAACGGCAGCGCGATTTCTTTCATGATCGTGCCGCCGCCTGCGGTGAAGGTCGAACGGAAGCCGGCGAGCGTCTCTTCGCCGGCGGCATATTTCCAATTCGCGGTGACGACACGCTTGATGCCGGCTTCGGCCATCACGCGGCCGCAGGCGATGCCGACCTGGCCGTTGGAAAACGAGGAGCGGAAGACGTTCTTCGCGCATTGGCCGCGCGTAAGGATGTCCGCGCCGGCATTCGGGATGATCGTCGGCACGCCTTCCTCGCGCGCGATCTTGCTCATCGCCATGGCGACGCCCGAGTGCACCGAGCCGACGAGCACATCGACCTTCTCGCCCTGCACCAGCTTCGTCGTGAGCTCCGGCGCCTTGGGCGGCTCCGACTGGTCGTCGAGCTTTATGAATTGGATGGCGCGGCCGCCGAGTGCGCCGCCCTGCTGTTTGACGTAAAGCTCCATCGCGCGCGTGATGGCTTCGCCAAGCTGCGCATAGGTGCCGCTGTAGGGGAGCAGCAGCCCGACCTTGACCGGCTTGGGCTGCGCGAAGGCCGGGGCGGGAAACGGCAGCGCCAGCCCCGCAACGCCGGCGCCG
The DNA here is from genome assembly GCA_050187875.1 of Variibacter sp. Taxonomy (GTDB): domain Bacteria; phylum Pseudomonadota; class Alphaproteobacteria; order Rhizobiales; family Xanthobacteraceae; genus JAFKKS01. The sequence goes on from JBFWXB010000002.1 coordinate 134,960, forward strand.
GCGAGCTTCAATACGTTCCGACGCGAAAAATGCCCTTGAGACTTCATCCTCACCCCTCCGCTTGCGGCCGCCTGAACCGGGACCGTCTTGCGTTCCGCACTATAGATAAACGAGGGGCGGTGCAATAATGCCGCGACCGAGGGGGCGCGGACGCGCCATCACGCGGTGAGCGCTGCCGTCGCGGCGGCCCAGGCCGCCAGCATCAGGATCAGGCGACCGTAATTCACCATGCGCCACAGTGCGAATTTTCGTCGCACATCGGTCCAGGCGATTCCATCGGCCCGCTGCAAGCGGATGATCGTCGGGATGAAGTAGGCAAATGTCGCGATCCGCTCCAGAACGACAAGCGCCGTCGCGATCATCCACCAGAAGCGGCGCGGCTCATCCATCGGCGTCAGAAGGCAGAGCGCGCTTGCGATCGTAAGCAGTGTCAGCGGAACCGTCGTCGCAAAGACCCAGAAGCGGCGGCCACTGTCGGGGGAATGCAGCGATTCCGGCGGCGCGCTACCCCACAGCGGCACAACGATACGCGCCTCATAAACGCCGGCGCCGAAGGCTACCCCCAAGTCAAGGATGAGAAGCCAGAGAACAATCGTCACAATATCGACAGGCACAGTCATTCAATCCGATTCAAATATCGTTCACGTCGCTACTTCGCCTCCGACGCGGCCATCAGCTGACGTGCCAAACGGAGGCGAAGCTCATCGGGCAACTGGATGTCGTGCAGTTTCCAGGTCCAACGGATGAGGCGCAGGCGGATGCGAAACGCCGCACGCTGCTCGGCGGAGGGCGGCACCGTCACGTAGAAATCGTCGAAGCTGTATTCGGAGCCGGCATAGAGGTTCCATGCGTCCCGCAAATCCTGCGGCAGCAATCGGAGCCTCGAGCGCGGCGCGTCATCGCCCGGCCACTGGCCGCTGAGGATGTCGACGAGGCGATCGGGCGCCGCCATTTTATCGATCGCCTGGTCGGTCAGCGCGGTCGCCGTGGTGCCAATCAACATCTGCCCGAAGGGCCCAAGCCGCGCCTCCTTTCCCGTCAGGCGCAGGTAGGCGTGCAGCACCTGGCGATTAAGCGAGGTTGCGACGGTGCGAAACTCCACCCGCTTCTGGATCGTCGACAGATCATGGTGCTCGACGGCGTGCACGAGACGATACAGGTCAACGAACGGCCACAGGGTGTAGGCCGCGAAAATCAAAAGAAGCGGAATGCCAAGGCGAACGACCCAGCGCATAGGACGAAGTACGCCGCTCAATGCGGCACCTTCGGGGCGGCCCTGACATTTCCGCGTGTTGCGGCGCCTTCGGCGCTCCTCTAACCTCCCCGCTCCTGTCCCCCCACGAAAAATGACAATGCAGACACGCAACGGCATCATCGAGGCGATCGGCAACACCCCTCTCATCAGGCTGCAGCGTGCGTCGGACGCGACCGGCTGTACCATTTTGGGCAAAGCCGAGTTCATGAATCCGGGCCAATCGGTCAAGGACCGGGCCGGCCGCCAGATGATTCTCGAAGCGGAAAAGCGCGGCGAGCTCAAACCCGGCGGGCTCGTGGTCGAGAGCACCGCCGGCAACACCGGCATCGGCCTCGCCCTCGTCGCCAATGCGCGTGGCTATCGCACCATCATCGTCATCCCCGAAACGCAGAGCCAGGAAAAAAAGGACATGCTGCGCCTCTGCGGCGCGGCCTTGATCGAGGTGCCGGCGGCTCCCTTCAGCAACCCAAACAATTATCAGCACGTCGGGCGACGGCTGGCGGAGAAGCTGCGCAAGAGCGAACCGAATGGCGTCATCTTCGCCGACCAATGGAACAATCTCGACAACCGCAAGGCCCATTACGTCTCGACCGGGCCCGAGATCTGGGAGCAGACGGACGGCAAGGTCGACGCCTTCATCTGCGCGATCGGCACCGGCGGCACGATCGCGGGAACATCGCAGTTCCTGCGCGAGAAGAAGAAAGATATCGTCATCGGAGTAGCCGACCCGCGCGGCGCGGCGATGTATGACCTTTTCACGCGCGGCGAAGCAAAAACCTCCGAGGGCGGCTCGATCACCGAGGGTATCGGCCTCGGTCGTGTGACGCCCATCATCGAGGGCATGAAGGTCGACAAGGCCTATCTCATTCCGGACGAAGAGGCCGTGCCTTACGTGTTTGACCTTCTCGAACATGAGGGTCTCTGCATCGGCGGCTCGTCGGGCATCAACGTCGCCGGCGCCGTGCGCCTGGCGAAGGAACTGGGGCCGGGGCACACCATCGTCACGGTGCTCGCCGATTTCGGCACGCGCTATCAATCGAAGCTTTTCAACCCGCAATTCTTGCGCTCCAAAAACCTGCCGGTGCCGGCGTGGCTGGAGCGCAAGGTCGACATCAAGCCTCCGCTCGAATGATCATGGCAACCGACCTCCTCTTCCGCGATGACGCTTATCTGCGCGACGCCGCCGCCAAGGTTTTGGCGCTGACGGATGACGGCGGGATCGTGCTTGACCGCACGCTGTTCTACGCAACCTCCGGCGGCCAGCCGACCGACACCGGCACGCTGACACTCGCGACCGGCGCAACCGCGCGCGTCGCCGCCGCGGCTTATACCGATGCCGCGAAGACCGAGATCGTGCATCGTCTCGATCCCGCGACGACGGATCGTCCTGCGGTCGGGGACGCGGTACGCCTCGCCATCGACTGGGAGCCGCGTTACGCGCGCATGCGCATGCACACCGCGCTGCATCTGCTCTCGGCCGCCCTGCCCTATCCCGTGACCGGCGGCTCGGTCGGCGATGTGGAAGGCCGCCTCGATTTCGATATCCCTGATGCCGGCCTCGACAAGGACGAGATCAGCGCGAAGCTCGCCGAGATGATCGCAAAGGATGCGGACGTGTCAGCCCGCTGGATCAGCGACGCCGAGCTCGAAGCCAATCCCGGGCTCGTGAAGACCATGTCGGTCAAGCCGCCGATAGGCACCGGCCGCGTGCGGCTGATCGAGATCGCCGGCCTTGATCTGCAGCCTTGCGGCGGCACGCATGTGCGGCGCACCTCAGAGATCGGCGCAGTGCGCGTCACGCAGATCGAGAAAAAGGGCAAGCAGAACCGGCGCGTCCGGCTCGCTTTCGTCTGATGCCGCTCCTGTTGCCCTTGAGCGGCGAAGGAACATCACGTCGCCGTCGCCATTGAGCTATCGCACGCGCCGCGCGCGAACATCGAAAGGCTGATCCATGTCTCCGGAGACTTCGCTCCCCAGCCGCTGGCTGAAATCGACCGAGTGGCTGGCGGACAATCTCAAGCGGCCGGATGTCGTCGTCGTGGACGGCTCTTTCTATCTTCCGACGCAGAAGCGCGATGCGCAAAAAGAATATGACGACGGGCATATCCCGGGCGCAGTCTTCTTCGACATCGACAAGGTCGCGGACCACTCGACCGATCTGCCGCATATGATGCCGGGGCCGAATATCTTTCGCGAGGCTGTCGAAGCGCTGGGCATCAGCAAGACCGACACCATCGTCATCTATGACGGCATGGGGCTGATGTCGGCGCCGCGGGTCTGGTGGACCTTCCGCCTCTTCGGCGCACCAAATGTCTTTATCCTTGATGGCGGCATGCCGAAATGGAAAGCGGAGCATCGCCCGCTCGAACCCGGCGCGGTCAAGCGTGAACGAAGCCATTTCGATGCGGAGATGCAGACCGGCAAAGTGGCCTCCGTCGACGACGTGCAACTCGCCCTGAGCACGCGCGACACGCAGGTTGTCGACGCCCGCGCCGCCGATCGCTTCCGCGGTGAGGCGCCGGAGCCGCGCGCCGGACTTAAATCGGGGCACATGCCCGGGGCGTTGAACGTGCCTTACAGCGGCTTGCTCGAAAACGGGCGGCTGGCGTCCACCGACAAAATCCGCAAGACGTTCGAGGACGGCGGTGTCGATCTCGACAAGCCCGTGATCACGAGTTGCGGCTCCGGCGTCACCGCGGCTGTGCTCTGGTTCGCGCTCGATGCGCTCGGAAAGCCGCCGGCCGCGCTTTACGACGGCTCGTGGACGGAATGGGCGTCGCGGCCCGATCTGCCAATCGCGAACGGTCCGGCGAAGAAGGCGTGACTCTCTTGTTGTCATGCCCGCACCCGGGCCTGGCCTTCGGCCAGCCCGAGTACAAGCTCCAGCGGGCATCCAGTACGCCCTGCTTTCATCGTAGCACACGGCGTACTGGGTCCCCGCCTTCGCGGGGACGACGCCGAGTAGCTCAGCTCTTCACGGCGCCCGCCGTGAGCCCTGACACCATGTAGCGGCGGAAGGCGTAGTAGATCGCGGCAGGCGGCAGCGCGTAGATCACCCCGGTCGTCATCAAGAGTTCCCACGGCGAGTCGTCCGCGGCGAGGAAGTTTCCCAGCGCGACGGGCAGCGTCAGCTCGACATCCTTCGAGAGCAGCAGGAACGCATAGAGATATTCGTTCCACGCGAGCAGTAGCGCGTAGGTGCCCACCGCAACCAGCGACGGCATCATCAGCGGCAGATAGATCAGCCGGAAAAGCTGCAGCGTGGTCGCGCCGTCGACCGTTGCCGCCTCGTCCAATTCGACAGGCAATTTATCGGAGGCCTGCTTCAGGACCCAGATCGCGTAAGGCGCCGCAATCGTGACCATCGCAAGGATCAGCGACCAGTGATTGTTGAGCAGCCCGTAGATGCCCATCGTGCGGTACATCGGCACGGCAAGGAAAGCGGCCGGAATGAAGTAGGTGAACAGCGCGAGGTTCATGATCGCGCGGCCGCCCTTCACCCGCAGCCGCGAGATAGCGAAGGCAGCTGTCGTCGCGATCAACAACGTGAACGCGCCGACCGCGACGGCGATGACGACCGAGTTCCAGAACTGGACGTAGAAATCGCGCAGGAAGTAGTGCTGCTGCTTGAAGACGATCTCGAAATTGCGCAGCGTTGGATGGTCAGGCCACAGCTTGCCGCTGAAGGCGTCCTCTTTCGGCGAGATCGAGAACAGGAACAGGTGGTAGAGCGGCAGCATCGTCCAGACGAACACCGGGATGCCGATGAGCAGAAGCTTCGCTTCGGTGCCGATGTCGCGGAGTGATGGGATCCTCATCGCGACAGCCTCTTCATCATCACGTAGACGAGCGGCAGCACCAGCGGCAGCGCGCAGACGATCGACGCCATCGCGAGATCGAGTTGATCGAGGCGCAGGTAACGGATGCCGAGCGTCGAGAGGACATGCGTGAGGTCAGCCGGACCGCCGCCGGTCAAGAGATAGACGCTGTTGAAGTCGCCCAGCGTCCAGATCATCGAGAGCAATGTGCAGGTCAGATACAGCGTCTGCATCGACGGCCAGGTGATGAAACGGAACGTCTGCCAGCCGTTGGCGCCGTCAACCTTCGCCGCTTCGTAGAGGTCATTCGAAATCGCGAGCCGCCCGGTCACCAGGATCAGCGTCCAGAACGGCAGCGATTTCCAGATGTGCATCAGAATCGTCATCGTCAGCGCGATCGTGGGATCGTTGAGCCAGTTCGGACCGTCCTCCGCAGTGAGCTTGAAGATCAGCTGATTGATCACCCCCCATTCGGGATTGAGCATGAAGCGCACCGACAGGATCGTCGGAATCGACGGCACCGCCCAGGGCAGGATGAACAGGACCGAGAGCCAGCGGATCCAGGCGCGCTGCTGCACAAAGAAGCCCGAGAGCAGCAGCGCGATCACCATCTTGATGTTGATGCCGATCAACAAAAAGATGAGCGTGTTGACGGCGGCGCGTGCGAAAATCGGATCGTTGTAGAGCGCGACATAGCTCGCCGGATGCCGCGCCAGCCAGAAGCCGTACCCGACCGGATAGAGCACGAACGCGCAGAAGATGAGCAAATACGGCGTAACGAGGAGAAGACCCCACGCCTGCGCGGGCGTGAGCCAAGACGACATCGGCCCGCGCCGGACCGCGTCGTCGGATGCGAGGGTCATCGTTGCCATGGCGGTAGCTTAGACCTCCCGGCACGATAGGGAAGCGCGCGGCGCAGGAAGCGCCGCGGCTCCGATTCGCGGCCGGATCATGGCGGACCGTACTCCGGTCAGCCCGCGACTTCCTTGATGCGGGCGATCAATTCGTCGACCGCCTTTTCGACCGGCACCTTCTCGCTCACCACCCGGTTCATCGCCTTCGCCCAGACGTTCTCGTTGTTGAGGATGGTGAATTTGTAGTTCTTGGTGAAGTCGAAAGGTGCAGTGCCGCCCATGAACTGGTTGTAGACGGCCTTGCGGTGGCGATCGGCCTGCCAGAAGGCGCTCTTCTGGCCGGCGGTCGTGACCGGGAACCAGCGTCCAAGCGCGCCTTCGACGTAAGGCTGGAGATTTTCCTCCTGCAGCAGGAAGCTCACGAACTCCTTCGCCCGCTTCTTGTTCTTGGCGTTCGCGAAGATCACACCGGTCTTGACATCGGAGCGATATTTGATCGCCGAGCCGTCCGGCTTCTTCGGGAAGGCCGCTGTGATGATCGTTTCCTCATACGCCTTCTTGCCGGCCGCGCGCTGCTCTGGTGTGAGCGCCGGATTTTGCGAGTCCTCGAACCATTTCGCGGCGATCGAAATGGTGAAGTTGTGCGTCATCACCGTCGTCTTGTTGTGGAAGGCAACGTTGTTGTCCGGGTCCTTCCAGGTCGTCGACGACGGCGGCGTGCAGCCTTTCACATAGACGTCGGTGTAGTCCTTCAGCGCCGAAACCAGGCCCTTCTTCACATTGGGATCGTCGACGAGAAGCTTTCCGTCGTCGTCGACGAGCTTGACGTTATAGGCGTCCATGAACGTGTAGAACGACTGAAAGGAGTCGGTGGACTCCACACCCATCGGCTGGCCGATGCCGTAGATACGCTGCCCGGTCGCCTTGCGCGACGCCGGCTGCACCTTGTTGCACCAGAACGAGAAATATTCCTTCCATGTGGTCGGGATATCGCTCTCTTTGAAGCCGGCCTGCTCCAGCATGTCCTTCCAGATCTGGACATGCATGGTCTGCTGCTTGAGCGGGAAGCCGTAATAGCCCTTCTTCTTGGTCTGGTCGTTGTAGAGATACGTGGTTTCGAGCGTATTCGGCGCGAACGCGTCCTTCATCGGCAGAAGAATGTCGGAGAGGTCCTCAAGCTTGCCCTCGAAGGCCCACTTGCCGCCGGCCTGGACGTCATAGCTGTCCGAATAAGCGACGTCCGGCACGGTGCCGGAGTCGAGAGCGGCGACCGTCTTCGGGATCATGTCCTGGATCGCATATTGCGACAGCTCGACCTTGACCCCGCTCTTGGCCTCGAATTTCTTGATGGCAGCAAGCAGGGCGTCGTCTTCCGACTTGTAGAAGCCCTTGCCCCACCAGATCGTCATCGTTTCCTGTGCGCGCAGCGACGTCGAGGCCAACAAGGCCGCGCCGCAGATCAGCGCGCCGGCGAGACGCGCAAGCTTCATGTCCATGATCGACTCCCTTAGCGTGCGTTCTTTTTTCAGCCGTCCGTCAAGGAAGTGCTGGCGCGGAGCGGCCAGGGGCCTTCGCCCCTCATCTCCTTGTACGATGACCTGACAACTCGGTCAACGCGCGGCTTCGCCGCGGCACGCTTCGTCAGTGCGGCCGATCCTCAGTGCAGGATCTGACTGAGGAAGAGCTTCGTTCGCTCGTGCTGCGGATGGGCGAAGAATTCGTTGGGCTCGTTCGCTTCAACGATCTGACCGGCATCCATGAAGATGACGCGGTTCGCCACCTGCCGTGCGAAGCCCATCTCGTGGGTCACGCACAGCATGGTCATGCCGTCCTCCGCGAGGCGCACCATGGTGTCGAGCACCTCCTTGACCATTTCAGGGTCGAGGGCGGAGGTCGGCTCATCGAACAGCATTATCTTCGGGTTCATGCAGAGCGCGCGCGCGATCGCGACGCGCTGCTGCTGGCCGCCGGAAAGTTGCCCCGGATATTTGTTCGCCTGCTCCGGGATCTTCACCCGGGTCAGGTATTTCATCGCCACCTCTTCCGCGTCCTTCTTCGGCATCTTGCGCACCCAGATGGGCGCGAGCGTGCAGTTCTCCATGACCGTGAGATGCGGAAACAGATTGAAATGCTGGAACACCATGCCGACTTCGCGGCGGATCTCGTCGATCTTCTTGAGATCGTTCGTGAGCTCGATGCCGTCGACGACGATGCGGCCCTGCTGATGCTCCTCCAGCCGGTTGATGCAGCGGATCATCGTGGACTTGCCGGAGCCCGACGGTCCGCAGATGACGATGCGCTCGCCACGCTGAACCTTCAGGTTGATGTCGCGCAGGACGTGAAAATCGCCGTACCACTTATGCACCGCGTCGAGGTCGACGGCAGCCTTGCCGTTCGATGCGGCAGTGGGAGCAACGGCGGGAACAGTCTGGTTCATGATCGGCGTCCTTTGGATTCTCAGCGGCGATCGGCACGGGCAAGCCGCGCTTCGACGTTCTTGGCGTAACGGGACATTCCGTAGCAGAAGATGAAATAGAAGATGGCGGCGAACACATACCCGGTGGCGCTCGTCACCGGTGTCGCCCATTTCGGGTCGATGCGCGCGGCCTCGATCGTCTTGAGCAGATCGAAGATGCCGACGACGAAGACGAGCGTCGTGTCCTTGAACAGGCCGATATAGGTGTTGACGATGTTGGGCACGGTGATCTTGAGCGCCTGCGGCAAGATGATGAGGCGCATCATCTGCCAGTAGCCAAGGCCAACGGCCATCGCGCCTTCATACTGCCCTTTCGGGATGGCCTGCAGGCCCGCGCGCACGACCTCGGCCATATAGGCCGACGAGAACATCGCGATGCCGACGAGAGCACGCAACAGCTTGTCCGGCGACCACGCCTCAGGCACGAAGAGCGGCAGCATGACGCTCGCCATGAAGAGCACCGTGATCAGCGGCACGCCGCGCACGAACTCGATATATATCACCGAGAACAGCTTCACCGCCGGCATGTGCGAGCGCCGGCCGAGCGCCAGCAGAATGCCGAACGGCAGCGAGCACACGATGCCGACGGTCGCGACCACGATGGTGACGAGAATGCCGCCCCAGAGCGTCGTATCGACGGTGCGCAAGCCGATGAGAGGCCAACCGCGCAACAGAATGAACGACGCGATCGGCAGGATGACGAAGAAGTAAAAGGCGCCGATATCGCGGCGCGGCGCGCTCAAGCGCAGCAGCCAGAGCACGCCGATCGCCAGCATCGCGAAGAAGATATCGACACGCCAGCGCTCAGGGATCGGATAGGAGCCGTACACGAAATAGGCGAGACGCTCGCGCACGAAAGCCCAGCAGGCGCCGACTTCCGGCCGCGCCGCCGTTTCCAGGCACGCTTCGCGATCGGCGCCGCTCCAAACCGCATCGACCAGCGCGAACTTGATGATCGGCGGAATGATCCACAGCGCCAGCAGAATGATGACGATCGAGAGGAGCGCATCCTTCGGCGTGGCGAAGAAATTCTTGCGCAGCCACCCCCACGCCCCGCGCTCGCCCAGCGGCGGCGGTAGCGCCTCGACCGGCACGTCGCGGATATAAGCGATGCTGTGTTCAGGATCGAGCTTGGCGACTTCAGCTTCCGTTGTGGTCGCGGATATCGACATGATCAGCGCTCCACGATCGCCATGCGGGAATTGAAGATGTTCATCGCGAGCGAGGTGGTGAGGCTGATCGTGAGATACACCGCCATCGTAATCGCGACGACCTCGACGGCCTGGCCCGTCTGATTGAGGACGGTGCCGGTGAACACCTGCACGAGGTCGGGATAACCGACCGCGACCGCCAAGCTCGAGTTCTTCGTGAGGTTCAAATATTGACTCGTCAGCGGCGGAATGATCACGCGCATCGCTTGCGGGATGACGACAAGGCGCAACGTCGTCCCCGAACGCAAGCCCAGCGCATTCGCCGCTTCGGTCTGTCCTTTCGACACCGCGAGGATGCCGGCGCGCACCACCTCGGCGATGAAGGCCGCGGTGTAGGTGACAAGTCCGAACAACAAGGCCACGAATTCAGGCAGCACCTCAATGCCGCCGCGAATATTGAAACGACCTTTCTCCGGATAGGAGAACGCGACACTGACTTCGCCCGAGAGCAGAATCAACAGCGGCAGACCGATGAACAGCGCAAGCGTCACCCAAAGAATCGGCGCTTGTTGTCCAGTTCGCTCCTGGCGCTTCTTCGCCCATATGCGGAACGCGATCGAGCCGATCAACGCGACGATCAGCGCGCCGGCCATGAGCTTGCCGCCGGAATGGAAGATCGGCGACGGAAAGAAAAGGCCGCGGTTGTTGAGAAAAAAGCTGCCGCCGATCGCGTAGCTATCACGCAGATCCGGCAATGCTTTGAGCACGGCATTATACCAGAACAACAATTGCAGCAGCAGCGGCAGATTGCGGATCAGTTCGACATAGCCGTTGGCAACGCGCGCGACGAGCAGATTGCGGGAGAGCCGGGCGATGCCGACAAGGAATCCCAAGATCGTTGCGAGGACGATGCCGACGCCGGCGACCAGCAGCGTGTTGAGGAGACCGACCCAGAAGGCAGTGCCATAGCTCGAGGCCTGCGAGGAATATTCGATCAGCGTCTGACTGATGTCGAAACCGGCGGTGTGCTCCCAGAACCCGAAGCCTGACGCGATCTTCGCACGCGCCAGGTTGTCGATGGCGTTCTTCGCGGCTTCGTAGACGAGAAAGGCGATGATCGCGCACAGAAAAATCTGATAGGCGACCGCGCGCACCTTGGGATTACGGAACGGCGAGACCTTCGGCGGTCCGGCCGATGATCTGACATCTTGCGCAAGGCTCATGCCGCTCCCCCAGAGCGTTGAGTGACTGCTTTGGCCGGCTCCACCGGCCGGTCTTCTCGAGGGCACGCAAACGTCGTGCCGCCGTCGTCTTCTATCGTCCTCGTGCGCTTTGCTGGCGATGACCGCGGCAGGCCTCTGCCCGCCGCAGTCTCTATGCTGTCAGGTAGCGCGCGCCCCTCCCAGACCGCGCGTCACCTTCATCCTACAACGTTATCGTACCGGCGGCGCGTATTGCAGCCCGCCTTTCGTCCAAAGTGCATTGAGGCCACGGGCGATCTTCAGCGGTGAGCCCTGCCCCACATTGCGCTCGAAGATTTCGCCGTAATTGCCGACGTGCTTGATGATGCGCACCGCCCAGTCCTTCGTCAGGCCGAGCTGCTCGCCATAAGCGCCCTCGGTGCCGAGCAGACGCTTCACGTCCGGATTTTCGGACTTCAGCATGTCGTTGACGTTGGCCTTGGTGACGCCGAGCTCTTCGGCGTTGAGCAGCGCGAAGTGCACCCATTTCACGATGTCGAACCATTGATCGTCGCCATGACGGACGGACGGACCGAGCGGCTCCTTCGAAATGATCTCGGGCAGAACGATATGATCGTCCGGCTTCGCGAGGCGCAGGCGCTCCGAGTAGAGGCCTGAGGCGTCGGTCGTGAACGCGTCGCAGCGTCCGGCGTCATAGGCTTTCACGGTTTCGTCGGCATTCGCAAACGTCACCGTCTTGAGCTTCATCTTGTTGGCGCGGAAGTAGTCGGCGAGGTTGAGCTCCGTCGTCGTGCCCTGCTGGACGCAGACGGCCGCGTCGTTGAGCTCGAGCGCTGAATTCACCTTCAACGCCTTGCGAACCATGAAGCCCTGGCCGTCATAGTAGTTGACGCCCGTGAAGTTCAGGCCGAGCGAGGTATCGCGCGAGCTCGTCCACGTCGTGTTACGGATGAGCACGTCGGCATCGCCCGACTGCAGCGACGTGAAGCGATCCTTCGCCGTGAGCGGAATGAATTTCACTTTGGTCGGATCGTCGAAGATCGCGGCTGCAATCGCGCGGCAATAATCGACGTCGAGACCGGTCCAATTGCCTTGCGCATCCGGCAGGCCAAATCCGGCAAGGCCGGCGTTCGAGCCGCAATTTAAAATGCCGCGCGACTTGACGGTGTTAAGCGTCTGAGCCGACGCCGTCGCGGCCGTCAGGCCAAGGGCGGCTGTCAGAGCCAACGTTTTAATGACGCGTTTCATGACCTGAGATTCTCCCATTATCTGCTGGTCGGACGTGTGTGATCGGATCGGTGGGCTCGCGCTCCCAAAAGAGCTACGATGTTTCTTCGCTAAGCCGCCGTCAGTGCGGTGGCTGGTCCCCTCCCATCGGTCCGGCTTCCAACATCTGAGAACGATCGCCCTATCAAGGTCAAGGGGTTGACCCAATTACGCCATGCCGCGGTAAATGCGCGCGCGAAGCAGAGGCTAAGGAAAAGCATGACAAACAAGGACACCGGGGCGGCAGGCACGCTGAAGCCCGATACGCAGCTGGTCGTCGCCGGGCGCGATCCTTGCGCTCAGCATGGCTTCGTGAACACGCCGATCTATCGCGGGTCGACCGTTCTTTATCCCACCGCCGACGACTTCCTGAAACGGAACCGCCGCTACACTTACGGCACGCGCGGCACGCCGACGATCGACTCTCTCGAGACAGCCTGGAGCGAGTTGAGCGGCGCGGCCGGCACGGTCGTCGTCCCTTCAGGGCTTGCCGCCATCACCGTGGCGCTTCTCTCCTGCCTGAATGCGGGCGACCATCTGCTGGTTACGGATTCTGTATACCGTCCGACCCGCAATTTCTGTGACAACGTGCTCAAGCGCTTCGGCGTGACCACGACCTATTACGACCCGCTGATCGGCGCCGGCATCGCCGACCTCATGCAGCCGAACACGCGCGCGGTGTTCACCGAGTCCCCGGGCTCGCAGTCGTTCGAGATTCAGGACGTGCCGGCAATCGCCATAGCCGCACATAAGCACGATGCGGTTGTTCTCCTCGACAACACCTGGGCGACGCCGTTGTTCTTTTCTCCCCATGAGCATGGCGCTGACATCGCGATCGAAGCCGGCACCAAATATCTCGGTGGCCACTCGGACCTCCTGATGGGCCTTGTGACGGCGAACACGCGCTGCTGGAAGGCGCTCCGCGACACGTTCGATAATTTTGCGATGTGCACCAGCGGCGAGGATGCGTTCCTTGCGCTTCGCGGGCTGAGGACGCTGAGCTTGCGCCTGCAGCATCACCAGGCCTCGGCGCTCGCCGTCGCGGGCTGGCTGGCGCAGCGCCCCGAGGTCCTGCGCGTGATGCATCCGGCGCTCGAAAGCGATCCGGGGCACGCGTTGTGGAAACGCGACTTCAAGGGCGCGACCGGCCTGTTCAGTGTCGTCCTCAAGCCGGTGCCGGACGTCGCGACACACGCGTTCATCAATGCCTTAAAACTGTTCGGCATCGGCGCCTCATGGGGCGGCTTCGAAAGCCTGCTGATTCCGTTCGATTGCCGCGACTACCGCACAGCGACGCCGTGGAACCCCGGCGGCCCGACGGTGCGCATTCATATCGGCCACGAGGACGTGGGCGACCTTATCGCCGATCTGGAGCAGGGATTTGCGGCGCTTGCGCGCGCGGTCCAGAGTTCGTCCTAAGCAAACGCTCGGCGCACCAGCTTGACGACGCGAGCCACGGACGGTCCCGGTAGCGCTTCGACGCGGCGGTCGGCCGTGACGTGGAAGGCCAGACGCCGCACCGCGAACCAGTTGCGCACGACCATTGCGCCAAGCGTCCCGACGAGCGCGGCAGCGAGCACGTCGCTCGGATAATGCGCCGAGACGACAATGCGGCTCACGCCGATGACGCACGCCAATCCCCAGACCGGCCAGCGCAGCCGTGGATAGAGCGCCGCCACGGCGAAGGCGGTCGCGAAGGCGGTCGTGGTGTGGCCGGAGGGCAGGCTCGCGTAGATCGGATCCCAGCCGAAGGGATGGAATCGCAGCGGTCCACCCTGTTCGAAGAGATAGGGTCGCGCGCGGCCGATGATGCGCTTGACGATGGTCACGACCACCCCCGGCACCGCAACCGCCATGAAGACGTAGCCGAGCCGCGCGACGACTGCCGCCGCGACGAGTTGCCCGACGCGCCCGATCGCCGGCGACGAGATCAGCGCCGCCGCGACAACGGCAATGAACAGAGGCGTCAGAACCCATCCGGATTGGCCAGCGTCCGTAATGTGCTCGAATGTCGAGACCAGCCACGGCGCCAACGTGCGCTGCGCCGCGATCACGCGGCCGTCGAGCACGAACATGGTCAGCGCGATCAGCGTAACCGCCCCGCCCCCCATGAGGAGCAGAAGGGCCGGCCGCGTCGTCAGCGGCCAGCGTTGATCGGACCGGATGCGCCGAAACGACACCATCGACCAGGCCCAACGCAGAAGGTTGGCCACGGCTTGTCGCAGCAGCGCGCTCACAGCGCGCGGCGCGGGGACCCGGAAATCAGCGACGACACTCATGGAACGTCCTAGTGACACGTTACAAGGCCGCCGCCGCAGCGTCGGATGGACATCATCGTTCTGATGGCGCAACACAATATATACCAAAATTCCTAAGAAATGCGCAGTTTCCCAATACCTCCGGACCGCTGTAGCGCTCCTACTGCACGCGCACGACGACGCTCTCGGCCGCTCCGCGCGCGTCCGTCACCGTCAGGCGCACGAATCCCGGCCCATCCGGCGACCAGAACACGGTTCGCCGCGGGCCGCTTGTCGGAAGCGGCATGCCGTTGACGAGGACAGTCCAGGGCCCCTGCCCGCCGGCAATCTTGAGCGCCAGCGGTTCGGCCTTGCCGTCGTGACGTGAGAGATCGAGCCGCGCGCCATCGGGCGGAAACAGGATGCGGAGCGCCTCGCGCCGCGGGCCCGCCCCGCTATTTGCCCGGCCGAAGCGTTGCAGCGGCGGCGGGAGCTTCGCGGTCGTCGCCATCAGCGTCCCCTTCGGAACCGGCGGCAACGGCGCGGGCGCCGTGCCGAGGCGCGCGAAGGCGTCGAACAAGATCGGCGCCGCCGTCGTGCGCCCGAGAATCCCCGGGACCGGCGCGCCGTCAGGCCGCCCGACCCAGACGCCGATCGTATGCTTGCCGTCGAAGCCGACCGACCACGCGTCGCGATAGCCGTAGCTCGTGCCGGTCTTGAAGGCGATGCGTCCGCCAACAGCATTCTCGGGCGGCGGCGCGCCAATCAGCACATTGCCGACCTGCCAGGCGGCGACCGGATCAAGCAACCGTTGCGGCGGTCGCGCCTTCACGCGATCGGCGACGCGCTCGATCAGCGGCACCGTCGTGCCCAGCCGCGCGAGGCCGGCATAAAGCATGGTCAGGTCCTTGAGCGTGACGCCGACGCCGCCGAGCCCCATCGCAAGGCCCGGGATTTCGCCCGGCGGCAGGACGAGCGATGCGCCCGCCTGCGCCAGACGTGCCGTCAGGCGTGGGGCGCGGATGGCGTCGAGAACGGCGACTGCGGGAACATTGAGCGAGAACTGCAGGGCGTGACGCACGGTCACGGTGCCCTGATAGCTAAGATCGAAATTCTCCGGTGCGTAGGTGCCGTAGCGGAACGGGCGGTCCTCGATCAGCGTCTCGGGATGGATAAGCCCGTCCTCGAAGCCGATACCGTAGATGAACGGCTTCAAGGTCGAGCCAGGTGAGCGCAGCGCCTGGGTGAGATCGACCTGACCGGCGCGCGCCACGTCGAAATATCCAGCCGAGGCGACGCGGGCGAGGATTTCGCCGGACGCATGATCGACGACGAGGATTGCAACCGACACATTCGGGCCGAGGAGATGCGCGCGCTCGCGCGCGAGGTCCTCGAGGCTGCGCTGCAATGACGCAGCGATGGTGAGGCGATGCACCGTTTCGTTTGATTCGGCAGCGAGCACGGCATCGGCCGCGTGCGGCGCCAGCGCCGGCATGGCGCGCCGCGTTGTCGGGATCGGCTCCGCCCGCGCGGCGGCGAGTTCGTCCGACGCGATGGAACGCACCGCGGCGATACGCTCGAGCACTCTCGTCCGCGCCGCGCGCGCCGCCTGCGGGTAGCGGTCCGGCCTGCGCGCTTCAGGCGACTGCGGCAGCGCGACGAGCAATGCCCGTTCACCAAGCGAGAGCTTGCGTGGCTCCTTGCCGAAATAAATCAACGAGGCGGCGCGCACGCCCTCGATATTGCCGCCGAATGGCGCGAGGTTGAGATAGAGCGTGAGGATCTCGTCTTTGCTCAGCGTACGCTCGAGCTCAATGGCGCGAACGGCCTGATGCAGCTTCGCCAGAAGGCTGCGCTCCGCGCGCGGCTCGATCAGGCGGGCGACCTGCATGGTTAAGGTCGAGCCGCCGGACACGATGCGTCCATTAACGACAAGCTGCAACGCGGCGCGCGCCATCGCGAATGGGTCGACGCCGTGATGCGCGCGGAAGCGCTTGTCCTCATAAGCGATCAGCGCGTCGACATAGCGCGGATCGACCTCGTCGAGAGAGACCGGCAAGCGCCAGCGGCCCTCCGGCGTCGTGTAGGCGCGCAGGAGCTTTCCGTTGCGGTCGAGCACGATCGACGAGAAGGGGGTGTCGCTGTCGCGCGGCGCGGGACCGAGCGAGACGATCCACGCCGCCGAAACAGCAATCAATGCGATGAGCAGGAAGCCGGCAATTATCGCAGCGTGACGAAAGCCTCGCCGGTTGCATGGCATATTCCCTCCCCCCTTGAGGGGGAGGGTTAGGAAGGGGGATGTCCTTTCGTCTCTTTCGGCTGAACACATACCCTCCTCCCGATCATCGTCCGCATGCGGACGATGATCGACCTCCCCCTCAAGGGGGGAGGTGATTGGAGATTGGCGGTCCGCCTGAACCTTCATTGCAGCGTCCCGATCAGATGAAATGTCCAATCGTCACTTCGCCGCCTGGACCTCGATCGTCCCCGTACCGGTGCGGCCAAAACGATCGGGGCGGTACATGTCCTCGACGATCGCCTGCGGAAGTACATAGCGGCCGGGAGAGACCGCGCGGACGACATAAGCCACCGTGAACACCGCCGGATCGCCGCCCTTGCGCTCGAACGCCGCCGTGAATCGATCGTCGCGGAATTCGGTGTGCACCGGCTCCGCGGCGTCGGAAATCCAGGACAGCGTGCCGGTGTCGCCCGACGAGACGAGGCGCGGATTGTCGATCTCGAAGCCGGCCGGCAGATAGTCCGCGACGATGACGCGGGCGAACTGCGGCTGTGGCTCGGTCATCTTCAGCACCACGACGAAGCGCTGGTTCTGCACGGCTTTGGTCGGATCGGCCGCTTCGCCTTCGAGCGTGTGATAGCTGCGCTCGATCTTGAAGCCGCGTTCCGCCGCCGGTTCCGGCGTGATTGGTGCGCCGCTCACGGTGACGACTGCTTGCAGGTCGGCGGCCCCCGTGTTGCTCACCTTGATCGGAGCCGTGAGATCGGCCGCCGGGACGCGGCGATAGTACGACCCGCGCCGCGTCTCCCCACCGACATCGATCACCGCGCCCGTGTCCTTGCCGAGCGCACGTGCCGCAAGGATGAGCCAGGCCTGTTCCTGCGTCGACGTATAGGGTGTGAGCGCACGCGCCGCCTCGATGCGCGAGACGGCGCTCGTGATCGTCGACCGTGGCGCGCCGCCTTCCGAGGCGAGCGTCACGAGAGCCGCGGAGTCGCGCAGGATCGAGCCGAAATCGGTGCGGCCGAGCTCGAGCTTCGGCTGCGGCGCGATCGATTGCAGCGCGGCAGTGTAGACGCGCTCCGCCCGTGCACGGTCGCCCAGCATACCGAGCGCCGCGGCGATCTGCGCCTTCGCGATCGGCGTCGCCAGCGCGTTGAGTTTCGTATCGGCAAGGTATCGCAAGTCGCCGATCGGCGCGACGCCGTTGCGCGCAAGAACGTAGAGCGCATAGGCGAGCTCGCGCCCGCCGTCCTTCTCCGGCTCCGGCGCATTGGCGACGAAGTTGCGCAGACGGTCGAGCGCGAGCTTGAACGGCGTGTCGGAAACGACGAAGCCCTTTTCACGCGCGCGGGTGAGGAAATCCGTCACATAGGCGTCGAGCCAGGCGTCGTCGCCGCCGGTCGACCAGAGGCCGAAAGAACCGTTCGATCCTTGCCGCGCCAGCAGACGCTCGATGGCCCCGCGGATGCGCTCGTCGATTCCAGTATCGAGTGCGAGCTGGCTCTCGCTCGCGAGTTCGTTGGCGTAGAGGAGCGGCATCGCGCGGCTGGTGATCTGCTCCGAGCAGCCGAACGGGTAGCGATCGAGCGCCTGCAGGAGCGCGGCGACATCGAGCGCCGTGGATGGCCCGACGGACAACGCCACCGATCCCGTGCCCGGCACGAAGTCGGAGAACACGTCGTTGGAGAGCGTCAGGCTCTCGCCTTTGGCGAGCGGCTTGACCGTGCGGCGCGCGAGCACTTGCGTCGCCGGCTTCACCGTCAGCGGATAGCTGCGCTCCAGCGCGAATCCGCCCGGGCCGCTCACCTGGATGGTAACGCTGCCGTTGCCCACGCCCGATGCCGCGAGCGGCAAGGTCACGCCGGCGCGCTGTTTGGCCGCGAGCTGCAGTGTCTGCGATGCGTTCGCGCCGACCTTGAGCGGACCATCGCTGCTGACCCGCAGGCGGTACTCGCCCGCCTGCCCTTCGACATTGTCGAGGTCGAGGCGCACGCCGCCGCTGTCGCCGGTAAGCAGGAAACGCGGCAAGGTCGTCGTCAGCACGACCGGGTCGCGCACGATCACGTCGCCCGAGGCATGGCCAACCTTGCCCTTGCTCCAGGCCACCGCCATCACGCGCACGGTGCCGGCGAAAGCGGGAATATCGAAGGCAACCTCGGCGGTTCCGTCGGCGCCGACGGTGATCACACCCGAGAAGAGCGCGAGCGGCGCCTGCGTCGGCGGCGTACCGCTGAGCGCCGCACCTGCGGCGTCGCCGCCGGTGCGGATCTGCCCGCGCGTGCCCTGCATGCCGTCGATCAGCTGGCCGTAGAGGTCGCGGATTTCCGCCGCGAGCTTGCGCTGGCCGAGGTAATAGTCGTCGGGCGACGGCGGCTTGTAATTGGTCAGGTTGAGGATGCCGACATCGACTGCGGCGACGGTGATGCGCGCCTCCTCGCCGGCCGCGACGCCGTCGATCTTGAGGGGGATGCGCAGCGGCGCGTTCGGGCGCATCACGTCCGGCAACTTCATCGCCACGCCGAGGGTGCGCGCCTTGCGCTCAACCGTGAACCACTGCACGCCGATGGCGCGGCCGGGCATGCGCTTCGCCTGCTCGTCGAGCGGACGGCGCAATGTCGCGACGAGATAGGCGCCGGTGCCCCACCCTTCGCCGACATCGAGCGCGACGTTTGCCGTGCCCTCCTTCACATCGATCGTCTTGGTCGCGAGCAGCTTGTCGCCGATCACGGCGAGCTGGAGCTTGCCGGCGGCCCGCGCCGTGACCGCGACATTCATCGTCTCGCCGGCGCGATATCCCGGCTTGTCGAGCGCGATCTCCAAAAGGTCCGGCGTGTCCGCCGACGCCTCGGCGTAGAAGCCGGCGTCGAAGGCGATCGAGGTCAACGGTCCGTCGGGATCGTCGGTCGAGACCTCGAGACGATAGCGGCCCCACGCGACCGGCAGGGCGATGCGGCCCGGCGCACCGGCCGCGACATCGACGGTACCGTCGGCGACGCGCTTCGTCTGCTTGACGGGCTCATAGTCCCAACTGCCGCTCTGGCGGTACCACTGATAGCGCGTTTCGATCTTGACCAGCTCGTAACGCAATCCCTTGCGTTCGATCGGCTTGCCGTCGGGTGCAACCATCACAACGTCGAAGGTCGCCGACGCACCGTCGCTCAGCGCCTTGCCCGAGAACAGCGGCTTCACGCCGATCATCGGGCCTGACGGCACCACTGGCAGCGTGACGTTGCGCTCGACAGCGCGCCCGCCGGGTTCAGCGAGGCGCACGACGACTTGCGCTTCGAGGGGCTTCGTCGAGGCCGGCAGCTTGTCGAGCGCGACCGTGAATGTCGCTTTCCCCTGCGCATCGGTCTGCGGCAGATCCTCGAGCGGCTGCTTCTCGCTCGTCGCTTCCTCATCTGCTACACCGAATTGGTAGCCGGCGAGACCGGGACGCTCCTTCGCCGGCGCGATGTTCACCTCGCCGTCGAGATCGAGCGCCGAGCCTGGCGCGCCGTAAAGATAACGGCCTTCGACGGAAATCTCGGCCGGCTGCGTCTTGGAAATCTTGTCAGCGCGGGCGGAGAGCGTCAGCTCCAGCCGCTCCGGCACATAATCCTCGACCATAAAGCTCGTCTGGCCGACCGCCGCGCCCTTCGGATCGACATAGGCGCGCACGCGCCAGGTGCCGGTCGGCGCGGAATTGACGATCGGTACGCTGACGGCGCGGCCGCCCATGCCTTCGTCTTGCGTCAGGGTGCGGCGATATTCCACGCCGTCCGGGCGCTCCATGACGAGTGTCAGCGGCACACCGGTCGCGGCCGCACCTTGCGGGTCACGCAGCAACGCTGCGACGTGCACCGTTTCGCCCGAGCGATAGACGCCGCGCTCGGTATAGACGAAGGCGTCGAGCCCGGTCGGCGCGGCGCGGCCGGCAACGCCGCGATCGGAAAGGTCGAAGGCCGCCGATTTCAGGCTCAGAAAGGCGTAATCGCCCTTCGGGTCGGTGGCGACGATCATCGCCGGCGAAAGGCCGCCCTCCCCGCGCGCGAGGCCGCTCTCGAAATGCACCGCGCCGGACGCGTCGGTCGTGCGCGTCGCCAGCGTCTCGTTGTTGCGCGCCAGGAGACGCACCTCGATGCCGGCCTTCGCATCCGTCGTCGCCAGCGACTGCACGAAGGCGTGCACGCCATCGCCACCGGAAAAGGCGGTCAGACCGAGGTCGGAGACGATGAACCACTGCGTCGCAAGCGTGTAATAGTCGTCGGACGCGGGGCCCTTCGGCTCGGCGCTCATGGCGTAGACGCCGGCGTTAAGATCGCCGACGGCCTGATCGATGGGGAACGCGGTCGTCACGTCGGCATTGAGCGTCGCGTCTACCTGCAGATCGCCCTTCCAGACCTCGACCCCGCGCTCGTTGCCGAGCTGCTCGATGTCATAGCGCGACAAGTTGCGCTGAAAGTCCGAGCCGAGCACCGTGTTGAGCAGATTGCGGTCACCGATGCGGTAGATCTTCACGGCGACGTCGCGCGTGTTGACGCTCACGACGGGAATGCCGCGCTGGCCGTTGCGCGGCAGCACGTAAGCTTTGCCGCTGAAATGAACGGACGGCTTCCGGTCGCGGACATAGATGTTGTAGTCGGCGGAGCGCACAAGCGGCTCCTTCACCGTCGAGGGAAGGCCCGCCCGCAGCGTGACGGCGTAGCGTTCGCCGTGCTTCACGCCCTCGATGCAAAGCTGCTTCTCCGCGGCGGTGAGCGCCGGCTTGTCCATGCCGGCGACGGCGACGAAGGGCGAGAAGTCGGTGCGTTTACTCGGAAGTTCCTCGGAGAACTGGAAGCAGATGCGCGGCGAAGCGGAATCGGAATCGACCGAATAGTCGAGAATTCTGAAACCGTGCTGGGCGCGCATCTGCTCGTAGAGCGCGCGAACATCGGCGACTTCGCGCTGTTCGAGCGAGAAGCGCAGCGTATCGAGAGCCGGCCGCCATAGCGAACGGTCGGCAAAGGCGCGGCTGAGCACATTGAGCGCGTCCGCCTCCTCGCCGCCGTTTCCGGCGCGCTGATAGGCGATGTAAGCGGCGGTCGACGCGCGCTCCAACAGGTTCGCGCGCTCGGAGCCATCCTTCGGCACGAGTTGCAGGATCGTTCGCGCAAGACGCAGCCAGGTGGCGCTGTCGGCGGGCTGAACGGTCGCGAGCTGCGAAAGGGCGGTGAGCCCGGCCTTATAATCGCGCTTCGCGAAAGCGTCGTCCGCTTCGCGCCGCAGCGCTGACGCCGGCTTGGTGACGTCGCCGGCATCCTGTTTGATCTGGGCTTCCAATTTGATCGCCGCGTCGGCGAGTTCGTCGCGCTGATACGCCTTATCGGCGGCGAAGGACGAAACACTGGAAAAGACGACCACGGCGGCGGTCAGGCCTGCGCGAAGAGCGGTCAACATCTGAAATCCTCCCCTCCGGCAAAAAAGCCACCGGAGTCGCACATGAATCCATTCGCCAATCGTGTCGGACTCGTGGCGCAGCAATGTTGCTGGAGTATTGCGTCGCGCACCGCGGAAAGAATTTTATTGTAACAATCAGCGCGAACTCGCGGGCGAGCAACGACGCCTACGCGCCACGCGGCTCCGACAGCGTGGCAAACGGTCGCGCGCTTTCAAAGGCCCGCGCCGCCCGCAGAACGAGCGCATCCTGCCGCGCCGGCCCGACGATCTGCAGTCCGATCGGCAAGCCGTCCGACGTGAACCCGCATGGAACCGAGGCGGCCGGCTGCTGGGTTAGGTTAAACGGATAAGTGAACGGCGACCAGTTCAGCCAATTGTCGCCGTAGTCGCCAGACGCCGGCGTGTCGCGCCCCGCTTCCAAAGCCGGGATCGGCATTTGCGGGGAGAGCAGCAGGTCGTAGCGCTCGTGGAAGCGCGCCATCGTATTGGCGAGGTCGGCCCGGCGGTTATAGGCATTGAGATAGTCGGCAACGCCGTAGCGGGCGCCGTCTTGCGCCATCCGCAGGAACCCCGGCTCCATCTTGTCGCGGATATTTGCCGGAATCGCCGCGACGATGGTCGCGGAGACCGCGCCCCAGATCTCATGGATCGTTGCTTCGGCGGCGCCAAGATCGGGGTCCGCCTCCTCGACGATCGCGCCGAGATCGCGAAACGCATCGGCTGTCGCCGCGGTCGCCTTGGCGACCTCTGGATTGACCTTTGCGGCGGTGCCGAGCCGCGGGCTGAACGCGATGCGGAGGCCGCGAACCCCATCATCAAGCCCGATGCGATAGTCCGGCGCCGGCGTATTCCAAGCCGCCATGTCGCGTTCATCGATACCGGCGAGAACATTGAGCATCAGCGCCGCATCGGTGACGGTGCGCGTCAGCGGCCCGAGATGCGCCAGGACCGTGAAGGGCGAGGCCGGATAGGCCGGCACACGGCCGAAGCTCGGCTTGATGCCGAAGACGCCAGTGAAGGCGGCCGGGATGCGGATCGAGCCGGCCCCGTCGGTGCCGATATGCAGCCAGCCAAGATTAAGGAGCGCCGCGGCCGCCGCCCCGCCGGACGAGCCGCCGGTCGTGCGGTCGAGCTTCCAAGGGTTGCGGGTGATGCCGGTGAGCGGCGAATGACAGGCGCCGATCCAGCCGAACTCCGGCAAGGTGGTCTTGCCGAGCATGACGGCGCCCTGCTCGCGCAGCCGCGCGACGGCGGGCGCATCCTCCGTCATCGGGTTCGTGTCGGTCGTTGCCGAGCCTTTGCGGCACGGCAGGTCCTTCATCCAGACATTATCCTTCACGGTCGCGGGCACGCCGTCGACTAGCCCCTGCGGCGCGCCCTTCGCCCAGCGCGCCTCCGAGGCCCTGGCCGCGGCGAGCGCCCCCTTCTCATCGACCAGGATGAAGGCGTTGACGATCGGGTTGAGGTTCGCGATGCGCGCGAAGAC
The DNA here is from genome assembly GCA_050187875.1 of Variibacter sp. Taxonomy (GTDB): domain Bacteria; phylum Pseudomonadota; class Alphaproteobacteria; order Rhizobiales; family Xanthobacteraceae; genus JAFKKS01. The sequence goes on from JBFWXB010000002.1 coordinate 158,368, forward strand.
ATCCTTCGTCACCTCGACCGGTGACAATTGGCGACGGCGATAGAGGCGCAGCAAATCGGCGGCGGTCAGATCAAGAATGTCGGTCATGGGAAAATGGCTGCAGGTTGTGGGCGCGCCAGCATGTCAGCGAGCGCGGAGCAGTGCAATGCCGCCTCGCCGCCAGCCCTATCCATATTTCTTCGCGAAATCCGCATCGCTCATCGTCAGATAGATGAGCCCTTCGACGAAGCCGACAATCGTCGGAATGCCCGTCCAAAAGAAGAGGATGTACAAGATCCCCTGCCCCACGCGGCCCAGATAGAATTTGTGGACGCCAAATGTGCCGAGCAGGATCGCGAACAACGCTGCGGCGACCCGGCTGCGGCCGCTTGGGGTCGTTGCGCCGAAAGGTCCCGGCGCCGGCATCTGCCGCACCCCGCATTTCGGGCAAATCTCGGCCCGCGCGTCGATGATCGCGCCGCAATTGCTGCAGTACTTCTCGTTGGCGTTTCGTGTGACAGCGGTGTCGGCCACGTTTCGCTCCCACGTCGGTCTGGGTTCAGGCCTGCGCAGATCATCGTGCCCACATTAGCAGACGCCGGACGTCCGCTCCACGCCGCGCGACGCTGGCGACCCCGGGAGGACTCGAACCTCCGACCTTCAGCTTAGAAGGCTGCTGCTCTATCCAGCTGAGCTACGGGGCCATCGCTGCATCTTTAATGCATGAACGTGCGCGGCGGGAGCCTGTTTCGCACGGCACTGGCGCGGTCCGCTCACTGACCGGCAGCGCGGCCTTCGCAATCCGGCATGTCGCGGTGCCGTTTCGGCAGCTTGACACCGGCGCGGAGGCGCATTGCATACTGTTGTGTACAAATAGCGCCGCCCACGACGCGGTGGCTTCGGACATTGTTCAAGGAGTCTGCCCATGGGGCGCATCGCAACGGCCATGGTGGCTACCTCGCTCACGCTGGTCGGGTTGGCGGCCCAGGCGGCCGAGCTCAAGGTCGGGGTGGTTGGGAGCCTATCGGGCGGTGGAACCGAATGGGGTCTCGCCACGCAGCGCGGCGTCGAGCTTGCGATCGCCGAGGTGGTCGCGGCCGGCGGGCTCAAGGTCGGCAACGAGACCGTCACGCCCAAGATGGTCATGTATGACGACCAATATTCCGGCAAAGGCGGAACCGTCGCGGCAACACGTCTCGTCAATGTGGATGGCGTGAAGTTCATCATCGGACCGATCGGCTCTCCGGCCGTCCTCGGCGTCCTCGATGTGACAAGGCCGGCCAAGGTGATCGTCCTGTCGAACGGATACTCGCCGCAAATCCTCACCCGCGCGAGCATCTATAATTTCCGGGTTGCGCTCACCACGTCCGAATTTTCTCCGCCCGTCACGAAGTGGCTGCGCCATCACCTTCGGCCAGATGTCACCAAAGTCGGCATCATCCTGCCGAGCGACGCCGTCGGGCAGAGCGTCGCGCCGGTACTCGCGCGCGCCTACGAGAACAATGGCTTCAAGGTCATCTTCAACGAGCGCTACGATCGGGGGACCGTGGAATTCACGCCCCTCCTCACGCGCATGCTGGCGAGCGGCGTCCAGGTCCTGGAAGTTACCGGCAATGCGCCGCGCGAAGCCGGGCTTCTCGTGAAGCAGGCGCGACAAATCGGCTACACGGGAACCATAACCGGCGGCCCCGGCTACGCTGAAGACATCAAAAAGATCGCCGGCCCGCTCGCGGCCGGCTTCGTGACCTATGACGTATTCAACCCGGCGGATCCGAGCGCGGCGTCATTCGTCGCGGCGTACCGAGCGAAGTACGAAGGCTCCATCAATAACTTCGCGCCGATCATGTATAACGCGACGAAGCTTCTGTTCGAGGCGCTGCGCAGAGCCGGCACCACCGAACCGGATGCGGTGCGCAAAGCGATCGAGGGCTTGGGCGGCCTGCCGACGCTCTTTGGCCCGGTCCGCTGGGACGGGCAAGAGACATACGGCATCAACCATCAGCTTCTCAGCGAACTGACAATGAGCGAAGTTCAGGAGAACGGCGACGTGAAGACGCTCGATCGGGTGCGCGATTGAACGCCGCCGGCACGAGCTGGCCCATCAAGACGGGAACTTTCTCGCTTGGCGATCTTGCCGTCGAGCACGGCGGCGTCATTCGCGATGCGAAAATCGTCTGGCAGACGCACGGAACGCTGAACGCAGCGCGCGATAACGTCGTGATCTATCCGACGAGCTACGGCGGACAGCACGTAGACCTCAACTGGATCATCGGTCCGGACGGAATTCTCGATCCGCGCGAATGGTTCATCGTCATCCCGAACATGTTTTCGAACGGGATGTCGTCGGGTGCGGCGGAAACGCCCGATTATCCCGGAATCGTCACCGTCGCCGACAATGTGCGGGCGCAGCAGCGGCTTTTGGCCGAGGTCTTCGGGATCGAGCACGTCGCCGCGGTCTATGGATGGTCGATGGGTGGGCAGCAGGCCTACCATTGGGCCGCGCTCTACCCCGACCGGGTGGCGCGCGCGATCGTCGTCTGCGGCTCGGCCAAGACGTCGACCCACAACAAGGTGTTTCTCTCGGGCCTCATGGCCATTCTCGAAGCTGCGCCGCAACACATCGGAGGCGGTCGTTTCTCGGCGGAGCCCGAAGCTGCGCTCAAAGCCTTCGCCACGGCCTACGCCGGTTGGGCGCTCAGCCAAGACCTCTACCGCGAAGGCTTGCACCTTCAAGCGTTCGGCGCCCCCGACCTCGAAACCTTCCTCCAGGTACATTGGGTGGAGCGCTACCGCGTCCGCCGCGCCGCGAACCTCTATGCGCAGCTCGTGACCTGGTACCACGGCGACATCGCCGGGAACGGACGGCATGGCGGAAGCCTCGCGCGCGCTCTCGCAGCCATTCGGGCTAAGGTTCTGCTGATGCCCGGTAACACCGACCTTTATTTCAGGGTCGCCGACAGCGCCGCAGAAGCGGCCCATCTAAAGCGTGCTGAACTCCACCCGATCCCAAGCATCTGGGGGCACCGGGCTGGCAACCCGAGCCTCAATCCGGACGACCTCGCATTCGTCCGTTCGCATGTCCGACGTTTCCTCGCCCCTTGATCGACCTTGCGATCGATCTCGTTGGCGACCCCGGAGAGATTCGAACTCCCGACCCTCAGATTCGAAGTCTGATGCTCTATCCAGCTGAGCTACGGGGCCACGCCGTCTGAGGTCGCACGGGTCATGGGAGCGCGCAAGGGCTTCGCGCCATTCCAGGACCGGATCACCGCGTTGGTCAGTGCGTCCAGGGCGTGCGGCGCGTATAGGCGAAATTGTCCGCATAGGCGATCACGCGGCGCGTCGTCTCCTTCGGCTCGGACACCTGGTAGGGGATGCCGCGGCGCTCGCAATAGCCGATCGCCTCCTCCTTGGTGTCGAACTGAAGCGTGATCTGCTGCTTCATGTCGGCCGAGCTCGTCCAGCCCATCAGTGGCTCGACCTCGCGTGGGACCTCGGGCTCGTAACGCAGGCACCACTCCTTCGTCTTGGCGGTGCCGGACTGCATCGCCGTCTTGGTCGGTTTGAAGATGCGGGCCAGCATGTCGTGCGCTACGTCCTTTTCGCCGATGATTGGTCGGGGCAGCAGGATTTGAACCTGCGACCTGGAGTACCCAAAACTCCCGCGCTACCAGGCTGCGCTATGCCCCGGAGGGACGACGGCGCGACGCCGAAGCCGGGCTTTCGATACACGCTTCACAATGCGGCATCAACCAGCGGCGTTCCGCAGGTCGAAACGGATCGGTCCAGGATAAATGAAGACGCCGCGCGCCGGTCAGTGCGGCACCGGGCCGCCGTCGGGATGAACCTCGGCCGCCATCATGCCCTTCGGCCCGGGGCCGAAACGCACCAGCAAGGTTTGGCCGGGGCGCAGTTCCGCGATGCCATAGCGGCGCAGCGTCTCCATGTGGATGAAGATGTCAGGCGTGCCGTCACCGCGCGTGAGGAATCCGAAACCGCGTAGCCGGTTGAACCATTTCACTTGCGCGCGCTCGAGACCGCTCGTCGGCGTCACCGTCACATGCGTGCGCGCCGGCGGCATCTGCGCCGGATGGATCGCCGTGGAGTCGTCCATCGAGATGATGCGGAAGCATTGCAAGCCGCGCGGTCGCGGGAGCACTTCGCAGACGATGCGCGTGCCTTCATACGCGACTTGGAATCCGTCGCGCCGCAAACAGGTCACGTGCAGAAGAACGTCCGGCATTCCATTGTCAGGGACAATGAAGCCGTAGCCCTTCGACACATCGAACCATTTGATGACGCCGGTGATCTCGATCAGGCTTGCTGCAGACTGCTCGGAGAGTTCTCCGACAGTCTCCAGATCAAGCGCATGATCTGCACCGCGTTCTTTTGGCCCCATCCCGCCCGACGCCATGACGCCGTACGCCGCCGCTTTCTTCTGGCGCCTCTTTCGGACGCTTCAACGAATCACTGTCGTATCGAAGATAACACCGTGACTCTTGCGAGAAAGCACAAAATGCGCGGCGTGTCACATCCGCGCGTCACCTGTGCACAATTTGCAACGCGGCTTCGATCACTGCGTGATGAATGGCGCAAGAATCTCGCCGATATCATCGCGCACGACGAGATCGGCCATCGCGTCGAATTCCGTCGCTTCGCGATTGATGATGACGAGGCGCGCGCCGTTGCGCTTGGCCATCAACGGAAATCCCGCGGCAGGCCACACGACCAGCGATGAACCGATCGCGAGGAAAAGATCGCACGACAGCGTGAGTTCCTTGGCGCGACGCATCGGTTCTTCCGGCATCGCCTGACCGAAGGAGATCGTCGCCGTCTTGATGAAGCCGCCGCATTCGCAATCGGGCGCGCGTCCCTGCCGCGCCTCGCATTGCGCTTTCACCCATGCAAGATCGAAACGCTTCGCGCAGTCGAGACATAGCGCGTAAGTCGTATTGCCGTGCAGTTCGACGACGCGAGAGTCCGGCACACCCGACATCTGATGCAAATTGTCGATGTTCTGCGTGATGATCTCGGGAGCCTTGCCGCGATGATGCAGCGCCGCGAGGGCGCGATGCCCCCGCCCCGGCCGCGCGGCGGTGAATTGTTCCTCCATCACGAAGCGGCGACGCCACGTTTCGTCGCGCATTTCTTGACTGGCGATGAAATCCTCGAAGGGGATCGGCGCCATCCGGGTCCAGATGCCGCCGGGCGAGCGGAAGTCGGGGATGCCGCACTCGGTCGAGATGCCGGCGCCGGTGAAGGGCAGGATGCACTGCGCGCCCTCGAACAATTCCTGCAGGCGCGCGACGGCGTGCGCGGCGTTCGTCATGATCATGAGGTTTCGCCCGGTGGCATTTTTGGCAACGCGCTTGATATAGTGGGAGCACCCACCCGCTCCATGAGGAATCCCATGCGTTACCTGCACACCATGCTGCGCGTCCGCAACCTCGATGCCGCCCTCAACTTCTATGGCAATCTGCTCGGCCTCAAGGAGGTCCGCCGCTACGACGATCAGAAGGGAAAATATACAAATGTTTTCCTCGCGGCCCCGGACGACGAAAACCTGGTGGCGGGGAGCGGCAAAAATGGGGGACGCCAGGCGCCGGTGCTCGAGCTCACCTACAACTGGGACGCCGAGGACTACGGCGAGGCGCGATATTTCGGGCATCTCGCCTATGAGTGCGACGATATCTATGCGCTCTGCGACAAGCTCATGAAAGCAGGCGTGACGATCAACCGGCCGCCGCGGGACGGCCGCATGGCCTTCGTGCGTTCGCCCGACAACCAGTCGGTCGAGCTCCTGCAGAAGGGCGAGGCGTTGCCAGCGAAAGAACCGTGGGCCTCGATGCCGAATACCGGGCGCTGGTAAGTGCCCTGCCCTGGCCGCCCACAGCGGCCACGGTCTTGCTTGCCGCTCCGGGCAAAGCTCTCTATACCTCGCGGCGTTTCGCGCGGCGCCTCCGGCGCTTCGCGCGCGCCCTTCGTCTAGCGGTCTAGGACGCCGCCCTTTCACGGCGGAAACACGGGTTCGATTCCCGTAGGGCGCGCCAATCCCATCACAATCGGCACGGGAGGCGGTCGTATGCAGACACAAGGTCAGTCTTTCAGCAGACTTACGCTGACGAAGACGGCGCTCTTCGCGTTTGGCGCTTTCGTGTTGTTCCTGACGGGCGGCATTTCGTCTGCGCGCGCCCAAGATGCCGAGTCCGCGTGCCGCAACGACGCCTATCGCCTGTGCTCGCGTTACATCCCGAACGAGGGCGCGGTGAAGGTTTGCATGCGCCGCAATATCCGGCACCTCAGCCCCGCCTGCCGCGCCGGTTTCACCCGGCACGCGACTCGCGGCCGCACCCACGTTCGGCATAAACGGCATTATCGAAAGCGCTTCCATCATCGCCGGCACTCCCACCACCGGCGGCACCGGCGCTGAGAGACCCCTGCGTCCTAAGATCGTTAGCCTGCCGGGGACGGTTCGCCCCTTCCCCGATGACCACGAGGTCCGATGCCGAGACGCGCTTGGTCTCGCCGTGACGTTATTTTGAAGGCGAGCGCAGGGCTTGCGCTCGCGGCGTTCCCCTGGGCCGCGTCGGCGGCGCCGTTTCCCCAATGGGTCGAAGCCTTCTGGCGGCGTGCGAAGGCGCGTGGCATCTCCGAGGCGACCTATCGCCGGGTGATGGGCAGCATCAAGCCGGACACGTCGGTCTACGCGCTCGACCGCCAACAGGCGGAATTCAGCGAGGAGACGTGGCAATATCTCAATCGCCGCGTCTCCGACTGGCGCATCCGCCGCGGCAAAGAGCAGGCGCGCGCCTATGCGGGCCTCCTTTCACGCATCGAACACGATTTCGGCGTCAATCGGGGCATCATCCTCGGCCTCTGGGGCATGGAATCGGCGTACGGCGACGTCGTCGACAACATGAAGCACCAGCGCCCGGTTATTCCGGCGCTCGCCGCGCTCGCCTGGGGCGACGCACGCCGCCGCTCCTATTGGGAGAAGGAGCTTCTCAACGCGCTCGTCATCATCCAGCGCGGCTGGGGAACGCCCGACGACATGATCGGCTCCTGGGCCGGGGCGATGGGCCATACGGCGTGGATGCCGGAAGTCTGGCTCAATGTCGGCATCGACTACGATCACGACGGAAAGGTTTCGCCTTTCGGCAAGCCCGACGACGCGCTCGCGAGCAGCGCGCGCTATCTCGTCAAGCGCGGCCATTATCGGCGGGGCGAAGCCTGGGGCGTCGAGGTCGCGCTGCCGGCGGGCTTCAATACGCGGCTTGCCGATCGCTCGACCCGCCGCAGTGTCGCGCAATGGCAAGCGGCGGGGCTGCGGACCGCCACGGGTCAGTCCTTTCCACGCTTGAGCACGGCGGCGCTCTGGATCCCCGATGCGGGAGGCCCCGCCTTCCTGATCGGGCAGAATTTCTTCGCGCTGCGCAGCTATAATCCGTCCTTCAACTATTCGCTGGCGATTGCGCATCTCGGCGACCGCATTCGTGGCGGCGGGCCTTTCGTCACACCCTTCCCCGGCGGCGAACGCCCCCCAACGCTGGAGGAGGTGCAGGAAATCCAGAAGCGCCTCACGGCCTTAGGGTTCGACACCGATGGGACTGACGGGCGCGTCGGCCGCGAGACGATGCGCGCCGTGCGCAATTTCCAGCGCCGTGCGGGCATGCATCCCACCGACGGCTATGCCGGCGTGAAGCTCCTTGCGCGGCTGCGGCAGGGGCTTTGAGGTTTACGGCCTAGCCGCATCGGGAATGGCGGCATCCGAAATCCGCAACTGCACCCGTTCGCCGCCCTGCCAGCGATCGATATAGAGGCTCCCGGCGACGTGCAGCGAACGGCCGCGGTGTTCCAGCAGGGCGCGGCCGAGTGGCTGATCGGCGGCTCGGAAGGCGATCCCCGGAAGAAATGTTCCGTCACCTGACCTGAGCCGAACACGGATGTGCCCGGCGCCGACAGGCTCGGCAAACGCGATCGTGTGAGAGGGGAAGACAAAAACCGGCTCAGGACTCGCGGCGCCAAAGGGACCCGCGCGTTCGAGGCTTGAGACAAACTCCACCGTAGCGGCGGCCGCCGATAGCGCGCCATCGATCCGCAGCGCGCTGTCACGCCGCGCCTGCGCGACCGATGCCGCCAGCGTTTCCTCCAAATAAGCGCGGAAAGCGGCGAGCCCATCGCGCCGCAGGGTGACGCCGGCCGCCATGGCGTGGCCTCCGCCTTTGACCAGGAGACCGCGCTCCACCGCCGTGCGCACCGCGTGGCCGAGATCGACGCCGGTGATCGAGCGGCCGGAGCCCGCGCCCGTTCCGTCGACGCCGAAGGCGACGGCAAAGGCCGGCCGGCCGAAACGCTCCTTCAAGCGCGCGGCGACGAGACCGACGACGCCCGGATGCCAATTGCCGGCGGTGATAACGACAGCGCCCTTTTCCTCGAGGCCGAGCGCCGCCTGTGCTTCCGCCTCCGCTTCGGCCAAGGTTGCCGCCTCGAGTGCCTGGCGCTCCTTGTTGAGGCGATCGAGCTCGGCGGCGATGGCGCCGGCGCGGATCGGATCACTCTCCAGCAGGAGTTCAGTGCCGAGATCGGCGCGGCCGATCCGACCGCCGGCATTGATGCGCGGACCGAGCATGAAACCGAGATGCCAGGGCTCGGGCGGACCGGCGAGCCTTGCGACGTCCATCAGGGCGGTGATGCCAATCGCTTCACGTCGCCGGATGGCGATGAGGCCCTTGGCGACGAAGGCGCGATTGAGCCCACGCAACGGCGCGACATCGGCGATTGTGCCTAGCGCGACCGCGTCGAGAAGATCGAGCAGATCCATCTCTGGGCGCTGCGCCGTCCAGAATCCGCGGCGCCGCAACTCGCGGTTCACAGCGACAACGGTCATGAAGACGAGACCGACGGCAGCGAGATAACCGAGACCGGAAAGATCATCCTGCCGGTTGGGATTGACCACGGCGAGCGCCGGCGGAAGCGCCTCGCCCGCCTGATGGTGATCGATGACGATCGCGTCCATCCCAAGCGCGCCCGCTTCCGCCAGCGCATCCGGGCTCGTCGTGCCGCAATCGACCGTAACAAGGAGCTTCGCGCCCTTTGCGGCGAGCATCCGCACCGCTTCGACGTTGGGCCCGTAGCCTTCGAACAGCCGGTCGGGGATGTGGATCAGCGGAGCAAGGCCGGCGTGCCGAAGAAACCGCGCGAGCACGGCGGCGGAAGTCGCTCCGTCGACATCATAATCACCAAAAATCGCGATCTGCTCACCGCGCTCGATGGCGTCGGCGATGCGTGCCGTCGCCGCCGCCATGTCCGTCACCGTGTCCGGGTCCGGCATCAGCCGCTTCACGGTCGGGTCGAGATAGGCTTCGGCGGCGGCGGCTTCGACGCCGCGTCCGGCGAGTACGCGCGCGAGCAGCTCCGGCAGACCGGCTTGTTGAGCGATCGCGAGGGCCTGAACCGTCCCGCGGCTATCCAGCCGATCGCGCCAGCCGCGCCCGCAAACCGAGCGCTCGACGCCCAGGAAGAACCGTCCGGGAGGCTCGGGCAGCGCAATGGGGGCGGCAAATGCCGTCATCTGTCGCTTTCGCTTGAGGTCACAAGCTCTTGCGATACTGAATAAAGCCGAGATTGTCGGCGACGCTGTCATAGAGCAGGCGGCCGGGATAATTCGTCTCGTGCGTCAGCCAATAGACGCGTCCGACCTTCGCCTCTTTGGCTCGCTCATAGACCGCTTCGATCAAGGCGCGCCCGAGACCAAGCCCGCGCGCCGCTTTCGACACGAAGAGGTCCTGCAGGTAGCAGTATCCGCCCTCGCTCCAGGTCGAGCGGTGGAAGAGGAAATGGACGATGCCGAGAAGCTCGCCGTCCTTGTAGGCGCCGAGGACATACATCGGCTCCGCCGGGTCGTGGAAACGCGCCCACGTCGTGTCCGTCGTCTGTGCCGGCAAGGCCACCTTGTAGAACTCCTGGTAGCCCTTCCACAGCGGCTCCCAAGCCGCCCTTTCGTCTCTACCGACGGGCTGGATAGTAATTTGAGCTTTCGCCACGTCGTTCTGCTCAGTCGAGAAAGAATTTGCCGAACTCCCGATGCTCGGCCCTGATCCAACGTACGGTCCCCGTCACCGAACGCATGACGACGGTTTCGGTCTCGATCGTGGATTTGTTGAACTTGACGCCGCGCAGCAGCGATCCGGTTGTGACACCAGTCGCCGCGAACAGGCAGTCGCCGCTCGCCATGTCCTGCAGCTCGTATTTCTTGCGCGGGTCCGTGACCCCCATTCTCTCCGCGCGCTCGCGCTTGGCGTCGGTATCGAGGATCAAGCGGCCTTGCATCTGCCCGCCGATGCAGCGAAGCGCCGCGGCGGCGAGCACGCCCTCGGGCGCGCCGCCGATGCCGAGATAGATGTCGACGCCGGTGTTTTCAGGGTCGGCTGTGTGGATCACGCCGGCAACGTCCCCGTCCGTGATGAGCCGCACCGAAGCTCCGGCATTGCGCACGGCCGCGATCAGGTCAGCGTGGCGCGGCCGCTCGAGAATCAAGGCCGTGACGTGCTCCGGCTTTACCCCTTTCGCCTTGGCGAGCGCCCGGATGTTTTCGTCTGCCGGCGCATCGAGATCGACGACGCCTTCTGGATAACCCGGCCCGATCGCGATCTTGTCCATATAAACATCGGGCGCGTTGAGCAGCGTCCCGTCCACGGCCATCGCCATGGTCGCGATCGCACCCGGCATATTCTTGGCGCACAGCGTCGTTCCTTCGAGCGGATCGACGGCGATGTCGACCCGCGCGCCCTGCTTGTTGCCGACCTCCTCGCCGATGAAAAGCATCGGCGCCTCGTCGCGCTCGCCCTCGCCGATCACGACCGTGCCGTTGATGGGGAGCTTGTTGAGCTCGCGCCGCATGGCGTCGACAGCCGCCTGATCGGCCGCCTTCTCGTTGCCGCGCCCGCGTAGTCGCGCTGCGGAGACGGCCGCCCGTTCCGTCACCCGGACGATCTCAAGGGTGAGAATACGCTCAATGATTTGGCCTGCTTCGACCTCGACGGCCGGTGACGCCCCTGGCATATGGTTCCTTATCCCTGCGCTGATTTAGGTTTTCTCGATTCTTATCACTTGCGGCTTGCCCGCGACCACCCCCGCGTCTTCCACGGCGGCGAGCGCACGGCGCACCGCATCTTCCGTGGTGGCATAGGTGATCAGAATGACCGGCACCGGCGGCGCGGCATCGGAGGGATGATCGCCTCCATGCGCCTCCGCCCGGCGTTGCACGATCGATTCCAGCGATATGTTCTCGTCGGCGAGGTGCCGGGCGATGGTCGCCGCCGTTCCCGGCCGGTCGAGCGCTAGCGCGCGGATGTAGTAGCCGCCCTCGTGGCGCTGCATGGGAAGCTTCTCGGCCGGCACGAGCGTGTCGGCTTCCACGCCGAAGGGGCGCGTGCGAATGCCGCGCGCAATGTCGACGAGATCGGCGAGGACCGCCGAAGCCGTGGCGGCGCCGCCGGCGCCCGGCCCGATCAGCGTGATCTCGTCCGCCGCGTCGGCATCGATCGTCACCGCATTGATCACATCCATCACCTGGGCGATGGCGGAGGTCTTCGGCACCATCGTTGGATGCACGCGCTGCTCAATCCCCTCGGGCGTGCGCACCGCGACGCCCAGGAGCTTCACCCGATAGCCGAGCTCATCGGCGGCCCGCAGGTCCTCCGGCGCGATCGAGGCGATGCCTTCGACATAGATCGCGTCCGGGTCGGGCGTAATACCGAAAGCTAGGCTCGCAAGGAGGGAAAGTTTCTGTGCTGTATCGTGGCCTTCGATGTCGAAGGTCGGATCGGCTTCGGCGTATCCCAGGCGCTGCGCTTCGCGCAGGCAGTCGGCGAAGGAGAGCCCCTCCCTCTCCATCCGCGTGAGGATGTAGTTGCAAGTGCCGTTGAGAATTCCATAAACCCGGTTGAAGCCGTTGCCGGCCAGTCCCTCGCGGATGGTTTTGACGACGGGAATGCCACCCGCCACCGCCGCCTCGAAGCTCAGCGGCACGCCCGCCGCCTCGGCATGCTGCGCGAGGCGCACGCCATGTTTCGCCAGCAGCGCCTTGTTCGCGGTGACGACCGGCTTGCCGACGGAAAGCGCCTTTTCCACCGCCGCCTTGGCCGGATCGTCCTCTCCCCCTAAGAGCTCGACGAACACGTCGACGTCCGGCTGCGCGGCGAGCGTCGTCGGATCGTTCGCCCAACGAAACTTGGAAAGGTCCACGCCCCGGTCGCGCTTGCGGTCGCGGGCGGTGACTGCCACGACCTCGATCGGGCGGCCGCAGCGCGCCGCCAGCGCGTCGCCTTGACGGGCGATCAGTTGCACCAGCGCGATGCCGACGGTGCCGAGGCCGGCAAGGCCTACTTTGAGCGGAGAGGCGTTCATTGAGATCGGAAAGTTTAAGTCCAGCGATCAGCGACGCGTGGCCAGCGAGACCACGTTGTGCAGCTTCGTCGGCGCCGTTTCAAGAAACCGGCGGATGTTGCGGGCCGCTTGGCGGATTCGCTGCTCGTTCTCGACCAGCGCGATACGCACATAGCCCTCGCCATGCTCGCCGAAGCCGACACCGGGCGAGACTGCAACCTCCGCGTTCTCGACGAGGAGCTTCGAGAATTCGAGGCTGCCGAGATGGCGGAACGCCTCGGGGATCGGCGCCCAGGCAAACATCGATGCCGCCGGCGCCGGAATGGGCCAGCCGGCCCGCGCGAAAGCGTCGACCAGGCAGTCGCGCCGCCGGCGGTAGGTCTCGCGCATCTCCACGATGCAGTCCTCCGGCCCGTTGAGGGCGGCGGTCGCCGCGACCTGGACCGGCGTGAACGCGCCGTAGTCGAGATAGGACTTCACGCGCGTGAGCGCCGCGATGATCCGCTCGTTGCCGACGGCGAAGCCGATGCGCCATCCGGGCATCGAGAAGGTCTTGGACATCGATGTGAATTCGACGGTGACATCCATCGCGCCGGGCACCTGCAGTACCGACGGCGGCGGATGGCCATCGAAATAGACCTCGGCATAAGCGAGGTCGGAGAGGATGAGAATGTCGTGGCGCTTCGCGAAGGCGACGAGGTCGCGGTAGAAATCGAGATCGGCGATGTAAGCCGTGGGGTTGGCCGGATAGCAGACGACCACGCCGAGCGGCTTCGGGATGGAGTGGGCTACCGCCCGCTCAAGCGCCTCGAAGAACTGCGGACTGGGCTCGGAAGGCACCGAGCGGATGACGCCGCCCGCCATCAGGAACCCGAAGGCGTGGATCGGGTAGCTCGGATTAGGGGCCAGGATCACGTCGCCCGGGGCAGTGAGCGCCTGCGCGACGTTGGCGAAGCCTTCCTTCGAGCCCAAGGTGGCGACGACCTGCGTGTCCGGGTTGAGCTTCACGCCGAAGCGGCGCTCGTAATACGCGGCTTGCGCCCGCCGCAGGCCGGCAATGCCTTTCGAAGCGGAGTAACGGTCCGTGTGCGGCTTGCCGAGGGTCTCCTTCATCTTCTCGATGACGTGCGCCGGCGCCGGCAGATCGGGATTGCCCATGCCGAGATCGATGATGTCGGCGCCCTGGTTGCGCGCCGTCGCCTTGACGCGATTGACCTGCTCGAAAACGTAGGGCGGCAATCGCCGAATGCGGTGAAACTCTTCCATCTCAGTCGCTCCAGCACCCGCCCCTCGAATCGGCGCGGACGCAGCTTCTAGCATGGCGGGCCGGACCGGCCCGTCATCGCGGACACGGTTCCTTGTCGCATTTCCGCGGCGATGTCGCCTGTTTTTTCGGTTTGGCCGCGGGCTTTGACGGGGACGGTTTGTTGATCTCCTCGCGCTTGCGCGCGGCCGCGCTGTCGCGGGTCGTGATCAGGTCCGCCTTGAGCTTGTCCCGCTCCGCCGCGGTCATCTTGGATTCGGTGGGCTTAGCGGTCTCGACAAAAACGCCGGGAAAGGTCTGCGGACCCGCCGGACGCGGCGGCGCATTCTTGGGCTCGCCGATCAGCGGCATGCTGGCCATGGTCGCCCCGCACGCGGCTAACCCAAGACCGCCGGCAACGAGAGCGAGCGCGGTCAAGAGCCGCGCGGCCCAGGGGCACAGCAGCGGGCGCGATGCCCGGGTCGGACGCTGCGACATCGTCATCAGCTCAATCTTAGCGATAAACGGGAACCAGTCGTGGCTTGCACGCCCATATCCAGGTAATATGTCGCAAGAATGGATCGCCGGGGCGAAAACGCCGCGGCGCAACGCATGGTCGGCGTCTTGAACGATAAGGCCAGGGAGGACGTGAAGCCAGCACCCAGCGTCGATTACGAGGCGCTGGCGAAGAATCTCGCACGGATGATGGAGGAAGGCGGCAAAGCGCTTTCCGCGTATCTCAATCCCCGCGAGCACGGCAAGGTGAGCGACGACTCCGTCACCGAATGGGCGGATGTTTTCAAGACCTTGGGCAAGGTGGCGGAGTACTGGCTTGAAGATCCCGCCCGCGCGGTCGACCTGCAGCAAAGTCTCGGCAAGGCCTATCTCGATCTCTGGGGGCGCGGCGCCAAGCGCTTGGCCGGCGAGACCGCCGAGCCCCTCGTCAAGGCCGACCCGCGCGACCGGCGCTTCACCGACCCGGAATGGTCGGAAAACCCCTTCTTCGATTTCGTCAAGCAGGCCTATCTGCTCACCCTGCAATGGGCCAACCACCTCGTGGTCGATGCGAAAGACCTCGACGACCGCACGCGGCTCAAGGCGGATTTCTACGTCCGGCAGATCGCCAATGCGTTGTCGCCATCCAACTTCGTGATGACGAACCCGGAGCTGCTGCGCGAAACCGTCTCGTCGAACGCCGCCAACCTCGCCCGCGGCATGCATATGCTGGCCGAGGACATCGCGGCGGGCGGCGGCACGCTGAAGATCAGGCAGTCCGACGCCGAAAGTTTCGAGGTCGGGCGCAATCTGGCGGTGACCCCCGGCAAGGTGGTCTTCCAGAACGAGCTGATGCAGCTCATCCAGTACGCGCCATCGACCGAGACGGTGTTCAAGACGCCGCTGCTGATCGTGCCGCCTTGGATCAACAAATTCTACATTCTCGACCTAACACCCGAAAAGTCGCTGATAAAATGGTGCGTCGACCAGGGTTTGACCGTGTTCGTCATCTCCTGGGTCAATCCCGACGCCCACCTCGCCACCAAAGGCTTCGACGACTACATGCGCGAGGGTCCGCTCGCCGCGCTCGATGTCGTCAAGACCGTGACCGGCGAAAGCAAGGCGCATATGGCCGGCTATTGCGTCGGCGGCACCCTCCTCGCCGTCACGCTGGCCTACATGGCGGCGAAGCGCGACCGGCGCGTCGCCTCGGCGACGTTCTTTGCCACGCAGGTCGATTTCACCTATGCGGGCGACCTCAAGGTCTTCGTCGACGAGGATCAGATCCAGATGGTCGAGCGCCGCATGGCGGAACTCGGCTATCTCGAAGGCAAGCGCATGGCGACCGCCTTCAACATGCTGCGCTCGCACGAGCTCATCTGGCCTTACGTCGTCAACAATTACATGCGCGGCAAGAAGCCGATGCCGTTTGATCTCCTCTACTGGAATTCAGACGCGACACGTATGCCGGCGGCCAACCACTCGTTTTATCTGCGCAATTGCTATCTCGATAACAAGCTGACCAAGGGCGAGATGGAGGTCGCGGGCGAGAGGCTCGACCTCAAGAAGGTGAAGGTGCCGGTCTACAATCTCGCGACCCGCGAAGATCACATCGCGCCGGCAAAATCGGTCTTCCTCGGCTCACGCTTCTTCGGCGGACCGGTGCGCTTCGTTCTCGCGGGCTCCGGCCATATCGCAGGGGTGGTCAATCCGGTCAGCAAGCACAAGTACCAATACTGGATCGGCAGCAAGCCGAACGGCGGCGCCGTCGAGGACTGGCTCGTCAAGGCGAAGGAGCATCCCGGCTCCTGGTGGCCGGACTGGCTCGACTGGGTGACGAAGATAAGCGCTGAGCGTGTGCCAGCGCGCGCGCCGGGCGGCGGCAAGCTCACGCCGATCGAGGACGCACCCGGCAGCTATGTCAGGATGCGCGACTGAGCCGCGCCCGCGGAGACCTCATCGCGTGATTGCATGACCTTGATGGCATGACTTGATTGAATGACTCGACTGTATGACTTGACTGTATGACTTGGCATTTCGCCTACGGCAGCAATATGAGCCGCGCCCTGATGGCAAAGCGCTGCCCGGGTGCGGTTGCGGTCGGCACCGCCCGGCTTCGCGGCTGGCGTTACATCATCATGGGGGATGGATACGCCTCCGTCGTTCCGGAGCCGGGCGCGACGGTGCATGGCGTGCTCTGGCGGGTGATGCCACGCGATCTTGCCGCCCTCAACGCTTACGAAGCGCTTCATACCGGGCTCTATCGCCGCCGCCTGCTGGGCGTGCGTCACGTGAGCGGCGTCGTGCCGGCGATCGTCTATCTCGCCCGCAGCCGCGCGCCGGGCCGTGCCCGCGCCGGCTATCAGGACGGCATCGTTCTGCCGGCGGCGCGCGATTGGGGACTGCCTGATTCCTATCTCGCGGAACTGACGCGCTGGGTGCCGGCCAGCGCACACGGCCGCAGCTTGGTCGCGCCGGGAGCATCGGCATGACCGGCGCCGACCCTGAGCGTCGCCACGTCGTCATTCGCGGCCGCGTCCAAGGCGTCGGCTTTCGCTACTGGACGCAAGGCGAAGCGCTACGGCTCGGGCTCGAGGGCTTTGTCCGCAATCGCCGCGATGGCACTGTCGAAGCGATGTTTTCCGGCCCGACCGCCGCGGTCGAAGCTATGCTGGCCGCGTGCCGCCAAGGACCGCCCGGCGCGCGGGTGACGGCAGTTGAGCCCGCACCTGAGGTCGGTGACAAAATGCCGGCACCTAATAAAGGCGAGCGCTTCTCGATGCTATCGACCGTCTAGGCGGCGGCCAGTCGGACCGAAGAGGCTTTCGAACTCGGCGCGCAAGGCGGCATCGACCTCCGCCATCGAGGCCCGCACGCCGAGGTCGGCAAGGCTGGTCACGCCGAAGCGGGGGTCCGCGATGCCGCACGGCACGATCCCCGCGAAATGGGCGAGATCGGGCGCAACATTGAGGCTGACGCCGTGCAGCGTCACCCAGCGCCGCACCCGGATGCCGATGGCGGCGATCTTGTCCTCGTAGCCGTCGCCCTTGTCGGGCCGCGCGACCCAGACGCCGATCCGGTCCTGCCGCCGCTCGGCGGTGACGCCGAAATGCGCGAGTGTGCGGATCAGCCACTCCTCCAGCGTCGCGACGAAGCGGCGCACGTCGCTACCGCGCTGCTTGAGGTCGAGCATCAGGTAGGCCACCCGCTGGCCAGGCCCGTGATAGGTGAACTGTCCCCCGCGCCCCGCGTCGTGCACGGGAAAGCGGGCCGCGACGAGGTCCGCCGGCTTCGCGCTCGTGCCGGCGGTATAAAGCGGCGGATGCTCGAGCAGCCAGACAAGCTCCTCGGCCTTGCCCGCGGCAATCGCCGCCGCCCGCTGGTCCATCGCCGCCAGGGCCTGCTGATAATCGACAAGATCCATGGCAACCCGCCAAGCGATGGCCGTGACGCCCTCCCCGGCAGCAGGCGCCAGCGCAGGGCGACGGGGCGCGTTAACGCCCTCGTAACCATACGCGTGGTGACCTCGCTCCAACGTCATGGATGCATGATCCTTCGGGGATTCGCCGGTGGCAACGATCGACAAAGTCTCTCTCGATATCGCGGTGGTCCTTGGCAAGACGTCGATGCCCATCCATCAAGTATTGCGTCTCGGCCGAGGCGCCATCATCGAACTCAACACGGCAGAGGACGAGGACGTCCAGATTCTCGCCAACAACCTGCCGGTGGCCAAGGGCACCGTGGTTGTGAACGGCAACCGGATCGCGGTCGAGGTCAAGGAACTTCTTTCCCGCGCGCCCGACCAGCGCTGAGCGCAGACACCTCCGGGACAAGCGAAAAGCTGGTTTCCGGCCCGTCCACGTCAAATTGAAGGCCCGCACGCCAAGGCGCGACAAGCGCCTTGTCCCCCCGCAAGCGATTTGTTACATGGGCGCCGTCGCTTCGACGCGTGCGCATTTCAGGCGCCGCGTACCCACCCTGCGGTCGTGGCGGAATTGGTAGACGCGCTAGCTTGAGGTGCTAGTGGGGCGACCCGTGGAGGTTCGAGTCCTCTCGACCGCACCAATCTTTCTCCGAGATATCGGGCCGGGCGCGCACGGGACAAAGGTCCCGTCGCCGCGCTGCGGTCGTGGCCGAGATCGCCGTTGCCAAATCCAAGGCCTGCGGCGTACAAGCGCGAACCTTCCGTAAAAACCGCCCGACTTCGCGGGTTCCGGCATGAGCGACGAAAACCAGGGCATCGGCGCTCGCGGCGCGCCGGGCGATTCCGAGGTGGCGGAACCGCTACGCGGCAGCGAGGGCGCGATCCGCGCCGATTTCGTCACGCATGTCACGGAGGCGATCGCCGCACGCAACGGCGCCGCTTTGCGCACGCTTGTCGGCGACCTGCATGAAGCCGATCTCGGCGATCTGATCGAAGCGCTCGACCCGGATTCGCGCCCGCGCCTCGTCGAGCTTCTCGGCAAGGACTTCGATTTCACGGCGCTGACCGAGGTCGACGACACCGTTCGCGACGAAGTCCTCGAAGCCCTGCCGCCGGCGACCGTTGCCGCGGGTGTGCGCGAGCTCGATTCCGACGACGCCGTCTACCTCCTGGAGGACCTGCCGCGCGAGGACCAGGAGAAGATCCTCGAGGTCCTGCCCTCCTCCGAGCGCGTCGCGCTCGAGCGCAGCCTGTTCTATCCGGAAGACTCCGCCGGCCGGCGGATGCAGACGGAATATATCGCCGTCGCCGCATTCTTCACCGTCGGGCAGACCATCGACTACATGCGCGAGACGGAGGACCTCCCCGACCGCTTCTTCGAAATCTACGTCACTGACCCGGCGCACCGTTTCCTCGGCGCGGTGGCGCTCGACCGGCTTCTGCGCACCAAACGTCCCATCCCGATCGTCGACCTCATGGACGCGGACCGCCATCGCGTGCGCGATACCGACGACCAGGAGGAGGTCGCGCGGCTCTTCGAGCGCTACAACCTGATCGCGGTTCCGGTGGTCGATGCCGGCGACCGGCTCGTCGGCGTCATCACCGTCGACGACATCGTCGACGTGATCTCGGAAGAGGCGGAAGAGGACATCCGCGCGCTGGGCGGCGTCGGCGCCGAAGAGCAGCTCTCCGACCGCGTCTGGTCGATCGCCCGAGGCCGCTTCAACTGGCTCCTCATCAATCTCGCGACCGCCTTCCTCGCCTCGTCCGTGCTCGGCCTGTTCGAGGGCCAGCTGCAAAAGATGGTGGCGCTCGCCGTCCTCGCGCCGATCGTCGCCAGCCAAGGCGGCAATGCGGCGACGCAGACCATGACCGTCGCCGTGCGTGCGCTGGCGATGCGCGAGCTCTCGAGCGGAAATGCCTGGCGGGTGATCGGGCGCGAGGCGATGGTCGGTCTGATCAACGGCCTCGCCTTCGCCGTGATCACCGGCGTCGCCGCGGTCGCCTGGTTCAAGATCCCCGATCTCGGCATCGTCATCGGGCTCGCGATGATCTGCAATCTCCTCGCCGGCGCTCTCGGGGGCGTGCTGGTGCCGCTGGCGCTCAACCGCGGCCGGTTCGACCCGGCGGTGTCGTCGGGCGCTTTCGTCACGACGATCACCGACGTCGTCGGCTTCTTCTCGTTCCTCGGAATCGCGACGCTCTGGTTCGGCTTGCGGTGACGTCTTCGCCGCGATCTCAGTCGTCATTGCCGGGCTTGACCCGGCAATCCGTCATCTCGAAAAACTTTTTATGATGGATGCGCGGGTCGAGCCCGCGCATGACGAGGCTTGTCCCTACTGCGCGGCGGCGGCGCGCGGCTTGAAGCCGTCATAGACCTTGCGGAAGGCGGCGAGTGTCTCCTCGACCGCGGCATCGTCGATATGGCGATGGGTGACGAGGCGAAGCTGCGTCGGCGTCCACTCGCCGGCGACGACTCCTTGCGCCTTCAGAGCCGCCAGCCAGCGCTGCGCATTGGCGCCGGTGCCGCGCACATCCACCATGACGATATTGGTCTCCGGCGCGGGGTCGGTGAGCTCGGAATCGATCCGCGCGATGCCGGCCGCAAGACGTGCCGCGCGGACGTGATCTTCGGCCAGCCGATCGATCATCTGATCGAGGGCGACAAGTCCCGCCGCCGCCATGACGCCCGCCTGCCGCATGCCGCCGCCGACCATGCGGCGGAAGGCGCGCGCGCGCTCAACGAAATCCGCGGAGCCGCAGAGCACCGAGCCGAACGGCGCGCTCAATCCTTTGGAGATGCAGAAGCAGACCGTGTCCGCCGGTTTCGCGATGGCCGCGGCCGGCACCCCAAGCTTCACCGCGGCATTGAATAGCCGTGCGCCATCGATGTGGAATGGCACGCCATGCTCGCGCGTCACTGCGCCCATGGCTTCGAGATAGTCGAGCGGCGCGACCGCGCCGCCGGCGCTGTTGTGGCTCGTCTCGACGCTCACCAGGGCGGTCAGCATTTTGGTCCGGGTGAGCTTGGTGCGGATCGCCTCGCGCACCGCCTCGACGTCCGGCAGGCCGCGCTTGCCCGGGATCGCGCGATGAAAGAGGCCCGCGAGCGCGCCGATGCCGCCCATCTCGCTGCGCAAGATGTGGCATTGCGCATCGAGCAGCACCTCACCGCCGCGCTGACTATGAGCGAGGAGCGCGACGAGGTTCGCCATCGTGCCGCTCGGCACGAACAAGCCCGCTTCCTTGCCGGTGATGTCGGCCGAGCGCGCTTCGAGCCGCTGGACGGTCGGGTCCCCTTCCCGCCCGTCATCGCCGAGCTCCGCGTTCCGCATCGCCTCATACATGGCGTCGGTCGGCTTGGTGACGGTATCGCTGCCGAGATTGATGAGATTGGTCATTTCGCTATTCCAGGCTTTCCGGGTCAGGGCTTGGCGGTCAAAGCATGGACATCTCATAGCGCCGCAGCAGCCGATAGACGAGAGCCACGGGCACGATGGTGCATAAAATGAGGATCGTCGCCGCCGAGGTGCCGACGCCCGGGCTGTTGCCTTCGAGCGCCTGGAACATGACGACCGTCATCGTCGTCCACGGGCCGCTGTAGAGGACGACCGTCGAACTCAACTCCGAGGCGATGGTGACGAAGGTCAGAACGAACGCGCCGACGATGCCGCCCACCATCAGCGGCAGCATGATCCGCAGGAATGTCTTGAAGGGCGGCACGCCGAGATTGATCGAGGCTTCCTCGAGGCTCGGATCGATCTGATGCACGATGGCGCTCGACGAGCGCACGGCGAACGGTAGCTTCCGTACCGAATAGGCGATGATCATGATCAGCGCCGTGCCGGTGAGGATGAGGAAGCCGCTGGAGAAAGCCATGACCAGGCCGATACCGAGCACGGTGCCGGCGACGGCGAAGGGCGAGGTCGCAACCACGTCGAGGATCGCGGTCAGGCGCGAACGGTGGCGCACCAGGCTATAGCCGATCGGTACCCCGACGACTGTCGCCAGGCACGCCGCAAGCGTCGCGAGCAGAAGCGTATTGCCGAGCGGACGGTACGAGCGTTCGAAGAGCTGGATGAAGTTACTGAACGAGAACTCGTATTTCAGCACGGGCCCGCTGAACTTCATGAAGGAGATCAGCACGACGGCCGCGAAGGGAACGAGCGCCGCCGCGATCACCGCCCAGCAATAGACGCTGGCGAGCCGGCGGACGCCGGGCGTGACCGCGAGCAGCGGCGTCGCGCTGCGCGCCCCAGTCGCATAGCGGCGCTGCGCCAGGATCCCGCGCTGCACCAGCAAGGCCGCGATCGTGCAGACGACCAGCAGCATGCCGAGCACGCCGGCCGACGAAGGATTGGTCGCGGTCTCGCCGACGAACATCTTGTAGGCTTCGATCGCCAAAATCGGGCGGTCCTCGGCCAAGACGAAGGGCACGCCGAAATTCTCCAGCCCCTCGATAAAGACGAGGAGCCCGCCGGCGAGCACGGAGGGCAGGACGAGCGGCAGCGTTACCGTGCGCAGCATGCGTGCGCGTGAGGCGCCGAGATTCTGCGCCGCCTCCTCCATCGAAATATCGAGCGCCTTGAAGGCTGCGACCGTCGGCAGCACGACGTAAGGGTAAAGCGTCAGCGTGTAGGTGATGACGATGCCCTTCACGCCATAGATCGAATCGAAGGGAATGCCGATGTCGCGCAGGAACGTGGTGACGATGCCGGCGCGGCCGAACATCAGCACCAGCGCATAGGCGCTGACGAACGACGGCAAGACGAGTGGCAGCGCGGCGAGCGCCAGCAAGACCGGCTTGCCGGCAATCGGCAGGCGCGCAACGCAGAACGCAAACGGCACACCGATAAGAATGGCGAACAGCGCCGCCATAGCGGCGATGCTGAGGCTATTGGTGAGGCCCTGCAGGAAGAAGCCGCTGCCGAGGACGTCCTTGTAATTCGCGAGCGTGAAATGCGTGCCGTCCGGGTCGATGACGCTCGAGACGAAAACCTTCAGCACCGGATAGAGAAAGAACAAGCCGAGGAAAGTCACCGCGACGGCCATGATGCCGAGCGGAAACGCGTTGCGCGCGATAAACGTCCTCACGCTTCCTCCGGCAACACCACAACGCGTGCCGGATCGCAGGCGACCGTGACCTGCTCATGGCCCGATGGCGGCAGCGACGACATCAGCTGCAACACGGTGCCGTCCGGCATCTTCACCTGGAAGCGCGTGAGCGCGCCGAGATATTCAATCTCGCCCAAAGCCCCGCTGAGCGTGAGCCATCCGGGTGGCGGCGTTTCGCCCGCGCCCAGCAGGCGCAATGCTTCCGGCCGCAACGAGACGGCCACGCCCTGCCCCGGCGCGATGGCCGCGCCCTGCATATTGGCTTTGATCGCCGTGCCGGCGACTACGATCTCCGCCACTTCGCTGGCGCGCGCGGCGACCTTGCCCTTCAGGAGGTTTGTCGTGCCGACGAAACTGGCGACGAACGCCGTCGCCGGCTGCTCGTAGATCTCCTTCGGGGTCGCGCAGTGCTCGACGCGACCGCTCCGCATCACGGCGATGCGGTCCGACATCGAGAGCGCCTCCTCCTGGTCATGCGTGACATAGAGAACAGTGATGCCGAGTGTCTTTTGCAGGCGGCGGATTTCGCTGCGCATCTCGACGCGCAGCTTGGCGTCGAGGTTCGAGAGCGGTTCGTCGAGGAGGAGCACATGCGGCTCGATCACGACCGCGCGGGCGATGGCGACGCGCTGGAGCTGGCCGCCCGACAGTTGATACGGCCAGCGCGTGCCGTAGCCGCCGAGCTGCACGAGCTTCAGTGCGGCCTCGACCCGGCGCTCGATCTCGGGCTTGGCAACGCTGCGCGCGCGCAGACCGTAAGCGACATTGTCGCCGACCTTCATGTTGGGGAACACCGCATAGTTCTGGAACACCATGCCGGTGTTGCGCTTATAGGCCGGCAGCGTGTCGATGCGCGTATCGCCGAAGAAGATGCGGCCGCCGTCGAGCGGATTGAAGCCGGCGACCATGCGCAACAGCGTCGTTTTCCCGCATCCCGAAGGGCCGAGCAGCGTGAAGAACTCGCCATCGCGGATGTCGAGCGAAATGCCGTCAACGGCGCGCACGCTGCCGAACGTGCGCGAGACGTTATCGATCTTGATCGCAGTCACGCAGTGTGCTCGCGCAGCGTGGCGTCAGCGCGTCTGCCGGATGAGCTCCTGCAGGCGCTTCAGCGTCTCGGGCCGCTTCTCGGTCCAGCCTTGCTCGTCGTAGGGGAAGATCTTGAGCTTGGCGAGAGGCGGCATCTTGCCGGGAAGGTTCTCGAGGTCGAGATCGTCACGCGCGGGGCGGCGGAAGGCAAGTTTGAGAATGGCCTCGCGCACATCCTTGCGCGTCACGTAGTCGACGAACTTCTTCGCGTTCTCCGTATGCGGCCCGCCCTTGATGACCGCAACGCCTTCCATCTGCGTCGCCGTGCCGTCCGAAGGATAGATGACCTTCACCGGCGCGCCGTTCGAGGCCCATTGATAACCGGCATATTCGAGCGAAATGCCAAGCGGAAACTCGCCGTTGCCGACGCCCTGGAAAACGAGGCTCGACCGGTTGAGCACCTTCGTATTGGTGAGGAGCTTGCCGAGCTTCTCCCAACCTTGATCGCCCCACATTTGCACCAGCAGCGTGGTGTTCGAATAGGCGGAGCCGGAATTGCTCGGATCGGTGAACGCGATCTTGCCCTTCCATTTCGGATCGATGAGGTCGGCCCAGCTCTTCGGACCCTCGGCCTCGGACAATTGCTTCGTGTTCTGCAGGATGACGAGAAGGTGCACGTTCGTGCCGATCCAGCGATCCTCGGGATCGCGGAACTCGGCCGGCACCGCCGCTTTGTTTTTCGACGCGTAAGGCTGGAGCAGCATGCGGTTGGCGTTGAGGAGCGAGCGGCTCACGCCCCAGACGATGTCACCGAGCGGGCGCTCCTTTTCCGACTGCACGCGGCGGAAGATGACGCCGGAGCCGGCCTCGACTCCTTCAACCTCGATGCCGGTTTCCTTCTTGAACGCATCGAAGGTGAAGCGGTTGAGCGTCGCGTCGTTGGAGGTATAGACGACGACCTTCTCCTGTGCCGCGACTGGCAAGGCGATCCCCGCTGTCGCGGTGGCGATGAGTAAAGCGGACAAGTGACGGCGCGTCAGCATAAGAATTCCCCCTAGGTTGATTTTTGGCGCGGTGAGCGAGCGCAAATAGCAGCGTATCGAAATCAAGCAAGAAGACAAAGCCCGATTGGCGGGACCGTCAAGTCGAGGAGAATATTTCGGCCGCGGCCGCGCAGCCGGCGCCAGGACGCGGCGACAGGCCGAGATCGCGCAGCGTGCTTTCGAGAATCTGCAGGTCGGTCATGACGTCGCCCGCCGAGAGCGCGCCCATCGTGCCGAAGCGGATGACCTTGCCCGAAAGCTTGCCGCGTTGACTCGCGATCACGGTGTGATAGCGCGCGTGCATGTGGCGCACGACCTTGAGGCCGTCGACACCCTCCGGCACAGCAAGCACGCTCACCGTTGCCGAAAGCGGCCGACCGGTCGGAAAGATCGGAAAGCCGAGCGCGCCACATCCTGCCCGCAGGGCTTCGCCATTGCGCTTATGGCGCGCGAAGACATTCGCGAGGCCTTCCTCGTGGATCATGGTGAGCGCCACATGCTGGCCCATCACCAACGACACTGGCGCGGTGAACGCGGTCTCTTCCTTCTCGGCCGCCGCCCTGGCGCGACGGAAATCGAAATAGAAGCGCGGAATACCCGAGGCCTTCTCGACCGCGGCCATCCCCTTCTCGCTCACGGCGACGTAGCCAAGGCCCGGCGGGCACATCAGTGCCTTCTGCGACGCGGAGACAAGGATGTCGACGCCCCATTCGTCCATGCGCAGTTCGATGCCGGCGGCGCCGCTCACCGAATCGACGACAAGCACGGCATCGGTCTCGCGCACCAGCGCGCCGATGCCGGCGATGTCGGCGACCACGCCTGTGGCGCTCTCATTGTGCACGCAGACGACGGCGCGATAGTTGCGCTGTTTCAGCCGCGCGCGCACCGCTTCGAGATCGGGCGCTTCGCCCCATTCGACGGCCAGCCGGTCGACGACAGCGCCCATGCCTTCCGCAATGCTCGCGAAGCGTTCCCCGAACTGGCCGTGGATGATGACGAGCACGGGCTCGCCCGGCGTGACGACGTTCGCGAGCGCGGCTTCCATCATGCCCGTGCCCGACGCCGCATAGACATAAACGTCGCGCTTCGTGCCGAAGACCGGCTTGAGCATCTGCGCCGTCTCGCCGATGACCGTGCGGAATTCCGGGCCGCGATGCGACACCACCGGCAGCATCAGCGCGGCGCGCACCCGCTCAGGGATCGCGGTCGGCCCCGGCAGTCGCAAGCGGTAGTCGGACGGAATGGTGAGCAGGCTCACCGGCGGCGGTGCGGGAATGTTCATAGCCCATTTGTATACAAATGTGCGCCTTCCGCGGCAATAGCGGCCCAGGGTTCAGCCGGCAAAGTTCGCGCGGGTGTGATGCATCTCACAGGTGAACCGAACGCCGTGCCGTAACGACTGAAGGGCGAATGATCGCACTCAGGAGGAGGACGGCCATGGTGAAAGACGCACGTTCCGGAGTGGACGACCAAGGGGAGACAGACGGGTGGATCAAGTCGGCGGCACTCATCGCGACGCTGTTCGTCGCCATGTTGGCCTCGATCATCATTTTCGGAGAAAAGCTCCACTCCCACGATTCCGTGACGGATGTGAGCGCGTCCAAGCAGCAGGACGATGCGCCGGCATATCAGGAATTGATGAAGACCATCGACCTGGACAAGCTTCCCGTCCAGCAGATCGACGATCCGGTCTGATGCCGCCAAGAACACCAGGCGCGCCGCCCGCTTTGCGGCGCGCAAAACCACTCGAAGGACCCGACAATCGTTGAGAAATGGCGGGAGCGACGGGACTCGAACCCGCGGCCTCCGGCGTGACAGGCCCGATAGAACGGCAGAAATTTCAATCTCCGTTCCGACTTTCCCACACGCTGCAAGCAACGCAAATCCGCCTCAAGTTGGAACGCAATCGCCCGCACCTATTCGGGCAGAGCTACACGGCAGTCACGAATGCAGCGCGCTCGGCATAGTCGCGCGGGGGCATTCACCAATATTCGCCCTTTGCCGCCGTCTCGTTGCGGCCGGCCATGATCCGGCCCGACCGCTTCATGCCTTCCGAGGCGAGACGCTTTGCCTGACGGTGCGAACCATCGGCGTCGGCGCGACGTTGGCCGTGCAAGACACGCAAGCCGGCGTGCCGACCATCGTCCCACGCCGGGATAGGCTTTCCGGCTGTGGCACGGCCTCGCCAATGCGTTCCGGTCGGGAGGCGGCATGATGGCTCGGCAACGCCATCGGCGCCACGCACGGGCGCTTGCCTTCCTTAGAACGCGCAATCAGGCGTCGGCCCTGGAAATCGGCGCCGCGGCCGTCCGGGGCGAGCCATGGGCTGCAAGCCCGAAGGTCTGGAAGGCCGTCGAATCGATCGGCCTGGCCTTGGCGATCGAGCTTGTGAATGCCGGCCAAGCGCAAGCAACCCGCTCCAATCAATTTCGCAGCACGCCGCCGGCCGCCTAAAGGCCGGTGACATAGCCCTCCGACTTGGCGCCAGCACCCGGAACATGACGGGGCAGCGCCGCCGGGCAGCGAAGAAAATTCCCGGAAGTGAGTTACCTCACCGCCGCGCGAGCCTGACGGATAGGGCAGCGCGGCGCCGCCGTGTCACCGCTAGGTGAAGGGGAATCCCGGTCAGGGCTGACAGCACGACCCCAGCCCGCGCCCGCAAGGGCAACCCGGTTATCCGTTGCGTTCAGGCTCCAGACGTTCGGCTCCGCCGTTCAGAGTGACGCAATCCTCCCAGTTTCATCGCTGGGGGGAATTGCGCCCTCACCACCGTTCTCACCACCGTTCAGAACCCTTAGAATGATGCTCGGAGTGAGGGAGGACGGCAATGAGAGATAACGAGATTCCGATGGAGGACGAAATTGCGATTGCGAACGCGAAGGTGACGGCGGAGCACCACCGGCAGCTTCGAGAATGGGGCTTTGTCGCGCATCGCGATCCGAGCGGCCGGTTGTCATTCATCCAGCGCGATGTTTACGCCGAGCTTGTCGCGGCCGGGAAGATCGAGCCGGGCAGCGCGGTGCAGTAGCCGGCGGACCGGCGTGTTGATCCATTGGAGGGCGGCATGTCTCGGCATGTCCCCGCTTGGGATTGAGTGAGTTTCGCAATGCCCTGATTTTCTGGGCATGTCGGTACTCGAAGGCGAAATTGCTGAAACGGTCGCGGACGCGCTGCTAGAAGCGGCTATCCCGCTTGACCTTGTGCTGACGCGCACGACGCCCGGCGGCGGCGATCCCTTCGACCCCGACCCACCGACAAGCACTGACTACGCCTGCAAAGGCTTCCTCGATAGCTACAGCGTCCTTGAGCGGGCCGGCTCCCTGATCGAGGCCGGCGACGCCAAGATTGTGATCGTCGCCACAACGCTCTCGATCGAGCCAGCACCGGGCGACAGCGTGACGGTGCGAGGCAAGAGCTACGCAATCGTCAACGTATCGGCTGATCCCGCCGTCGCCCTCTACGAGCTTCAGGGGCGCGCGTGATGCGGGAGGCTGCTCGGCATCATCCAAAGGCGAAAAGCGCACCCACGCGCCCCTGCCACAGTGCAGAAGCGGTGCCAATGCCCAGCGATGCGGGAAGGACGACCAGCGCGGAGCGGGATAGGGAATTCTCGCTATCCGCTTCCGGGCGGGCCGAGGCTGCAATCCGTTTCATCGAAAACCTTCGGATTCCCGAGGGGCCTTTGGCGGGCCGCAAGATCAAGCTGGCGGGTTTTCAGCGGCGCTTCATCGAGGGGGCGCTGGCCGACGGCATCACCATTGCGGCGTTCTCGGCGGGCCGCGGTTCGGCCAAAACGATGCTCGGCTCGGCGCTGTGTCTGGCGGCGCTTCTCGGCAAGATCGATCCGCAGCCGCGGCGTGAAGTGATCGTTGCCGCCAAGGTCCGCGACCAAGGCATGGTCGCGTTCCGCTACATTGAGGGCCTTGCCGCTTCCCTGCCAATTGCGACCCGCAAAAAGCTGACGTTCGTAAAGGCGCCCCGGTTGGAGGTGCGCTTCGACGGCGACGGCGGTGGCCATGCCTTGCGAGTGCTGGCCAGTGACGCCCGCAACGCCTTGGGTCTGAGCCCGGTGTTCGCCCTTCTGGACGAGCGCGGCTTCTGGTTGCCGGAAGGCGATCGGCTCGAAGAAGCAATCCTTACCGCGCTCGGCAAGCGTTCCGGCCGATGCATCGCCATGAGCACGTCGGCGCCGAATGATGCGCACAGCTTCAGCCGGCTGCTCGATGATCCCGGCGAAGGCGTTTACGTGCAAGAGCACAGGGCGCCGGACGGTTGCGAGCCTGACGACATCGAGGCGCTGAAGATCGCCAATCCGGGCAGCGCCGAAGGTATCGGCCCCAGCCTGTCATGGCTCGCCGCGCAAGGGCGCCGGGCGGCTGCACGGGGCGGCAACGCGCTCGCCAGCCATCGGCTCTTTGTTCTCAATCAGCGCACGTCGGACGAAACCCGCTCGGTGCTTATCGAGGTGTCGCGCTGGCTCGCCTGCGAGGTTGCCGAGCTTCCGCCGCGCGAGGGGCCGCTGGTGTGCGGGCTCGATTTGGGCGGCTCGGCGTCGATGAGCGCATGGGCGAATTTTTGGCCTGAGACGGGGCGGCTCGAAGCCTACGGCGCGTTCGCCGCAAAGCCGGACCTGCTTGAGCGCGGCCGGCAGGACGGCGTGGCGGATCGATATTGCGAAATGCAGCGGCGCGGCGAGTTGGTGACGCTCGGGCAAAACATCGTTCCGGTGCATGAGTTCGTGACGGCGATGCTGGCGAAGCTGGAAGGCTACCCGGTCGCCACCGTCGTCTGCGATCGATTCCGGCAAGCGGAGTTTCTGGAAGCTCTGGCCAAAGCCGGGCTGCGGATCGTGCCGACGTTCCGCGGCATGGGCTGGAAGGACGGTGCGGCCGACGTGGAAGCGGCGCGCGCCGCGATCTTCGACGGCAAAGTGAAAACGCTCGCGAGCCTGCTTCTGCGCAGCGCCTTCGCTGACGCGATCACGGTGTCCGATCTGGCGGGAAACGCGAAAATTGCGAAGGGCCGCGCAACGGGCCGCATCGATGCCGCATGCGCGGCGGTGCTGGCCGTGGCCGAAGGGCAGCGGCGCGCCGCACGTCCCGCACCCAAAGCGAGGGCGGCGGCATGGGTGTGACTTACACGCGCGCCGGCGCCGCGCTCTATCGGTCCCCGCAATGGAAGGCGGTGCGCCTGCTCGCCAAGCGGCGCGACGGTTGGAAATGCCGCGAGTGCGGCGCGCGCGGGCGGCTTGAGGTTCATCACATCGAGCGCGTGAGGGACCGGCCAGAGCTCGCCTTTCAGTTGGACAACCTCAAGACCTTGTGCGGGCGGTGTCACGCTCGCGTCACCGCAATCGAAACCGGCATAGCGCCGCTCGATCCAAGCCGCGCCGCTTGGCGCGACCTACTCAAAGGAGAACTGCATCATGCTTGAAAGCGTGAAGATCGCGCGGCGCCAGTCTGAGATTCGTCAGGCGCTCGCCGCGCTGGTCGGCAAAGACAAGCCGACCGAAGATGAAACCCGTTCCATGGAATCCATGGACGCGGAATACCGGCAGAACGAGACGCGCTATCGCGCCGCCCTGATTGCCGAGGACGACGAACGCCGCGACGCCAAGGGCGAGCTTGAAACCCGCAGCGATCGCGAGTTTGCCGACTTGATCGGCAAGTTTGAATTGCGCCAAGTCGCGCTGGCTCTCGATGAAGGTCGGCCGCTCGACGGAGCCACCGCAGAAATCGTCACCGAGCTTCGCGGCCACGGCGGCTATCGCGGCGTCCCGGTGCCATGGGCGGCATTGGAAAAGCGTTCAGGCGAGACGATCGCAAGCGGCACGCCGGACCCCAAAGTAACGGCGCCGATCATTGACCGCATCTTCGCGGACAGCGTTGCGGTGCGCATGGGCGCCAGCATGATCAATATCGGTCAGGGCCTCCTGGAATATCCGGTCACCACGTCGGCGGTTTCCGCCGCCTGGCAGACATCGGAGACAGGTAGCGTCGGCGGCCCGACCGCTTATGCGACGACGGACAAGCCGCTGGCGCCGAACAACACGCTCGGCGTTCAGATGAAGATAACCAGAAAGACGCTCAAGCAGAGCGGCGACGCGCTCGAACAGGCGGTGCGGCGCGACATGAACGGGTGCATGGCCGTCGCCATGGATAAAGCCGTGTTCCTCGGCGCCGGCGCTTCTGGCGAGCCGAGCGGAGTACTGGTCGGCAGCTATGGAATCACCTCAACGGCGGTGAACGCCGCAGCGTCATGGGCGGCTTTCCGCTCCGCAGTGACCCGCTTCATGGTTGCAAATGCCGCGGCTGGTCCGGGCGCCGTGAAGCTGCTGGTTCGGCCGGAAGTTTTCGACGCCATGGACGACGCGCTGATCACGAACACGGCGGTCAGCGAGTGGGACAGGCTCACGAAAAATATCCCGGCGCCCGTCATGTCGTCCAACGCGCTCGCCGCGCCGGGCGGCTCGCCTGACATCGGCAATACGACGGCGCTGCTGACCGTCACGACGGGCGGCGTACCTCCCATTTTCGTGGGCACGTGGGGCGCGATCGATCTTATTCGCGATCCTTATAGCGACGCGGCATCCGGCGGCCTGCGGCTCACGGCGCTGGCGACGATGGACGTGACGGTTTCGCGGCCGGCGCAGCTCGAAATCCTCACCGGCGTCCAGGTGTACAACTGATGTTGACCGGCTACGCGGACGGCGAGCTTGTGCTCGAAGAACGCGCCGCGCAGAGCGGCCGACGCCGGCTGCGCGGTCGATTTCCATATGGTGCGCCCGCTGTCCTCTCGGACGGCGGGCGCACCGGGCGGCCACGAAAGGAAATCATCGCCCCGCGCGCCTTCTCCTATCGCGTCGATGATCCGAATGAGGACATCCACCTGCTTGCCGGCCACAGCTACGACAAGCCCCTCGCGAGCAAGAGCACCGGGACGCTTGCATTTCAGGATACAGATGAGGCGCTGACGTTTACGGCGATCATCACGCAGGAAATCGCGGAGACGAGTCACGGCCGCGACGTGCTCGCGATGCTGCTCGCCGGACTCGCCGTTGGACTTTCTCCCGGCTTCCGCATCCCGCCCGAGCGTGCGGTGAAGGAAGCCGAGAAGGTCGACGAAGAACCTTACGATCCTTCGCGCGGCATGTTCGGCGCGATCATCAGAACAATCATTCAGGCGCTTCTCTACGAGCTCTCAATCGTGACGCGCCCGGCTTATGACCAAGCGCAGGTCGAGGCGCGCAACTGGGAGGTCGCGCCGTCCGGGCTCGCAGTGCCCCAGAAACACGCGCTCGCGCGTTGGAGGGTTTGAGGATGGCGACGACGCTCAAACAAACGGAAAGCGCACCGGCGACCTATCCTGACGCGCCGGCCGGCCTTTCGACGGCGGCGGCGGCGCTCGATGCCGGCATGGTGTGGCAGCGGATTGAGGCTTACACCGCCTTCCGCTACTCCGCGCGCGCCGTGACGTGGATCGTCGAGGGACCGGGCGGCTGGGTGCCGCCGCTCACACCCGCGACAATCTCGGATGCGGAAATCTGGTCGCGCGGCTCGGAAGCTTGGGAAACCGCCATCATCGCACCCACGGCGCTCGGTGGTTACTGCTTGCCGTGTCTCGGCCCGTTCCGCTTCACCGCCACCGTTGGCGAGGATGACGCGGAGGTGCCGGCTGCCGTGCTCGAAGCATTCCGCCGTCTCGCGGAATATATGGCGGCCAAGCCCGGCAAGCCCGGCGCGATAAGCGAATCCATTTCTGCGGGCTCGATCAATCTCAGTCATCGGCGCTCGGCATCGTGGATGGCCGAGGCGATGCAGAACAGCGGCGCTGCCGATCTTCTGCGCTCATATCGGAGGGCGGCATGATGTGGCCGTTCCGCCGATCACCGAAGGTCGAGAAGCGCAGCGCCGCGTCCGGCTTCACCGCGGAAATCATCGCAGCGCGCGAGTCCTACATTTCCGGCCGGCGCGGCATCGCCGAATTGACCGCAACGGCGCAAAGCTGCGTCAGCTTGTGGGAAGGCGGCTTCGCCATGGCCGACGTGTCGGGCACAGATATGCTGGACCGCCGTTCGCTGGCGCTCATGGCGCGATCGGTCGCCTTGCGCGGCGAGGCCGTGTTCCTGATCCGCGACGCCGGCCTCGTGCCGTGTTCCGACTGGGATTTGTCGACGCGCGATGGCGTGCCGCGCGCCTATCGCGTGAGTGTGTCGGAAGCCGGGGGCGGCACTACGCAAACCGCGCTCGCCGCTGAGGTGCTGCACCTTCGCATTGGCGCTGATCCTGCCGCGCCCTGGCTCGGCTCGGCGCCACTGCGACGGGCAAGCCTCACGGCAGGGATGCTCAATGCCGTGGAATCCGCTCTCGCCGAGGTTTTCGAATTTGCACCGCTCGGCAGTCAGATTGTGCCCTTCCCCGAGTCGCCGGAAACCGATCTTGAAGCCCTAGGCCGCGGCTTCCGTGGCCGGCGCGGCCGTGTGCTGCTTCGCGAATCCGTCACCGTTGCGGCGGCCGGCGGCCCGGCTCCGCAGTCGGATTGGAAGCCGCAAGACGTTTCGCCAGACCTTGAACGCTCGATGACCGCAGAAACCCTTGCCGCAGCGCGTGACGCAATCTGCGGCGCGTTCGGCGTTCTCCCGGCGCTCTTTGCCGCAAATGCACAAGGCCCGCTTGTGAGGGAGGCGCAGCGGCATCTTGCAATGTGGACGCTTATGCCGATCGCGGCATTGTTGGCGGAGGAAGCAGGCGCGAAGCTCGGCACAACCGTCGCCATCGACGTGACCGGCCCGCTTGACGCTTACGACGTCGGCGGCAAAGCGCGCGCCGTCTCCGCGATCATTGGCGCAATGGCGCAAGCGAAGGAAGCCGGCCTTGCTCCCGGCGATTTCGCCGCCGCTCTGCGGCTTGTGGATTGGACGGACGGTAAGGTGGCGTGAATGCTCGCGCGGCTTCCATGGTCGCCCGCGCCCCTTGATGCCCCAAAGTCGCAACGCCTTCCGAAGGGCCGGCGCCGCATCCTCGTGGACGCCTTGGCGGCGATACTGCGGGAGCGCGACCCGACGCCCTTTGCCGGCGAAGGACCATGCCGCGGCGGTGTGCGCGCGGCTCTATGTCTTTGCGGATGGTCATGGCCGGTGGCCGACGCGATCGCGGCTGACACCGTGCACGCCGCTCTTAACCGGCTTGGAGCCCGGCGCCCGACGTGGCGCGAAGGGCAGCCAGAATGGACTCAGGACGGCGCGCTCCCGATCGAGCGGGAAACGTGCCTGCATTGCCGCAAGCCTCTGCCCGAAGGCCACTGGCGTTTCTGCTCGCGCGTGTGCGGGCTCGCCTACAATGGCGCGCGCTACCAGCTCGCGCATCGAGAAGAAATTTACGCCCAGCGGAAGGCACGCCTTGCCGCCTGGAGCGCGGCGCAAGGCAAGCGGGAATGCGAGGGCTGCGGCATGGCCTTTCGGCCGCGCACGCCCGACCAGCGGTTCTGCTCGGCCGATTGCGGGCTTGGGGCATCGCGATGACTGAATCCCTGCCGCCTGACGCCACGTGCTTTCACTGCGGCGCGGCTTTCGAGCAAAAAAGCATCAGCCAAAAATTCTGCTGCTTGGAATGCAGCCGGGCATGGTGGAAACGAGAACTGGTACGGCGTCGCTCGGCACGGCGATTGAAGGCTCGCGAGAATGCCGTTTGCCCGGTGTGCTCAGTGGCGTTCACGCCTCCGAAGCTTTCGCAAAAATTCTGCGGGCGGCGATGCCGACGCAACGCCGAGAAGGCGAGGCGCCGCGGAGCGAAATAGCATCTGCCCCGGCACCATGGAGAGCGGGTGTGAGGAATGCCCTTGACATTCATCGCCGATCGCGATAAATGACAACAAAATTCATAGGTGACAGGATGAACGACTGGCAATGGATTAAACATTTTCGTCGTCGCGTGGTAGCCGATCACGAAAAAGCGGCAAGGGTGCTCGGCATTTCGAGCGCCGACCTAAGCCAGCACGTCAATCGGGGCAATATTCCTTGTGTTGACCCGAACCCCGGTCGGGGCCGCAGCCGCGAGTTCACTTTCGAGAACATCCTTCACGGCGCCATCGTTCTGGAAATGGCGCGGTATGGCATCCGTTTCACCGAGCAAAATTGGGACGCCGCTTCGCGGATAACGAAATGGGTTTTCGACACGCACAGCGGCGAGATCGCCACAGAACTAATCGGCAAGATTGTTTATTTCGTCGTCAGCTTCAAAAGTGACGGCGAGATGGTTCCGCTTAAGCCGCAATGGTCGGAGCAAATCAAGGTCGGCGGCATCGGCCACAGCGCGTTGGTGATCGTCATCACCAGCATTCTCGCCGACTTGCTGACGGCGCTCAAGGATGAGCAACCTGATGACGAGCAAATGGAAGAATCGCTGCGCGCCCTGATCCAAGTGCGGGAGCGGCGATGATCCTCGAATCTGACGTCAAAATCACCGCGCTCGCGTTTGCCGATCGTCAGTTTGAGGACGGCGCAAGGCTGATTGCCGTTTTTGATTGTGAAATCGGCGCCATCGGGCTCCGCGGCTGTTCGCTCTTAAAAACTCCAAAGGGCGGTTTCACGGCGACGCCACCGCGCGGAGAAAATGCGCGCGACCCGGGCCGGCGAGCGGTCATTATCAAGGATGAATCGCTGCGCCACGCCATCATGCAGGCGGCCCGCAAAACCTTCATGAAGATGGGCGGCGCAGGCGGTGAATGGACGAAGCGCGAGGCCGCCGAATGACTGAAAGCAACGCCATCCGCGGCCGCTCAGAAATTGCCGCCGCGCTCGGCAGGTCGGAAAAAACAATAAGTCGCTGGCACGCGCTCGGCATCCTGCCGACGCGCAAGGCCGGGCCATTCGAGAACAGTCCGCTTGTCGTGCGCGCCGAGGATGTGGCGAGGCTTCGCGAGCAATTCGGGGAAGCTGAATAAGATGCGCTTCCGCGTTGATCCTCGCGACGTTCCTGCCGCTGAAGCCGCAAAGCGGATCGGCAAGCCGCTCGCCGAGTTCAAAGAGATTCTGCCGAAGTTGCAGGCGCGCGGCTTTCCCGCAGCGGACCCCGACACCGGCAATTTTGACCTTCATGCAATCGACCGATGGTGTGACGCGCGACATTCACACTTGTTCGGGGGCGCTACGCTCGGCGCTCGCGACGCAAGCGCGGTGGCGCATGAGCGGATCGCGGCGATGAAGCGGGGGGCGGCGTGAAAACGATCCGGCACTATCGCGTGAAGCGCAACGGCCGCGCGTTTTGGGAGCCGACAAAGGTCATGAAGCGGTGCGGGTTTATGTCCGTTCCGCTTGGTCCCGATGGTCCCGCTGCGGTCGCGCTCGCCGAGGAATGGAACGCGCGTTGGGACAAGACGCGGCGCGGTGAAGCGCCATCTCCGGCGATGCTCGCGGCCGATAACCTGTCGCCGGATCAAGCCGAGGAGTTGACCATCTATCCGCCGCGGTCGCTCGGCGAGGCGTTCCGCCGCTATCGCCGCACCGATGAATGGGCGCAGAAGGCGCCGCGGACTCGCGAGGATTGGTGGAGGGCGTGGCGACGGATCAAGCCGGTGTTCGGTGATTGCGACCCGAGAACCGTAACGCTGGAAAATGTTTCGGCTTGGCGCAAGGCGATTGAGGACACCGTATCGCTTCGCGAAGCTCACCGCGCCGTGAAAATCTGGCGCGCCCTGTGGAAGGTCTCGGCCGCGCTCGGCTACTGCATCCGGGAGGCGGACCCGTCGCTCGGCGTTCGCAATCGTGCGGCCGCCGGACGGTCCGCAACATGGACCGAGGGCGAAGCGGTCCGCCTTTTCAAGCGAGCATGGCGCGACGGCTATCACGGACTCGCCGCGATCATTGCGGTGTCATGGTCCACACAATTGAGCCCCGGCGACGTTCGGGCGCTTCGCGCGTCGCAGCTTGCCAAGGCACCGGGCGGCGATGCGTTCTTTGCCGAACGCGGAAAGACGGGGAAGCCGGTCGGCGGCGTGCTGAGCGATCGAGCACTCGCCGCGATGCAAGCTTATCTCGGAAAGCTCGGCGCGGAGCTTCACGGCGAAGCCTTCATTTTCAGGAACCGTAGCGGCGACCCGTACAGCAAGGACACACTCGGCGATGATTTCCGCGCGGCGCGCATTGCCGCATTCGGCGAAGCCGAGCGGCGGACGCTGGCAGATTTCCGCCGCTCCGGGGCGGTCGAGGCGATCGCGGGGGGCGCCAATGCCGAGTCGCTCGCGGTGGCCATGGGCAACACCATCGGCGCCTCAAACCAACTTTTTGCAACCTATGTCCCGGTCAATCTGGCGACCGTGCGCAGCGTCATGGAGGCACGCCGGAAGGGCCGGACGAAGCTCCGATGAGAACGAAGCCGGCGCAAAAGTTGGAACGCGCCGGACCGAATAGTTGGAACGGGCCGAAACGGCCCTAGCGAAAGGATAGGAATTTTGAGGAATTTCAACCCGATAAGTGGCGGGAGCGACGGGACTCGAACCCGCGGCCTCCGGCGTGACAGGCCGGCGCTCTAACCAACTGAGCTACGCCCCCGCAGCATCGCGCGAAGAACGGCGCGCCGCAGGTGCCGCGTGAGATACGGAAGGCCCCCGCGCAAGTCAAGCGCGGGGCGCTTCGGTGCGTGTTAAGCCGCTGGCTTCACCGCTGAATCCAGCGCTCGGTGCCGACCTCGCGGGCCGGCATAGGTCCAGATCCCGCGATGCCATTCCCCTCGCGGCCGTAAAGGGGCCAAGCCGGTGTTATCGCCCGAGCGGTAGGTCACGGCGATGCCCGAACGCAAGAGCGCGAGCGCGCTCGCAGCCATCAAACGCATCCATTGCCCCCAATAGCGATGCCGTTCGCCGCGCGAATCGTCGCGATTGCCGGCGGCGCGATCATGCGCTGCGCACCCGTTTCGACCAAGCCGGAGCCCAAGATATGCCGATAAATGCGGTGTTTTGCGCTTGTTCCTGTCAAAAAAGGCCTGAAAACACGGGGATTCTGCGCGATGAGGCCTCGCGAATCACACAAAACAAAGGCTATCTGGGCCGCGCGAGCTAATCAGGGCGGTAGCGCTCAACACCAATAGGAGTTTTGTTCAATGGCAACGTCCCCCAAATCCACCACGGCCACGACCGTCACGCTGCGCAACCTCGCCGCGAAGCTGGCGGAGGAACACGAGCTGTCGAAGAAGCAGACCGAGGCGATCCTCAACGACATGGTCGACATGATGGTGAAGCACCTGAAGAAGGGCGAGCGCATCCGCATCGGTGGCTTCGGCATCCTTCAGGTCCGCAAGCGCGCCGCGCGCATGGGCCGCAACCCGGCCACCGGCGAGCAGATCAAAATCAAGGCGAGCAAGAAGGTCGCCTTCCGCGCTGCCAAGGAACTGAAGGAAGCCGTCTAAGGCTTCTGCCGTCGTTTCTCTAGAGTCGGTCATCGTTTCATCGAACCGATGACCCGCTCTAGTCTTTATTTCCGCAATTCCCGACGGAAAACCGGTTTCCATTTGTCCTGGAATTGCTCTCAAGCGTCGCGATCCGTGCCGGGTCGCGACGCTTTTATTTTGCGCGCCGCTCGGCGAGGAGAATGCCGACAAGCACCAGGGTCAACGCGACCGCGTGATAGGCGCCGAATGGCTCGTTGAGGACGACGACGGACAGGAATGCGCCGAAGATCGGCACCAGGTTGATGAAGACCCCGGCCCGACCCGGTCCGATCAGTTCGACGCCCCGCATGAACGAAAGCTGCGCGACGAAAGACGGCGCGAGAGCGACAAAGGCGATCACAGCCCACCCCTTCGCTGTCGGCCAATAGGAATAGCCAAGCGCCATTTCGGCGAAGAGCAACGGCAACGACGCGACGAACGCGCCGGCCGCCATCAGCATGAAAAACAGCAGCCCCGATAGCGGCGGGCGGTCGCGCAGCTTGATCGCGTAAATGCCGTAGGCCGCGCAACCGATCAGCATCAGAACGTCGCCGAAATTGAACGCGAGCGCCGCCAGCACATCCCAATCGCCTTTCGAGGCGACGACGGCGATACCGATCAAAGTCAGGATGACGCCAACGATCTGCAGGATGCGTACGCGCGTGCCGTGAACGAAAAGCGCGACGATAAAGACGAAGACGGGAATCGTGCCCTGCAGGATCGCGAGATTGACGGCCTGCGTGAAATAAGCGGCGACGTACAGCACGACGCTGAACAGCGTGTAGCCGACCGCGCCCATCCAAAGGCCCATGCGCCAATGCGGCCACAGCAGGCGCGCGTCATCGCGCAGTTGCCGCCCGCGCCACAGCAGAAAGACCACGGAGACGAAGAGCCATCGCCCGCATGTCAGCACCATGGGCGAGACTTCGCCGACGGCCACGCGGCTTACGACCGCATTCGCCGCCCATGCGAAAGACGCTGCGCTGAGGAAAAGATACGCCTGCCACGAAAAGGGCTGCGAGCGCGTCGGCTCCTGCTCGGGCATCGGACGAAACGGTCGTTGCGGCCGGCGCGATGAAGGAGAGACGCTGCCTTGCGTATCCGATCCGGCCTCGGAAGCGTCGGCGGTTTCGTCATGCAGGGCTGGTGGGCGGTGACGGACTCGAACCGCCGACATCCTGCGTGTAAAGCAGGCGCTCTACCAACTGAGCTAACCGCCCTCGCCCGTTCTTATCGCCGGGGCGGCGGCGGATGGCAAGTTGCCACGCATCGCCGCGCCGACCGCGGCGATGCGCGGTTTTTCGGCTAAGCTTTTGCCTTGCGCGCCTTGCGCGGGCGCCCCGGCCTGCGTCCCTTTTTCGGCGCGCGCTTTTCCGCAACGGCGCCACTGACGGCGAACTCTTCGCGGCTGCGCCCCTGCTTTTCGTAAGCGGTCAACCAGCGCGGACGCGCGCCGACGCCAGCCCATGTCGCCCCCGTTTCCGGATCGCGAAATTTCGCCGGCCGCTTCTTGCCCTTGAGGGGATGCGGCGCACGCGCGCTGCGTCCTTTCGGGCGTCCGCGCTTGGCATACGACTTTCCGAGCGCCGCAAGACGCGCCAATTGATTTTCGAGATCGTGGCGTTTCTGCGAAATCCAATCGTCGATTTCATCGCGGAGATTTAACAGCGCCTCGACGCCCATGGTCTTGAAATTGACAGCGGCCATTCGTTAGCTCCCACAAATAGGCGGCCATATATACCCGCGACGAATAGCTTTTGCAAAAAGGGCCAAAGCGCTAAATTTTCGGGAAATAGATAAAAGAGAATATGAACTGGAAGTTGTGAGAGATATCGAACTTATCATTTTCACGGCAGAACACGTTTAAGAATTGCTTTTGAAGCTCCTTGCGTCTGGCTGAAGCCAAAACAATTCGGAAATTTTCGCCAAGCGGGAGCACAAAAGAAAAACGCCGGCGCACGAGGCGCCGGCGTTTCCATTCGTCAGTCGTTCGGCGAGCGGATTATTAGTGCGCAACCCGCGCCGGGGTATCGGAGTCGCCTTCCGGCGGCGGAACGTCGATGCGCTTGGCGTTCTCCTCGTCCCAAGCGATCGGCTCGGGGGTGCGCGTCAGCGCGTGGGAGAGCACCTCGCCCATCCGCGAGACCGGGATGATCTCGAGGCCGCTCTTGATGTTGTCGCCGATCTCGGTGAGATCCTTCGCGTTCTCCTCGGGGATCAAGACCTTCTTGATGCCGCCGCGGTGTGCCGCGAGAAGCTTCTCCTTGAGGCCGCCGATCGGCAGCACGCGGCCGCGCAGCGTGATCTCGCCGGTCATCGCGACGTCGCGGCGCACCGGAATGCCGGTCATCACCGAAACGATCGCTGTGACCATGGCGACACCGGCCGAGGGTCCATCCTTTGGCGTTGCACCTTCCGGCACGTGGACGTGGATGTCCTTCTTCTCGAACAGCGGTGGCTCGATGCCGAAGTCGACCGCACGCGAGCGCACGTAGGACGCCGCCGCGGAGATCGACTCCTTCATGACGTCACGGAGATTGCCTGTGACCGTCATCTTGCCCTTGCCGGGCATCATCACGCCTTCGATGGTCAGAAGCTCGCCGCCGACCTCGGTCCAGGCCAAGCCCGTGACGACGCCGACGCGATCCTCGTCCTCCGCCTCGCCGTACCGGTATTTCGGCACGCCGAGATAGTCGCCGATATTGTCGGCCGTGATCTTCACCGCCTTCTTCTTCTTGTCGAGCACCAGGTCCTTCACCGCCTTGCGGATCAGGGTGGAGATCTCGCGTTCCAGGTTTCGCACGCCCGCTTCGCGGGTGTAGCGACGGATCAGGAACAGAAGGCCGGCTTCGTCGATCGACCACTCCTTCGCGTCGAGGCCATGCTTGGTGATCGAGTTCGGGATCAGGTGCTTGCGCGCGATCTCGACCTTCTCGTCCTCGGTGTAGCCGGCGATGCGGATGATCTCCATGCGGTCCATCAAGGGCGCAGGGATGTTCAGCGTATTCGCCGTCGTCACGAACATGACGTTCGACAGGTCGTAGTCGACCTCGAGATAGTGGTCGTTGAAGGTGTGGTTCTGTTCAGGATCGAGCACTTCCAGCAGCGCCGATGACGGATCGCCGCGGAAGTCCGCGCCCATCTTGTCGATCTCGTCGAGCAGGAAGAGCGGGTTCGACGCCTTCGCCTTGCGCATCGACTGGATGATCTTGCCGGGCATCGA
>JBFWXB010000003.1:0-172953 GCA_050187875.1 Variibacter sp.
TCCGTCGACGAGGTGCAAGAGCACACGGCAGCGCTCGACATGACCGAGGAAGCGGTCGCCGAGGCCAACGCCTTCGCTCGCCCCCTCGATCAGACCGGGAATGTCAGCCAGCACGAATTCGCGATTGTCGACGCGCACCACGCCGAGCTGGGGATGCAGTGTGGTGAAGGGATAATCGGCGATCTTCGGCTTCGCCGCGCTGACGACCGATAGGAATGTCGATTTGCCCGCGTTCGGCAGGCCGACGAGTCCGGCGTCGGCGATGAGTTTCAGCCGCAGGCGGATCGTGTGTTCCTCGCCCGGCTGGCCGGGATTGGCGTGGCGCGGCGCCCGGTTGGTCGAGGACTTGAAATGCGCGTTGCCGAAGCCGCCATTGCCGCCGCGCGCGAGCGTCACCTTCTCGCCGACCTTGGCGAGGTCGGCGAGAAGGGTCTCGCCGTCCTCCTCGAAGATCTGGGTTCCCGCCGGCACCTTCAGGATCGCGTCGGCGCCGTTCGCCCCGGCACGGTCCTTGCCCATGCCGTTGCCGCCACGCTTGGCTTTGAAGTGCTGCTGGTAGCGGTAGTCGATCAGGGTATTGAGGCCCTCAACTGCCTCGGCAATGACATCGCCGCCGCGCCCGCCGTCGCCACCGTTCGGGCCGCCGAACTCGATGAATTTCTCGCGCCGAAACGAGACGCAGCCGTTCCCGCCCGCGCCGGACTGGATGTAAACCTTGGCCTCGTCGAGGAATTTCATCGTCCGACCCGTCAAATACCAATGTTTGGCCTAACATATCCAAGGCGGGAATAAACCGGCGGCGTCTCCGATCTCCTCCCCGGCAGCGCATCCACGCGCGCAGGGAGCCTCAGATGAAATCGGATCACGACGAAATCAATGGCCGTGAGCACGACGGCCATACCCGCCGGCATGTCCTCGAATGCATGACCTGGGCCGGAACCGGCATCCTCTGGACCATCAGCGGCGGCGTGCCGCACTCGCTCGGCCTCATCGACCAGGCCATGGCGCAAGGCAGCGATGCCCTGACCTTCATGCAGATCAGCGACAGCCATATCGGCTTCGACAAGCCCGCGAACCCGAATGTGCGCGGCACCCTCGAGCTTGCGATCGACCAGATCAAGACGCTGCCGACACGCCCCTCCTTCCTGATCCACACCGGCGACATCTCGCATCTCTCGAAAACGGAGGAGTTCGACAATGCCGACGCCATCATCTCGCAGGCGCGCCTCGACGTGCACTATGTGCCGGGCGAGCATGATTTCCTCGACGACGAGCAGAAGCTGTATCGGGAGCGATACGGACGCGGCACCCGCGGCGCCGGCTGGTACAGCTTCGACGCCAACGGAGTGCATTTCATTGGCCTCGTCAACGTTGTCGACCTCAAGGCCGGCGGCCTCGGCAATCTCGGCGCCGAGCAGCTCGCATGGCTCGCCGGCGACTTGAAGGACCGCTCGGCAAGCACGCCGATCGTCGTCTTTGCGCACATCCCGCTCTGGGCGGTCTATCCGACGTGGGGATGGGGAACCGAGGACGGAGC
The DNA here is from genome assembly GCA_050187875.1 of Variibacter sp. Lineage (GTDB taxonomy): Bacteria > Pseudomonadota > Alphaproteobacteria > Rhizobiales > Xanthobacteraceae > JAFKKS01. The sequence continues at coordinate 1,538 of JBFWXB010000003.1, forward strand.
ACGCGCCATCGAACTGCTCAAGCGCTTCGGCTCGGTCACGGTGCTCAACGGGCACATCCACCAGGTGATGCAGAAGGTCGAGGGCAACGTCACCTTCCACACCGCCTTATCGACCGCGTTCCCGCAGCCGGCGCCTGGAACCGCGCCATCCCCCGGTCCGATGAAAGTCGAGGACGCGAAGCTGCGCAAGCTGCTCGGCACAGCCAGCATCTCTTTCCGCCGCGGCGAGCAGCGCCTCGCGGTGATTGATCGTCCCCTGGAATCCTGAGGTTTTGAAAATGCCGAACATACACAGCCGCCGCGACACGGCGGCGGCCCTCCTTGTCGCGCTGGCTTTCGGGCTTTGCGCTTTCTCGCCGTCGCCCGCGGCGGCTGCCGACGCGAAGGTGACGATCGACAACTTCACCTTCGATCCGCCGAAGCTCACGGTGAAGGCGGGGACAACCGTCACCTGGGTCAACCGCGACGACATTCCGCACACCGTTGCGTCGTCGACCCGCGTCTTCAAGTCGAAGGCGCTCGACACCGACGACTCCTTCACGTTCACGTTCACGACACCTGGCTCGTACGCATATTTTTGCTCGTTGCATCCGCATATGACCGGGACCATCGTGGTGGAGGCGCCAAGCGCAACGCAGTGAGTTGAGCACGATGGTGAGCGGCGATGATGCCGAGGCAGCGTTGCGGTTCCGCGAGAGCGCGCTCGCGCATCTCGACGACGTCTACACATTGGCACGCTATCTGCTCGGCAATGTCGCGGATGCGGAAGATGCGACGCAGGAGTGTTTCCTGCGAGCGTTCAAGCATTTCGAGACCTTCCGCGGCGGCGCCGTGAAGCCGTGGCTCTTCGCCATCCTGCGCAACGTCTGCCGCGCCGAATGGACACGCCGCGGCAGCGCGCCGACACCGAGCGAGACAGCCGACGACGGCGCGGCCGCACCGCTCTGGGCGGAGCACACGGCAACACCCGAGGCGGCGATGTTGCGCCGCCTCGATGACGAGACCATTCGCCGGCTGATCGCCGCCCTGCCGGACGAATTCCGCGAAACGATCGTGCTGCGGGAGGTGAGTGAATTGAGCTACCGCGAGATTGCCGAGGTCACGGGCACGCCCGTCGGAACGGTGATGTCGCGCCTGGCGCGCGGACGCGCTTTGCTGCGCAACGCGTGGCTTGCGGCCGAGCAGGAAGGAGCGCCGGCATGACCTGCGAAGAAGCGGAAGTCCTGCTGCATGCGCTCATCGACAATGAGCTCGACGCCGGCCATGCGCGAGAGGTAGAGGCGCATGTCGCGACCTGCGCAGCCTGCGCCGCAAAACTCAAGGCTTATGGCGACATGCGAACGGCGCTCGCCGGCGCCGATCTGCGCCATGCGGCGCCCGCCGGACTGCGCCTACGAATTAACGCGAGCCTGCCGGCCCGCGCAGCGCGCAAAATGGATCGCCGGATGCTGCTGCGCGGTTTCGCCACCGGCTCGGCGGCCACGGCTGCGATTGCAGCGAGCGGCGCGTTCCTGTTCCTGCAAAGCGGACGCGAGACACAGCTTCTCGGCGAGGTCGCTGCCGCGCATGTGCGCTCCTTGCAGGCCGATCACCTTACCGACGTCGCATCGACCAATCAGCACACGGTGAAGCCGTGGTTCAACGGCCGGCTCGATCTCGCGCCGCCGGTCGTCGACCTCACGGCGCAGGGCTTCACCTTGCTCGGCGGACGTCTCGATTACATCGGCGGGCGGCCCGTCGCGGCGCTCGTCTATCGGCGGCGCCAGCACGTCATCAACCTTTTCGTCGCCGAGGGCCCGCGGCAACCATCGCAGCCCAACGTCGAGATCGTTCAAGGCTTCAATGTTCTGCGCTGGGGCGATCGCGGCCTCGACCTCTTTGCGATCAGCGACCTCAATATCGACGAGCTGCAGGAGTTCGAGAAGAAGTTCACGGCTGCAGAAAAGAGCAACTGAGAACGCGTCATGCCCGCGCTGTCACGGGCATGACGGCGACTGCCGGGACAGATCAGCGCTTGCGCCCAGCGACCGCGCGCTCGAGCGTCTGGCGGATATAGCGCTGATACGGAATCCCCTGCCGCTTCGCCCGCTCGCGGACTGCGCTCAAGAGACTTTCGGAGAGGCGCAGATTGATCGACTTCTCCTTCGGCAGGAACTCAAAGCGAACCGGCTTGAAATTCCCCGCGTGCAGGTAATCGGACAAATCCTGCTCGAGGAATGCTTCAGCTTCTTCATCGGTTTTGAGGATCGGAAATTTCTTTTTCATACTTTCGGACCTCCTTCGCGTGCATCGGCCGCGCACTGATCGGCCGCACCAGCGTCATGCCGCCCTTCTGCCGAAGCGTGAAGACAACCAGGGCATAGCGGCCCGAGGGGACGCGACCGACCGCGATCAATCGATGCTCGATCAACGAATGTTCGACATCGGGGACGATCAGGGTCTCGTTATGGGCGACGACGCTTTCGACCTCTTCAAGGCTCAGCCCATGCTTACGGCACTTATCCCGATTGCCGGCATCCCAGTCGAAACCAGCAATCGCCCCTAGCATAATTTATGTATGCATTTGCCTATACAAATGTCAAGACAGCAAAAAAAGTAACCTTGAGCCGCGCGCCACCGCTCTCTACAGGTCCGCTTCCAGTCTCTTGCCATTCGCGTCATGATCTCGCCTTCGGCCTTCGCCCCACAATCCGCGCGTCGCGATGCCCTCATCGGCATCGGGCTGATGTTGCTTGGCTGCTTCCTCTACACCGCCAACGATGCGCTCGGAAAATGGCTGCTCGTGACCTATTCGGTCTGGCAGATGCTCTTGATCCGCAGCACCGCGGCGCTCGTCTTGCTCGCGCCGTTCGTCTGGCGCACGGGATGGGCCGCGTTTCGCAACGCGCCGCGGCCATGGCTGCAGATGGTGCGTATCATCCTCTCCTCGCTCGAAGTGGTGATGTTCTTCCTCGCGGTCACGCATCTGCCGCTCGCCGACACCGTGATCTTCTATCTCGCCGGGCCGATCTACGTGACCGCGCTCTCAGCGCTCCTTCTCGGCGAGAAGGTCGGGTGGCGGCGCTGGTCGGCAGTGATTGTCGGCTTTGTCGGTGTCCTCATCGCGCTGAAGCCGTCGCCGGCGACGCTGACCTGGCCGGCGCTCATCGCGCTCGGCGGCAGCATCGCGTTCGCTTTCCTGATGATCACGACGCGCGTCGTGCGCGGAACGCCCGACATCGTCCTCGCGTCGGGGCAGATCGTCGCGACATTCGCGCTGGCGATCGTGACTGCGCCGTTCGCATGGAAGTCCGCGCCGCTTAGCGACGTCGCGCAGATGGCGCTCCTCGGCGTGGTCGGGATGACCGCGCTTCTTTGCGTCAACCGCTCGCTGATCCTCGCGCCGGCGTCTCTCGTCGTGCCCTATCAGTACACGATGCTCGTCTGGGCGACGCTGTTCGGCTATCTCGTGTTCGGCGACGTGCCGACGCCGCATGTGATCATCGGCGGCGCGATCATCGTCGCCGCCGGTCTCTTCATCTTCTTCCGGGAGCAGCGCGTGGGGCGGGGTGAGGAGCCAGTCACCCCGCCGCCGACGTAAGTCGCCTCAGGCGACGCGCCGCACCGCGCGCCAGCTCTTCAACGATTCCCAGATGCGCTTCTCGAGCCGGAAGCGGTCGATCGGCGCCGAGCTTGCAATCGCGCGGATGCGATAGAGACCGACGCCGGTCCATTGGAAGCCGCACTTCTCGAGCACCCGGCGCGAGGCCGGATTGGTCACGCGCGCTCCGGCGTTAAGGAACGCGTGGCCTGCGTCCTCGAACGCGTGGTCGATCACGGCGCGCACGGCTTCGGTCGCGAAGCCCTGCCCCCAGAACGGCACGCCGAGCCAATAGCCGAGCTCGGCCGCCTGTCCGTCGAGCACGCCGACGCCGCAGCCGCCGATCACGGCTCCGTTCTCGGCGAGGGTGATGACGAATGCCGTCTCGGCGCTCGGTTCGTCAAGGCTCGCAATGTAAGCCTCTGCGTCGGCGACTTTGTAAGGATGAGGGATGCGCGCAGTATTCTCTGCAATGCGCCGATCATTCGCGAGCGTCGCGATCGCTTTAGCGTCCTCGAAGCGCGGCGCGCGCAGAATGAGCCGCTCGGTCTCGAGGACGGGGATACTGTCCCCTCTCAAGAAGGCGGCGGACCTTTCCTCCAGTAACGTCATTTTTTGGCTCCTTAAAAGCGTCGAGGGGAGCCGGTTTCCCGTCTCCCCTCGCGTATCGGAACCCTTCGATCCGCCGGTTTGACAAGAAACCGGCAGGGACCAGTGGTCGTGCCGGGCTAGTGGGTCGCAGCCTCCGTCATCGGACGTACCGACACGTAAGTGCGACCTTTGGCTTTCGTATTGAACTCCACGCGACCGTTAATGAGAGCGAACAACGTATGATCTTTTCCGACACCGACATTTTGGCCGGCATGCCATTTGGTGCCGCGCTGGCGCGCAAGAATATTGCCGGCGAGAACGATCTCGCCGCCATACTTCTTCACGCCGAGGCGGCGACCTTCAGAGTCGCGCCCATTGCGTGAGGAGCCGCCTGCTTTCTTGTGTGCCATCGTGAAAATTCCGTCTCGTTTTCTTCTATACCTGATTCCGCGACGAATGCATCACAGGCGTCGCGGCGCTTCGATCACTTTTTATCGCCACTCTTTGCAGGCTTCTTTTCAGACTTTGGTTTGGCCGCAGCCTTTGGCCTCGCAGCTGTTTTCGGCTTGGCCGCAGCTTTCGCCTTGGCCTTCGGCGCTTCGGCCCCCTCCGAAGCCTCGGCGGCGACAGGCGCTGGCTTTGGCTTCTTTTCGCGCGCGGGCTTCGAGGGCTTCGCGCCGTCGGTGAGGATCTCAGTGATCCGCAGCAGCGTGAATTCCTGACGGTGCCCGCGCTTGCGGCGCGAATTCTGGCGGCGGCGCTTCTTAAAGGCGATGACCTTGGGGCCGCGGCCCTGCTCGACGACCTCGGCCGCAACGGACGCGCCGCTGACCGTCGGATTGCCGAATTGAGGGTTGTCGCCACCAAGAAGGATCACTTCTCCAAGCTGGACGATCTCACCCTGCGCGCCGGCGACTCTCGCGACGCTGATCAGGTCGTCGGCGGCGACGCGGTATTGCTTGCCGCCGGTTTTGATGACTGCGAACATCTTCATCCTCGCGTTCGATCCAGCGCTCGGGCGCGAAGGCCCGGGCCAGCTTCTTTACAGTCGGTTAAGCCTGTTTTGCGTTTGCGCGACAGGCCATGGCCGGGCGCAAAACAAACGGCGCGGGAAATTACCCGCGCCAAGCTGCGTTCATGTACCGAACGGGGCCGCACCCGTCAAGCAAAAGGGCCTTTCGGCCCTACTGGCTCGCCCAGAGGATCCGCGCAATCCATTGAATATCTGAGGTTGCAAATTGCCGATCCCCATGTTCGGGATTGAGCGATTTGAGCTCGACCACCTTGGCCGTGCGGCGCTTGAGCTCCTTGGCCATGACCTCGCCGTCGCGGGTCTTCACGACGACCCGATCCCCGCGCCGGATGGGCGCCCCGGGAGACACCAGGATGCGGTCGCCGTCGCGATAAGCGGGCTGCATCGAGTCGCCGGAGATTTCGAGCACATAGGCGTGCTCGTCCTCGACTTCGGGAAAAGCGATCTCATCCCATCCGCGGCCGACCGGAAACCCGGCATCGTCGAAATAGCCGCCGGTGCCGGCCTGTGCGAATCCGATCAACGGCACCGCGCGTGTCGTCACACGCCGCCCGTCGCCGATCAGCGTGATGAAGGAATCGATGCTGGTCCCCGTGGCCGTCAAAATCTTGGCCACCGATTCGGTGGAAGGCCAGCGGGCGCGGCCATCCGCTGTCACCCGCTTGGAGCGGTTGAATGTCGTCGGGTCGAGGCCCGCGCGCTTGGCCAATCCCGATGCGGACAGACCAGCGCGGGCCGCCAGCCGATCGATCGCGTTCCAAATCTGGGCGTGGGTCAGCATGGCAGGGGCGACTTTTGCGAGGGCCATAGTCGTTAAGGGACTATTCTCCGTTGATAGGAATTATAGCCTTGTTTTGCCGCCCGTCTAGTAATCTATGGTTGTATTGGGCGATTTTAGGCAAACTCCTGCACGTTGGAAACGTCCGCCGAGCCGCGTAGGGTCGCGCGCCGTCCGCGGAGATTTCCCCGTCAGGTGATCGATACACTGCTGCGCCCGTTGCTTGCTCTCGCGCCTGCCGAAGCGGCGCACCGTCTTACGATTCATGCGCTGCGGCTCGCGCCGCTGCCGGCGCCCCCGGCAGACGATCCCCGTCTCACCGTCGACGCCTTCGGGCTTACCTTCCCGAATCCGATCGGGATCGCCGCGGGCTTCGACAAGAATGCGGAAGTTATCGATCCCGTGCTACGGCTCGGTTTCGGTTTTGCCGAGGCCGGCACGGTGACGCCTCGGCCGCAGCAGGGCAACGTGCGGCCGCGTCTCTTTCGCCTAAGCGCCGACCGCGCCGTCATCAACCGGATGGGCTTCAACAATGAGGGCCACGCCGCACTGGTTGCCCGGCTGCGCGCGCGCGCGCCGGCCGGAATCGTGGGCGTCAATATCGGAGCCAACAAGGACACGGACGACCGCATCGCCGATTATGTCGCGGGTGTTCGCGCCTTCGCGTCCTTCGCCAGCTATTTCACCGTCAACATCTCCTCGCCCAATACGCCGGGCCTGCGCGATCTGCAGCGCGCACGCCCCCTCGACGACCTGCTCGCCCGCGTGGTCGAGGCGCGCGACCAGGCGCCCGGCCGCCGCGTGCCCGTGCTCCTCAAGATCGCACCGGATGTGACGCTCGGCGACCTCGACGACATCGTCGGCGTCGCCCGCCAACGCGCCATCGACGGCATGATCGTCTCCAACACGACGATTGCGCGACCACCCACTCTGCGCAGCCGCGCAGCACGTGAAGCCGGCGGCCTGTCGGGCGTGCCGCTCTTTCCGCTTGCGACCCGCATGCTCGCCGAGACCTATGTGCGCGTCGAAGGTGCCTTCCCGCTCATCGGCGTCGGCGGCATCGATTCCGGCGCCACGGCGGTCACGAAGGTCCGGGCCGGCGCCGCCCTGCTCCAGCTCTATAGCGGTCTCGTCTACCGCGGCCTCGGCCTCCTCACCGAGATCAAGGCGAGCCTGGTCGCCGCCGTGGCGGAAGGCCGCGAGCGTTCGCTCGGCGACCTCGTCGGCACCTCCGCCGATGCGCTCACTGCCGAACCTTGGCCGCAATGACGTGCGAGTTCCGGGCCGCTCCGGAACCTGCTAATTTCGCCGGTGCGCCGTTCATCTGCGAGTCGCCCTATGTGCCGCTGGATCGCCTATCGTGGAGACACCATCGCGCTGGAGGACTACGTCACCGCGCCCAAGCATTCGCTGATCGAGCAGAGCCAGCGCGCGCTCGAAGCCGTGGCGAGCGTCAACGGCGACGGTTTCGGACTCGGCTGGTACGGCCAGCACGGTGAACCGGGACTTTATCGCGAGGTACGCCCCGCCTGGTCGGACGAGAACCTGCGTCACCTCTGCCGTCACATCCGCTCGCATCTTTTCTTCGCGCATGTCCGTGCCGCGACCGGCACGCCGACGACGCGGCCGAACTGCCACCCCTTCACGCATGGCAAGTGGATGTTCATGCACAATGGCCAGATCGGCGACTGGTCGCTGATCCGCCGCAAGGTCGAGGAGATGATCCCCGACGCCTATTACGCCTCGCGCATCGGCACGACGGATTCCGAAGCGGTGTTCCTCGCGATCCTTGGTGCTGGCGCCGAGAAGGACCCTGTGCGTGCGACCTGCGATGTGCTGATCCGCCTCACCGAGCTCGTGCGCGCGAGCGGCACGAAGGAACCGCTGCGTTTCACTTCGGCGCTCAGCGACGGGCACGATCTCTATGCGTTCCGCTATGTCTTCAACGGGAGCGCCAACACGCTCTACTACCGCGAGGCGGGAACGACCGTCGTTACCGCCTCGGAGCCGCTCGACACGAGCGAGCGCGACCATTGGCAGTCGGTCCCCTCCGGTCATGTCATGGTCGCGCGCGCCGGCAAGCCGGTGATGCTGCAGGCCATTCCAGAGCTCGCGCTCGCCGCGGCGGAGTAAACGCCGCGCATCGTTCACGGCCGTCATTCCGGATTGCGCAAAGCGCAAGTCCGGAATCCATAACCCCTGTGTTGCGGATCATCGCAGGCGCTGCGGCGTATGGATTCCGGGCTCGCGGCTATGCCGCGCCGCGGAATGACAAGACACACGCCATCTGCCCGAGGTTTACGGCGCCGGGTGCGCCGGGGGTCCCTTTTTCCGTTTCCCCGAAAGGGGATGGAGCGCCGGGAGGCGCCAGGGGCTTGCGAGGCCCCTCAGCGGGTTTGCGAGACCCGCTCATGCGCGCCGGATCCGGACCAGGGTTGCGAAGCCTGATCCGAGGCGCGCGCGCCCCAGTAACGTAGGGGCGCAGCGCCTCCCGGCGCTCCATCTGCGGATCGCTTGCGATCCGCGACGACATCCGCTGCCTCGAGACGCAGCGAATGGCATGCTTCTCTGGCATATATTCCTATTACCGTCAAGCCGCCAGCGGCACCGCGCGGCGGGCGATCGTGCCCGTATCGACGCCCGGCGGAAGATCGCCGAAATGCCCCGACCAGGCTTCGCCCATGCGGCTCGCGACATAAGCGTCTGCGACAGGCGCGGGTGCATGACGGATGAGCAGGCTCGCGGCGGTTGCCACCGCCAGCATCTCGACGATGCGCCGCGCTTGCCCTTCATGCCGCGCGAGATCGCTCAGCGTCAGCGCCAAACGATCGACGAATGCATCGTAACGCGGATTGCTGCCGCGCGCCGTGCGCAGCTCCGCCATCAGCGCGTTGGCGCATTCAGGCTCGCGCATCATCGCGCGTAGCACATCGAGGCAGATGACGTTGCCGGTGCCTTCCCAGATGCCGTTGAGCGGCGCCTCGCGGTAGAGCCGCGCCATCAGATGGTCCTCGATGAAGCCGTTGCCGCCGTGGCATTCGAGCGCCTCGTAAGCGACGGCAGGAGCGCGCTTGCAGATCCAGTATTTCGCGATCGGCGCGCCGATGCGGCCAATGAGGCGCTCGCTCTCGTTGTCCTCCGCGCGATCGAGCGCCGCGTTGAAGCGCATCGCGAGCCACAGCGCCGCCTCGCTTTCGAGCGCCAGGTCGGCGACGACGTTCGCCATCACCGGCTGATCGATCAGCGTGCGCTGGAAGGCGCGGCGATGCGAGACGTGATGTGCCGCTTGCGCCACCGCCTGGCGCATCAAGCCGGCCGAGCTCACGGCGCAATCGAGGCGCGTCAGGTGCGTGACCTGGATGATGGTGCGGATGCCGCGCCCCTCCTCGCCGAGGAGGCGACCGATGGCGCCGCGGAATTCCACCTCCGAGGAGGCGTTCGACTTGTTGCCGCACTTGTCCTTCAGCCGCTGCAGCATCAGGCGATTGCGCGAGCCATCCTCCAGCCAACCAGGGACGACGAAGCACGACACGCCGCTCTTGGTGCGCGCGAGCGTGAGGAACATGTCGGACTGCGGCACCGAGAAGAACCATTTGTGCCCGGTGATCGACCAGGTGCCGTCGCTGTTCGGCTGCGCGACCGTCTGCGTCTGGCGCAGGTCCGAGCCGCCCTGCTTCTCCGTCATCGCCATGCCGACGGTGGCGCCGGTCTTGTCCGACGCGCGCATCTGGCGGCCGTCGTAGCGGTTGGAGAGAATGCGCGGCTCCCATTCCGCCGTAATCGCCGCATCCTGCCGCAGCACCGGCACCGCCGCGTAGGTCATGCTGATCGGGCAGCAGACGCCGTTCTCGCCCTGGTTCCAGAGATAGGCAATGCCGGCGCGCGCGACCTGCGCGCCGTCGCGCTTCGCAGTCCAGGCGAGCGAATGCGCTTCCTGCCCGATCGAAAGCTTCATCAGCATGTGCCAGGCGGGATGGAAGTCGATGCGGTCGACGCGATTGCCGAAGCGGTCGTGCGTGCGCAATTCGGGAAGATTGCGGTTCGCCTGCCGCGCGAGCTCCTGCACCTCGGCGGAACCGACGGTGCGTCCACATGCTGAGAACTTCTCCTCGGCCCAGGCGGCGTCGAAGACGTTCACCGCAGCCTTGAGCGCCGGGTCGGTCGCGTAAGCGTCATAGTCCGCGAGCGGAGGCGGCTGGTTGAGCACCTCATGCGTCGCGTAGCCGGCAACGTCGTTCACGTGCGCCTCCTACATTGTCGTTGCAGCTTTGCGCGGATGCGCTTGCTGCGCCACGACGGGGCATGCACCATAGGCCGCAGCGGCCCTGGCGCCGTCTGCGACAACAATAGCAAAATAAGTGCGAGGAGACGTCATGGCAGCGCGCCGCAAATATTTCGGATGGGGCTCGGAGGGCGAGGGCCTGAGCGAGGATGAGAAGGCCTTCGCCCTCGCAACCAACCGCGCGCGCTTCGGCCGCGCCGATTTCGACACTGTCGCGGTCGCCAAGGAAGCGGATATCAGGCTCGCGGCGCCGCGTATCGCCCCGCCGGCGTCGCTGGCCGCGATCTGCTCCAGCGACCATCACGACCGCCTCACCCACACTTACGCACAGTCCTTCCCCGATTATGTGCGCGCCATGGCCGGCGACTTCGCGCCGGCGCCCGATGTCGTCGCCACGCCACGCAGCGAGGACGACGTCGCGGCGGTGCTCGACTGGGCCGGCGGCGCGCAGGCATCCGTCACGATCTATGGCGGCGGCTCCAGCGTCTGCGGCGGCACCGAGCCGCGCATCGCGCGCGGGCAGAAAGCGGCGATCTCCCTCGACATGCGCGGCATGGGCCAAGTGGTCGAGGTCGACAAGACGTCGCGCGCGGCGCTGATCGACGGCGGCACTTACGGCCCGGCGCTCGAAGCGCAGCTCAAACCACATGGCGTGACTTTGCGGCACTTTCCGCAGAGCTTCGAATATTCGACGCTCGGCGGCTGGATCGCGACACGTTCGGGCGGACACTTCGCGACGCTCTACACGCATATCGACGATCTCGTGGAGTCGCTGCGCATCGTGACGCCGAAAGGGCTCATCGAGACACGCCGCCTCCCCGGCTCCGGCGCTGGCCCCTCGCCCGACCGTATGTTCATCGGCTCGGAAGGCATCCTCGGCGTCATTACCCGCGCGTGGGTGCGGCTGCAGGACCGGCCGAAGTTCCGCGCCGGCGGCGCCGTGCGCTTCAAGGACTTCTTCACCGCGGCGCGGGCGCTGCGCGCCGTCTCGCAGTCCGGGCTCTATCCGGCGAACTGCCGCATCCTCGACCCGCAAGAGGCGAAGAACACCGGCGCCGGCGACGGCTCCTTCGCGCTGATGGTGCTGGCCTTCGAATCCGGCGACCATGACGTGGGTGCCTGGATGACGCGCGCGCTCGAATGCTGCCGCGATCATGGGGGCGACACCGGCGAGATCGGCGGCGCCGATGCGCATCGCGCCGGCGCGGCCGACCGGTGGCGCACCGCCTTCATCCGCATGCCCTACATCCGGGAAATGACGCTGCCGATGGGCATCATCGACGACACCTTCGAGACGTCGATCACCTGGGATCGCTTCGAGGCGTTCCACGACGCGGTGAAGAGTGCGACCGCGCAGGCGGTGAAGGACGTGTCCGGGCAGACGGGGAACGTCACCTGCCGCGTCACGCACGTCTATCCGGACGGGCCGGCGCCCTACTTCTCGTTCCATGCGCTCGGCAGGCACGGGCAGCTTGCGGAGCAATGGCTCGCGATCAAGTCGCGCGCACTCGATGCGGTGATCGACAATGGCGGGACCGTGACGCATCACCATGCGGTCGGGCGCGATCACCGCCCCTGGTACGACCGCCAGCGCCCGCCACTGTTCGCCGAAGCGCTGCGCGCGGCGAAGAAGACACTCGACCCGCAGGGACTCCTCAATGCCGGCGTGCTGATCGATGTGTGAATGTCATTCCGCGAAGCGCAAGTCCGGAATCCATAAGCCGTAGCACCGGGCTTATGGATTCCGGGTTCGCGCCATTGGCGCGCCCGGAATGACAATCTTAGCCTCAGGAGAACGATATGCTCGAAGAAGCGCCGCTACTCACCGCGAAACGAAATTTTCCACGGCCGCCGCCAGATCTCGTCGCGAAGTTCAAGGGCGTGCCGCTCGCCTTCATCTGCGATGCGATGAACGGCTCCGGCGCGCTCGACTACCGCATCAAGCCGATCCCCGGCCTGCCCGAGACCTTCGTCGGCGTCGCGATCACCTGCCATTGCGGGCCGGGCGACAATCTCGCGGTCGCAGGCGCCGCAGCGATGGCCAAAGCGGGGGACGTCGTGGTGGCGGCGACCGACGGCTTCACCGGCCTCGCGGTCGTCGGCGACCTTCTCGTCGGGATGATGAAGAACCGCGGCATCGCTGCCTTCGTCACCGACGGCGTCGTGCGCGATCTGGCCGACCTGCGCCGCATCGGCCTGCCCTGCTTCGCCAAGGGCGTGACGCCGAACTCTGTGCACAAGAGCGGGCCCGGCACCGTCGGATTGCCGATCGTCGTCGGTGACTGCGCAGTCTCCTCCGGCGACATCGTCATCGGTGATTGCGATGGCGTGGTCGTCGTGCCGCAGGCGCGCGCGCCGCACGTGCTCGAACGGCTCGATGCCGTGCAGGCACAAGAAGCGGGAATGCTCGCGAAAGTGAAGGCGGGGCTCGACGCGCCGCCGTTCGGAACCAACCTGCTCGCGAGCGGCAAGGTCAAGTTCGTGGATTGAGGGCAAGGATCGCCAATCCTACCGAGGTGTCGTCCCCGCGAAGGCGGGGACCCAGTACTCACCGTGCGTGCCTATTTCGAAGATCAGTGAATACTGGATGCCCGCCTTCGCGGGCATGACAGCGAAGAGAGCCGCGCCTGTTCCCGCGCCCGCACGTCACGCTTTCTCTTTGCCTTGCTCCCCGTCGCATGGCGGCATGATCAACCGCGCGCCGTTCTCGTAAGTGAGATAGCGCCACGCCCATTGCACGCACACGCGCAGGCGGTTCTCAAAACCGACCAGCAGATAGACGTGCACGAAGGCCCAGAGGAACCAGGCGAGCCGGCCCTTGAGTTGCATCCAGCCGAAATCGAACACGGCGGCGTTGCGGCCGATGATCGCCGTGTTGCCGCGATTGTGGAATTGGAAGGGCATCAGCGGCGTGCCACGCAGCAGATTCGCCCCGAGCGATTTGCCGAGATGGATGCCCTGTTGTTTGGCGACCTGCGCGAGCGCCGGCAGCGGCGCACCGGCCTTGTCGGCGCAAAGCGCCATGTCGCCGAGAATGAAGATGTCCTCGGCGCCCTTGACCGACAGGTCGGGATTGACGGGCACGCGCCCATCCTTCGCGCGCTCCACGTCGAGCCAGCGACCGGCGTCGGAGGCCTTTACGCCTGCGCCCCAGATGATCGTTCCTGCCGCGATGCGGCGGCCGGCAATCGTCGCGGCGCCCGCCTCGATCGATTCGACCGCCTGCCCCGTCATCACGGTGACACCGAGGCGTTCGATCGCGCCGCGCGCATAATCGGCAAGCTTCTCCGGAAATGCCGCGAGAATGCGTGGTCCTGCCTCGACCAAAAGGATACGCGCGCGCCGCGGATCGATATGCCGGAAGTCGCGAGCGAGCGCATGGCGCGCGAGCTCGGCGATCGAGCCGGCCATCTCGACGCCGGTCGGCCCGCCACCGACGACGATCGTCGTCATCAAGGTGTCGCGCTCCTTGTCGGTCGCGGCGACCTCCGCGCGCTCGAAGGCGGAGAGGAGTTGCGTGCGGATCGTGCGCGCCTCCTCGAGGTTGCGCGGCCCGACCGCGAATCGCGCCCACTCGTCGTGGCCGAAATAGGAATATTTCGAGCCCGCAGCGATGACGAGGCGCCCGTAGGGGAGCTTCGTCCCATCCTCAAGTTGGACTGTGCACGTTGTGCGATCGACGCCGACAACCTCACCCATCATCACGTCGACGGTTTCGTAGCGGCTCAGAATCCGCCGGATCGGGCGCGCAATGTCAGCAGGCGACAAGGCTGCGGTCGCGACCTGATAGAGGAGCGGTACGAAGAGGTGATAATTGGCGCGGTCGATCAGGGTGACGGGAACCCCCTGGCGGCCGAGCTGATGGGCGCAAGCTAGGCCGGCAAAGCCGGCGCCGATGATCACGACGCGTGGATGCGTAGCCATGGGCAGCCTTGAGACCTATCGGCCCTCATTCGTCGCCGAACGCGGTCAGCATGACCGCAGAGCGCCCCATGTCGCAAGCCGCATTCCCTTGCCGGGCGCTACCCGCGGGTGCTATGCGGCGCGCCATGACGAGCGTCCCCATCGAAAACATCCGCAACTTCTCCATCGTCGCCCATATCGACCATGGAAAATCGACGCTTGCCGACCGGATCATCCAGCTGACCGGCGGGCTCGATGCGCGCGAGATGAAGGAGCAGGTGCTCGATTCGATGGATATCGAGCGCGAGCGCGGCATCACCATCAAGGCGCAGACGGTGCGGCTGAACTACCGCGCGCGCGACGGCAAGGATTACATCCTCAACCTTATCGATACGCCCGGGCATGTCGACTTCGCCTATGAGGTGAACCGCTCGCTCGCGGCGTGCGAAGGCTCGCTCCTCGTCGTCGACGCCTCGCAAGGCGTCGAGGCGCAGACGCTCGCCAACGTTTATCAGGCGATCGACAACAATCACGAGATCGTGCCGGTCCTCAACAAGGTCGACCTCCCCGCAGCCGAGCCGGAAAAGGTGAAGCAGCAGATCGAGGACGTGATCGGCCTCGACGCTTCCGACGCCATCGGCATCTCGGCGAAGACCGGCGAGAACGTGCCGGCGGTGCTGGAAGCGATCGTGCATCGCCTGCCGCCGCCGAAGGGCGACCGCGATGCGCCATTGAAAGCGCTGCTCGTCGATAGCTGGTACGACGCTTATCTCGGCGTCATCGTGCTCGTGCGCGTCGTCGACGGCGTGATGAAGAAGAACCAGCGCATCCGCATGATGGGAACCGGCGCGACCTACGACATCGACCGCGTCGGCGTATTCACGCCGAAGATCGTCGAGCGAGGCGAGCTCGGCCCCGGCGAGATCGGCTTCCTCACCGCGTCGATCAAGGAGGTGGCCGACACGCGCGTCGGCGACACCATCACCGACGACCGCAAGCCGACCGCCGAAGTTCTGCCTGGATTCCGCCCCGCCATCCCGGTCGTGTTCTGCGGGCTCTTTCCCGTCGATGCAGCGCAGTTCGAGGACCTACGCGCCGCGATGGGAAAGCTTCGCCTCAACGATGCGAGCTTCTCCTTCGAGATGGAGACGTCGGCTGCGCTCGGCTTCGGCTTCCGCTGCGGCTTCCTCGGCCTCCTCCACCTCGAGATCATCCAGGAGCGGCTGGAACGCGAGTTCAACCTCAACCTGATCGCGACGGCCCCGTCGGTGATCTACAAGATCACGATGACGAACGGCGACAAGGTCGAGATCCACAATCCAGTCGATATGCCGGATGTCGTGAAGATCGAAGAGATCGAGGAGCCGTGGATCGAGGCGACGATCCTCACGCCCGACGAATATCTCGGCTCGGTGCTGAAGCTCTGCCAGGATCGGCGCGGCGCCCAGAAGGAGCTCTCCTACGTCGGCAACCGCGCGATGGTGAAATACGACCTGCCGCTCAACGAGGTGGTGTTCGACTTTTACGATCGGCTCAAGTCCGTGTCGAAAGGTTACGCCTCGTTCGACTATCACCTGACCGACTATCGCGTTTCCGACCTCGTGAAGATGCAGATCCTCGTCAATGCCGAGCCGGTCGACGCGCTCTCGATGCTCGTGCATCGCACGCGCGCGGAAAGCCGGGGCCGTGCGATGGTCGAGAAGCTCAAGGAGCTGATCCCGCCCCACATGTTCCAGGTGCCGATCCAAGCCGCGATCGGCGGCAAGATCATCGCGCGCGAAACCGTGCGCGCCTTCCGCAAGGACGTGACCGCGAAATGCTACGGCGGCGACGCCACGCGTAAGCGAAAGCTCCTCGAGAAGCAGAAAGAGGGCAAGAAGCGCATGCGCCAGTTCGGCAAGGTGGAGATCCCGCAGGAGGCCTTCATCGCCGCGCTGAAGGTGGATGTGTGAGGATGCCGCCTCAATCCAATCCTTATGAACATTAAGAAGCCCCTGCAGTTCATCGGAACGCGCGAGCACCGCCATGAGACCGTCCGCCAAGTACAGCGCCGAAGTAGCGCCGGGTGTCGTCTTTGACTACGACGCCAAGGGCCGAATTGTCGGTATCGAATTGCTCGATGCACGGGCACAACTATCGGCAGAACTTCTTGGAGAGGCCGCCTAAGACGAACGGGGCGCTCCTATTCGGCCGCTGGACGCGCCAGAAACGCCTTGACGGCAGTAACCGTCGCCTCGGGATCTTCCTCCTCCGGCGCGTGGCCGAGTTTCTCGAAGACGACGAGCGTCGAGCCGGCGATTTCTCGATGTAAAGCGTCCGCGGCGGCGCGCGGAACCAACCGGTCGCGGCCGCCCCAGATGATCAGCGTCGGCACCTTCACGTTCGCGACCGGCGGAGGCGGCAGGCGCGACCAGCGCTGCGTGAAGCGTGCGATGATAGCGGCGCGATTGCCTTCGCGCTGCGTGAGCTCGACGGCGCGATCGATCATCTCCGGTGTGATCTTCTCAGGATCGCCCCAGACGTTGCGCATGCCCTGCACGACGAGGAAACGCGGCAGCGTGTGCTGCATCAGCCAGCCCACGCCCGGCATGAATAAGAGGTGAAAGCCTATCGGCATCGATTGCGAGCCCACCGGATAACCGCCGTCGACCAGGATCAGCCGCCCGACGCGCTCAGGGTGAGCAAGCGACGCGCGCAGCGCGACCGCCGCGCCCAGCGAATTGCCCCCGAGCGTCGCGCGCGCGATCCCAAGCTTGTCGAGCAACGCGATGACGAAGGCGACGTCACGCTCACCGCCATAGACGTTGTCGGGCGAGGGACCGGTCAGCCCATACCCCGGCAGGTCGAAGGTGATAACGCGGTGCTTGTCCTTCAGCGCCGCGACCCAGCCTTCCCAGGCGTGCAGCGAGGAGCCGGTGCCGTGCATCAGCACGATCGGGCTCGCGTCGTCGCGCGGGCCTTCGTCGCGCAGATGCACCTGCATTCCGAGAAGCGGCATGAAGGTCGAAGGCGGTGGCGCCCAGCGCGCCTTGAGATCGGCGACGCTGCGCTCAGGCGCCCAAGTGGCGGCGAGGAAAATGCCGCCGGCGATGACAAGCAAGATGATCACCGCGGCGAGGACTTTCAACGCCATCCACATCATGAATCAACCTTGACTTACCTCACAACGCGTAAAAAGCTTGAGCGTTCTGAATTTCAGGCATCCCGTTATTGCAAGCACGAGGGCGTCGACATGGCCTACAGATTCGAAATCTATAAGGACAAAGCAGGCGAATTCCGTTTCCGCTTCAAGGCGCCCAACGGCGAGACCATGTTCGGCTCCGAAGGGTACAAGGCCAAATCGTCGGCGACGAGCGCGATCGATTCGATCAAGAAGCACGCCGCCGAAGCCAGCGTCGACGATCAAGCAAAGTAACGGCCGCGGCAAAAGTCGCAGCGTCAAAGCAAATCACCGCCGGCTTCCGTCGGCGGTGATCAATCAATATTGATCCATCGGGATCGTGGGCGCGATCAGCGGCGCTGCGGAGGCGCGTTGCCGCGCTGCGCCGGCGCTTTACCGCGCTGCTGCTGCGGAGGCGGCGTTTCCTCTTCCTCCTCGTCGCCGCCGCCGCTCATCTGCAGCTTGATGGCGAAGGACAGAAGCGGACCCGCGACTTCGACGATCTGCGCGTTCGAGATGGTACCGTTCGCGAAATTGCCAGTGAGCATCACGACCTTGCCGACGTTTTGAGCAAGGTCCACGCCCTGCACGTTGACAGGCCTGCCCTCGGCACCGTCGGCAGAAGGAGCGTTGGAATAGAGAAGCGTGCCCTGCGTTCCCGACGCGGCGACGATCACGTGACACACCTCGTTCTGCGAGCGGCATGGGAACATGCCAGGCAGCGGCGCTTGCTGTTGCGGCGCCTGCGCCTGGAGCGCCGGAGCGGGAGCGGGGCGGTTCGGCGCTGGCGGCCGCTGCTGCGCCAGCGCTGGAGCGGAGATGACGACGAGAGCAGCTACAATGAGCAGTCGGCGCATACGGACCTCCTGGGTCAGGTTGGATGAATATCTTACCGGCGGGACGTTAGTCGGGCAAAGGCTCGCTCAGGTTCATGCCTGAACACGGCCGGAGCGTGAAAATTCATGCAGCAGCACCGGCGCTCGGACGAACTGCCGCTTTGCGGCCAACGCATACCCCGATGCTGGACAAGGCGACCGTTATCCCCGATGGTCGCGAGCGGCCTTCCCCTACTCCCTAACCCCTGCCCAAGCATTTGAGAGAACGGAATGACTGCTGCTCGCGCGTCCGAAGCCTTGGCACGATTCACGGTGCTCGACCTCACCCGCGTCCGCGCCGGGCCGACTTGCGTGCGCCAGCTCGCCGACTGGGGCGCCAACGTCGTCAAGGTCGAGATGCCGGAAGGGCTGGAAGCCGGTGAAGGGCTCGGCGGCCCGCGCGAGGGCCCCGATTTCCAGAACCTGCACCGCAACAAGCGCAGCCTGACGATCAACCTCAAGGATAAGCGCGGCCAGGAGATTTTTCACCGCCTGGTGAAGCAGGCCGACGTCGTCGTCGAGAACTATCGGCCGGACGTGAAGGCGCGGCTCGGCGTCGACTACGAAACGCTGAGTAAGATCAATCCGCGCCTCGTCTATGGCAGCATCTCCGGCTTCGGCCAGGATGGCCCGTATCGCGAACGGCCCGGCTTCGACCAGATCGCGCAGGGCATGGGCGGTCTGATGTCGATCACCGGCGCGCCGGGCGGCGGGCCGATGCGCGTCGGGATTCCCGTCGCCGATCTCACCGCGGGTCTGTTCTGTGCCATGGGCATCCTCACAGCGCTACTCGAGCGCGAGCAGTCGGGCAAAGGCCAGTGGGTGCAAACCTCGCTCCTGCAGGCGCAAATCTTCATGCTCGACTTCCAGGCCGCACGCTGGCTGGTCAAGCAGGAGGTCGCGAAACAGGCAGGCAACAATCACCCGACCTCGATCCCGACCGGCGCCTTCAAGACCTCGGACGGCTACATCAATATCGCGACGGCCGGGGGGAAGATCTGGGAGCGCTTCTGCGACGCCATCGGCGCGCCGGAATTCAAGACGAACCCTGACTACTCCAGCGGCGAAGCGCGCTCGCGCAACCGCGACGCGCTAACGGTCGAGATCGAAAAGAAGCTCGCGTCTGGAACGAGCGCGCAATGGGTGGAGAAGCTCAATGCGGCCGGCGTACCGTCGGGCCCGATCTATTCCATCGACAAGGTGTTCGACGATCCGCAAGTGAAACATCTGAAGATGGCGCAGCCGGTGAAGAAGCAGGACGGCCGCGACATGTATCTCGTGGGGCAGCCGGTTTCGCTCTCACGCACACCGACCAAGATGGCTGCGCCGCCGCCGAAAGTCGGCGAGCAGACGGATGAAATCCTCGCCGAGTTCGGCTTCAAGGCCGACGAGATCGCGGCGTTCCACAAAGAAAAGGTGATCTGATGCAGTCCGCAACAGCGCTCAAGGCCGACGCACCGCAGCCCGGCAACGTCCTGAGCAGCAAGGAAGGTTTCGTCGGCACCATCACGTTCAACAATCCCGCGCGTCTGAACGCGATGTCGCTCGACATGTGGACGCAGACCGCTGCGCTGTTGCGGGATTTCGCCGAGGATGACGCGGTCCGCGTGGTGATCCTGAAGGGGGCGGGCGAGAAGGCTTTCGTCTCCGGCGCCGACATCTCGAAATTCGAAAGCGAGCGCGCCTCCGCCGAAGCGCAGAACCGATACAACGAGGCCGTCGATAAGGTTTACGGCGGGCTCGACGAATATCCGAAGCCGATCATCGCGATGATCCGTGGCTATTGCGTCGGCGGAGGGCTCGGGCTCTCGATGTCTTGCGACCTACGCATCTGCACGCCGAATTCGCGCTTCGCCCTGCCCGCGGCAAAGCTCGGCCTTGGCTACGGCTATCGCAGCATCAAGCGCTTCGTCGACGTGCTGGGGCCGGCCTTCACGCAGGAGATTTTCTTCACTGCACGGCAGTTCAGCGCGCAGGAGGCCTATGACATGGGCCTCGTCAATCGCATCGTCGCCGACGCCGAACTCGAGAGCTACGTCAAAAACTATGCTGACACGATTGGCGGCAATGCGCCGCTCACCATCAAGGCGGCGAAGTTTGCGATCCGGCAGGCGTCAAAGGCGGATTCGGAGCGCGACCTCAAAACGGTGGGCGAGCTCGTGAAAGCCTGCATGTCGAGCAACGACTATATCGAAGGCCGCCGCGCCTTCATGGAGAAGCGTAAGCCGAAATTCACGGGGACGTAAGAGACGGGGAAGCGCTCAGCACCCGCCATTGGTCGTCCCCGCGAAAGCGGGGACCCAGTACGCCGTGGCTGAGCGATATGGCAATGCCGGTGATTACTGGATGCCCGCTTTCGCGGGCATGACACTGAGTGGTTGCCGCCTTGTCGGGTGCCGAGCGCCGTTTACTCCGCAGCGGTCCGGTTCGCAGTGCCGAAGCGATTCTCGATGTAGTCGATCACCAGTTGCTTGAAGTCGGCCGCAAGTGTTGGGCCGCGCAATGTCTTCGCCTTCTTGCCGTCGATAAAGACCGGCGCGGTCGGCTGCTCGCCGGTGCCGGGAAGCGAGATGCCAATGTCGGCATGCTTCGACTCGCCCGGCCCGTTCACGATGCAGCCCATCACTGCGACATTGAGCGTCTCGACGCCGGGATAGCGCGTCTTCCACTCCGGCATGGAGTCGCGGATAAAGCCCTGGATGTCGCGGGCGAGCTCCTGGAATGTCGTCGAGGTGGTGCGCCCGCAGCCCGGGCACGCCGCAACGAGCGGCACGAAGGTGCGGAAGCCCATGGTCTGCAGGAGCTCTTGCCCGACCTTGACTTCCAGCGTGCGATCGCCGCCGGGCTCCGGGGTCAGTGAAATACGGATCGTATCGCCGATCCCTTCCTGCAGCAGGATGCCAAGCGCAGCGGACGAGGCGACGATGCCCTTCGATCCCATGCCGGCCTCGGTGAGGCCGAGATGGATCGCGTAATTGGAACGCCGTCCAAGCTCGAGATAGACGGCGATCAGATCCTGCACGGCGGAGACCTTCGCTGAGAGGATGATGCGCTCGCGCGGCAGGCCAATCTCTTCCGCACGGCCGGCCGAGAGCAGCGCCGATTGGATCATCGCCTCGCGCGTGATCGCACGTGCGTCGAGCGGCTTCGGCGACTTCGCGTTCTCGTCCATCAGGTGCGTGAGCAATTCCTGATCGAGCGAACCCCAGTTGGCGCCGATGCGCACCGGCTTGCCGTGCTTGATCGCCATCTCGACGATGGCGCCGAACTGACGGTCACGCTTCTCCTTGAAGCCGACATTGCCGGGATTGATGCGGTATTTATCGAGCGCTTCGGCGCAGCCGGGATGCTCGGCGAGAAGCTTATGGCCGATATAATGGAAGTCGCCGACGAGCGGCACGTCGACGTTCATGCGAAGAAGGCGTTCTTTGATGTGCGGCACGGCCGCCGCCGCCTCGTCGCGGTCGACGGTGACGCGCACGATCTCGGAGCCGGCGCGGGCAAGGTCCGCGACCTGGCGCACTGTCGCGTCCACATCGGCCGTGTCGGTGTTGGTCATCGACTGGACAACCACCGGGGCGCCGCCGCCCACATGGACGTTGCCGACCATGACGCCCACCGAAGTGCGCCGCGGCGCCGGGCCCGCTATTTCAGCCATGCTAATGTCCTTCATGATCCGCGAAGTGCCAGACCCGGCCGGGGCCGTCAATCTCGCGATTTCAATACTTTGGCCCTTGTCGGCCTGTTTACCAATATGAGGCCGGCGACGACGAGCGCCAGTGCCACCAGGAACCCCGGCGCCAATGCCTCGCCGAGGACGAAATGCCCCGCTAATACGCCAAATATAGGTGTCAGGAACGTGAATGCCGACAACCGGCTCGCGGAATAGCGTAAAATTAGGGCAAACCAGGCCAGAAAGGTTACCCCGACGACCCAGACCGTCTGGTACACTAGGGCGCCGAGGGCCTGCGCAGAGGGCATGGCGCCTATCCGCTCCCCGGATAGGAGTGCGACCACGACAAACATCGGGGCCGAGACGACGAGCTGGTAGAGCATCGTCTTCTCCTGCGACGTCCGGTTCAGGGCGCTGACCTTGATGCAAAGGGTGGTCGCCGCCCAAGCGATCGCTCCTGCGATCATCAGCAGGTCGCCCAGCATCTCGCGCGGATCGGCGGAGGGCGTCGGGATGCCGAAGGCGACGATCATGCCGGCGAAGGAGAGCAGCAGGCCGGACCATTGCAGGCGCGAAAACCGGTCACCCGGCAGGAGCCATCGCGCACCCAGGACGACAAAGAACGGCGCGAGATAGACGAACAGCACCGCGCGCGTCGCCGTCGTCCAGACGAGGCCGCTATAGACGAGAATGAATTCGAGGCCGAAGAGCGCACCGGTGACGATGCCGGAGGCGAGCGTGCCGTCGCGCCGCAGCAGTGGCACGCCGCGCAACCACGCCCAGCCGCTCACGAGGATGGCGGCGCCGACTGATCGCACGGCGGCCTGGATCATCGGCGGAATGTCAGGGAGCGCGAGCTTGACCGCGACCTGATTGAATCCCCAGGAGACGCACAGAATAAGCGTCACACCGATCGCGATCGCGTCGAGCGGGCGCGTCGCAGCGTCCACGCGCCGCGTCGCAGGGACTGCCGGCCTCTCGCCGTCTGCGTCCGCACGCTGATCCATCAGTCCCGAACTCGATTCGCCTGTCCGGGATCATCCACGCGATCAGCGCGTCTTTTGTCCAGCGGCACGGCAATGCGCGCACAGCCCTGCGACCTCGATGATCGGCGTCTTCGGCGTGAAGCCGGCGCGACGGGCCGCGGCCGTCAGCGCCTCGGACACGGCGGATGACGGCGCCTCCCCGACCGAGCCGCAGCGCTCGCAGATGAGGAACATCACGCCTTCCGACGCCTCGTGATTGTGGACGCAGGCGGTAAAGGCGTTGCGGCTCGCAATGCGATGCACAAGTCCCTGTTCTTGGAGGAAATCGAGCGCCCGATAAACGGTGATCGGCGCCGGACGCGGCCCCTGCGTCGCCAGACGATCCATGATGTCATAGGCGCCCATCGGCTGATGGCCGGAGCACAGGATCAGGAGAACTTGCCGCCGGATCGGGGTCAAACGGGCGCCCCGCGCGGCGCATAGCGTCTCGGCTTGCGCCAGCACGTCCGCCTCGCATCGCGCATGATCATGATCCGGCGCCTGGAAGACGGAAGTCATCGCCCAGCAGTCGCAGGCCCGCCGGGCCTAGTCAATGCGTCGCAGTTTCGCGTCGCGCCGGGGCGCAATAACGCCTTATTTACCAACAAGGATTCTCCTGTCGTTGCGATTTTCGCCACGGACCTCATGCGGATCAAAATCCTTCTCACCCTTATCGGTGTCGCGAGCCTTGGGCTTGGCGCCTGGGCGATCGCGCCGGTGAACGGACGCGGGGAGGCGCACGTCACGCCCGACGAGGCCGTGCAGGAAAGCGTCGCCCCGCCGTGGTCGCCGAGGAAGCAATCCGCCGTGACAGCGCCGCCGCCGGCCGAGGAGGCGAACGGGCCCTCGCCGCAGGCGCGCGTCACCGCCGGTTTCGACGCGACGCTGTTCAACCCGCATATGACGATGCCGATCGCGCTTTCAATGCCGACAGCAACGCCGGAGCCACCTGCCGCACCAGCTACAAGCACACCGGAGCCGAAGGCGACGCACAAATCGACGAAGCCGTTCCGCTGTCCGCGCGGCACCGGCGAGAACGCCGATGGGCTCACCGTCGCCGAGGTCGCGCAGATCAAGTCGACGCTCAACCTCTCGAAAGACCAGGAGCGGCATTGGCGGCCGGTCGAAGCGGCGCTGACCAGCATGGCGAAGCGCCTCGAGGAAGGCCGCGCCAGCGGGCGGAAAGTGGTCATTCCCGCGGAGCGCACGCAGGAGCTCTATTTCGCGGCGGGACCGCTGATCCGCAGCTTGCGTGAGGACCAGAAGCGCGATGCGCGCAACCTCGCCTGCACGATGGGCCTTGGCGCCGTTGCCGCGTTGATTTGAGGATCGAGGAAAGCCGCCTTTCAGGTGTCGTCCCCGCGGAGGCGGGGACCCAGTACACCGCAGCTGCGCGGCTTAACGTTCGGCCGAGGTGTACTGGATGCCCGCTTTTGCGGGCATGACAGCGAGCGGGGTCGCCCTTGCCACAGCCATCTCCATCTCTTTCAAAAGCGACCGTCGGAGACGCGCTTCTTGAAATCATCGTCGCCGATATTACGACGCTTGCGGTCGATGCGATCGTGAACGCGGCGAACACAAGTCTGCTGGGTGGTGGCGGCGTCGACGGCGCCATCCACCGCGCCGGCGGCCCCGAGCTTCTTGCGGAATGCCATACGCTTCACGGCTGCGCGACGGGCGCGGCGAAGATCACGAAAGGCTATCAGCTGCCGGCGAAGCACGTCATCCACGCCGTCGGCCCTGTCTGGCACGGAGGACGAAGTAGTGAGGACGCGCTGCTCGCCTCCTGCTATCGCACCGCGCTCTCGCTCGCGAGCGAGCATGGGCTCAAGTCGATCGCGTTTCCCGCGATCTCGACCGGTATCTACGCTTTCCCGCCCGATCGCGCGGCGCACATTGCGGTGGAGACAGTGGTCGATGCGTTGTCGCCGCATGACGACATCGCGCGCGTCGTGTTCTGCTGCTTCTCGGAGAGGTCGGCACAGCATCACGTTGGTGCGTTTCGCGCGCTAGGACTCTCTCCGTCATCCTGAGGCGCGAGGCGCAGCGCGCCGAGCCTCGAAGGACGACGGCCGGGGCCGTGCATCCTTCGAGGCTCGCTTCGCGAGCACCTCAGAATGACGGATTGCAGGCTGTTTGATTCCGAGCCTTAAACGAACCCTTCCGTCCGCGCGACCGCGGCGCAGCCAAGAAGCCCTGGCTCGTCGAGCGTGATCAAGGTCGTCGGAATGCGACGCAGCAGGTCGGCATAGGGTGGGTGGTTCTCGAACGTCTCGCGGAACGCAGGCGCATCCAGGAACTTGGCGATGCGCCGCGAAACGCCGCCGCCGACATAGACGCCGCCGAGCGCCTTGAACATCAGCGCCAGGTCGCCGGCGAAACGGCCGAACAGCCGCACGAACAATTGCACGCAGGCCACCGCCGCGGCTTCGCCGGCATTGGCGTCGGCGATGATCTGCGCCGACGTACGCGTCTGCACCTCGCCATGCATGGCGACGAAGAGATGCTCGAGACCTGGACCACAGAGCACGGTCTCCGCGGACACGCGACCATGCCGCGCGCGCAGCCGCGCGAAGACGGCTTCTTCCGCGTCGATTGCGGGACCAAACGAGACGTGTCCGCCTTCGGTCGGCACGACACGCCAGCGCTCGCCGTCTGGCAGCAGCGCTGCGACGCCAAGACCCGTTCCGGGGCCGAACGCCGCTTTCGCGCCGTTCGGTTTCGTCGTCAGCGCGCCAAGCGGACGGACATCGTCATCGCGAAGATGCGGCAGGCTCCAAGCTACCGCCTCGAAATCATTGATGCCGCGCACCCCGGACCAGCCGAAACGTTTCGCCAATTCGCTGAAGCGAAACGCCCAGGGCCGGTTGGTCATCTTGACCGCATCGCCCTCGATCGGGCCGGCGATCGCCAGCACGCCCGCGCTCGGATGCGCGCCGGTCTCTTCAAGATAGCGCGCGACCCCCGCTTCGAGGCTCGGCACCTCGCTGTCGCGTAGCTTGATGACGCGCTCCGGCCGGCCGCCGGCGCCGATCAAGGCGAAGCGGCAATTCGTTGCGCCAATATCGGCGAGCAGGACTCCTGTCATGCCGCGCGCTGCTCCCTATTTCTTCGCGTCTTCCTCCGCGAAGACTTCGCGCGCCGCGCGAAAGGAATCGACGGCCGCGGGCACGCCCGAATAAATCGCGAGCTGCATGAAGATCTCACGAATCTCGTCGCGGGTAACGCCGTTGCGCAACGCGCCGCGCAAGTGCAGCCGCAATTCGTGCGGCCGGTTCAGCGTCGCGATCATCGCCAGGTTGAGCATGCTGCGCGTCTTGCGCGGCAAGCCCTCGCGCCCCCAGACCGCGCCCCAACAATACTCCGTCACCAGTTCCTGGAACGGCCGGTTGAAGTCGTCGACCATCTTCAAGGCGTTCTCGACATACTCCTTGCCGAGCACCGCGGTGCGCACCTCGACACCTTTGTCAAAGGTCTTCTTGTCCATGATGGCGTTCCTTCCGGATGATGGGGAATGGCAGACGTCGCGGCGGAGCCGGATGCGTTCAGTCTTGCCGCGCTACGGCCTAAAAATCCAGCGGCCATCCCTTTCCTATGCCGCCATCGCCGGGTCGGCTTCCGGAAAACGCATAATTCGCAGATTGCTTATAATAAGCTTCCTTATTATATTCACGCTATGCGCCCCTCCCAGAAACGCGATTTCGCCTTCCTCCTCCACGACGTGGCGCGCTTGATGCGCACACTTGCCGACCAGCGCGTGCGCGTGCTCGGCATGACCCGCGCGCAATGGGCGGTGCTGGCGCGCCTCGACCGCAACCAGGGCCTCAAGCAGGCCGAGCTTGCGGAAATGCTCGATCTCGCCCCGATCAGCCTGACGCGCCTTGTTGATCGCCTCTGCAAGAACGGACTTGTCGAGCGCCGCGCCGATCCCGACGATCGCCGCGCCAAGCGGCTGTACCTCACCCCGAAGGCGCGGCCCGTGATTGAGCGGCTGTCGCAAGTCGGCGAACGCCTCATGAACGACGCGCTTGCCGGGACGCACGAGGCGGCGCTCGCGGCGAGCGTCGACCATCTCATCGCGGTGCGGAACAATCTGCGCGACCTCATTGTCGGCAGCCCCCACGAGCGGCCGAAGACCAGCGAGCATCTCAATGGCCGATAACGTCCTGAAGCTCGCACCGGAGACCGAGGCCAAGCGCAAGCCGGACGCGCCGCCTGCCGCCACGGAGGCCGGAGCGGCAGCTGACGCGCCGGCGCGGTCGCGACGGTCTTTACGCTTCGTCCTGCTGATCGTCGTGCCGCTCATCGCCGCCACCGTCGGGCTCTACTGGTATCTCTCGGGCGGACGCTACATCTCGACCGACAACGCGTATGTCGGGATGCAGAAAGTGATGATCACGCCGGACATTTCCGGCAAAATCTCGAACATCGTCGTGCGCGAAGGCGAGCACGTCAAAGCGGGGCAGCCGCTGTTCGAAATCGATCCCGTGCCGTTCCGCATCGCGGTCACGCAAGCGCAGTCGCGGCTCGCCGGGGTGCGTACCGATTTCGCGAATATCAAAAGCAATCTCGCCGCGGTCGATCGCCTGATCGAGCTCGCGCAAAAAACCGTCGACCTCAAGACGAAAGAGGTCGAGCGCAAACAATCGCTGCTCGCGAGCCGCGCCGGCGCGCAAGCGGATGTCGACAGCTCGGTTGCGACCTTGGTCACGGCGCGGACGCAGCTCGAACAGCTCGTCCAGCAACAGGCGGAGCTCCGTAACCAGCTGCGTGGCGATCCCAATCTGCCGATCGAAAAATTCCCGCCGTTCACCGCGGCGCAGGCCGCGCTCGACCAAGCCGATCGCGACCTTGCCCACACGACGCTGCGCGCGCCGATCGACGGCACGGCGACGCAGGTCGACAGCATCCAGCTCGGCCGCTACGTCACGGCAGGCACGCCCGTTTTCGCCGTGCTCGACGATACGCATCCGTGGGTTGACGCCAACCCGAAAGAAACCGACATCACCTATCTGCGCGTCGGGCAGTCGGTCGAGCTGCACGTCGACACCTTCCCCGATCAGGTGTTCCGCGGCACGGTGTCTTCGGTCAGTCCGGGCACAGGCTCGCAGTTCTCGATCCTTCCGCCGCAAAACGCCAACGGCAATTGGGTCAAGGTCGTGCAGCGGGTGCCGCTGCGCATCACGCTTGATGCGAACCAGGATTTGAGCCGCCTGCGGGCTGGGATGAGCGTCACCGTCGACATCGACACCAAGCGCCGGCGCAGCATTGCGGGGCTGTTCGGCCTCGGCGCCAAGGCGAACGATACGACGCCATGACCCAGGATCGCTTCGCCGCGATCAGCCCCAATACCCGGCGCGCGGTCGTCACCGTCTGCACCATGACGGCGACGATCATGCAGGCGCTCGATACGACGATCGCCAACGTGGCGCTGCCCTATATGCAGGGCAGCCTTTCCGCCTCGCTCGACCAGATCAACTGGGTCCTTACCTCCTATATCGTCGCCGCCGCCATCATGACGGCGCCCATCGGCTGGATCGCCGACCGCTTCGGGCGCAAGAAGCTGTTCGTGCTCTGCGCGGCCGGATTCACCTTCGCCTCGCTTCTTTGCGCGCTGGCGCAGAACATCGAGCAGATGGTGCTCTTCCGCCTGCTGCAAGGCGTGTTCGGCGCGGCGCTCGTTCCGCTCTCACAGGCAGTGATGCTCGATTCCTATCCCGCCGAGCAGCGCGGACAGGCAATGGCGATCTGGGGCGTCGGCGTCATGCTCGGCCCGATCATGGGCCCGACGCTCGGCGGCTGGCTCACCGACAGCTACAGTTGGCACTGGGTGTTCCTGGTCAATCTCCCCGTCGGTATCATTACCGTCATCGGCCTTCTCTTCTTCATGCAGGAGACGCAGGTGCAGAAGCATCTGCGCTTCGACTGGTTCGGCTTCGGCGCCTTGAGCATCGGCATCGGCGCACTGCAGCTCATGCTCGACCGCGGCGAGCAAGTCGGATGGTTCGATTCCAACGAGATCGTCATCGAAGCGATCATCGGCGTCACCGGCTTCTATTATTTCTTCGCCCATTCGCTGACGACCGAGCGGCCGTTCGTGCGCTTTGCGCTGTTCAAGGACCGCAACTACACCGTGGGCTGCGTGTTCATGGCGGTGATGGGCATCTCGATCTTCGCCACCATGGCGCTGGTGACGCCCTTCATGCAGAACGTGATCGGCTATCCGATCCTCACCGCCGGCATCCTGCTTGCCTCGCGTGGCTGCGGCACGCTGGTCGGCATGATGGCCGTCGGGCGCATGGTCAGCATCATCCAGCCGAAATATCTGATCCTCTCCGGTCTCATTCTTACGGCTGGCACGCTGCATCAGATGTCCGCCTTCACCAACGACACCGCATCCAATGAGATCGTCATGACGAGCCTGGTCCAGGGCTTCGGCCTTGCGCTCGTCTTCATTCCGCTCAACACCGTCGCCTTCGCGACCTTGCCGGCGCAGCTGCGCACGGACGGAACGGCGATCTTCACCCTCATCCGCAATATCGGCAGCGCGGTCGGCATTTCCATCGTGATCGCAAACCTCACCCGCATGACGACGAGCGTGCATGCGAACCTCACGACCTATGTCACGCCGTTCAACAACGCCTTGCAGATGCCCGACGTCGCTTCGAAGATCGACCTCGCGACCGACGCGGGACGCGCGCTGATGGATCAGATCGTCACGCAGCAGGCGGCGATCATCGCTTACGGCAACGACTTCCGGCTGCTGATGTGGATCGCGATCGCGGCGATGCCGTTCGTCTTCCTCGTCGGCGCCGGCCCGCGCAAGCAAGCGCCGAAGCCGAAGGACGAGCCGGTTCACGTCATGGACTAAACGCGCGTTCGCGCGTCTACGGCATGGTGAGCGCTAGCCGGCCTTGGCGCGCCGCCCCATAAATTCGGCGCGCACGCTTTCCGTATGCGCGCCGAGGGCCGGGACAGGGCCGTAGCTGAGCTCGGCCTCCGCCCATTGCACCGCGGGCGAAGAGTACGAGGTCGGCCCCGTTTGCGTGCCGACCGTGATGCGCCGCAGATGCGGGTGCGCGGCAAGGCCGGCCACATCGTTGACGCGCGCGAAGGCGATGTCTGCCGCTTCGAGTTTCGCTTCGAGCATGACCACATCCATGGCGCCGAAGGCGGCGGCGACCTTGCCGTCGGTGAGCGGACGGTTTTCCACGCGTTTGATCACGGTCGCGAATTCGGGATTCGTGCCCAGCGCGGCGTCGCCCAGCACATGCTCCGCCAAAATGCGCCATTCGCGATCGTTCTGGATCGAGATGAGAATGTCGACGCCATCCTTGCTGCGGAAGACGCCGTAGGGCGCGATCGAGGTGTGCGCGAGGCCGATGCGGCGCGGCGGCTGGCCACCCTCCTGCAGAAGGAGCGCCGCCGTCATCCATTCGGCAAGCGTATCGAAAAGCGACACGCTGAAGGTCGAGCCCCTGCCGGTGCGCGCGCGGGTTAGAAGCGCTTCAAGCACCGCGGCATAGGCGTTCATGCCCGAGCCGATATCCGCGACCGAAACGCCGACGCGCGCCGGAGCTTCCGGCCCGCCGGTGATCGAGGCGAGCCCCACCTCCGCCTGCACCAGAAGGTCATAGGCCTTGCGCGACGCCAGCGGCCCGCTCTCGCCATAGCCCGAGATCGAGCCGATGATCAGCCGCGGATAATCGCGGCGAAGCCGGTCGAGCGCGAAGCCGAGCTTGGCGATGGCGCCGGGCTTGAGGTTCTGGATGAAGACGTCCGCCCTCGCGAGCAAAGCTTCGAGCAACGCGCTGTCTTCCGGGTTCGCAAGATCGCAAACGACCGATTCCTTGCCGCGATTGAGCCAGACGAAATGCGAGCTCTCGCCATGCACCACGGAATCGTAGTAGCGCGCGAAATCGCCTTCCGGCCGCTCGATCTTGATGACGCGGGCCCCGGCGTCGGCCAGGCGGCACGCGCAGGTCGGCGCGGCAACCGCCTGTTCCAGCGAGACGACGAGAATTCCTTCGAGCGGCAGAGGCATCATTCACTCACATTGCGATTTCGGCGCGGCCGTTGCTGATCGCCACGATGTCGCGCCCCTCGACCCGGCAGCGATAGCTCACCACGGACCCTTCTTGCCACATTTCGGTGCGCACCGTCTCGCCTGGAAACACCGGTGCGGAAAACCGCCCTTGCAAGGCCGTCAATTTCGTTGGGTCGTAGCCGCAGAAGCTGCGAAGGATCGCCCGACCGGCGATCCCGAAGGTCGCGAGGCCATGCAGGATCGGGCGCGGGAACCCCGCGGCCGCGGCGAAGGCAGGCTCCGCGTGCAAAGGATTGTAGTCGCCGCTCAGTCGATAGATCAGGGCGATCTCCGGACGTGTGGCGATGTCACAGACGAGGTCCGGCGGTCGCGCCGGCAGAGGTTGGGGCGCTGCGCTTTCGCGCCGCGGCCCACCGAACCCGCCGTCGCCGCGTGCGAAGGTCGAATGCGTCAGCGTTGCGATTTTTTCGCCACTCGTCTTGTCGATCAGCACGCGTTCCGTCACCAGGATCGCGCCCTTACCTGCACCCTTGTCGATCACGTCGACAATCTTCGATTCGCCAATAACGGCTGCCGCAGCGGGCAACGGACGATGCAGCCGCACGCTCTGCTCGCCGTGCACGACCTTCACCCAGTCGAGTTCCGGCAAGCGCTCGCGCATCCGCGCTCCGGCATGGCCCAGCACGCAGGCCATGGTCGGCAGGACTTTCAGATTCTTCTCATAGACGAAAGCGAGCTCTGCCTCGTCAATCGGGTCAACACCGAAGCCAAGGCCCAGCGCGTAAAGCATGGTGTCGCGGACGGAATAGGTTTGCTCGACCGGTGGCAGGTCCAGCGACATGAGCCGATCATAGTCAAGGGGCATGCTTCTCAAGCCGCCTCGCCATGCGCCTTGGCGGTGCGGGCATGCAGCTCTCGCAGGACGCTGAGCTCTTGCATGCTCGGCGGCGGCGTTTCCGCAACCTGCGCGGCATAGCGCACCGGCCAGCCGGTGTTCTCCTGGATTTTTTCGCGCGTGACGCCGGGATGGATCGACGTCACCGTCATTTCTTTCGTTTCGGCATCCGGCTCGAAGAGGCAAAGGTCGGTGATGAGCCGCGTCGGCCCCTTGGTCTTGACGCCCAGGCGCGCACGATGGTCGCCGCCTTCGCCGTGGCCGAGGGAGGTGACGAAATCGAGCTTGGCGACGAAGCTGCGCGGCGCCTGCTTCATGATGATGAAGATTTCGCCGGATGAGGTTGCGATCTCCGGCGCGCCGCCGCCGCCCGGCAGCCGTGTCTTCGGCTTCTCGTAAGGGCCGACGACGGTGGTGTTGAGGTTGGCGAAGCGGTCGATCTGCGCGCCGCCGAGGAAGCCGACGGTGATGCGACCGCCTTGGAGCCAATAGCGGAACATCTCCGGCACAGACACGGTGGTCAGCGCCGTGTCGCAAAGCTCGCCATCGCCGATGGAGAGCGGCAGGACCGCCGGCTTGGTGGCGAGCGTTCCCGATTCATAGATCAGCGTGATGCCGGGCGCATGCGTATAGCGCGCGAGATTGCAGGCGGCGGAGGGGGCGCCGATGCCGACGAAGCAGATGTCTTCGTTTTTCAGCGCTCGCGCGGCGGCGACCGTCATCATTTCCGTCGGGGTGTAGCTTTCAGGCATTTAGGGCCCTCGTCGTGGCAGCGCTTACAATTTTCCTGTCATTCCGGGTTCGCGGCTTCGCCGCGCCCCGGAATGACAGTACGGATGCACTAGGGTCACTCCGCCGCCTGGGGGACGCGGCGCGCATAGCGCGCGAAATCCTGCGGGCCGCCCGCCAGCACGTTGTCTTTCATCCAGGCAAGAAAGGTGTCGCGCTCGCGCGAAATCTTGTCCCACGCCTTGTAATAGGCGTTGTCGCGCTTGTAGTAGCCCTGCGCGTAGGAGGGATGCGCGCCGCCGGGCACACAGGCGATCGCCGTCACGGTCCAGTGCGGCAAGATCGTCGCGTTGAGGCTGCGCGGCCCGAAATCGTCGACGATCTCCTCGACGGTGACAAGCGCGCGCTTCGCCGCAAGCACCGTCTCCTTCTGCACGCCGAGAATGCCTTCGATGAGCACGTTGCCCTCGCGATCCGCACGCTGCGCATGGATCACTGCGACGTCCGGGCGGATCGAGGGAATTGCCGCAAGCCTCTCGCCTGTGAAGGGACACGTGACGTGGCGGATGTTCGGGTTCACCTGCGCCAGGCCGGCGCCGATATAGCCGCGAAAGATCGCGCAAGGCAGATTCGCGGCGCCGGCGGCGTAGGCATTGGCCATGGCCGCATGCGAGTGCTCCTCGATCGTGATCGGGTTCGGCCAACCGTTTTCATAGGCGTCGCGGAAGCGGTGCAGTGAGCCGACGCCGGGATTGCCGCCCCAGGAAAACACCACCTTTTCCGCGCAGCCCATCCCGATCAACTGATCGTAGATGATGTCGGGCGTCATGCGGATGAGGGTCAGCCCTTTGCGGCGCTGGCGCACCACTTCGTGGCCGGCCGCATGCGGAATGAGATGGGTGAATCCCTCCATCGCCACGCTGTCGCCGTCGCGCATCGTCGCTTCGAGCGCCTGCGCGAGGGAGAGAAATTCCGCCATCGATCCGTTCCTCTTACGTCGTCTCAAGGCGTTCTAGCGCACGCACGCAGCGTGGCAAAGCGCGCCCGCGCGAGGGTGCGGCTAAATGCGTTACCGCAACGCAACTTGACACTGAGCGAGCCGAAAGGGTCCACTAGGCGGCGAACAAAGAACAAAACGGTGAGGGAAACGCTTCGATGCCCATCTTTTCGCGTCTTTTCGTTGCGGCCGCGCTGACGGCCGCGTTGGCGTCTAGCCCGGCCTTGGCCAGCAAGCGCGACAACACGATCCGCTTCGCCTACGACCAGGTGCCCGAGAACGTCGACCCGTTCTTCAACAACGTGCGCATCGGCGTCATCATCGGCCAGCATGTGTGGGACACGCTGATCTATCGCGATCCGAAGACGAATCAATACAAAGGTCAGCTCGCGACAAGCTGGAAGTGGATCGACGACAAGACGCTCGAAGTTGAACTCCGCCACGGCGTCAAATTCCACAATGGTGAGGAGTTCGATGCCGATGACGTCGTCTACACGCTCAATTTCGTCTCCGATCCGGCAAACAAATCCACGACGCCCGCGAACGTGAACTGGATCGAAAAGGCGGAAAAGCTCGACAAGTACAAAGTCCGCATCCACACCAAGAAACCGTTCCCGGCTGCGATCGAATACCTCGCGGGGCCCGTCGTCATCCACCCGAACGAATATTACGCCAAAGTCGGGCCGAAGGGCATGAATGAAAAGCCGATCGGCTCCGGCCCCTATCGCGTGACCGAGCATGCCATCGGCAAATACATCCGGCTCGAGAAGAATCCCGACTACTTCAAGGACAGCCCAAAGGGGCAGCCGAAGATCGACAAGGTCGAAATCCGCTTCATCCCCGACCGGCAGACGCAAGTTGCTGAGGTCATGTCGGGCGGCGTCGACATGATCATGAGCGTGCCGTTCGACCAGGCGGAGCAGATGAAGAACGCGCCGAATGTGAAGGTCGTCTCCGGCGAGACGATGCGCATCGCCTTCCTGCACTACGACATTCTCGACAACACGCCGCAGCCGGCGCTCAAGGACATCCGCGTGCGCAAGGCGATCAATCACGCGATCGACCGCGAGGCGATGGTCAAGCAGATCGTCGGCGAAGGCGCCCGCGTCCTCAACACGCAGTGCTTTCCCTCTCAGTTCGGCTGCACCGACGAAGGCGCAGCCCGCTACAACTACGATCCTGCGAAAGCGAAAGCGCTGCTCGCCGAAGCGGGATTTCCCAACGGCTTCGATGTGGACCTCTACGCCTATCGCGAGCGCAACCAGACGGAAGCGATGATCGGCTATCTGCGCGCCGTCGGCATACGCGCCAATCTGCGCTTCATGCAGTATGCCGCGATGCGCGACGCGGCGCGCTCAGGCAAGGCCGCGATCCTGCACCAGACCTGGGGTTCGTTCTCCATCAACGACGTGTCCGCTTCAACCCCGGTCTATTGGAAGTTCGGGCCGGACGACATCACGCATGACCCGGAAGTGCGCGATCTGCTTGAGAAAGGCGATTCCAGCGTCGATCCCAATGCCCGCAAGGAAGCCTACAAAAAGGCGCTGGCGATGATCGCGGACAAGGCCTACTCGCTCCCGCTCTATTCATTGACGACCTACTACGTCGCCAACAAGGATCTCGATTTCGTCGCCTATCCCGACGAGATGCCGC
Source organism: Variibacter sp. (assembly GCA_050187875.1). Lineage (GTDB taxonomy): Bacteria > Pseudomonadota > Alphaproteobacteria > Rhizobiales > Xanthobacteraceae > JAFKKS01. The sequence continues at coordinate 36,759 of JBFWXB010000003.1, forward strand.
GGTTCTGGGAGATGACGTACAAGTAGCGTGATGGCGCGCCATCACGCCCCGTAAAGAAGGGGGCCGCTTCATGAACCGCAAAATGTTCTGTGCCGCGGCCCTCGTCGCAATGGCCGCACTCGCAGGGCCGGCATGGGCAGGGAAGAAGGACAATTCCCTGCACTTCGCCGACCCACAGGTGCTCGACAATGTCGATCCCTATTTCAACAGCGTGCGCATCGGCGTCATCGTCGCGCATCACATCTGGGACACGCTGATCTACCGCGACCCCATGACCGACGAATACAAGGGGCTGCTTGCGACGTCGTGGAAATTTGTCGACGACAAGACGATCGAGCTCGAACTGCGGCAGGGCGTGAAGTTCCACAACGGCGCGACGTTCAGCGCCGACGACGTCGTCTACACGCTCAATTTCGTCTCGAAGCCGGAAAACAAGGTCATCACCCAGCAGAACGTGAGCTGGATCGATCATGTCGAGAAACTGGGTGACTACAAGGTCCGCATCATCACCAAGCGGCCGTTCCCGGCGGCGCTCGAATATCTCGCCGGCCCGGTCGTCATCCACCCGCATGAATATTACGCGCAGGTGGGACCGAAAGGCATGAGCGAGAAGCCGGTCGGCACCGGGCCCTATCGTCTCGTCGAGAATTCCGTCGGCAAGTTCCTGCGGCTCGAGCGTAACCCAGATTACTTCAAGGACAGCCCGAAGGGGCAGCCGAAGATCGAGAAGCTCGAGTTTCGCTTCATTCCCGACCCGCAGACGCGCATGGCGGAGGTGCTTTCCGGCGGCATCGACCTCGCGCGCCAGCTCACCGCCGATCAGATCGAACAGTTGCGCGCGGTGCCGAGCGTGCAGGTCGTCTCCGGCGAGATCATGCGCTTCGTCTTCCTGCAGGTGAATTCGACGGAGAATTCACCGGCGCCGCCGCTGCGCGACGTGCGCGTGCGCCAAGCGATTCTGCATGCGATCGACCGCGAAGGCATGGTGAAATCGATCGTCGGCAAGGGTTCGCGCGTCATCAACGTCATATGCTTCCCGACGCAGTTCGGCTGCAGCGACGACGGCGCGCCGCGCTATCCCTATGATCCCGCGAAAGCCAAAGCGCTGCTCAAGGACGCAGGCTATCCGGATGGCTTCGATATCGACCTCTACGGCTTCCAGGACCGCAACCAGACCGAGGCCATGGTGGCGTTCCTGCGCGCGGTCGGCATCCGCGCCAACTTGCGCTGGTCGCAATATGCAGCCGTGCGTGACGCGATGCGCAGCGGCAAGGCCGGCTTGTCGCACCAGACCTGGGGCTCGTTCTCGGTGAACGATGTGTCGGCCGCGACGCCGGTGTTCTTCAAATTCACGCTCGACGACGTGACACGCGATGCCGAGGTGCGTGACTTGCTCGAACGCGGCGACACCTCGATCGACCCGGCGGTGCGCAAGGAGGCCTACGCGAAGGCCCTCAAACGCATCTCCGAGCAGGCCTACGCCATCCCGCTCTATACGCTGCCGGCGCTCTACGCCGCGAACAAGGACCTGGTGTTCAAGGCCTATCGCGACGAGATCCCGCGCGTCTGGGAGATGTCGTACAAATAATGCTGACCTACACGGTTAAACGCATCGGACTGGCCGCGCTGGTGGCGCTGGCGGTGTCGGCGCTAGCCTTCCTGGCTTTGCGCGCATCCGGCGACGTTGCGATCGCCCTGGCGGGTGAAGGCGCGCGGGCCGAGGACATCGAGAACATCCGCCAGATCTACGGCCTCGACCGGCCGCTGATCATCCAATACGTCGAATGGCTTTCGCACATGCTGCGCGGCGACTTCGGCCAGTCGCTCTACTTCAAGACCGATGTGCTGAGCCTCGTGCTCGATAAGCTGCCGACGACCGTTTATCTCGCGCTCTTTTCGCTCGCCTTCGCACTCGCGATCTCAGTGCCACTCGGCGTTCTCGCCGCGGTCTATCCGAACTCATGGATCGACCGGCTGTGTCTTACGCTCGCGATCGTCGGGCAGGCGATGCCGAATTTCTTCTTCGCGCTGATCCTGATCATGGTGCTGGCGGTCTGGTTCCATCTGCTGCCGGTCTCCGGCAGCGAGACCTGGGCGCATTTCGTGATGCCGACCATCGCGCTCGGCTATTACGTCGCGCCGCCCTTCATGCGGCTCGTGCGCGCCGGCATGATCGAAGTGCTCGCCTCAGATTACGTGCGAACCGCGCGCGCCAAGGGGCTTTCGCCCGCCAGCATCATCGCCAAACATGCGCTGCGCAATGCGCTGGTGCCGGTCGTCGCCCTCTCCGCCGTGCAGCTCGGTTATCTTCTTGGCGGCTCGGTCGTCATCGAGACGATCTTCGCGCTCGATGGGCTCGGCTATCTCGCCTACACCTCGATCACGCATCTCGACATCCCCGTCACGCAATCGATCGTGGCGCTGCTTTCCTTCGTCTATGTCGGCCTTACGCTCGGCGCCGACCTTGCCAATGCCTGGCTCGATCCGCGCATCCGGGTGGGATAAGCCATGACCGATCTCCTCGCCGGCCGTCCCATCGCCATCACCGAGCCCTCTCGCCAAGCGCAGTTCTGGCGGCGCGTCCTGCGGCACAAGGGCTTGATGATCGGAACGACCGTGCTCGTCGTGATCGGCCTCATGGCGCTACTCGCCCCGTTGATCGCGCCTTACGATCCCTACAGTCAGGATCTGCTGCACCGGACCGTGCCGCCCGTCTGGTACGCAAAGGGGAGCTGGACGCACATCCTCGGCACCGACAATCTCGGGCGCGACTATCTCTCGCGCGTCATCTATGGCGCGCGCATATCGCTCCTCATCGGCCTCTCGGTCATGCTGATCTCGGGCCTCATCGGCACCGCGCTCGGCCTCGCGGCCGGTTATTTCGGCGGCCGCGTCGACATGGTGGTGACGTTCATCATCACCGTACGACTCGCGATTCCGCTGATCCTCGTCGCGCTCGCCGTGGTGGCGACGGTCGGCGGCTCACTCTGGGTGGTCATCGGCGTGCTCGGGCTCTTGAAGTGGGACCGCTTCGCCGTGGTCATGCGCGCGGCGACCCAGCAGGTGCGCTCGCTCGAATATATCGCGGCGGCCGAATGCATGGGCGTCTCGACGCCGCGGATCATCCTCGGCGAAGTGCTGCCGAACATCCTGCCGCATCTCGTCGTGGTCGCGAGCATCGAGGGCGCGAGCGCCATCCTGCTCGAAGCGGCGCTCTCCTTCCTCGGCCTCGGCGTACAGCCGCCGCTGCCGTCCTGGGGCCTGATGATCGCCGAGGCCAAGACCTACATGTTCTTCTCCTTCTGGCTGATCGCCATTCCCGGCACGATGCTCGCGCTCCTCGTCCTTGCCATCAACATGGTGGGCGATGGCGTGCGCGACGTGTTCGCGCCGAGCGGCAAGGGTTAGCCCGTGGCGTCCCCTCTCCTCGCGGTCGAGAACCTCAAGGTCGACATCGAGACGCCGCGCGGCACGCTGCATGCGGTGCGTGGTATTTCGTTCGACATCGCGCCGGGCGAAACGCTGTGTCTCGTCGGCGAGTCCGGCTGCGGCAAATCGATGACGGCGCTGGCGCTGATGGGACTGCTCCCGACAAATACAACACGCAGTGCGCAACGCCTGACGTTCGAGGACCAAGACCTCGCCCGGTTGCCGCCGCGGGCGCTCGGACGCTTACGCGGCAACCGCATGGCGATGATCTTCCAGGAGCCGATGACCGCGCTCAACCCGGCTTACACGCTCGGCGACCAGCTCATCGAAGTGCATCGCCGGCACAAGGGCTCGACCGCCGCGCAAGCCCGCGAACGCGCGATCGAGCTCCTCGAAAAGGTCGGCATCACGGCGGCGGCGCAGCGCCTCGGCCAATATCCGCACCAGCTCTCGGGTGGCCTGCGCCAGCGCGTGATGATCGCGATGGCGCTGATGTGCGGGCCGACGCTTCTCATCGCCGACGAGCCGACGACCGCGCTCGACGTCACCATCCAGGCGCAGATCCTGCGTCTCCTTATCGACCTGCAACGCGACCTCGGCGTGGCGATCCTGCTCATCACCCACGACCTCGGCGTCGTCGCGCGCGTCGCGCATCGCGTCGCGGTGATGTATGCGGGCGAGATCGTCGAAAGTGCTTCCACCGACGCGCTGTTTCGCGATCCGCGCCATCCCTATACGCGCGGGCTGATGGCCTCGATCCCAATCCCCGGGCGCACGCCGCCCGGCGGCAAGCTCGGCGCCATCCCCGGCATCGTGCCGTCGCTGGTCGGCGAAGTGATGGGATGCGCCTTCCGCGAGCGGTGCAGCTACGCCGAGCCGGTCTGCGCCGAGGGCGTGCCGTGGCACACCGACGGCATGCACGGCTGGCGCTGCATTCACCAACGCCTTCCCGCACGCGAGGCTGCCGCGTGAGCGCGCTCTTCGAAGCGAAAGATGTCAGCCGCACCTACATGGTCAGCCAAGGCTTGTTCGCGGCGAAGAAGCCGCTGCATGCCGTCGTCGGCGTCACGCTTCGCGTCGGCAAAGGCGAGGTGGTGGGGCTCGTCGGCGAGTCCGGCTCGGGCAAATCGACCCTCGCAAAAATGCTGCTCGGCCTCGAGAAGCCAACACATGGCACGATCGCGGTCGAAGGCGTCGACATCGCGCGGATCGACCGCCGCGCCCTCGCGCGCCGGGTCCAGCCGGTGTTCCAGGACCCCTATTCGTCGCTCAATCCGCGCAAGACGGTAGCCTCGATCGTCGCGCTGCCGCTCGCAGTGCAGGGGGTCACCAGCGCGAAGGAGCGGCGCGAGCGCGCCATCGCCATGCTCGCCAAGGTCGGGCTCGCGCAGCGCCACGCCGACGCCTTCCCGAACGAACTTTCCGGCGGTCAGCGCCAGCGCGTCGCCATTGCGCGTGCGCTTGTGGTCGAGCCGGAGGTTGTCGTGCTCGACGAGCCGACATCGGCGCTCGACGTCTCCGTGCAGTCGCAGATTCTCAATCTCCTCCTCGACCTGCGACGCGACCTCGGCCTCACCTATCTCTTCATTAGCCACAATCTTGCGGTCGTCGAGCACACGGCGACGCGCGTCGCCGTGATGTATCTCGGCCGCATTGTCGAGCTGGCCGAGCGCGAAGCGCTCTTTCGCGCGCCGAAGCATCCCTATACGCAGGCGCTGCTCGCCTCCGTGCTCACACCGGAGCCTGGCCTCGGCGTCCCTGAAACCGGCCTCGGCCTCGCCATGCCCAACCCGCTTGCGCCGCCGCCGGGATGTGTGTTCCATCCGCGCTGCCCGCATGCGGGTCCGCGCTGTTCCGCGCAAGTCCCGCGACACACCCCCGAAGGCGCGGGCTTTGTCGCCTGCCACCTCTACGACGGCGGCGTGCAGATCGCGGCTTGAATTCACACAGGGAAAGGTGTCATCCCGGCCGAGCGCAGCGAGAACGGGATCACACTGAAAGGAATCAGAATGAGCAGAGAGAACGCCGTCGCCCGTGCCCAAAAGCATTTCGACAACGGAGCGTTCAAGGCGGACCTTGCGCGCCGGGTCGCGATCCCGACCGAAAGCCAGAATCCCGACCGCGCCGCCGAGCTTCCGCGCTATCTCGAGACGATCGTTAAGCCGGAGCTCGAAGCGTTGGGCTTCAAGACGCGCATCCTCAACCACGCGAAGGCGCGCGGGCCATTCCTTTACGCGGAGCGCCATGAGGGCGACGACCTGCCGACCGTGCTCGGCTACGGCCACGGCGACGTCATCCGCGGCCTCGATGCGCAGTGGGAGAAAGGCCTCTCGCCGTGGACGCTGACGGAAAAGAACGGCCGCTATTATGGGCGTGGCGTCGTCGACAACAAAGGCCAGCACGCGATCAACGTCGCCGCGCAGCGCGCGGTGATTGAGGAACGCGGCAAGCTCGGCTTCAACGCCAAATGGCTGATCGAGATGGGCGAGGAAGCGGGCTCACCCGGCTTGCGCGAAGTCTGCGGCGAGAACAAGGACCTCCTGAAAGCGGACGTCCTCATCGGTTCGGACGGGCCGCGGCTCGGCGCCGACAAGCCGACGCTCTATCTCGGCACGCGCGGCGCCTTTCCGATCGACATCTGGATTGACGCCCGCGAAGGCGCACACCACTCGGGCAACTGGGGCGGACTGCTTTCCAGCCCGGCGATCCAGCTCATCCACGCGCTCTCGACGATCACGACGCGCACGGGGGCGATCAACATCCCGGAATGGAAGCCGAAGGAGCTTGCGCCCTCGGTGCGCCGCGTGCTCGCGAATGTCGAAGTGAAATCGGGTCCCGACGATCCGGAGATCGATCCGAACTGGGGTGAGCCGGAGCTTTCGCTCGCCGAGAAGGTCTATGGCTGGTGCAGCTTCGAAATTCTCGCCATGGTCTCGGGCGTTCCCGAAACGCCGGTCAACGCCATTCCCGGACGCGCCTGGGCGCGCACGCAATTGCGCTTCACCGTCGACATTGACGTGAAGGACGTGATCCCGGCGCTGCGCCGCCATCTCGACAAGCACGGATTCGACTTCGTGAAGGTCGCGCACGGCGGGCGCGACGACATCATGCACGCGACGCGCCTCGATCCCGATCATCCGTGGGTGCAATGGGCGACGCGTTCCCTTGAGAAAACGATTGGCAAGCCGCCGTCGATCCTGCCCAACCTCGGCGGCTCGCTGCCGAACGACATCTTCGCCGATCTTCTCGGGCTGCCGACCGTCTGGGTGCCGCACTCCTATCCCGGCTGCTCGCAGCACGCCCCCAACGAGCACCTTCCGGTCGGTATCGCGCGCGAAGCGCTCGGCATCATGGCCGGACTCTATTGGGATCTCGGCGAAAAAGGGACGCCTCGTTGAGGTGTCGTCCCCGCGAAGGCGGGGACCCAGTACGCCGCAGCCTCGCGAATAAAAAATCGGCCCAGGCGTACTGGATGCCCGCCTGCGCGGGCATGACATTCGGAGGCTATCTGCGCGCGGCGAAGAAATCGCGCAGCAGCGTCCCCGCCTCTTCCGCCGCGATGCCACCATAGACCTCGGGCCGATGGTGGCAGGTCGGCGCGTCGAAGAAGCGCACGCCGCTTTCGACCGCGCCGCCCTTCGGATCGGCGGCGCCATAGTAAAGCCGGCGGATGCGCGCGAAGGCGATGGCGGCCGCGCACATCGTGCAGGGCTCGAGCGTGACGTAGAGATCGCAGTCGGTCAGACGTTCGGTCCCGAGCGCCGCAGCGGCCGCACGGATCGCAATCAGCTCAGCATGCGCGGTCGGGTCGCGGCCGGTCAAGGTGCGATTGCCTACCTGGGCGACGATCTCCCCGGCCCGTACGATGACGCAGCCGACAGGCACCTCGCCCCTCGCGCCCGCGCCACGGGCTTCGTCCATCGCGGCCTGCATGAAGGGTGAGGACGGCAAAGGGTCTTCCTGTCATTCCGGGGCGCGCGAAGCGCGAGCCCGGAATCCATAACCCCAATCCTCGCGATTGCGATAGACAGGGCGTATGGATTCCGGGCTCGCGGGCTTTTGCCCGCGCCCCGGAATGACAGGAGAGGCATGACCACGAAACCACATGCCGGCGAGCGTATCGCCAAGGTGATCGCGCGGGCGGGGCTCGCTTCGCGGCGCGAGGTGGAGGCCTGGATCGCCGCCGGCCGCGTTGCCGTCAACGGCGCGGTCATCACCTCGCCGGCGCTGAACGTCGCGCCGAAGGACCGCATCAGTGTCGACGGCAAGCCGTTGCCCCTGCGCGAGCGCACGCGGCTTTTCCTCTATCACAAGCCGCGCGGTCTCGTGACGACGCATGCCGACCCGCAGGGCCGCCTGACGATCTTCGGCGCGCTGCCGAAAGACCTGCCGCGGCTCATCAGCATTGGACGGCTCGACCTCAACACCGAAGGCCTGCTTCTTCTCACCAATGACGGCGGGCTGGCGCGTGTCCTCGAGCTTCCCGAGACGGGATGGCTGCGCCGCTATCGCGTGCGCGCGCACGGCACGATCCTGCAGCCCGCACTCGACGCCCTGCGCAAGGGTATCACCATCAACGGCGTGCGCTACGGCGCCATCGACGCGACGCTTGATCGCGTGCAAGGCAGCAACGTCTGGCTCACCTTCGCGATCCGCGAGGGCAAGAACCGCGAGGTGCGCAATGTCCTTGAACATCTCGGACTCGCGGTGAATCGGCTGATCCGCATCTCGTTCGGGCCGTTTCAGCTCGGCGAGCTTGCCGACGGTGCGGTCGAGGAGGTGAAGTCGCGTGTGCTGCGCGAGCAGCTCGGCGAACGCATCGCAAGGCTCGCGGGCGCGGATTTTTCCGATGCGCCGGTCCGGCGCGAGAAGAACGCGTCGCGAGCTCCGCGCCGTCGCCCTGAGGCGCGAGCCAGCGAAGCTGGCGAGCCTCGAAGGGCGGCGCGGTCGTCGTCCCCGGATCAAGTAGGGGGCCGATCCTTGGCCCGGCTGCGCCGGGCACCTCAGGATGACGGAGAGAGGACCGCGAAAGACCGGTCCGCTGCCTCGCCAAAACGTGGCCGCCGTGGCTCGGCTGACCGCGCCCGCGGCAAGGGACCGAGGCCTGCCTATCCCGCACCAGGCAAGAAACGCTGATGCGCATCGTCGGCGGACGGCTGCGCGGCCGCACATTGCAGGCGCCGAAGTCACAGGCGATCCGGCCGACGGCCGATCGCTTGCGTGAATCGCTCTTCAATATCCTCGCGCACGCTCACGGCGATCCGGTCAGCGATGCGCGCGTGCTCGACCTCTTCGCGGGCACTGGCGCGCTCGGCCTTGAAGCGCTCTCGCGCGGCGCAAGCTTTGTCCTCTTCGTCGACGACGGCGTCGAGGCGCGCGCGCTGCTGCGCGGCAATATCGAAGCGATGGGCGCCGGCGGCACATCGCGCGTATTCCGCCGCGATGCGACGAAGCTTGGCCCGGCGCACCCGGTGCCATCCTTCTCCCTCGTCTTCGCCGATCCGCCGTATGGCAAGGGACTTGGCGAAGCCGCCCTCGTCTCGGCGCAGGCGGGCGGATGGCTCACGGCGGACGCGCTGATCGTCGTCGAGGAGGCGAAAGGCGCCTTCGCACCGTCCCCCGGCTTCACCGAGATCGATCGGCGCGCCTACGACGATACCGAATTCACGTTCCTGCGCCTCACTGCGGCTGACGCAAGCGCGAACGGCAACAATTCCCGCTGATCACAGGCATCGCCGGGCGCTGTTGAACGCCAGCTTCGAGAGGGCCACCATCGCCCCATGATTCGCCAGGGCACCAAGGCCGCGAAGTCCGCCGAACTCCCGCTGAATGCGCCGATCGAGCGGCCGACATTCAAGCGCGAGCGGCGTGCGATGCTGCGCGGCCTCCTCATCGTCGCCGGCTGCGACGAGGCGGGCCGCGGCCCACTGGCCGGCCCGGTCGTCGCGGCAGCCGTGATCCTCGACCCGAAGCGCGTGCCGCGCGGGCTCGACGATTCGAAGCGCCTGACAGCGGAGGAGCGCGAAAAGCTCTATGAGCGCATCTGCGCGACCGCGCAGGTCGCGGTCGCCTTCGGTTCGACCGAGCGGATCGATCGCGACAACATCCTGCAGGCGTCGCTCTGGGCGCTCGCGCGCGCGGTGATGTCGCTCCCGGTGGCGCCGGAGCTCGTCTATGTCGACGGGCGCGACCGCATCAAAGTGCCCTGCGAATGCCAGGCGGTGATCGGCGGCGACGGCCTTGTCGCATCGATTGCGGCCGCCTCGATCGTCGCCAAGGTGACGCGCGACCGCCTGATGAAGCGGGTTGGCGCCGCGCATCCCGGCTACGGCTTCGAGCAGCACATGGGCTATAGTGTGCCGCAGCACCTCGAGGCGCTCTCGCGGCTAGGACCGACGCCGCACCATCGCCGCTCCTTCGCGCCGGTCGCTGCCTTGTGCGACCAAGGCGTGGACGTCGCCACCGCGCTTCAACTTGCCGTTTAAGTCGGCGGTTCGGCCCTAACCTCGCCTGAAATTGGCGCTCAAAAGGGGCGTCGGATGGTAACGGGTGCAGGCGCATGGCCGCTTGCGATCAGCCGGCGCCCCGGTATCTCAACCCTCCAGCCCCCTGCCCTCGGATGCCCTTCATCGTCCTGGTCGTCGAGTTCCTGCGGGCCCGGCCGGCTGCGCTCGCCGCTGCCGCTATTGCCGCGCAGGCGACACTGTGGGTGCTGCTGCCGACGATCTTCTACGCCAGCCCGCCGGGCGAATTGGCGCAGCTTCTCGCCGTCGGTCACGAATGGCAGATCGGCTCCTGGCTCGGCCCGCCGCTTGCACCGTGGCTCGGGGAGATTGCCTTTCGCGCGGCCGGCTGGTTCGGCGTCTATCTCCTCGCGCAGCTCTGCGTCGCGGGCGCGCTGTGGATCGTCTTCCTGCTCGGTCGCCTGCTGATGGGTGCGACCTTTGCGGCGATGGCGACGCTCCTTCTCACGGGTGTGCTCGCGCTGTCGATCCCAACGCCGGATTTCGGCGCGGCTGTGCTCGCCATGCCGCTCACGGCAGGCACGCTGTTCGCCTATTGGCGCGCGCTCAACGAACGGCGCGCGGCTTTATGGCTTGCGCTCGGCGTGTTGCTCGGGCTCCTTGCACTGACGTCCTATTGGGCGCTGCTGCTGATAATCTTGCTCGCTGCCTTCACCGTTGCGACTCCCGAGGGCCGAGCCGCGTTGCGCGACTTCGATCCCTGGGCTGCGGCGGCGCTTGCCTTCGTCATTCCGTTTCCGCATCTCGGTTGGCTTTATCGCGGCGGCTCGCACCTTCTGCGCGCTGAAATGCCTGACAGCAGCGTCGCAGCAAGCGCGCTCTTGCACTGGCCGCTGATGCTCGCGGCCGTCGCCGCGGCACACGTCGGGTTTGCGTTGCTCGTGCTGACGGCAAGCCCGCTCGGCGCTGACCGAAAGGCCCTGGTGCCGACGGTCGAGCGAGACGCGCTGTCACCGCTTGCGCAACGCTTCGCGATCTTCTTCGCGATCGCGCCGCCGGTCGCCGGGACGTTCGTGGCCGCCGCTCTCGGCGCGCCGCTCGCGCAGGCATGGAGCGGCTACCTCATGCTTTGCTCGGGGCTCGGATTGATGGCGATCGTCGCATCGCCGCTGCATGTCTTCCGCCAGCAGCTGCTCGCGCCGGCGTGGCTCGCCGTGCTGCTCGCACCGCCGATGATCATCGCGGCTGCGATCCTTGTCCTGCCCTGGATATCGACGATCGAGCTCGGCACGCAGGCGCCGGCCACAGCCATGGCGCGCTTCTTCACCGAGAGTTTTCAACGCCGCGTCGGGCAAAAATTGGCAATCGTCGTCGGCGACGCGCCCGAAGCTGCCCTCATCGCCGCCGCATCCGCCGATCGGCCACGCTTCGCGTCAGCCGATCATCCGCAGCAAACGCCATGGATCAGCGATGCCGATATCGCGCGCCAAGGTGCGATCGTCGTTTGGCGGGTGGAAGGCGGCGCGGCGGCGCCGCCGGCAGGCGTCAAGGCGCGTTTCCCGAACCTCGTCGCCGAGGTCCCGCAAAGCTTTCCTCGGCCGATCCAAGGCCTCTTGCCGACCTATCGGCTGGGCTGGGGTCTGATCCGGCCGAGCGCAGCTGCGCCCACCGCCCGCTAGCGCACGACGACTTTTGATCTTGTCGCGCGTCCGGACGGAAAACCGATTCCCACTTTTCTTGGACGCGCTTTAGCGCGACTTGTCGCCCGAGTCGGGAAGGATCGAAGCGATCGCGTCGATCGTCTTGCGGCCGAGATTGAGGCCGGCATTCATCAGCCGCGCCGGCTGCTCGACGCCGACATTCACGATCGTCTGTCCGACATTCGTCACCGCGCTTGGAACACGCATGCCGAGAACGCGCGTTTCCTCTTGCGGCTTCGCGGACGGCGCAGGCGCAACCGTGTTGTCCGCCGGGGCGACCGCCACTGCTGGCACAACGGTCGCGATCTGTTGCGGCGGCGGCGCGACGGGCGTGGAGACCCGCGTCACGGCCGGGGCTTCACGGCTCGTCTCACGCGCCTGGCGGATGCGCTGCATCGCGGCGGCGACCGGCGGCAACTCGATGATCTGTTCGGGCTCGCGGTCGTCGACAATACGTCGCGCCTCAACCGGGCGCAGTGCGTGGGCATGTTCGGCCTCGATCACCGAGGCGGCGAGCGGTGGAGGCTGCGTGGCGGTGACTTCGGCGGCTTGCGACTGCGCCGCAGCGGCGGATACCGGCGGCGCCTCTTTCGAACCGAAGTGATAGGTCGACAGGAGATAGGCGCTGATCAGGCTCGCCATCACAGGCGGCGCGACCTGCAGCACGAGTTTGGAAACCCATTGCAGCCAGGCAAAAGATGGCGCGGGCACGGCGGAAACTCCGAGCAGGAAACGTGGCGCAGCCTGAATTGCCCGGATTTGGGTCGCAACGGTGGAGCGCCACGCGCAAATCCACGGATTTTTCTTGTCTTTCGTAAGGCAGCTTATGAATGTCGCCGCGCCGCCACACTCAGTGATAGCCCTGCCCCTCCGGCACCTTGCCGCGGAAGAGCCAATACGAATAGGCGGTGTAGGACAGGATGATCGGCAGCATGATCAACGTGCCGATCAGCATGAAAATCTGAGTAGAAGGATGAGCCGCCGTGTCCCACACCGTGAGCGAGGGCGGCACGAGATAAGGGAAGCTCGAGACCACGAGCCCAAAATATCCGAGGAAGAACAGGCCGATACAGGCGAAGAACGGCAGTTTCTCGCGTCCCGCGTCGAGCCAGTGCCACGTCGCCCAGGCGAGCAGCACGGCTGCGGTCGGCACCGGCCAGAGCAGGAAGATGTTCGGCGTCGAGAACCAGCGCTCGGCGATGCGCTCGAATTCAAGCGGTGTCCACAGGCTGACCACGCCCATCAGGATCATCACGGCGGCGAGCAGCACCTTGGCCTGTCCGCGCGCGCGGTCGGCGACGGGCCCCTCCGCCTTCATGAGGAGCCAGGTCGCGCCAAGCAGGCCATAGCCGGCAGTGAGGCCGAGCGCGCAGACGAAGGTGAAGGGCGTCGCCCAGTCGAAAGCGCCACCGGCAAAGGCACGGTTCTCGACCTTCACCCCCTGGATCAGGCCGCCGAGCACGAAGCCCTGCGACATCGTCGCGACCAGCGAGCCGAGGCAGAACGCGATGTTCCAGTATTTCTTGCTGGTCTGCGCGATGTGGCGGAACTCGAAGGCGACGCCGCGGAACACGAGCGCCAGCAGCATCGTGATCACCGGCACATAGAAGGCCGGCATGATGACGGCATAGGCCCAGGGAAACGCGACAAACAGCCCGCCGCCGCCGAGCACGAGCCACGTCTCGTTGCCATCCCAGAACGGCGCGATAGTGCCGACGATCTGATCGCGCTCGCGCTCGTTCTTGGTGAAGGGAAAGAGGAGGCCAAGACCGAGGTCGAAGCCATCGAGGATGACGTAGAGCGCGACGGCGGTGCCGATCACGCCGGCCCAGATCAGTGGAAGATACCATTCCATCTGCGGTTCCCTTCTGCGCGATCCATCGCAGGGCTCGCTAGAAGACCTCTCGTCCGGCTGCGTCAGCGGCGCCGATCGGCGGCCCGGCACGGCGTTCCGACTCCTTGATCGCCGCGCCAACCGGGCCGTGCTCGATCAAACGGTTGATGTAGTAGATGCCGGCGCCGAACACGATGCCGTAGACGATCACGAACAGCGCAAGCGTCTGCGCGATATTGCTGGCGAGAACGGGCGACACCGCATCGGCCGTGCGCAGGATGCCATAAGCGATCCAGGGCTGTCGTCCGCTCTCCGTCACCAGCCAGCCGGAGATCACCGCGACGAAGCCGATCCACCAGCTCCAGCTCGCGGCTTTGAGATACCAGCGCGTCGTGAACAGACGGCCGCGCCACCACAGCCAGACGCCGAACAGTCCGGCGCCGATCATCGTGAAGCCGACGGCCAGCATGATGCGGAACGCATAGAAGACGCTCCACACTGGCGGGCGATCCTGCGGCGGCACGCTCTTGAGGCCTGGGAAGAGGCCGTCCCATTTGTGCGTGAGGATGAGAGACGCGCCATGCGGGATCGAGATCGCAAAGCGGTTGCGCTCGCCCTTCTCATCCGGCCAGGCGATGATGTTGAAGTCGCCCGGCTCCGAGCCGTCCCAATGCGCCTCCATGGCGGCGATCTTGATCGGCTGATGCTCGAGCGTGTTGAGCCCGTGCTGATCGCCGATGAGAAGCTGGAGCGGCGCGAAGATCGCGAGCAGGCCAACCGCCATGCGCATCATCGTGCGGCCTTCCTCCTCGAAGCGATTGGAGAGGAGATAGCGCGCCCCGACCGCGAGCACGCAGAACGCGGTTGTCAGATACGCCGCGTTGAGCATATGGGCGAAGCGATAGGGGAAGCTCGGGTTGAAGATGATCTTCCACCAGTCGACGGGATAGGCGATGCCGTCACGCACCTCGTGGCCCGCCGGCGTGTGCATCCAGGAATTGGCCGAAAGAATCCAGAAGGCCGATGTCGCCGTACCGATGGCGACGATGACCGCGGACGCCACATGCAGCCAGCGCGGCACACGGTTGCCGCCGAAGAGGAGGATGCCGAGGAACGTCGCCTCGAGGAAAAAAGCGGTGAGGACCTCGTAGCCGATCAGCGGCCCGATGACGTTGCCGGTGACGACCGAGAAGCGGCTCCAATTCGTGCCGAACTGATACGAAAGCACGATGCCCGACACGACACCCATCGCGAAGGACACCGCGAAGATCTTCGTCCAGAAGCTGGCGATGCGTTTGAAGTGGTCGCGCCCGGTCGCGCTCCAGAGGATTTCGAGCGTGGCGATGTAGGCGGAGAGCCCGATCGTGAAGCTCGGGAAGATGATATGGAACGAGATCGTGAACGCGAACTGGATTCGCGCCAGCATGACGGGATCGAGGTCCATGCCGGAAGCTTATGCCCGGCGCGCCGCCGACGCAAAGTCCCGATATGCGACAATATCAGTGGCGCCGTCATTCCGGAGCGCGCCGAGCGCGAGCCCGGAATCCATAATCCCGGCTGCGGCGTATGGATTCCGGACTCGCCGCTGCGCGGCGATCCGGAATGACAAGTCCGCGCAATGGCGCTTCAGGACGCCTTGCGCTCCAGCACCTCGATCGAAACGCCCTGCGGCCCACGGACGAAGCAGATGCGCACACCGGGACGAATCTCGTTGAGCTCCATCGTGAACTCGGCGCCCTTGGCCTTGAGCTCGGCGACGACGGCATCGATGCCGGTAACCGACAGCCCGAAATGGTCGAGCCCCTGGTAGGGTGTGACCGGCGGCGGGTTCACGGCGCCGCCGGGTGGAACCGGGGCAATGAAGATGTCCATGCCGCCAAGCTTGAGGTCGATGCGCGCCGTGCCGCCCTGCATGGTGCGCATGATCTGCGCGCCGAACATGTGCTCATACCATTTCGCCGTCGCTTCCGGGTCTGGGCTGCGCAGATGAATGTGGTCGTAGGTGAATTTCGCCATGCCCGGTCGCTCCTGTTCGGTCCGCACTGAATGGCCGCAGACCTAGCGCCTTGCGCTCCGGCCATGCAAATCCGGCCCGCAAGCGGTGGTGGACAAGTCTTGGTGGCGCAGGATCGGCGCCGCGTGACAGGCTATGCTCCGCGCGCCACGAGCCCTCGGCGAGGACGCCTATGCCCGACACTGCCACCCGCTCCGACACGCGGCCAGCGCCGCATGCGGCCGCTCCGCAAGGCGCGCTCGACCGGTACTTCGGTCTGACGGCCAACGGCACGACAGTCCAGACCGAGATCATCGCCGGCTGCACGACCTTCCTGACGATGGCCTATATCGTCTTCGTCAATCCGCAGATCCTCGGCAATGCCGGAATGGACAAGGGCGCCGTGTTCGTCGCAACCTGCATCGCGTCCGCGGTTTCGACGCTCGTCATGGCACTCTACGCCAATTATCCGATCGCGCTCGCGCCGGGCATGGGGCTCAACGCCTTCTTCGCCTTCACCGTCGTGCTCACCCACAAATACTCATGGCAGCAGGGGCTTGCCGCCGTCTTCTGTTCCGGCGTGATCTTCTTCCTCATCTCGGTGCTGCGCCTGCGCGAATACGTGATCAACGCCATTCCGCAGAACCTCAAGCTCGCGGTTGCTGCCGGCGTCGGACTGTTCCTCGGCATCATCGCGCTGGAGACGTCCGGCATCGTCGTCGCCCATCCGGCGACGCTGGTCACGCTCGGCGACCTCACAAAGCCCGCAGCGATGCTCGCGATCCTCGGTTTCGTACTGATCGCCGCCTTCAATTATCGCAACCTGACCGGCGGAACGCTCATCGGCATCCTTCTCGTCACGCTGATCGGCATTCCCTTCGGCCTCGCGAAATACGGCGGAATCGTCTCGATGCCGCCGTCGCTTGCTCCGACGCTCCTACAACTCGACTTCTCCCGCGCCTTCGAGCTGTCGTTCATCGTCGTCGTGTTCTCCATCCTGTTCGTCGATGTGTTCGACAATGCCGGCACGCTGATCGGCGTCACACAGCGCACCGGCCTCATGGTCGACGGCAAGCTGCCGCGCATGAAGCAAGCGCTGATCGCCGATTCCTTCGCCGCGATGTTCGGCTCGCTCATCGGCACCTCGACGACAACGAGCTATATCGAAAGCGCCTCGGGCGTCTCCGCCGGCGGGCGCACGGGACTGACCGCCGCCGTCGTCGCCATGCTCTTCCTGCTTGCGCTGTTCTTCGCGCCGCTCGCCGGGATGATTCCGGCCTACGCGTCGGCGGCGGCGCTCCTGTACGTTGCCTGCCTGATGGCGCGCAGCCTCGCCGACATCACTTGGGACGACGCGACGGAATACGCGCCCGCGGTCGTCGCCGCCGTGACCATGCCGCTGACCTATTCGATCGCGACCGGCATCGGGCTCGGCTTCATCACCTATGCGCTGATCAAGATTATCTCCGGAAAGATCACCGAAGCCTCGCCGGCTGTCCTCGTTCTCGCCGCTCTATTCGCGGTCAAATTCGCCGTGGCGGGATAGGCTCGGCTCACGACTTCCGCGCCCGCTTCGCCGGTGAGGGCTTCATGCCCTTGCCGTACTTCCGGTAGACGTCAGCAAGCTCCACCGCCATGTCGTAGCAAAGCTCGACCTTGCGCGTGACAGGGCTCCACATCGCGCCGCTCTCGCCGCAACTTTTCATCTCGAGGGTGAAGGGAGCCTTCCAGGTGAATTCGTCGGCCGCCGCATTTGCCAAGGTCTCGAGCAGACGCATCGATCGAAACGCATCGGCATAGACCTTGAGCTTGCCCTTGGCCTCACCATAGACGACGTCGACTTTCGTCTTCGGCTGATCGGCTGTGCGGCGATGTGGCTTGAGTAGCGCATCCCATGAAAACGATGCGTTGCGATAATCCGGACCGCAGCTTTCGCGCCGCGCCTGCGGCAGCTTCGACATGTCGGCCAGACGTTTGAACTTGGCCGGATCGGAGCCATACATCAGGCACACGACCTGAAAAGCCCGCTGCTTGTCGAGGCCGTGCTCGTCGTAGAACGCCAGCATCGAGCCATTCTTTTCGTCGCGCTTCGCGGTCAGGAACCAGCCCATGGCGGCGTCCGCCAGGACCTGGTCGGACATGACGTCTCGCATCTTCAGCATCGTCAGCGTCGCGAAGGTGTCGGCTGCATCTTCATCGCGCGCGCCGAGCACCGGCAGCGCCCGCTCCGAGATTTGCGCGTGCCCCATCTCATGCTGAAGGACAAAGACGATATTGCCGGCGACAAACTCGAGCACGCCCATGCGCTGGTGCTGCGACATGTTCTTGAGGCGCGAGTCCTGGCCGAGCATCCGTGCCGCGTCATCCATCGGCATGGGCGAGACGGCCGGCGCATGCGCCGTTTGCGCGTCGACAGTGCCGACGCTCGACAGCAGCGCGAAGAGGATCGCGCCCGGCAAACGGCGCTTGGCGCAATTCGACGCCGCATTGACGACGCGACGCATGCAGGCCGCACCGAAATGCAACATGGCTTCAGTCCCCCGTCAGCGGAAACGAAAGCAACTCACATTCAGCGCAAACTATCGTCGACGCCGCGATACGAGCGTCGAAATTTTCCAATTGACACCGTACTCGCGACACAGCTGCGAAAATTCCTGGGCCAACTCATAGCACAGGGTCAGCTTGCCGGCTTTCCACACGGCGCCGGATTCGCCGCAAGTCCGCATCTCCATTTTTAGCGGGCGAGGCCACGCGAAGCGGTCTGCGACGCGCTCGATCAGCGTCTCCAGGAATCGCGTATCGCGGAACGATCTCGCATAGGGTGCAAGCGCGCCTTCGGCGTCTCCGTAGGTCACTTCGATCTTCTGCTTCGGCGCACCCGGCGCGCGCCGATGCGGCTTGAGCGACGTCTCCCACGACCATAGCTGCTCGCGATATTCGGCTTGGCAGCCTTTCTGTCGTTCCTCCGGCAGCTTTGTTTCCTGCGCCAGATCTTTGAACTTCTGCGGGTCGGAACCCACCATGTAGCACACGATCTGATAAGCGCGCTGCAGGTTCATTCCGTGCTCGTCATAATAGGCGACCGTCGCGCCAACCTTCTCGTCGCGCGCGTCGCTCAGGAACCACCCGCGCACGGCTTCCACGAGCACGCGGTGAGAAAAATCGGTGCCGACCCAGAGCGCCGCGATGATTGCAAAGGCGTCCGCCGCGTCCTCTTCCCGGCCGAGCACGGGAAGCTCCAGTTCGCGGATGACGCCGTGGCCGAGCTCGTGCGCCGCAGCGAACAGCATGTTGCCGAACACAAACTCGACGATCGCCAAACGCTCTTGCGGCGAGAAGTTCTTGAGACGCGGCTCGCTGGCAAGGGCCTGCGCGGTCTGTTCGATCCTGAGCTCGAACGCCGACTTCGCGTGAGCACCTTCATTTGATCCGCTCTGCGCCGTCGCCGCCGTTTGGGGCGGAGCCGCATCTTGCGCAAGAAGCGGCTCCGTACCGAGCACGAGGAGGAGAGGCATGACGAACCTCGACCGCAGAAGCCTTAAGCTTTTGCGGAATGAGCGATCGCTAGCCAACCATAGCAACGCCATGACCAACGCCATGACAAGCCGTCACACCGCCGCGCGGCGTGTGCGCCTCCTCGGCTTGCCACTACATCTTGTGGCTCTTCTTTTTCTTCTTCTTCTTTGCCTTCGACTTGAAGCTTCCACCGCGCTCCTCAGAGCGCTGAGCGAATTGCATCGATGTCGCCGTTGTCGAACGGGCATCGGAGCTTCCGGTCACGGACGTGCCGGATGTGGAGGGAGCTGCCGCTACGGGAAGAGTCAAAGCAGCAATTCCCAGACCAGCGAGCAGAGCTACGCGAGTGACTGATGACATTGGCCTTGCCTTTCTGTTGAGCTCCGGACAGCGTCCGTTTCGTCCGCTGCCCTGTTATTATTTGATCACTGTCGGCTCGCACGATCCAGTATTTTGTCATGAACAAACTGACAGCTTCGCGCGCGACTTCGTGTGACTTTTATTTTTTTCCTTTCGACATGCGTATGCGACAATCCTTTTTCGCTCGCTATGTGCGCGTGTATCTGAAAGAGCTACTTCCATTGCTTCGTCCGACCGCACGCCGCGAAATGAATCACGCCTTTGCAGCTTCACTCGAACGATCCGCATCACGATGACATCGGCATTTTCTTCCTGGCAGCTTTGGGCTTTGCTTTCCGCAATCTTCGCCGCGCTAACGGCAATCTTCGCGAAGGTCGGCGTCGAGAATATCAGTTCGGATCTCGCGACACTGATCCGCACGATCGTCATCCTCGTCTTGATTGCGAGCATCGTTCTCGCGACGGGACAGCTCCGCAATCCGTCATCGGTAGCGGGCCGAACGTATTTGTTCTTGGTCCTGTCCGGGCTTGCCACCGGCGCGTCCTGGCTTTGCTATTTCCGTGCGCTGAAGCTCGGCCAGGCGGGACAAGTCGCGCCGATCGACAAGCTCAGCGTGGTGCTCGTCGCGATCTTCGGCGTTCTGTTTCTCGGTGAGAAGCTCTCGACACTGAACTGGCTGGGCGTTGCCCTCATCGGGGCGGGCGCGATCCTGGTCGCCTTCTAATGCCGTAAGCGAGGAGGAATTCATGCCACGACTCTCAGGCTTCGCGTCTTTCGATGGACTGCCCGCAGAGCGCATCAACGACAAGATCACGCGCCGCACGCTCTCGGGCGAGCAAGGCATGCTGGTGTGGTGGGATATCAAGAAGGGCGGACATGCGGCCGCGCATGCGCATCCACACGAGCAGATGTTCTGGATGATCTCCGGACAGATGGAGATGCGCATCGGCGACGAGCGGCGGGTCTGCAATCCGGGCGATGTCGGCGTCATTCCCGGCGGTGTCGAGCACGAAGCATGGTTCCACGCGGACACGCAGGTGATCGACACGTTCGCACCACCGCGCGAGGATTTTCTCGCCGGCGGTCCACCGTCCTATATGCGCAAGGAATAGGTTGGCCGCGCTCTCGCCGTCATCCTGAGGTGCTCGCCGAAGGCGAGCCTCGAAGGATGGCCGCATGCGCTGGGCCGTCGTCCCCGGATCAAGTCCGGGCAGGCTCTTCGAGGCTCGGCGCAAACGCGCCTCGCACCTCAGGATGACGGATCAAGAATCGCGGCTTATGGTTCCAGCGCCTTTTTGATCGCCAGGAAATCGCGCCAGGAAAGCCGCTTTTCGAGCGGCGTGCGCAAGAGATAAGCGGGGTGATAGGTCGCCATCGCACGAATGTCGCGCGCGCCGGCCTGATAGGTCATCCAGCGTCCGCGCGTGCGGCGAATGCCGTCGGCGACGCCAAGCAGCGCCGCAGTTGACGGCTTGCCGAGCGTTACAAGCACGTCGGGCGCGACGAGTTCGATTTGCCGGCGAATGAACGGCAGGCAGGTTTGCGTCTCCTGCAGCGAGGGGTCGCGGTTTCCCGGTGGCCGCCAGGGAATGATGTTGGCGATATAGACCGACGTGCGGTCGAGGCCGATCGCGGCGAGCATGCGGTTGAGCAATTGCCCCGAAGGGCCGACAAAGGGCAGCCCCTCGAGGTCCTCCTCGCGGCCGGGGGCTTCGCCAACGAACATCAGCCGCGCCTGCGGATTGCCGTCGGCGAAGACGAGGCGCTTCGCGGTGCGCTTGAGCGCGCAGCCATCGAAGGTCTCCAGGATGGTGCGCAGTTCCTCGAGCGTCCCCGCTTGCGCGGCGGCGTCGCGCGCCGCGAGTGCCGCCGCCTCGGGCGCGAGGGGAGCGGGACCGGACTGCAGCACGGCTGGCGCAGCGGCCGGCGCGCCGCGCGGGCGCAGCGTTCGCGCCGGAATTTCGGTTTCGCGGGCCGGCCCGCGATCGCCCGTTCGCGGACCGTCTTGGCGCAGCAGCGCGGGCGGCATGACCGGGTCGGCGACGCCGGCCGCGAGACGGTCCACCGGCGTCTCGCCAACCAGCGCCGTCACGCCCGCCTCGGCATAAAAGGTCAAGACGTCGCGGGCGTTGGCTGGATCGATCGGGGGCATGCCGGCATCGTAGACGGAACTCCTGGGCCGACAAAATGAGCATCCCCATGTCCGTCACTGACGGTTTTCGGAATGCCCGTTGACAAGCCCGGCGTCGTGTGGACGCCTGCCTTTGGAATACCTCTTATTTGGAGTGCCTTATGCCTGAAGCCGACCTTCCTGCGCGCGAAGCGATGGAATTCGATGTCGTCGTGGTCGGCGCCGGCCCCGCGGGGCTCTCGGCCGCGATCCGGCTCAAGCAGATTGCGCCGGACCTCTCTGTCGTTGTCGTGGAGAAGGGCTCCGAAGTCGGCGCACACATCCTCTCCGGTGCGGTGATCGATCCGGTCGGCCTCGACCGCCTCCTGCCCGACTGGCGCAATGACGATGAGCTGATGAAGACGCCGGTCAAGCATGACCGCTTTTACTGGTTTGGCCAGTCCGGGGCGTTGCGGCTGCCGAACCTCATGATGCCGCCGCTCATGAACAATCACGGCAACTTCATCGTCTCGCTCGGCGATGTCTGCCGATGGATGGCAAAGCAAGCGGAAGCGCTCGGTGTCGAAATCTATCCCGGCTTTGCGGGCGCGGAAGTCCTCTACGATGCGAATGGCGCCGTCGTTGGCATCGCCACCGGCGACATGGGCATCGGAAAGGACGGACAGCCCACGGGCGGCTTCACGCGCGGCATGGAGTTGCGGGCGAAATACACGCTGTTCGCGGAAGGCGCGCGCGGCAACCTCACCAAGACCCTGATCGCGCGCTTCGATCTCGCCAAGGATCGCGAGCCGCCGAAATTCGGCATCGGGCTCAAGGAGCTCTGGCAGGTCGCGCCGGAAAAGCATCAGCCCGGCCTCATCCAACACACGTTCGGATGGCCGCTGGACAACCGCACTGGCGGCGGCTCCTTCCTTTATCACTGGGGCGACAACCTGGTGTCCGTCGGTTTCGTCGTCCACCTCAACTATACCAATCCCTGGCTCTCGCCCTTCGACGAGTTCCAGCGTTTCAAAACGCATCCGCTGGTGCGCGAGACGTTCGCCGGCGGCAAGCGGCTCGCCTATGGCGCACGCGCGATCACCGAGGGCGGCTATCAGTCGGTGCCTAAGCTCGTCGTCCCCGGCGGCGCGCTGATCGGCTGCGCGGCCGGCTTCGTCAACGTGCCGCGCATCAAAGGCTCGCACAACGCGATGCTCTCAGGAATGCAGGCGGCCGAGCATGTGGCCGCAGCGCTCGCCGCCGGCCGCGCACATGACGAGCTCACGGAGTACGAGGCCAACTGGCGCAACTCCGAGATCGGCCGCGACCTGTGGAAGGTGCGCAACGTCAAGCCGCTGTGGTCGCGCTTCGGCACGGCCATCGGCGTCGCGCTCGGCGGCATCGACATGTGGCTCTCATCGCTCGGGATCGGGCTTGGCACGCTCGGGCATGGCAAGCTCGACGCGAAGACGCTCAAGCCTGCGGCCGAATCACCGCGCATCGCCTATCCGAAGCCGGACGGCGTCCTCACCTTCGACAAGCTCTCGTCGGTGTTCATCTCCAACACCAACCACGAGGAGAACCAGCCGCCGCATCTCGTCGTGAAGGACATGGCGCTGCAGAAGTCCTCCGAGCACGACGTCTATGGCGGTCCCTCACAGCGCTATTGTCCGGCGGGCGTCTACGAATGGGTCGACGAGGACACCAATCCGCGCTTCCAGATCAACGCCCAGAACTGCGTCCACTGCAAAACCTGCGACATCAAAGACCCCAATTTGAACATCAATTGGGTACCGCCCGAGGGCGGTGGGGGCCCCAACTATCCGAATATGTGATAAAGGACCCCAAGACGCGTCGCGGGCGACCGTCCGGTTTGGCTGAATCGCCTTAAAAGGGCCATCCTACGCGCCGACCGGAGAGCCGCGGCCGATGCCTTCTCCATGGAGATCCTCGCACGTGACCCTTTCGATGCTGCTCCGGACCACGGCGGGCGCCCTGTTGGCCGCCGTTGCCGCGTTCCCCACCGCTTTGGCGGCGCAAGTTCCCACCCAGCAAGAGCTCTCGCGCGTGTCGCCATCCGGCAGCTATCTTGCCGCGCGCCACGCCGGCCTGCAGCGCGATGCCGCGTCGGCCGCCGCCTATTATCGGGCGGCGCTGCGGGCCGATCCGCGCAACGGCGAGTTGCTGGAGCGGACGTTCCTCTCCTTCCTCGCCGATGGCGAGGTTGACGAGGCAGCGAAGCTTGCCGAGCGCATCGTGCAGATCGATCGCGCACACCGCATCGCGCGCCTGACGCTCGGCGTCAAAAACCTCAAGCAGAAGCACTATCAAAGCGCGCGGCAGAATTTTGCCCTCTCGGTGCGCGGGCCGATCGCCGACCTCACAGCGACGCTGCTCACCGGCTGGGCCAATTATGGCGCGGGCGATGCACGCGCGGCCGTCGATGGCATCGACAAGCTCGCGGGGCCCGACTGGTACGCGATCTTCAAGGATCTGCATGCGGGCGAGATCCTCGACCTGTCCGGAAACAAGAAGGAAGCCGGCAAGCGTCTGGAGCGCGCTTATAAGGGCGATTCGAATGCGCTGCGCGCCGTCGAAGCCTATGGCAGCTGGCTCTCGCGCAACGGCAGCAAAGACAACGCGCTGAAGGTCTTCCAGGATTTCGACAAGGCGCTCCCGCGCCATCCGCTCATCCTGCGGGAAATGGAGCATGTCAAAGCCGGCAAGAAGCTGCCGCCGCTCATCGATTCGGCGCAGGCCGGCGCCTCCGAGGTCCTTTATGGACTCGGCGCTTCGCTCGGCCGGCAGGGCGGCGAGGACCTTGGCCTCGTCTATCTGCAGCTTGCGCTTTATCTGCAGCCGAAGCAGAGCCTCGCGCTCCTTTCGCTCGCCGATCTCTATGAGAACCTCAAGAAGCCGGAACTCGCCATCCGCACCTATGAGAAGGTGCCGGAGGATTCGCCGCTACGGCGCAACGCCGACATCCAGCTCGGCATCAATTACGACGCCGTCGACCGCACCGACGACGCCAAGAAGCAGCTGCTGGGCCTGATCTCGGGACATCCGGACGATCTCGAAGCCATCATGGCGCTCGGCAACATCCAGCGCGCACGCAAGCAGTTCACGGAATGCGCCGACACCTACTCGAAGGGCATCGACCACATCGCCAATCCGTCGAAGCCGAACTGGCTGATCTTTTACTTCCGTGGCATCTGCTACGAGCGCTCGAAGCAGTGGCCGAAGGCGGAAGCTGACCTCAAGAAGGCGCTCGAGCTCTATCCCGATCAGCCGCATGTCCTGAACTATCTCGGTTATTCCTGGGTCGATCAGGGCAAGAACCTCGATGAGGGCATGAGCATGATCCGCAAGGCGGTCGATGCGCGGCCCGATGACGGCTACATCGTCGACTCGCTCGGCTGGGCCTATTACCGCATCGGCAAGCTCGACGACGCCGTGAAGAATCTCGAGCGCGCGGTCGAGCTGAAGCCGGAAGACCCGACCATCAACGATCATCTCGGTGATGCTTACTGGAAGGTCGGCCGCACGCTCGAAGCGCGTTTCCAGTGGGCGCATGCGCGCGACCTCAAGCCGGAGCCCGACGACCTCGCGAAGATCGAGCAGAAGATCAAGACCGGGCTCATCGACGGCACGCCGCCCTCCTCCGCGGCGGAAGTCGACAAGGCGCAAAAGCAGCCGGGCAACGGCGGGTGAACGACGCCACGGCGGGACGCATCATGGCGTCCTCTGCGCCGCTCGTCGAATTCGCTCCGGCCAAGATCAATCTGACACTGCGCGTCATCGGCCGGCGCGGCGACGGCTATCATGAGCTCGAAAGCCTGGTGGCCTTCGCCGACACCGGCGATCGCCTGACGCTGGATGTCTCGGAGCACCTCGCGCTTTCGGTGCGGGGACCGACCGCGCAAGCGAGCGGCGACATCGACGACAACCTCGTGCTCAAAGCCGCCCGCGCCTTCGTCGCGCGGTTCGACGGCGCGCGGGCCGGACATTTCATCTTGAACAAGACGCTTCCGGTCGCAGCAGGCATCGGCGGCGGATCGTCCGACGCCGCCGCGGCGCTGCGGCTCTTGGCGCGCCTGAACGGCGTCGCGTCAGATGATGCGCGGCTTTTCGCTATCGCCGCCTCCCTCGGCGCCGACGTTCCGGTTTGCCTTGTTCCGCGGGCACGCCTCATGCGCGGCATCGGTGAACGGCTCTCCGCGCCGATCGCCGGCGCTGCGCTACCCGCCATTCTCGTCAACCCGCGTCTCGCGGTTCCGACCAAGGACGTCTTCGCTCGCCTTGCCGAGATGCGGCAGGGGACGCCTGCAGCGACGCCGGCCGAAATCGAGGCGTCGTCCGTCGAGGCGATGATCGCCGACGGCGTGAACGATCTCGAAGCGCCCGCCGTTTCCCTGCAGCCGATCATCGCCGATGTGCTCGGAGCACTGCGCGCGCTTCCCGGCTGCAGGCTCGCGCGCATGTCAGGCTCAGGCGCGACCTGTTTCGCGCTTTTTCCAAGTTTGCGCGCAGCGCAAAGCGCCGCGAAGACCTTGCGCACGCAGCACCCGGGCTGGTGGGTGCGCGACTGTATGCTCAACCGCAGTTAAGCCGTATGCGTCATGCGCGGGCTTGACCCGCGCATCCATCTTTCTTGGCAAGAAATTTTAATTGATGGATTGCCGGTTCAAGCCCGGCAATGACGATATCGGGCAGTCAGCCCTTCTTGATCTCGTAGACATGCGCCGCGGCCGGAAAGCTGCGGTCGCGCACGTCTGCGGCATAGGCAGCGATAGCCGCTTCCGCCGCAGCGCCAAGCTCGGCATAGCGCTTGACGAATTTGGGCACGCGCGGCGTGAAGCCGAGCATGTCGTCGACGACGAGAATCTGCCCGTCGCAAGCAGCGCTCGCGCCGATGCCGATCGTCGGAACGGCGATCTCGCGCGTGATGCGTGCCGCCAGCGGCTCCGCCATCGCTTCGAGCACCACCGCGAAAGCGCCC
This sequence comes from Variibacter sp., assembly GCA_050187875.1. Lineage (GTDB taxonomy): Bacteria > Pseudomonadota > Alphaproteobacteria > Rhizobiales > Xanthobacteraceae > JAFKKS01. Next base: position 63,164 of record JBFWXB010000003.1, read on the forward strand.
GCTTCCGCAACGGCGCGCGCATCGCCCGCGATCAGCTCCTCCTCCTCGACGTTGCGACCGCGCGCGCGGAAGGTGCCCAGCACATTGATCGCCTGCGGCGTGAGGCCGACATGCGCCAGTACGGGAATGCCGCGCGCGACGAGGAACGCGATGGTCTCGGCCGTATGCGCGCCGCCCTCGACCTTGACGGCGCCGCAGCCTGTTTCCTGGACGACGCGCGCCGCGCTCTCGAAGGCGCGTTCGCGCGAGGCTTCATAGCTGCCGAACGGCAAATCGACCACGACAAGCGCGTGCTTCGCGGCCCGCATCACCGCCTTGCCGTGCAGGATCATCATGTCGAGCGTAACCGGCACAGTGCTTTCGAACCCATGCTTCACCATGCCGACGGAATCGCCGACCAGGATCAGATCACAATGCGGGTCCGCAAGCGCTGCGGTGGGAGCGTCATAAGAAGTGAGCGCGACGATCGGCGTCGCGCCCTTGCGTGCGCGAATATCGGGGGCGGTCACCCGTTTGATGGGAGCTTGCGATGACATTAGCGCTGTTTGGGAAAGTGGACCGAAAACCTCAACCTGGCGCGCCGCGGCAGAACGCCGCGCAGCGCCGCGGGGACATCAGTGCGCCCGGCCGATGCAGAATTCGACGGTGTCGATCAATGCCATCTTGATCGGCGAATCGGGAAAGAGCGCCAGCGCGTCCTTCGCGATCGCGCCGTAGTGACGGGCGCGCTTGATCGTGTCCTCGAGCGTGCGGTGGCGCGTCATCAGGGTCACCGCCTGTTCGAGATCGCCCTCGGTGTGATCGCCCTGCTCGAGCGTGCGCCGCCAGAACTCGCGCTCTTTCTCGGAGCCGCGGCGGAAGGCCAGCACCACAGGCAGCGTGATCTTGCCCTCGCGAAAATCGTCGCCGACATTCTTGCCGAGCTTGGGCGCCTTGCCGCCGTAGTCGAGCGCGTCGTCGACCAGCTGGAAGGCGATGCCGAGGTTCATGCCGAAGGAACGGCAGGCGGCCTGCTCTGCTTTCGGTCGCGCGGCGATGACGGGGCCGACCTCGCACGCGGCCGCGAAGAGCTCCGCCGTCTTGGCGCGGATGACGGCGACGTATTCGTCTTCCGTCGTCGCAGTATTCTTCGCAGCCGCGAGCTGCATCACCTCGCCTTCGGCGATGACGGCGGCTGCAGACGATAGAATCTCGAGCGCGCGCAGCGAGCCCACCTCGACCATCATCTTGAACGCCTGCCCGAGCAGAAAGTCGCCGACCAGCACGCTCGCCTCATTGCCCCAGAGCATGCGCGCGGCCATGCGGCCGCGCCGCATCTCGCTCTCGTCGACGACGTCGTCATGCAGCAGCGTCGCCGTGTGCATGAACTCCACGGACGCCGAGAGCTTGATGTGGCCATCACCCGCATAGCCGGCGAGCTGCGCCATCGCGAGGGTCAGCATCGGGCGGAGGCGCTTACCGCCGGAATCGATGAGGTGGTTGGCGACCTCCGGGATCATCGCGACGTCGGAACCGGTACGGGACAGGATCATCGCATTGACCCGCGCCATATCCGGGCTGACCAGCTCGACCAGCGGATCGATGGAGGCGGACGGGCTTTCGAAGGGAACGATAACGGCCAAAACGGGTCTCCGCGGGTCTCGACGGCCAAGGCCGTCCGCAACGGTCGCAAAAATAGAGGGGGACGCGTCAAATGGCTACCTATCCGCGGCCTTCCCAGTCTGGAGATGGTATCACACGCTTAAAAACGGCATGCTCCCTCGATAAGGACCGGCGAACGGCGAAGGACACCAAACCATGCGAGAGCTTTTGCGGGCCAACGATGCGGTGCTGTTGTCGGCCGCAGGCGCGCTCCTCGATGGCGCCGGCATCCCGCACCTCCTCCTCGATCAGAATATGAGCGTGCTCGAGGGCTCCCTCGGTGTCCTGCAGCGGCGCCTGCTCGTGCATGACGAGAACTTGCGAGCCGCCCGCCGCCTTTTGGAAGACGCCGGGCTCGCCCATGAGCTGCGCCCGGACACCGACGTGACCGAGGACGCCGCGCTCGGCGGCGCCATTCGGCTGCGGCAACCGCGCAAGGGCCATCGCTTTGGTCACGACGCGATTCTCCTCGCCGCCGCGACGGCGGCAAGCGCCGGCGAGCACGTCGTCGACCTCGGCGCCGGCGTCGGCGCGGCCGGCATCGCGCTGGCGTATCGCGTTCCGGGCCTGCGCGTGACGCTCGCCGAAATCGACCCGCTGCTCGTCGAGCTCGCCGAGGAAAACACGTATCTCAACGGCCTGCAGGATCGCGTGCAGGTGGTCGAGGTGGACGCCGCCGGCTCCTCATGGGGACTGTCGAGTGCAGGGCTCGAGTCCGAGGGCGCGTCGGGCGTCACGATGAACCCGCCGTTCAACGATGCCGCAAGCCATCGGCCGTCACCATTCGCCGCGCGTGCCCGCGCGCATGTCGCCGCGCCCGACACGCTCACCGCATGGATCGCCACCGCGCGCTATCTTCTCGCGCCGCAAGGGTCGCTGACGATGATCTGGCGCGCCGACGGCCTTCACGACCTCCTCGCGGCGCTTGCGGCCGATTTTGGCGGCATCACTGTTCTTCCTGTGCAGCCGAAGCCGCAGGCGCCGGCGATCCGCGTCATCGTGCGGGCGATAAAAGGGAGCACGGCGCCCGTATCGACGCTCGCGCCGCTCGTTCTCAATGACATGGGCAACAAACCGTCGGCGGCTGCGGAGGCGGTGCTGCGCGAGGGCGCGACCTTGCCGCTCGCCACGCTGGCTTGAGGACGCTCAAAACGCCCCCTATCTCAGCACCATGAGCGAGCAGCCCTCCCTTCTCACTGACGGCATGAACAGCCTGCGGCGCATGCTGCCGCGCCGCTTCCGCGGCGATATTCCCGTCGTGCCGGTCGTGCGGCTTTCGGGCGTCATCGGCTTCTCGACGCCGCTGCGGCCGGGACTGACCCTGTCGTCCTGCGCCAAGGCGCTCGACCGCGCCTTCGCACGCCCGAGGGCAAAGGCCGTCGCCCTGGCGATCAACTCGCCCGGCGGTTCGGCCGTACAGTCGCATATGATCTTCAAGCGCATCCGCCAGCTCGCGGAGGAAAAAGCGATCCCGGTGATCGCCTTCGTCGAGGATGTCGGCGCGAGCGGCGGCTACATGATCGCCTGCGCGGCGGACGAGATCATCGTCGACGAGACCTCGATCGTCGGTTCGATCGGCGTTGTCGGCGGCTCGTTCGGATTCCACAAGCTCCTGGACAAGATCGGCGTCGAGCGCCGGCTCTATACGGCCGGCGATCACAAGGCGATGCTCGACCCGTTCCTGCCGGAGAATCAAAGCGACGTCGAACGGCTCAAGGCGATCCAGCGCGAGATCCATGACGCCTTCATCGCCCTCGTGAAGGCGCGGCGCGGCCCGGCGCTGCAGCTCGGCAATGACGACCTTTTCTCGGGCGCCTATTGGACCGGCCGCAAGGCGGTGGAGCTCGGTCTCGCCGATCGGGTCGGCGATTTGCGCAGCGTTCTGCGCGCGCGATTCGGCGACAAGGTCGACATCCCGCTGATCACCGGGCCGAAGAACTTCTTCGGCCGCAGCACGCCGGGCATCGGCTCCGCTCTTTTTGGCCGCAGCGAAGGCCTGAGCTTCGCCGACGATCTTGTCTCGGCGGTGGAGACCCGCGCCATTTGGGCGCGATTCGGGCTGTGATAGTCAACGCAGTCCCGCCACAATAGCGGCGCAGCCTACCCCAGTGTCGTTGCAAGGATCGCGCATGCCGCCCGTTCTCGTTGCCATCTTGGGCGCCGTCGGCGCCATGATCGCAGCCAAGTGGCTGATGAAAGAGGCGCGCCGCATCAATGCGGAGCTGCATCCTCCGGCTGACGACCTCCGCGCGGGCGATATGAAGCACGAGCCGATCCCGACGCTGCGCCGCGACGCCTCGGGCATCTATCGTCCGAGCTCTGATCGTCGCGGCTGATCGCGCCGCTTGACCCTCCGCCGAGGCGTCGATAGGGTCCGCCGCGTCGCGTTAAGCTCTTTCCATTGTTGAAGAAAATCCGATGAGCCAGCCGGGCCTGCCCGCGCATATGGAGCCTGCCCGCTCCTTCCAAGGCCTGATCCTGGCGCTGCAGCGCTATTGGGCCGACTATGGCTGCGTCATCCTACAGCCCTACGACATGGAAGTCGGCGCCGGCACGTTCCATCCGGCGACCAGCTTGCGGGCACTCGGCCCCCTGCCCTGGAATGCGGCCTATGTGCAGCCCTCGCGCCGTCCGAAGGACGGGCGTTATGGCGAGAACCCGAACCGGCTGCAGCACTACTATCAGTTCCAGGTAATCCTGAAGCCGTCGCCGTCCGACCTGCAGGACCTCTATCTCAAGTCGCTCTACGCGATCGGCATCGACCCGAAGGTCCACGACATCCGCTTTGTCGAGGACGACTGGGAGAGCCCGACGCTCGGCGCCTGGGGTCTCGGTTGGGAGTGCTGGTGCGACGGCATGGAGGTCTCGCAGTTCACCTACTTCCAGCAGGTCGCCGGCTTCGAATGCGCGCCGGTCGCCGGCGAATTGACCTACGGGCTCGAGCGCCTCGCGATGTATGTGCAGGGCGTCGAGAACGTCTATGACCTCAACTTCAACGGCCGCGAAGGCGCCGAGAAGGTGACTTACGGCGACGTGTTCCTGCAAGCGGAGCAGGAATATTCGCGGCACAATTTCGAGCATGCCGACACCGCGATGCTGTTCGAGCAGTTCAAGATGGCCGAAGGCGCGTGCCAGAAATATCTCGCCGCCGGCTGGGCGAGCGACAAGAAGGAGCGCCACCTGATGGCGCTCCCGGCCTACGATCAGTGCATCAAGGCGAGCCACGTCTTCAATCTGCTCGACGCGCGCGGCGTGATCTCCGTGACCGAGCGGCAGGGCTATATCCTGCGCGTGCGCGAACTCGCGAAAGCCTGCGGCGCGGCCTGGCTCGCGACGGCAGCCGGCGGAGCAGCGGCAAATGCCTGACCTTCTGCTCGAGCTTTTCTCCGAGGAAATCCCCGCGCGCATGCAGGCGAAGGCGGCGGACGACCTCAAGGCGATGGTGACGAACGCGCTGGTCGACGCCGGGCTCGTCTACGAGGGGGCGCGCGCTTTCGTCACGCCGCGGCGCCTTGCGCTCTGGGTGCAAGGCCTCCCCGTGCGGCAGCCCGACCTGCGCGAAGAGAAGAAGGGGCCGCGCGTCGGCGCGCCGGAGAACGCGGTCGCCGGCTTCCTCAAGAGCGCGGGGCTTGCTTCGCTCTCTGAAGCGACGATCCAGAAGGACCCGAAGAAGGGCGACTTCTATGTCGCGCTGATCGAGAAGCCGGGCCGCGCCACGATCGACGTAATCGCCGAGATCATGCCGAAGGTCGTGCGTACCTTCCCGTGGCCGAAATCGATGCGCTGGGGCGCGGCGTCGGCGAAACCGGGCGCTCTCACCTGGGTGCGGCCGCTGCATTCGATCCTCGCGATCTTCGGGCCGGAAACGGAAGACCCCGATGTGGTGCCGTTCGACGTCGGCGGCATCAAAGCGGGCGACACGACGCGCGGGCATCGTTTTCTCGCACCCGAGCCGTTTGCCGTGCGGCGGCTCGATGATTACGCGGCGAAGCTCGAAGCGGCGAAAGTCGTGCTCGACCCGGCGCGGCGGCGCGAGATCATCCTCGCCGACGCGAAGAACCTCGCCTTCGCGCAAGGGTTCGAACTGGTCCGGGACGAGGGACTGCTCAACGAGGTCGCCGGCCTCGTCGAATGGCCGGTCGTGCTCATGGGCTCGTTCGACGAAGCGTTCCTCGCGATCCCGCCGGAAGTGATCCGCACCACCATCCGCGCCAACCAGAAGTGCTTCGTGCTGCAGAAGGCCGGCGTGCTTGCCGACAAATTCATCCTGGTCGCCAACACCGAGGCGAGCGACGGCGGCGCCGCGATCGTCGCCGGCAATGAGCGCGTCATTCGCGCGCGGCTCTCCGACGCGAAATTCTTCTATGAGACCGATCTCAAGACGCCGCTTGCCGCGCGCGTCGAGAAGCTCAAGGAGATCGTGTTCCACGAGAAGCTCGGCACGCAGGCCGAGCGCGTGGAGCGCATCGCGCGGCTGGCGCGGGAGCTTAGCTCCATCGTCGGCGCGGACGCGGACAAAGCCGAGCGCGCGGCGCGGCTCGCCAAGGCCGATCTCGTCACCGAGATGGTCGGCGAATTCCCTGAGCTGCAAGGGCTCATGGGGAAATACTATGCGCTGGCGCAGGGCGAGGACGAAGCCGTCGCGCGCGCGATCGAGGAACACTACAAGCCGGTCGGACCGAGTGACCGCGTGCCGACCGATCCGGTCAGTATCGCCGTCGCGCTCGCCGACAAGATCGACACGTTGGTTGGCTTCTGGGCGATCGACGAGAAGCCGACCGGATCGAAGGACCCTTATGCGCTGCGCCGCGCGGCGCTGGGCGTAATCCGGCTGATTCTCGACAATGAGCTGCGTCTCTCGCTTGGAGAAGTTTGCGCCATTGCTATCCAGGGAAGCGGCAAAGCACTGGCTGATCCTGTTGCTGTCTTAAGTCCCTTGTTCGCATTCTTCTTCGACCGCCTGAAAGTCCAACTGCGCGAGCAAGGGGCACGACACGACCTCGTCGACGCCGTGCTCGCGCAGGGCGGCGAAGGGCAGGACGATCTCCTCCTTATCGTGCGCCGCGTCGAGGCGCTGAGCGCGATGCTCGCGACCGAGGACGGCAAGAACCTGCTTGCCGGATACAAGCGCGCGGCGAACATCATCGCCATCGAGGAGAAGAAGGACGCCCGCCAATATCACGGCAAGCCCGATCCGCAGCTCTACCTGCAGAAGGAGGAGCGCGAGCTTGCGGTCGCGATCGCCGCGGCGAAACAGGAGGCCGAGAAAGCCGTCGCGCAGGAGGACTTCGCCAAGGCGATGCATGCGATCGCGACCTTGCGGCCGTTCGTCGATGCGTTCTTCGACAAGGTGACCGTCAACGTCGAGATGGCGGACCGGCGCGAGAACCGGCTAAAGCTGCTCAACGAAATCCGCGACGCGACGCGCGCCGTCGCCGATTTCTCGAAGATCGCGGGATAGGCGCCGCATCGTCATTGCCGGGCTTGACCCGGCAATCCATCACTTTCACGAAGAAGATGGATGCCCGGGTCAAGCCCGGGCATGACGACCTGACGACAGTCGCCAAGGCTTGCGATTACTGGGTCCCCGCCTTCGCGGGGACGACACGCAAAGGGCGTCGCGCGGTCAAGCAACAACAATCGCTGAACGCGCACGTCTCTACTGCTGCGCGCTGCAGGGCGTGTAGCGGCCGTAGCCCTCATCCTGATAGCACTCGGTCGCCGGCGCGCCGGCCGGCCGCGCGGTGCCGGGCTCGACAGAGGCATGCGGGGCGGGCGCGTAGGCCGTCGCCGGCGACGGGCCGAGGCTCGTGAGCGACGGGATGCATCCCCCCAGCGTCACGGCGGCGAGAATGAGAATGGCGATACGCACGGAAGCCTCCACGGCCTTAGAACCGCGCCATCCTTAGTCGAACCTTCGGAGCCGCTCAACGGCGCCGCGCGCTTTCCGTTCGACTGTGGCCGCAAAAGCGCGTTTCCAAATGCGCCCTCGAATACCGTAAAGTGCCGCGCCCTCTCATCCGGTCCCGCCGTGAACGCCGATCCCGTCACCATTGCCACCGTGCTGATCTTCGTCGGCACCTATGTGGTCGTCGCGCTGGGGAAAATCCCCGTCTACCGCATCGACCGCGCCGGCGCGGCGCTTCTCGGTGCGGCGTTGATGGTCGCGGTCGGCGCATTGACGACCGAGCAAGCCTACCGCGCCATCGACCTCGACACGATCACGCTCCTTCTCGGCATGATGATCGTGGTCGCGAACCTGCGCGTCTCCGGCTTCTTCCGCCTGGTCAATGCCTGGATCGCGACGCATGTGCGCCGGCCGATCACGCTGCTCATCGCCGTCGCGCTCGCGTCCGGCTTGCTCTCGGCATTCCTCGTCAACGATACGATCTGTCTCGTCATGACGCCGCTGGTGCTCGAGGCCGCGCGCCGCTTCAAGCGCGATCCGGTTCCCTATCTCCTCGCGGTCGCGATGGCCTCGAATATCGGCAGCGTCGCGACTATCACCGGCAATCCACAGAACATGATCATCGGCAGCCTGTCGCAAATCCCCTACGGCACGTTCAGCTCCGCGCTCGCGCCGATCGCCGCGGCCGGGCTCCTCCTCACGGTGGCCCTGATCGCGCTCGCCTATCGGCGCGAGTTCTTCACCCGCGCGACGCTGCAGAGCGCGGACATGCCGACGCGCTATCACGGGCCGATCATCGTCAAGACGCTTCTCGTCATGGCCGTGATGGTCGTTCTCTTTTTCGTCGGCAAGCCGGTTGCCGAAGTCGCGATCGTCGGCGGCGCCGTTCTCCTGCTCACGCGGCGCATCAATCCCTATCGCATCTACCAGGAGATCGACTGGCCGCTGCTGGTGATGTTCGTCGGGCTGTTCATCGTGGTCGCCGCGCTCGAGAGGCGCGTGGTGACGCCGGATGTCGTCGCGACCGTCGGAAGCCTGCGGCTCGACAATATCGCGATCCTGAGCGGCATCACCGCCGTTCTCTCGAATGTCGTGAGCAACGTGCCGGCCGTCCTTGTGCTCAAGCCGTTCATCGCCGGCCTCGCCGATCCGCAGCGCGCGTGGCTCGTGATCGCGATGGCGGCGACGCTCGCAGGCAACTTCACGCTTGTCGGCTCGGTCGCAAACCTCATCGTCGCGCAGCGCGCGAAAGCGCATGGCGTCGAGGTCGACTTCTGGAGCTACTTCAAGGTCGGCGCGCCGCTGACGCTGATCACGATCGCGGTGGGTGTCGTCTGGCTGTCGCGGTGAAATGATGCGGGCGCCGCTCTTCTCCCTCCCCCTGAAAGGGGGAGGGTCGGGGTGGTGGTCGCTTTCGTTTCCCACGCCTGCGATCCCCACCCGGATCGCTTCGCGATCCGACCTCCCCTTTTCAAGGGGAGGTTAAAGCGCGCACGTCATCGGCCCGAGAGTTACGGCGCCGGGTGCGCCGGGGTCCCTTTTTCCGTTTCCCCCAAAGGGGGATGGAGCGCGGGGGAGGCGCCAGGGGCTGGCGAAGCCCCTCAACGGGCTTGCGAGGCCCGTTCGTTGCGCGCCGGATCAGGACCAGGGTTGCGAAGCCTGGCCCGGGCGCGCGGGGTTCCCTTGCGATCGGGAACCCGGCGCCTCCCCGGCGCTCCATCGCGGATCGTTCGCGATCCGCGGCGCCATTCGCTGCCTCGAGGTGCAGCGGATGACGATCTTTCGTTTGGCATATATTCCTAGCGCCGTCAAGCCGCGAATGGGTTTCGTCATCGCCGTCCCCGGACTTGATCCAGGGATTGTCCCGGCGATCTCGCTTAGGGACGTGTCGTGCGCTCCTGATCGAGATGGCCGGGACAAGCCCGGCCATGATTGTTGGGGATGAGGGTCAGGACGAGAACACGCCTCAGCGCGCAGGAACGACGCGAAGGATACGTCCGCGCGCATTATCGGTGAGGAGCCACAACGCGCCGTCGGGGCCGGCGCGCACATCGCGGATGCGCTCGTGCAGGCCGTGAAGAAGCCGCTCCTCCTTCACGACCTTGTCGCCGTCGAGCTCGAGCCGCACAAGAAGTTGCGCCGCGAGCGCGCCGACGAAGAGATTCCCGCGCCAGGCCGGGAAAAGATCGCCGGTATAGAACGCCATGCCGGACGGCGCGATCGAGGGCACCCAGTATTTGACCGGCTGCTCCATCCCGGCCTTGTGCGTCGCTTCGTGGATTTTCGCGCCGTTGTAATCGATGCCGTAGCCGATCACCGGCCAGCCGTAATTCTTGCCCGCTTGTGGGATGTTGATCTCGTCGCCGCCGCGCGGGCCGTGCTCGTGCATCCAATACTGCCCGCTCGCCGGATTGATCGCCGCGCCTTGCGCGTTGCGATGTCCGTAGCTCCAGATTTCCGGACGCGCGCCCTTGCGGTTGACGAAGGGATTGTCCGCCGGCACCGAGCCATCCGGCTTGATGCGCACGATCTTGCCGAGGTGATTGGCGAGGTTCTGCGCCTCGTCGCGATAGGTGAAGTGGTCGCCCATCGTGAGGAAGAGGTTGCGGTCCGGCATCTGCACGATGCGGCAGCCGAAATGATTGCCATGCGACAGCGGCCCTTGCTGGCGGAAGATCACCTTCACGTCATCGAGGCGCGGCGTTCCCTCCGTGGACAAACGCGCGCGAGCCATGCTGGTGCGCGCGCCGCCGTCTGCGGGCTCGGCGAAGCAGAAATAGATGGTGCTGTTGGAGGCGAAATCGCGATCGAGCGCGACATCGAGCAGGCCGCCCTGCCCGCGCGCAAAGACGTGCGGCACGCCGGCGACGGGTTTCGACAACGTCCCGTCACGCGTGACGATCCGCAATCGCCCCGGCCGCTCGGTCACCAGCAGGCGGCCATCGGGCAGGAAGGCCAGGCTCCAGGGATGATCAAGGCCGCTCGCGACGGTCTCGACCGCCAGATTGCCGATCACCGTGCGGGCGTCCTGCGCGTGCGCAGCTTGGCTCAGGGTGAGAAAGGTGACGCAAGCGAAAGCGGCATGTCTCATCGTCGGCTCCATCGGACCCGGAGCCAAACGATGACGCCCGCAAGGCGGTTCCACCAAGAGCGCGACGCAAATGCCGCGGCGCATTGTCCGCGCCACGGCGACGATCGGGATAAAAAGCTGAAGGCTAGCGGCGCGGGCGGCCGGCGAGCTTCACAGCGGCTGCGGACAAGACGCCCATGGCCGCAATCGCGATGGCGAACATTGCGACGATCAGGCCGGCGTCGGGTTCGTTGGCGACCCCGCTCACCTGCGCACGCGCAATTCCGATCGACACCGCGGTGGCCGCCACCGCCAGCGAAAAGACGAGCCCACCGGTCGCGAGGAGTTGCACAACGCCTCGCATCAATGCCCGGTCACCCGGACTGCGCATGATCGTCATCCTGGGAAAGAGAAGGTCTGATGCGCTGTTTCGCATGCGATACAGGCGCGCTTTCGGCCGGACTGAGGCGGACCGCATATGAATCGACGGCAAATTCAAGGCGGACGTCCATACCTCCCCGCGCCGCGGATATAAGAGGACGAGCCATTTTGCCGGGCGGGAAAAAGCGGCGGCAAAGGCCAAAAAAGACCGCGATGTTGAATGGGCGCTAAATCGTCCTTTCAGCGGATCGTCAGGCGCGCTCTGGCATTTTCATCCTGGGGAGCAACGGCTTAACCAAGGAGCCTTTCATGAGCATCAAAGCCTTTGCCGCCGCATCGGCGTTCGCATTGCTGGCAAGCGGAGCTGTCTCCGGTTCGGCGACAGCCATGCCGCTCGGCGGCCTGTCGGATGCCTCCGCGGCCGTGTCGACGCAAGCCACAAACGTGCGCTGGGTCTGCGGCCCGGTCCGCTGCTGGTGGCGCCCGGCGCCGTATTACTACGGCTATTACGCGCCGCCGCGCCCCTATTTCTACGGCCGGCGCTATTGGGGCCCGCGCTATCGCTACGGCTGGTACGGTCCGCGTCGCCACTACTGGCGCTAACGATCAGCGCTAAGTCTATCAGCCGGCGCACCGCCCATAAGCGGTGCGCCGCTCAATCGCATCACTCGGCGATCGCGGCTTCCTGCTCGCGATGATCCATCGGGATGTGGCCGGGCTCGGCCGCGACGCGCTTGAGCCACGCGCGAACGGAGGGAAACGACGTGAGGTCGTAGTCGCATTCGTGCGCGATGTGGGTATAGGCGTAGAGCGCGATGTCGGCGATCGTGTAGTGGTCGGCGACGAAGAAGCGATGCGTCTCGAGGTGCTTCTCCATCACGCTCAGCGCGCCGTAGCCGTGCTCCATCCAATCCTCGAGCGCATGGCTTTGGAGTTCGCGCCCGCCCTTCACCAAGGTCAGCCAGAACCACGCCGCGCCGATATTCGGCTCGAGGCTGTGCTGCTCGAAGAACATCCACTGCAGCGCTTCGGCGCGGGCGATCGGATCCTCCGGCACGAGCGGCGTCGACCAGGCGATGTACCAGAGGATCGCGTTCGATTCCGGCAGGTAGCGCCCCGGCGCGACCTCGAGCAACGGCACGCGTCCGTTCGGATTCTTCGCCAGGAAATCCGGCGTGCGGCTTTCGCCCTTGAGAATATCGATCTCGATGAGATTGCAGGGAATGCGTAGCTGCGCCAGCGCCAGACGGACCTTGTAGCAGTTGCCCGAGCGTTGCATCGAATAGAGCGTATACATTTCCCGCAACCTCAAGAGCATCGATCGAACAAGGCGCGCCGCCTTTCAGCGACGCGCTTTCCATGAGCGGTTAGCTCGGCACCAAGATGGTGTCTCATCGGCCCGGGGCAAGCGTCGAACGCGCAAAAGAAGTATGACGCGGCAATTTTACATCTTTTCGAAAGAGCAGGCGCGCGGATGCGCCCGCTCTCTTATTCCGCCGCGACGCGATGCGCGCGGGCGTGTGTCAGAAGCGCGTCGTCGGCGACCGGGACGATCGGCGTGAAATCGCGATGCGCAATCCAATCCGGCCGCGTGAACTTCGTGATGTGATTCGAGACGGCGCAGAGCGTCAGGTAGAGGATCTTGCGCGGATAGGGCGTGATGTTCGGCGCCGAAGCGTGGACGAGGTTGCCGTGAAACATCAGAACCGATCCCGGCTTGCCGGTCGGCGCGACGATGCCCGGCTTGCCCGGCTCCTCGGCTTCGCGACAGAGCCGCGTCACGACGGTCTCATCGAGCGTCCACAACGGATACGACGTCGTGCTCAGGTCGTGCCCCGCCTCGAGCGTGCCGCCCTTGTGGCTCTTGGGCACCAGCATCAGCGCGCCGTTGAAGGGATACACTTCGTCGAGGAACACGGCGATGTTCATCGCGCGCGGCTCCGGCATGCCGTCGTCGCGATGCCAGGTGCCGAAGTCCTGATGCCACTGCCAGACGTCGCCTTGAAACGCCGCCTTGGCGTTGAGCTTGAACTGGTGAACGTAGACGGGCTCGCCGAAGACTTGCTGCAGCGGTTCCACCAGCCGCGGATGGTGCGCCAACAGGCGGAACACTTCATTGAAGGTATGCGCGGCGAAGGCTGTGCGCGGCGCGCCGGATTTCTCGCGCCAGACCTCTTGGCGGTCGAGCTTCAGGATGTTGTCGCCTTCGACACGCATGAGGGCGACCTCTTCCTCGGAAAAGCAGCTCGGGAAGAAGCAATAGCCGTCGTCCTCGAACTGCCGCAGCTGCTCGCTGGAAAGCTTCATGACGTTCCTCCTGTTGGGCTCGGACGCCTCTCGCGGGCGCCTCGACCGTGACCTTGCGCACTCCCTCTTCGACAATAGCGTCCGCTGTTGAAAGGACCGCCGCCGCTCTCTGGCGGCGCTTGCCGTATGGCAGCAATATCCGGTGGCGAATGCAAGGCGCGCGTTCACGCCCCGCTCGGTAAAGTAATCTTCGCTCTGCGAAAAGGAGGCCTGCTCAGACCGGCGCGGGCGGAGCCAAAACCGGGCCCATTTGCCGCTCACTCTTGAGCGCTTGCGCGAACGAGCGCGCCGCGACCCAGGAGGCCGCGGCAATGGCGACGCCCGCCGCAACGTCGACGAAGTAGTGGCTGCCCTCGATCGGCGTCGCGACGATCATCAGCGCATTCACGACGAGAGCGAGCCAGCGCAGGACCGGCGTTCGCCAAAGCGCGAAGACGAAGATCACCCCGAGCGCCGCATGCAGGCTCGGAAAGGTGATGACGCCTTCCGATCCGGCCGCGACAAGAAGGCGCAACGAGCCTTCGCGCAGGCCGGTAAAGGCGGCCCAGCTGGTATGCGAGGCGGGCAGGATTTCTCCGGCGTGCGCCTGCAGGCCGTGATGCATCCACACGCCCCACGCCGGCAGGACGGCGGACACGGCGATGGTGATGAGTGTCGTGAGAATGAACGCGAGGATGAAGACGCGCAGCCGCAGGAGCTGGCGCGAGAAGGCGAGACAGATGACGGCGAGCGTCGCCTGCGGCGCAAAGCTCGCGTAGCAAAATTGCAGGAGCGCGAAGAGCGAAGGATGCGCGTTCATCCAGGCGAGCGTCGCTATCCAATCGAGCCCCAGTGCGCGGTCGGCGGCATCGAACGCCCGATCCTGCAGCGGATAAGCAAGCGCCGCCGCAAGATACGACAGCGGCGCGGCGACGGCGGCGAACGCGACAAGCTGCGCCGTGCATCCCAAGGCCGCGGCAAGGCGCGCATCCTGCCGCCACCGCGCATAGAAGAGCGCGGCCAGCGTCAAAATCACGCCGCCGACGGCGGGACCGGTGAAGCTTCGCCAGCCGATGCGAAAATCGCTGATCAGGGGGCTCACGAGTACGATCGCGGCAACCGCCGCCGCCGCGAGCCAGATCAGGCGGTCGAGGCGGCCAATGAGGTTCGCGCTCTCATCCGGCGCGGGCGCGGCGATGGTATGGGGCGGCATGGCCGCCCCATACCACGGCCAGCCTTGTCGACCGGTTAAGCAACTCCCCGAAAAGGCAGCTGTCGGCCGGTTTTTCCCAAGCCATCAATGCGTTTCATCAAATGATCACGCATTGCGTCTTGCCCGCGCCGCCCATGCCCTTTAGGACGTGGTCGCCCGTGATGGACGGGCGATTTATGGCGACTTGGAGAAGTTTCCCCATGGCCTTCCTCGCGGACGCGCTCTCGCGCATCAAGCCCTCGGCGACCATCGCGGTGACCGACAAGGCGCGGGCGCTCAAAGCCGCCGGCCGCGACGTTATCGGGTTGGGCGCCGGCGAGCCCGATTTCGATACGCCGGACAATATCAAGCAGGCCGCCATCAAGGCGATCGAGAGCGGCCGCGCCTCGAAATACACCGCCGTCGACGGTATCCCGGAGCTCAAGAGCGCGATCGCCGCGAAGTTCAAGCGCGAGAACGGGCTGGAATACAAGACGTCGCAGATCTCGGTCAGCACCGGCGGCAAGCAGGTGCTCTACAACGCGCTGATGTCGACGCTCAACCCCGGCGACGAGGTCATCATCCCGGCGCCGTATTGGGTGAGCTACCCCGACATGGTGCTTCTTGCCGGCGGCACGCCGGTCGAGATCGTCGCGAAGATGGAGAACGGCTTCAAGATCAAGCCGGAGCAGCTCGAGCGCGCCATCACGCCGAAGACCAAGTGGATCATCCTCAACTCGCCGTCGAACCCGACGGGCGCGGCGTATACGCGCGCGGAACTCAAGGCGCTCACCGATGTGCTGGTGAAGCACCCGCATGTCTGGGTCATGACCGACGATATGTATGAGCACCTGACCTATGACGACTTCGTCTTCACGACGCCGGCGCAGGTCGAGCCGCAGCTCTACGATCGCACGCTGACGATCAACGGCATGTCGAAGGCCTACTGCATGACCGGCTGGCGTATCGGCTATGCCGGCGGCCCCGAGAAGCTGATCAAGGCGATGGCGACGATCCAGTCGCAGTCGACCTCGAACCCGTC
Source organism: Variibacter sp. (assembly GCA_050187875.1). Classification (GTDB taxonomy): domain Bacteria; phylum Pseudomonadota; class Alphaproteobacteria; order Rhizobiales; family Xanthobacteraceae; genus JAFKKS01. The sequence goes on from JBFWXB010000003.1 coordinate 78,684, forward strand.
CGCGGTATCGCAATGGGCCTCGGTCGAGGGGCTGAACGGGCCGCAGGATTTCATCCCGAAGCACAACAAAGTGTTCAAGGAGCGCCGCGACCTCATCGTCTCGATGCTCAACCAGGCGCGGGGCATCAAGTGCCCGAGCCCGGAAGGCGCGTTCTACGTGTATCCGTCGTGCGCCGGGACGATCGGCCGCACCGCGCCGTCCGGCAAGAAGCTCGCGACGGACGAGGATTTCGTCACCGAGCTCCTCGAAGCCGAAGGTGTTGCGGTGGTGCAAGGCACGGCCTTCGGCCTCGGCCCGGCGTTCCGCATCTCTTACGCCACCAAGACGGAAGACCTCGAAGAGGCCGGACGCCGCATCCAGCGCTTCTGCGGCAATCTGACCTGAGCGGCGACGGCCGCGCATAACGCACGGCCGCATTGCGGCCGTGTGAAACATCTCCCCTTGCCAGTCTCCTGATCGCCTGAGACGATGGACCTTCCTGAGAAGGTCCATCGCGGCGATGGCTTTCCGGCTGCGCCGCTCCGGGAGGCAACGACATGGCACAGAACGGCGGCACGAGTCCGAAGGGCCCGCGGTGCATCGCGCTAGTGGGCCCCTTTCAAAGCGGCAAGACGACATTGCTCGAGGCGATCCTGGCGCGCACCGGCGCGATCCCGCGCCAGGGCAGCGTGGACGCCGGCACGACGGTCGGCGACGGCGGCGCGGAAGCACGCGACCACAAGATGAGCGTCGAAATCTCCGTCGCGACGACGAATTATCTCGGCGACGATTACACCTTCATCGATTGCCCCGGCTCCGTCGAATTCATTCACGACATGCGCGCGGCGCTGCCCGCCGTCGACGCTGCGATCGTCGTCTGCGAAGCGGATGAACGCAAGGTTCCGCAGCTGCAGCTCATCCTGCGCGAATTGGAAGACCTAAAGATTCCGCGCCTTCTGTTCCTCAACAAGATCGACAAGGCGGAGGCGCGCGTGCGCGAGACGCTGCAGATCCTGCAGCCTGCGTCCCAGGTTCCGCTCGTGCTGCGGCAGATTCCGATCTGGTCCGACGCCATCATCACCGGCTTCGTCGATCTCGCGCTTGAACGCGCGCATGTCTACAAGGAGCATGCTCCTTCCGAAGTCATCGAGCTCGACGGCAACAATCTCGACCGCGAGAAGGAAGCGCGCTTCACCATGCTGGAGAAGCTCGCCGATCATGACGACGAGCTGATGGAGCAGCTGCTGGAAGACATTCCGCCGCCGCGCGACAAGATCTTCGACGATCTCGCGCAAGAGCTGCGCGAGGGCGCGATCTGTCCCGTGCTGATCGGCGTCGCGACGCGCAGCAACGGCGTGCAGCGGCTATTGAAAGCTTTGCGGCATGAGGTGCCGGGCGTCGAAAAGACCGCGGAGCGGCTGGGCATAAATGCCAACGGCGAGGCCGTCGCGACCGTGCTCAAGACATTCAACACGACGCATGGCGGCAAGCTTTCGGTCGTGCGCGTCTTGTCCGGACAGATCGGCGACGGCGTGACGCTCAACACGTTGGAGGGCGAGGCGGGACGCGTGTCCGGCACGCTCAAGATGCTCGGGCAGACTCACGAAAAGCGCGGTCCGGCCGGCGCGGGTGAGACCGTCGGGCTCGGAAAACTTGATCACGCGCACACCGGCGACACGTTATCGACCGGCAAGACCGCGCATCCACCGATCGCCAAGATCGCACCCAACGCGCCTGTGCTTGCCATCGCCGCGTCGGCGAAGGAGCGCAAGGACGACGTGAAGCTCGGCCAGGCGCTCAACAAGCTGCAAGAGGAAGACCCTTCGCTGACCGTCGTGCACAATCCGGAGACGCACGAAGTCGTCATCTGGGGCCAGGGCGAGATGCATCTGCGCGTGGCGACCGAGCGGCTGGCGTCGCGTTTCGGCGTCGCGATCGTGAAGGGCCCGCCGACCGTCGGCTATCGCGAGACGATCCGCAAAGGCGCGGTGCAGCGCGGCCGCCACAAGAAGCAGTCGGGCGGCCACGGGCAATTCGGCGATGTCGTGCTCGACATCAAGCCGCTGCCGCGCGGCTCGGAATCGACCTTCGACGAGAAGATCACCGGCGGCGTGGTGCCGCGCAATTACATCCCCTCGATCGGTGAAGGCGTCGAAGACGCGCTCAAGCACGGACCGCTAGGGTTCCCGGTGGTCGATGTCGCCGTGACGCTTATCGACGGCTCCTATCACACCGTCGATTCCTCCGACATGGCGTTCCGCACCGCAGGGCGCATCGCCGTGCAGGAAGCGCTGCCGCAATGCCAGCCGGTCTTGCTGGAGCCGATCTTGAGCGTCGAGATCGTCTGCCCTTCGGATGCGACGGCGAAAGTGAACGCCATCGTTTCCGGCCGGCGCGGACAATTGCTCGGCTTCGACACGCGCGAGGGCTGGACCGGATGGGACGTCGTGCGCGCGCTGATGCCGGAGGCGGAGATCGGCGACCTCATCGTAGAACTGCGGTCGGCGACGGCGGGTGTCGCAAGCTTCACGTCGAAGTTCGACCATATGGCCGAACTGACCGGGCGCCCGGCGGACCAGATCGTCTCCGCGCGCAAGTCCGCGGCGGCGGCCTGATCATTGCCACAGGCGGAGCGTGCTCCCTCTCCCCGCTTGCGGGGAGAGGTGAAGATGCGGACCTCGTTGTATTTTTCCGGTTAATTCTCAGGGCGCGTTCAATCCAAGACCGCGCTCTGGCGGGCACCCGTCGCGCCGCGCGACGAGTTCAACCAGTTCTCTGCCGCCGCACGGCCGGCGTCGCGCAGCCGCACGAGAAAATTCCAATCGAGATTAAGCGCGTTCGCGTCGGCGAGATTCGCAAACGAATCCTCGGCGCGGATCGTGTGCAGACAAAGTTGCTGGAGCTTGCGCGCAAGCGCGCCATCGGCCTGCTCGCTTCGCTGCGACAGCTCCGTGATCGTCTCCAGCTCGCTCATCAGCGAGCGGTTGAACGTGATCTGCGTGAGCCGCCCATTAATCTCGCGCGGCGTGCGCGGCAGCGCGTCGCTTTCGGTCGGCACGATCTGAACGACGAGGACGTCGCGCGGCGATGATTCCAGAACGAGAGGCAGGAGCGGCGGATTGGCGGAATAGCCGCCGTCCCAGTACCACTCGTTCTCGATTTCGATCGCGTGATGCACCATCGGCAGCGCGGCGGAGGCGAGCACCGCATCGACGGTCAGCTCGTGGTTGCGGAAGATGCGCAGCGCCCCGTCGCGCACGCGCGTCGCCGCGATCAGAAGCGCGATGTCGGCGCCGGCAATGGTTTCGAAATCGATCTCCTCCGCCAGCATCTCGCGCAGCGGATTGAGCCCGAGCGGATTGAACTGATAGGGCGAGAACACCCGCGGAAAGAGCGCGAGTCCCGAGCGGAAGGTCGTCACAGCGAGGGGGTTCGCAGCCTTGTCGCTCGCGCGCCGCCAGAACCGCTCCAGGCGCGCGCGGGCCTCCTCGGGGCCGCCATGCTGGAGACCGGACGTCACCAGCAGGGCATTGACCGCCCCCGAACTCGCGCCGCTGATCGATTCGAAGGTCGCGCCGTCCTCCAGGAGACGATCGAGGACGCCCCAGGTGAACGCGCCGAGCGCCCCGCCGCCCTGTAACGCCAGCGCCAATGGCGGGCGCCCGGACGCTCCGGATGCCTCTTCCGTGCGGCCCGAGGGCCCAAATGCGAAAATCCGACCGAAATCCATGACCCGGAATTGTGCTCTGCAGCATTAAAGTCAAGCGAGTCAGCCGGGCGGAAGAAAGGCCGCTTCGGGGCGAGGACAAGCCGCGATGGCGGCGCTACAGATCGTCACAGGCCACGAAGAATGTCTTTTCGTAACATGAGGTTGTAAGAAATCGGCGATCTCGGTGCTCGTTGTGGCTATTGCGCAACGTGCAAGCCTCACTTTGGACGAATGAAGGCTCTTTCGGCTGTTTGTTGTATACCAAATGCATGTCTGTTATGCGCCGCAGCACGTTTTAATTTCGCGTTGCACAATGTAGTTAAGGAGCGCGCTCTTCCATGAGCGTTTCCTCCCTAGACTTGGGCCGCCCTTGAGGCGGCCCTTTTTTTGCGCGCTTGCCTGCTTGGCCGGGGTCAGGCCTCGGAGGTGAGGTCCTTGCCCAGCGCCGCCTGCGCGGCCGCGAGGCGGGCGATCGGAACCCGGAAGGGCGAGCACGAGACATAGTCAAGATCGACCTGGTGGCAGAAGGCGACGGAGGCCGGGTCGCCGCCATGCTCGCCGCAGATGCCGAGCTTGATGTCGGAACGGACCTTGCGGCCGCGCTCGACGGCGATCTCGATCAGCTCGCCCACCCCCTCACGATCGAGCGTGACGAAGGGGTCGGAGGGGTAGATGCCTTTCGCCGTATAGGTGCCGAGGAAGCTCGCCGCGTCGTCGCGGCTGATGCCGTAGGTCGTCTGCGTGAGGTCGTTGGTGCCGAAGGAGAAGAATTCGGCGCTCTCCGCGATGTCGCCGGCGCGCAGCGCCGCACGCGGAAGCTCGATCATGGTGCCGACCTGATAACCGACCCGCGTGCCGGTCTCCTTCTCCACGGCCTGCGCCATCGCATCGATGCGCGCCTTGACGATGTCGAGCTCGGCCTTGGTCGCGATCAGCGGGACCATCACTTCCGGCGTGATCGGCTTGCCGGTGCGCTTACCGGCCTCGACCGCGGCCTCGAAGATCGCCCGCGCCTGCATCTCGGCGATCTCGGGATAGGCGATCGCCAGGCGGCAGCCACGGAAGCCGAGCATCGGGTTGAATTCCGCGAGCTCGTTTGCGCGATCGGCGAGCTTCTGCGGATCGGCGCCGAGGCTTTTCGCGACTTCGGCGATCTCTTTCTCACCATGCGGCAGGAACTCATGCAGCGGCGGGTCGAGCAGCCGGATCGTGACCGGCAGGCCCTGCATCACCTCGAAGAGCTTGGCGAAATCGCCCCGCTGCATCGGCAGGAGCTTCGCGAGCGCGGCGCGGCGTCCTTTCTCGTCGTCGGCGAGGATCATTTCGCGCACCGCGAGGATGCGCTCCGCGTCGAAGAACATGTGCTCGGTGCGGCAGAGACCGATGCCTTCGGCACCGAACTTCACGGCGACGCGCGCGTCGCTCGGCGTGTCGGCGTTGGCGCGCACCTTGAGCTGGCGCTTGCTATCGGCCCACGCCATCAGGGTGGAGAATTCACCGGAAAGCTCCGGCTCGATCATCGCCGCCTGCCCGGCCAGCACCTGGCCGGTCGAGCCGTCGATGGTGATGATCTCGCCCTGCTTCAGCGTCTTGCCGGCGACGCTCACGGTGCCGGCCTTGTAATCGACGCGCAGACTGCCCGCGCCGGAGACGCACGGCTTGCCCATGCCGCGCGCGACCACCGCCGCGTGCGAGGTCATGCCGCCGCGCGTGGTGAGAATGCCCTCGGCGGCATGCATGCCGTGGATGTCCTCCGGGCTCGTCTCGATGCGTACGAGAATGACTTTCTTGCCTTGCGCCTTCATCGCCTCGGCCGCGTCAGGCGAGAAGACGATCTCGCCGGAGGCCGCGCCGGGGGACGCGGGCAGGCCATTCGCCAAGATCTTGCGCTCGGCCTTGGGATCGATCGTCGGATGCAGCAATTGGTCGAGCGCGGCCGGATCGATGCGATTCACCGCCTCGTCCTGCGAGATCAGGCCCTCATTCGCGAGGTCGACGGCGATGCGCAGCGCCGCCTTCGCGGTGCGCTTGCCGGAGCGCGTCTGCAGCATCCAGAGCCGGCCCTTCTCGACCGTGAACTCCAGGTCCTGCATGTCGCGATAATGCTTCTCGAGCGTCTGATAGATACGCGAGAGCTCGGCGAAAGCGTCCGGCATCGCCTTTTCCATCGACGGCTTGTCGGACTTCGAAGCCTGACGCGCGGCTTCCGTGATCTCCTGCGGCGTGCGGATGCCGGCGACGACGTCCTCGCCCTGCGCATTGATGAGGAACTCGCCGTAGAGCTGCTTGTCGCCGGTCGAAGGATTGCGGGTGAAGGCGACGCCCGTTGCGGAGCTGTCCCCCATATTCCCGAACACCATCGCCTGCACGTTGACGGCCGTGCCCCAGCTTTCGGGAATGCCGTGCAAGCGCCGATAGGTCACCGCGCGCGGCGTCATCCATGAGCCGAACACCGCGCCGATCGCGCCCCAGAGCTGCTCCATCGGGTCCTGCGGGAAATCCTTGCCGCCTTCCGATTTCACGCGCTCCTTGTATTTGCCGACGAGCGTCGCCCAATCGTCCGCGGAGAGATCGGTGTCGAGCGTATGGCCGTTCTTGTCCTTGAACGTCTCGAGGATCTCCTCGAAATGATGATGCTCGATGCCGAGGACGACATCGGAATACATCGTGATGAAGCGGCGATAGCTGTCATAGGCGAAGCGGCGGTCGCCGGCCTGCTTCGCCAGCGCCTCGACGGTCACATCGTTGAGGCCGAGATTGAGCACCGTATCCATCATGCCCGGCATCGAGGCGCGCGCGCCCGAGCGCACGGAGACGAGAAGCGGATTGGCGCGATCGCCGAAGGTGCGGCCGGTGATGCGCGCGACATGACCTAGCGCCTTCTCGACCTGCGCACGCAGATCGTTCGGATAGCTCTTCCCGTGTTCGTAGAAATGCGTGCAGACTTCGGTGGTGATGGTGAAGCCGGGCGGGACCGGCAAGCCGAGGCTCGCCATCTCGGCGAGGTTCGCACCCTTGCCGCCGAGCAAATTCTTCATCGCCGCTGCGCCCTCGGCGCTGCCATCGCCAAAGGTGTAGACCCACTGGGTCATCGGCACGTTCCTTAAGCTGAGATCATCGAAAACCACGCGGGCCGGCGGCCCGCGCGGGTGTCTTGCCGCTTTTCGGCGGCGGTTTCAACCGCCCGACGGCCCCGCATACGCCGAAGCGCCCGCCTCAATGGACCAGGCCGGTGATGCCGACAACGATGAGGTAAATGGCGACGATATAATTGAGGAGGCGCGGCATCAGCAGAATGAGGATGCCCGCAATGAGCGCCACAAGCGGCTGAATTGTAACGAGATTGACGGCCATGCAATCCTCTCGGTGATGAAAAAAAGATCGGGAAGGGTCAACGCCGGACGGTCCGGCCAGTTCCTTCATTCCGGCGCGCGGGGTTACCGTGCGGCCGATTCGGGGGAGACGTCCATGCGCTTCTTGCTTGCCGCCCTGTGTGTGCTCGCGTTCGCCGGAACACCTGCCACGGCGCAGGTGCTCGACCTGTCCATCGTCAAATGCAAAGACTTCGTCACCAGCGGCGAGCGCAACATCTCGCTCATCCTGATGTGGATTCAGGGCTACTACACCGAAGACGACGATCCGCCGCTGATCGATTTCGACAAGATGGCGGAAAACGGCAAAAAGCTCGGCGAATATTGCGGGAAGAATCCGGAATCCGGTCTCATCACCGCCGCGCAAGAAGTCTTGAAATAGCGCGCTCGATATAAGCGTCGCCGCTCATGGGGCGCGCTCCCTCTCCCCGCATGCGGGGAGAGGGTTGGGGCGAGGGGCATATTTGTCTGAACCACATCGCAGCGCCCCCCTCACCCGGATCGCTCCGCGATCCGACCTCTCCCCGCGTGCGCGGAGAGGTGACGAAGCTCGGCGCAAACGCGCCTCGCACCTCAGGGTGACGGGTTGAGACCATCTGCACTCAGCCGGCCGGCTTATCCTTCAGCACCCAGCGGAACGCGCGGCGCAATTCCGCATCCGCATTGCGATCGTACCAGCGGCCGTGCGCAAGGATGACGCGCGCGGGCTGCCAGGCGATCATCGTCTCGACGGCCCGGCGAAGCTCCGCCCGGTGACGGCGGAAGGTGAAGCGCATATCCGCCGGCGTCTTGCCGTCCGGATCCTGCACACCGCCCAGGCGCGTGAGCCAACGCATGACGCTCGAGTGCATTCTTCCCGGCTCGAAGTTCTCGATGAGATCGGTGAGGATCAGTGTGCGGCTGCGGACATGGAAGAATTCGAACTCGGTCATGTAGCTGCTTGCGACCGGCAGCGTCTCGATCTCCGCGTCCCACGGATAGCCGCGCGCGCCGCTTAATGACTCGGCCGCAAAATCGATGCGCCCGCCCGCCTGCTCCTTGATGCGCGGCGCGAGATAGACCGTGGCGTCGCCATAGGCGGCGCGCCACTGCGGGATCCACGAGTAATGGATGCGGTTCGGGCCGACGATCCAGCGCGGGCGACCGATCCGATCGACGGCGGCCTTGAGCTCCGGCACGAGCGGGGTCGGCGAATGGATAAAGAGGGCTTCGCTCGCGAGACGGACGATGGTCATCCGCGTCGGGAACGGCATCTGCAAAAAGCGCGGGCCGAAACGGATGAGCGGCCCGTCGACGATCCAGACGTCGTCAGCGACGGACTTCAGCGTGTTGATGGGCGGATAGGTCGCGTCGGCGGCGGTCATGGTCTTCACTCCTCGCGCCGCCCCCGCCGCGAACGATAGCGCCGCGATCACAGCGGACAAGCGGCAACAACACCTCCCTCCGTCTGGTCGTCCCCGCGAAGGCGGGGACCCAGTACTCCGCAGCCTCGCGACTCAAAGTTCAGCCCAGGCGTACTGGATGCCCGCCGGAGCCTGTGCTCGGGCCGGCGAAGCCGGACCCGAGTGCGGGCATGACACTCAGTCGCTACCGCCCCATGCCGAGCCGCACGCGCAAGAAGCTGCTATGCAAGGCTGGCCGCCGCCACGATGCGAACAAGAATCGCCTCTAGCAGACCCGCCGCATCCATTTGTCCGTCTCATTAAAATCCGCGACGCCTCGGCGCCGACGGGTGATTTCGCGTCCGTTGGAGGGCGCCATGTTCACGCGCTTCGAGCGATACCTGCAACCCACGGCCCTGCCCGAGCAGACCGAGCCGCCGGCGCGGCTCGTCGCCTTCTATTGGCACTTTGCGCGCCAAGCGAGGGTTCTGCTGGCGGCGCTGTTCGTCGTCGGCTTCACGGTCGCCGTGCTCGATTCGATGATCCCCGTCTTCATCGGGCGCATCGTCACGCTCGTGACCGCGAGCGCGCCTGAGCGCATCTTGGCGGAGCATGGCTGGGCGCTTGTCGGGATGGCGCTGCTGATCCTCGTCGCGCGCCCGCTCGCCATCACGGGACAGAACCTCGTCGCCAACCAGGCGATCGCAGCGAATGTCGGCAACATGATCCGCTGGCAGAGCCACTGGCATGTCTCGCGCCAGTCCTGGGCGTTCTTCCAGAACGACTTTGCCGGACGCATCGCCAACAAGGTGATGCAGACCGGCCCGGCCGTGCGGGAAAGCCTCGTCGCGCTGATCACCGGCGTTTGGTACATCCTCGTCTACGGCACCAGCGCGCTCATCCTGCTGGCGTCGGCCGACTTGTACCTCGCGATCCCGATCGCGTTCTGGTTCTTCGCCTATCTGGTTTTGTTGCGCGCGTTCGTCCCGCGCATGCGGGATCGCTCGCGCAACATGTCGGAGGCAAAATCCGTCCTGACCGGACGCATCGTCGACACCTACACCAACATCCTGACGGTGAAGCTGTTTGCGCGGGCGCGTGAAGAGGACGCCTATGTCCGCGAGAGCGTCGATGAGCACACCGGGCTCTTCCACGCCTCGCCGCGGCTCAATACGCTGTTCAGCCTCTGCCTCTCGACGCTGAACGCGCTCCTCGTCACGGCGACCGGTGCGATCGCCATCGCGCTGTGGATGCAGGGCGCGGTGAAGGTCGGCACGGTGGCGATGGCGTTGCCGCTGACGTGGCAAATCGCGAACGTCGCCGGCTGGGTCGCCTTCCAGGTCACGCAGATCTTCGAGAATATCGGCGTGGTGCAGGAAGGCATGGCGGCGATCGCGCGGCCGATCGCGCTCACCGATCCGCTGCGTGCGCCCGATCTCGAAGTCACGCGCGGCGAGCTGCGCTTCGAGGACGTGCAGTTCGGCTACGGGCGTGAAGTTGGCGTGATCGACGGGCTGACGCTGACGGTGCGGCCGGGCGAGAAGATCGGCTTGATCGGCCGCTCCGGCGCCGGCAAGTCGACGCTCGTCAACCTGCTGCTGCGCTTCTTCGACGTCGAAGGCGGCCGCATCCTCATCGATGGGCAGGACATCGCGATGGTGACGCAGGAAAGCTTGCGCAGCCACATCTCCGTGGTGACGCAAGACACCTCGCTGCTGCATCGCTCGATCCGGGACAACATTCGCTACGGGCGGCCCGGCGCGAGCGAGGTGCAGGTCATCGAGGCGGCGAAGCTTGCGCATGCGCACGACTTCATCGTCGACCTCGAAGACTGGGCCGGGCGGCGCGGCTACGACGCGCAGGTCGGTGAGCGCGGCGTGAAGCTCTCCGGCGGGCAGCGCCAGCGTGTCGCCATCGCGCGGGTGATCCTCAAGGATGCGCCGGTGCTCATCCTCGACGAGGCGACGGCGGCGCTCGACAGCGAGGTCGAGGCGGCGATCCAGACGAGCCTCGGCGCGCTGATGACGGGCAAGACGGTGATCGCCATCGCGCATCGCCTCTCGACCATCGCGCAGATGGATCGTCTGGTGGTGCTCGACCACGGCCGCATCGTCGAGCAAGGCAGCCACGCCGAATTGCTGCGGCTCGGCGGCCATTACGCGTCGCTGTGGCGGCGGCAATCCGGCGGCTTCATCGACGCCGGATCGACGCAGGCGGCGTAGGTCATACGCAGGCCTCGGCTCTCACCCTCCCCTGGAGGGGGAGGGTCGCGAGCGAAGCGAGCGGGGTGGGGTGAAAATCTGTCGGAAGTTTCACCCCACCCCGGCTCACATGCTTTGCATGTTCGCCGACCCTCCCCCTCCAGGGGAGGGTAAAGAGGCGCCCTCAGCCGCCGACGGCGCCGCTCATGACTTCACCGATGGGCACCCAGCGTTCGCCGTTGAACTGCTGCACCTGCATCTGCTCGATCGGATAGAAGTCCGTCGGGCTCGTCTTGATCTTGATGCCCGGCAGCAGCATGCCGAGCTCGAGGTCGAGGCTTGCGGCCTGCTTCATGACGTTCTCGCGCGTGAGATTGTCGCCGCACTGCTTGAGAACCTGCGCCATCGTCTGCGCCACCGAGTAGCCGTACACGGTGAAGCTCGACGTCTTGTCGCCGTCGGGGAAGTACTTGTCCATGAAGGCGAGCCAATCCTTCTTGCCGGCGTCGTTGTCCCATTGCGGGTCGGTCGCGTCCTTCAGGTAGTAGGTCGAGTAGATGCCCTTCGCATTCTCAAGCCCTGCGGGCTTGAGAACCGAGCCGACCGATTGCGAGACGTTGTTGAGGAGATGGATCGGCTTCCAGCCGATCTCCGCCGCCTTCTTGATCGCCTGCGAGGCGAATTTCGGCGTCGTGACGTTGAAGAACACGTCGGCGCCCGACGCTTTCAGGTTGATGATCTGGGAATCGACCGTCGGATCGGAGGTCTCGTACGGCGCCTCGGCGACGATCATCGCCTTCGCCTTGTCGCCGAGCCCGTCCTTGAGGCCTTTCACATAGTCCTTACCATAGTCGTCGTTCTGGTAGAGGATCGCGATCTTGCTGTTCGGGTGGTTCTTGAGCAGGAACTGCGCGTAGATGTGGCCCTCGCTCTGGTAGGTGGGCTGCCAGCCCATCGTCCACGGGAAGTGCTTGTAGTCGCCCCATTTGGTCGCGCCCGTCGCGACGAAGAGCTGCGGCACCTTCTTCGCGTTCATGTATTTCTGGATCGCCGTGTTCGACGGCGTGCCGAGCGGCTGGAAGACTAGGAGCACCTCGTCGCTCTCGACGAGCTTACGCACCTGCTCGACCGCTTTCGGCGGGCTATAGGCGTCGTCATAGCTGATGAAGTTGATCTTGCGGCCGTTGATGCCGCCTTCCGCATTCACCTTCTTGAAGTAGGCGTCTATGGTCTTGCCGATCAGGCCGTAAGCGGACGCAGGGCCGCTGTAGGGATTGGTGTTGCCGATCTTGATCTCGGTATCGCTTGCGCCCGTGTCGTATTTCTTTTGCGCCAGCGCCGGCGTCGCCGCGAGCGCAACGCCGAGGCCGAGCGCCATGCAGAACCCTATTCCACGCGACATTTCTCCCTCCTTCATCGCGGTCCGGCTCTGCGGACCTTGGTTGAAAGCTTGTCCCACACGAGGCGCGCGAAACCCGCCGCGCCCGACGGCATCATGTAGATCACGAGAATGAGGATGACGCCGTAAACGGCGCCGGCGAGGCCCTTCGAAACGCTCTCGGCGATATTGGGAACGAACAGAACGAAGAGCCCGCCGAACAGCGCGGCCGGAATCGACTGCACGCCGCCGACGACGAGACCGACGAACAGGCCGATCGCGAGATTGAAGGTGAAGCTGTCGGGCGCGACGAACTGGATCGCCACGCCGCTGAGCGCCCCGGCGATGCCGGTGAACAGCGCGCTGACGCCGAAGGTGAGCGTCTTGTAGAGCGAAATGTCGATGCCCATCGCACGCGCCGCAATCGGGTTGTCGCGGATGGCGATCAGCGCGCGGCCGGTGCGGCTGTTGACGATGTTCATCGCGCAGATGGCGAGCGCAAGGCCGATGACGAGGGTGAGGAAATAGAGCCACTGGTCGGAGCTGATCGGCAACCCAAACGGCGCATCCGGCTTGATGAGGACGATGCCTTGGACACCGCCGGTCCATTGCTCGAGCAGCGAGGATTTCAGGATCTGTGGCATGGCGATCGCGAGCGCGAAGGTCGCAAGCGCGAGATAGATGCCTTCGAGGCGCAGCGCCGGCAGGCCGAAAAGGAAACCGACGGCAAAGCAGACGATGCCGGCGACCGGCAGCGTCCAATAGAACGAGAGGCCGGCCTGATCCATCAGCACTGCCGCCACATAGGCGCCGATGCCGAAGAAGGCGCTGTGGCCGAGCGAGAACTGCCCGTTGATTCCGGTTAACAGGACGAGCCCGATGATGGCGATGGCGTAGATCATCGCCAAGGTGAGCTGGAAGACGACGAAGCTGCGCAGCACGAAGGGCAGCACGATCGCGATCACGAGGAAGAGGACGATGCTCCAGGCCGGCCAGGCGCCGCGCTCCGCCTTCGCGAGATCGAGTGTGGCGGGTGCGGACAGCGAGATGCTTTGCTGCGTCATGGCTACACCCGCGTCATCACACGGCGGCCGAACAGGCCGCTCGGCTTCACGGTGAGCACCGCGACAATCAGCGCGAGCGCGATCGAGAGCTTCATCTCGCGCCCGACATAAGGGATGAACGTGCCGGCGAGATTCTCGATCACGCCGACCGAAAATCCGCCGATCACCGCGCCGAGCGGGCTCGTCAGCCCGCCGACCACGGCGCCGGCAAAGCCGTAGAGCAGGATGCTGATCATCATGTTCGGCTCGAGGAACACGACCGGCGCGATCAGCATGCCGGCCACCGCCCCGATCGCCGCCGCCATGCCCCAGCCGAGCGCCACCATCCAGCCGACGCGAATGCCGACGAGGCGCGCGGACGTGGGATTGGCCGCGGCGGCGCGCATGGCAAGCCCGACGCGGGTGTGGCGGAAGAACAGATAGAGCAGCACGAGAATGATGAGCGTCACGGCGATCATGCCGCCGTCATGGGCGCTCATCAGGCCTTGCCCCAATAGCGGCTGCGTGCCGAACGGCGTCGGGAAGGGCTTCACCGTGTAGTCCCAGATGAAGCCGGCGGCGCTGTTGAGGATCGCAAACAGCGCGATGAAGACGACGATGTGACTGAGCACCGGCGCGCCGTGCAGCGGCCGCAGGACGGTCTGCTCCAACAGGATTCCGGCGGCGAACGAGATCACCACCGTCGCGACGAAGGCGACCCAATAGGGCAGCCCCCATTGCATCAGCTGCCAGGCGATGAACGTCGAGAACATCGCCATCTCGCCCTGCGCGAAGTTCAAGTGGTCGATCGCCTGGTAAATCATGACGATCGCCAACGCCATGCAGGCATAGATGCCGCCGGTCGCGAGCCCCGCCAGAACCTGGTGCAGAAAGAGGTCCATGGTTCCGTCCTAATATCCAAGATACGCGCGGCGCACGTTCTCGTCGCTGCCGATCTCGTGCGCCGGCCCGGCCATGACGAGCGAGCCGGTCTCGATGAGATAGGCGTGGTCGGCGAGATCGAGCGCGAGCGCCGCGTTCTGCTCAACAAGCATCAGCGCGACGCCTTCCTCTTGATTGAGACGCCGCAGAATGCCGAAAAGCTCCTCGACGATCTTCGGCGCGAGGCCGAATGACGGCTCATCGAGCAGCATCAGTTTCGGCCGCAGCATCAGGGCCCGCGCGATCGCGAGCATCTGCTGCTCGCCGCCGGAGAGCGTACCGGCCTGCTGATGCCGCCGTTCCGCCAGGCGCGGAAAATAGGCGTAAACCCGCTCGATATCCTGGGCGATGCCCTGCCGGTCGCTGCGCGTCATGGCGCCGAGGTGAAGGTTCTCCTCCGCCGTCATCCGCGTGAACGTGCCGCGCCCCTCCGGCACATGCGCGATGCCGCGCCGCACGATGTCCTCGGTCGCAAGCCCGACGATCGAATGGCCGGCGAAAATGATTTCGCCGCGCGCGCGCACCATGCCCGTGAGCGCGCGCAAGGTCGTGGTCTTGCCGGCGCCGTTCGCGCCCAGGAGCGTCGTGACGCCGCCGTCCGCAATGGCGAAGTCGAGGCCGTGCAGAATCTGCAGGCTGCCGTAATAGGCGCGCAGGTTGCGGACGGAGAGAAGCGTGTCGCTCATGCGGCGGCGCTCCCGAGATAGGCGCGGATGACTTCGGGGTCCGCGCGCACCTGCGCCGGCGTGCCCTCGGCAATCTTGCGTCCGAAATCGAGCGCGACGACGCAATCCGACACCGACATCACGAGGTTCATGTGATGCTCGACAAGCAGCACCGTGACACCATGGCGATCGCGGATGCCCTTGATGGTGCGGCCGAGCTCTTCGACGTCGTTGTGATTGAGGCCGCCCGCCGGCTCATCGAGCAGAAGGAGCTTCGGCTCACCGGCAAGCGCGCGGGCGAGCTCGACGCGCTTCTGCGTTCCTGTCGGGAGATCGGCGACGCAGCGATGCGCCACGGCCTCGAGGTCGAGATCGGTCAGCAGCGCCGCGACGCGCGCATCGATCGCCCGCTGCTCGCGCCGGCAGCGCGGCAACCGCAAAGCGTCGCTGAGAAAATCGCCCGTGCTGTGCGCATGCGCGCCGACACGGATGTTGTCGACGACCGACATGCTGCGGAAGAGCGCGAGGTTCTGGAAGGTGCGGTTGACGCCGAGCTGCGCGATCCTGTGCGCGGGACTGCCGAGCAGGCTCGTCCCGTTGAAGACGATGTCGCCGGAGGTCGGCGTGTAGAGGCGGCTCACGCAATTGAACAAGGTCGTCTTGCCGGCACCGTTCGGGCCGATCAGACCGAGTATCTGGCCGGCGCCGATGGCAAACGAAACCTTGTCGAGCGCGACGATGCCGCCGAAGCGGATCGTGAGCTCGCGCACCACGAGCATCGGCGTCGCCTGCGACACCGCGGCAGCACCCACCACTGCGCCGCAGCTACGCGGCAGAGTCCTGCTGTCCGCTCGCTCGGCTGTCGCCTCGTTCGTTGCCACCCCGTTCGTTGCCCATGTCACGCGTTCCTCCCTTGACGCTTGTTTCTTGTTTTATTGTCCGACGCCACGCGCCGGCTTCTCCCCCCAGAAGACGTTCGATCTTGTATGCGGTCTCCACAAGTTGCGGGCCGACTTCATTGATCAGCCGCTCGCGCGAAAGGCGAAACGCCGGCGCGCCGCAATTGAGCGCGAAAGCGCCCGAGCCATCGGGCGGAATGAGCGGCACCGCGGCGGCGTTGACATCGGGATACCAGTCCCCCGCCGAAATCGCGAAGCCGCGGTCCGTCAAATCCAGCGCCGCGCGCTCGATCGCGTCCTTGAGGTGCGGCCAGTTGTTCCTGTCCGTGCGCGCGATGTCGTCGAGAATGGCGTCGCGAACCGACGCCGGCAGAACCGCCAACAGCGCACGCCCCGCCGACGTCGTCGCCATGGGAATACGCGAGCCCACTTCGAGGCGCAGCGCCACGGGTGAATTCGACGTGCAGTATTCGACGTAGAGAACGCTATGGCGGTCATAGGCGCCGAGCGCGACCGACGCCGACATGTCGTCGGCAAGCTTCTGCATCAGCGGCCGCGCGATATTGCGGATGCCCATATTCGCGAGGGCCGTGTAGCCGATGGAAATCGCGCCGGGGGCAAGCTGATATTTTCCGAAGCGCTCGACATGCGCGAGGTAGCCGAGCTTCGTCAGCGTGTAGGTCAGGCGCGACACTGTCGGCTTGGGCAAGCCGGTGCGCGCCGCGATCTCCTGATTGCCAAGGAGGCCATCGCTCGGCGTGAACGCGCTGAGGACATCGAGCCCGCGCGCCAGGGCCGTCACGAACTTGCGATCATCGAGGGCATAACGGCGCGTTTCCGCTGCGCGGTCTGTGGCCGAAGCGTCGGTGCGCACGACATCCAGCAAGCTCGATACTCCGCTCGCGTTGACAGTGACTGCACCATTTTCTAGCGTCCTCGTCAAATTGCAAAACGCGGTTTCGCACTGCGAAACTTTGGATGGGATACGAGGCGCCAGCGTGAATCTCATGACGCCGCGGGCGACGCCGGCGCAGACGGTGGGCGCGCTGGAGCACCGCGCGAAGCTTCAATTCACCGGCGAAAACACCCAGCGCATCGCCTGGCGCATCTGGGGCGAGGGCCCTCCTCTCCTTTTCCTCCATGGCGGCGCCGGCTCCTGGACGCATTGGATCCGGACAATCCCCGACCTCGCGCGCGATCATCGGGTGATCGCGCCCGACCTTCCCGGCTTCGGGGACTCCGACTACGACAATTCGATCGACTCGACCGCGCGCGTCGCCGAACGCGTCGCACGACACCTGCCGGAAATTCTCGGCCGCGAACGCGCGACGATCATCGGATTTTCCTTCGGCAGCATGGTGGGCGGCTATCTCGCACGCGACCTGGCGTCGCATGTCGCGGCGCTCATTCTCGTCGGCGCGGTCGGGATGGGCTTGCGGCGGCGTCCCGTGGCGATGCATTCATGGCGGGCGCTGACCGACGCGAACGCGCGGCGCGAAGCGCATCGGGCGAACCTCACCGCGCTCATGATCCACGATCCGGCGAAAGTCGACGACCTCGCACTCTATCTGCAGCAGCGCAATGCCGAGCGCACGCGGCTGCGCACGCGTGGCTTCTCACGCGGCGCGAGCCCTTTGGCCGACACGCTGCCCCACGCCACCGCGCCGCTCGCGGGCATATGGGGCGAGCACGATGTCACCGTCACACCGCATCTCGACGAGCGCCGGGATTTTCTGCGGCGGCTGCGTCCAGGCGCGCCGTTCCATGTCATCAACGGCATCGGACACTGGGTGCAATACGAAGGCGCGGACGCCTTCAACGCCGCGCTGCGGAACGTGCTACACGTGCTACAAGAGCTAAAATCCTCATAGTGCAGAGTGGGAGAGGCGTATGGCCGATCAATCTTCCAAAGACGCGAACGTTGTCGCGCTCCGCAATGACGGCGACGTTGCCGTCATCACGATCGACAATCCGCCGGTCAATGCTTTGCGCCACGCGGTGCGCGCGGGGCTCGCCGAATGCCTCACAAAAGCCGACGCCGACAAGGGCACGAAAGCCGTCGTCATCGCGTGTGCGGGCCGCACTTTCGTCGCCGGCGCGGACATCACCGAATTCGGCAAGCCGCCGGTTTCTCCGATCCTCAAGGACGTCTGCGCGATCATCGAGGGCATGAGCAAGCCGGTCGTCGCCGCCATCCATGGCACCGCGCTTGGCGGTGGGCTCGAGCTGACGCTCGCCTGCCACTATCGCGTCAGCGACGCCGGCGCGCGCATGGGCCTGCCGGAAGTCAAGCTCGGCATCTTGCCGGGCGCCGGCGGCACGCAGCTTCTCCCGCGCGCGATCGGCCCCGAAGAAGCCGTGCGCATGATCGTCACCGGCGAGATGATCCCGGCGAAGAAGGCGCTCGCGATCGGCCTTATCGATGAGATCGTTGAGGGCGACTTGCTGCAAGGCGCCGTCGCCTTTGCGCGCAAGCTCGTCGCGGAGAAGAAGCCGCTGCGGCGTCTGCGCGATCAAGACGACAAGCTCGCGGCGACGCGCAAGGACCCGAAGGCGTTCGACGAAGCCGCGGCAGCGCTCACGGCGCGGCTGCGCGGCCTTCGCGCGCCGGTCGCCTGCGTCGAATCCGTGCGCAACTCCTTCACGATGCCGGTCGACCAAGGGCTGGAGCGCGAGCGTGCGATTTTCCGCGAGCTCGTCGCCGGCGACCAGTCGAAGGCGCAGCGCTATATCTTCTTCGCCGAGCGCGAGGCCGCGAAAGTCGCGGACATGCCGGCCGGCATCAAGCCGCGCGACATCGAAAAGGCGGCGGTGATCGGCGCAGGGACCATGGGCGGCGGCATCGCCATGTGCTTCGCCAATGCGGGCATTCCGGTGACGATCGTCGAGACCTCTGACGAAGCCTTGCAGCGCGGCCTCGGCATCATCCGCAAGAACTACGAGGCGAGCGCGAAGCGCGGCGGATTACCGGCGGGCGATGTGGAGAAGCGCATCGGGCTGATGACCGGCACCACCGACTTCAATGCGCTGAAGGATGCCGACTTCATCATCGAAGCGGTGTTCGAGGAAATGGACATCAAGAAGGACGTGTTCGGCCGCCTCGACAAGATCGCCAAGCCGAACGCGATTCTCGCGACCAACACCTCCTACCTCGACGTCAATGTCATCGCGCAATCCACGTCACGGCCGGCATCGGTGCTCGGCACGCATTTCTTCAGCCCCGCAAACGTGATGCGTCTCCTCGAGATCGTTCGCGGCAAGGCGACGGCGCCGGACGTGCTGGCGACCACGATCGCCGTCGGGCGCAAGATCGGCAAGGTGCCCGCGATCGTCGGCGTGTGTCACGGTTTCGTCGGCAACCGCATGCTGCGGGCGCGTTCGATCGAGGCGGAGCGCATGCTGATTGAAGGCGCATTGCCACACGAGGTCGACGGCGCGATCACCGAATTCGGCTTCCCGATGGGGCCGTTCGCGATGAGCGACCTCGCCGGCCTCGACGTCGGGGCGCGGGCGCGCAAGGCGCTCGGCGTGCGCGCGGAGATCGCCGACGCCATCGCCGACCTCGGACGGTACGGCCAGAAGACCGGGCGCGGCTTCTATATCTACAATCCGGGATCGCGCACGCCGCAGCCCGACCCGGAAGTCGAAGCGATCATCGTCGCCGCGTCGAAGAGGCTCGGCGTCACGCGCCGGACGATCGACAAGAAGGAGATCGTCGAGCGGCTGATCTTCCCGATGATCAACGAGGGCGCGCAAATTCTCGAAGAAGGCATCGCGCAACGCCCGAGCGACATCGATGTGATCTGGGTCTATGGCTATGGCTGGCCGGTCTGGCGCGGCGGCCCGATGTTCTACGCCGATCAGGTCGGCCTGCCCTATATCCGCGACCGGCTCGCCGTGTATGCCAAGCGCGCGAACGATCCGCGTCTCGAACCCGGCGCGATGCTCAAGCGACTCGCCGATGCGAACGCGACGTTCGCCTCGCTCACCGAAACGAAGAAATCCGCGGCTTGATTTCGCCGCGACACCAAGGAGGCCCCTGTGCAAGAAGCCGTCATCGTCTCCACCGCCCGCACGCCGATCGGCAAAGCCGGCCGTGGCGCATTCAATATGACCCATGGCGCGACCATGGGCGGGCACGTCATCAAGCATGCGATGGAGCGCGCGAAGCTCGAACCGGGCGAAGTCGACGACGTGGTCATGGGATGCGGCGTGCCGCAGGGCGCGACGGGACATAACATCGCGCGCCTCTCCGCGATCCGCGCCGGGATGCCGGTCACGGTGCCAGGCGTCACCGTCAACCGCTTCTGCAGCTCGGGGCTGCAGACCATCGCGATGGCCGCGCAGCGCATCATGACCGGCGAAGCGACGACGATCGTCGCCGGCGGGCTCGAGAGCTGCAGCCTCGTCAACGACCAGCGCACGCCGGTCTATGAGGAGTGGCTGAAGAAGCATAAGCCCGAAATGTGGATGCCGATGATCGAAACCGCCGACATCGTCGCCGCGCGCTACAAGGTCTCGCGCGAGGCGCAGGATGCCTTCGCGCTCGAAAGCCAGCGACGCACGGCGAGCGCGCAGCAGGCGCGCAAGTTCGACGACGAGATCGTGCCGCTGCCGACCACGAAGAAGGTCGTCAACAAGGACACCAAGGAAGAGACCACCGAACCGGTGACGCTGACGAAGGACGAGGGCAATCGCCCGGACACGTCCGCCGAAGGCCTGGCGGCGCTCAAGCCCGTGCGCGAAGGCGGCTACATCACCGCCGGCAATGCGAGCCAGTTGTCCGACGGCGCGTCCGTCAGTGTCGTCATGGCGGCGGACGAAGCCGCACGGCGCGGGCTCAAGCCGATGGGCCGCTTCGTCGGTTTCGCGGTCGCCGGCTGCGAGCCGGACGAGATGGGCATCGGGCCGGTCTTCGCCGTACCCAAGCTCCTGCAGCGCCATGGCCTCAAGATCGACGACATCGATCTGTGGGAGCTCAACGAAGCCTTCGCCAGCCAATGCCTCTATTGCCGCGACCGCCTCGGCATCGATCCCGACATCTACAATGTCGACGGCGGCGGCATCTCGATCGGCCATCCCTTCGGGATGAGCGGCGCGCGTCTAACGGGACACATCCTGATCGAAGGACGCCGGCGCAAGGCGAAGCACGCGGTCGTGACGATGTGCATCGGCGGCGGCATGGGCGCCGCCGGGTTGTTCGAGATCTACCAATAGTCATTACCCATCATGCCCGGCCTTGTGCCGGGCATCCACGTCTTATTGGCCTTGACGCAAGGGAAGACGTGGATGGCCGGGACGAGCCCGGCCATGACGGAGCGGAGGATGGTCAATGGACCTGCGCTTCACCGACGAGGAGATCGCCTTCCGCAAGGAGGTGCGTGCGTTCTTCGACAGCGCGCTGCCGAAAGACATCCGCACCAAGATGGACGAAGGCCGCGCGCTGGTGAAGGACGACATCGTCACCTGGCAGCGCATCCTCAACGCCAAGGGCTGGGCGGTGCCATTCTGGCCGGTTGAGTATGGCGGGACGGGCTGGAGGCCGATGCAGCAATACATCTTCCTCGAAGAGATGCAGTCGACGCCGGCGCCTCAGCCGCTGCAGTTCGGCGTCAACATGGTCGGCCCGGTGATCTACACCTTCGCCAACGAGGAGCAGAAGGCGCACTTCCTGCCGCGCATTCGCAATATCGACGACTGGTGGTGCCAGGGTTTCTCGGAACCGGGTGCCGGCTCCGACCTCGCCTCGCTCAAGACCACCGCGAAGCGCGACGGCGACCATTACGTCGTCAACGGGCAGAAGACGTGGACGACGCTCGCGCAATATGCCGACTGGATCTTCTGCCTCGTGCGCACCGATCCGAATGCGGCGAAACGCCAAGAAGGCATCTCATTCCTCCTCATCGACATGAAGACGAAGGGCATCACCGTCCGGCCGATCCAGACGATCGACGGCGGGCGCGAGGTCAACGAGGTGTTCTTTGACGACGTGCGCGTGCCGGCAAAGAACCTCGTCGGCCAGGAGAACAAGGGCTGGAACTACGCCAAATTCCTGCTCGGCAATGAGCGCATCGGTATCGCGCGCATCGGCATGTCGAAGCATCGCATCCGCCGCATCAAGGAACTCGCGGCGAAGGAATTCGACGGCGAACGGCCGATCCTCGACAATCCGCGCTTCCGCGAAAAGCTCGCGGCGATGGAGATCGAGCTCAAGGCGCTGGAGATGACGCAGCTGCGCGTCGTCGCGGCGGAAGGCAAGCGCGAAAAAGGCCGGCCGGACCCGGCCTCCTCGATCCTCAAGATCAAGGGCTCCGAATTGCAGCAGGCGACGACGGAACTGCTGATGGATGTCGTCGGTCCCTATGCCCTGCCCTATCAGGCCGACCAGGACGCCGGCTGGAACGAGCCGCCCGTCGGCCCGGACTGGGCGGGACCGATCGCACCGACTTATTTCAACTACCGCAAGGTTTCGATCTACGGCGGCTCGAACGAGATCCAGAAGAACATTATCGCCAAAGCGATTTTGGGGCTGTGAGCGTGGATCGAGAGCGCATTGCCCTCCGCTGTCATGCCCGCGAAAGCGGGCATCCAGTACCCCGTAAGTTCGCGGCTCACGACATGTCAGTGAGTACTGGATCATCCGCCTTCGCGGATGATGACCATCACGGGCGACTGCAGCTCCCTGAAAATATCAGAGCGCATTGACCCATGGACTTCGATCTCAGCGAAGAGCAGCAGCTTCTCAAGGACAGTGTCGCGCGGTTGATGGCCGACCGCTACGATTTCGATCGCCGCAAGGACTACGCCAAGGCGCCGGAAGGCTTCAGCATTGAACTCTGGCGGCAATACGCAGAGCTGGGCTTGCTCGGCCTTTCGTTCGACGACGCGCATGGCGGCATCGGCGACAGCGGTGTCGGCACCATGATCGTGATGCAGGCGCTGGGTAGCGCACTCGCGCTCGAGCCTTATCTTGCGACCGTTGTACTCGGCGGTGGCCTCGTCCGCCATGGCGGATCGGCAGCGCAGAAAGATGCCATCCTGCCGAAAATCGCCGATGGGAGCCTGCGCTTCGCCTTCGCGCAAGCGGAACGTCAGTCGCGCTACAACCTTGCCGACGTGAAGACGACGGCGAAGGCGTCCGGCGACAGCTGGATTCTCGAGGGCGAGAAGAGCCTCGTCCTGCATGGCGACAGCGCCGACCAGCTTGTCGTCGCCGCACGAACCTCCGGCGCGCAGCGCGAGCGCAACGGCATCAGCCTTTTCCTTGTCGACGCCAAGGCAGCCGGCGTCTCCCGCCGCGGTTATCCGACGCAGGATGGGCAGCGCGCGGCGGAGATTTCATTCGCGCAGGTCGCTTTGCCGCGCGATGCGCTGATCGGCAAAGCCGATGCCGCACTGCCTTTGATCGAGCGCGTGGTCGACGAAGCGCGCGCGGCGCTCTGCGCCGAGGCGGTCGGCGCCATGGAGGCGATGCATGCGCTCACCGTCGAGTATCTCAAGACGCGCAAGCAGTTCGGCGTCACCATCGGGAGCTTCCAGGCCTTGCAGCATCGCGCCGTCGATATGTTCGTCGCCCTCGAGCAGGCGCGCAGCATGGCCATGCTCGCCGCCATGACCGCGCAAGACGCCGATCCGGCCGCACGAAGCAAGATCATCTCCGCGGCCAAGGCGCAGATCGGCCGTTCAGGAAAATTCGTCGGCGAACAGGCCGTGCAGTTGCATGGCGGCGTCGGCATGACCATGGAACTGAAGGTCGGCCACTACTTCAAGCGCGTCACAATGATCGACACGCTGTTCGGTGACGCCGACCATCATCTCTCCCGCCTCGCCGAGGCCGGAGGAATCATCTGACATTTGGCCTGTCGAGGAGACGCTGATGCTTTTTCCCCTCTCGAAACGTGCGGAGGACCTGCGCCAGCGGGTCACCGCGTTCATGGACGAGCACATCTATCCGGCGGAGGCGGAATTCGAGCGCCAGCTCGATGCGTTACCGAGCCGTTGGCATGTGCCGCCGCTGATGAACGAGCTCAAGGCCAAGGCGAAGGGCGCCGGGCTTTGGAACCTGTTCCTGCCAAAGGAAGAGTTTTCCGAGTCGCTCACCAACGTCGAATACGCACATCTTTGCGAGGTGATGGGGCGCTCACCGATCGGTCCGGAGCCGTTCAACTGCTCGGCGCCCGACACGGGCAACATGGAGACGATCGCGCGCTATGGCAGCGCGGAGCAGAAAGAGACATGGCTGAAGCCGCTGATGGCCGGCGAAATCCGCTCCTGCTTCGCGATGACGGAGCCTGCCGTCGCTTCATCTGACGCGACCAATATCCGCTCCGAGATCAAGCGCGACGGCGATCACTACGTCATCAACGGGCGCAAGTGGTGGACCTCCGGCGCCATGGACCCGCGCTGCAAGATCGCGATCTTCATGGGGCTCACCGATCCCAATGCAGAGCCGTACCGGCGGCAATCGATGATCCTCGTGCCGATGGAAACGCCGGGCGTCACGGTGATCCGGCCGCTGAACGTTTTCGGCTATGACGACGCGCCGCACGGCCATGCCGAAGTGTCGTTCGAAAACGTGCGCGTGCCGGTGTCCAACATTCTGCTGGGCGAGGGCCGTGGCTTCGAGATCGCGCAGGGCCGTCTCGGCCCCGGGCGCATCCATCATTGCATGCGCTCGATCGGCGTCGCCGAGCGCGCCCTCGAAACGCTATGCCAGCGCGCGGTCTCGCGCACCGCGTTCGGCAAGACCATCGCCGAGCAAGGCGTGACGCGGCATTGGATCGCCGAATCGCGCATGGAGATCGACCAGGCGCGGCTTCTCACGCTGCAGGCGGCGCAGATGATGGACACGGTCGGCAACAAGGCCGCACGCGCGGAGATCGCCATGATCAAGGTCGTGGCGCCGAACGTGGCGCAGAAGGTCGTCGACCGCGCCATCCAGGTCTGCGGCGCCGGCGGCGTGAGCCAGGACTTCCACCTCGCCTATGCCTATGCGCGCTCGCGCGTGCTGCGCCTCGCGGACGGCCCGGACGAGGTGCATCGCGAGACCATCGCCAAGCTCGAGCTCAAGAAGTATCGCGCCGACAGCAACGCGCCCAAGCATTGAGGCGAAGCATGACAACGCCGTTCGATCTCACCGGGAAGGTTGCGGTCATCACCGGGTCCAGCCGCGGTATCGGCCGGTCCATCGCCGAAACGATGGCGAGCCTCGGCGCCAAGGTCGTCGTCTCGAGCCGCAAGGCCGATGCGTGCGAAGCGGTGGCCGCAGGGATCGTTGCAGCGGGCGGCGAAGCTGCGGTCATTCCCTGCAACATCTCGCGCAAAGACGAGGTCGAGACGCTGGTTGAGGAATCGCGCACGCGCTTCGGCCGCATCGACATCCTGGTCTGCAATGCGGCGGTCAACCCGGTCTACGGCCCCCTCGCCGACCTGCCCGACGAAGCGTTCGACAAGGTCATGGGCTCGAACGTGAAGAGCAATCTGTGGCTCTGCAACCTCGTCATTCCGGAGATGGCCGCACGTGGCGACGGCGCGGTCGTCATCGTCTCTTCGATCGCCGGCATTCGCGGGACCGGCGTGCTCGGCGTGTACGGAATCTCCAAGGCCGCAGACTTTGCATTGGCGCGCAACCTCGCGGTGGAATGGGGGCCGAAGAATGTGCGCGTGAACTGCATTGCACCGGGCCTCGTCAAGACCGACTTCGCGCGGGCGCTCTGGGAGAATCCCGACAATCTCGCCGCCCGCAATGCGCAGACGCCGCTGCGGCGCATCGGCGAGCCGCACGAGATCGGACCGATCGCCGCCTTCCTTGCATCACCTGCGGCGAGCTTCATCACCGGGCAGGTCATCGTTGCGGATGGCGGTGTAACGATTGCCTAAGGTTCGGGCATAGAAGACTACGCGGCGCGACGTCGGCCGATTGACGCCGTTCGGTCTCTGTTCGATAGAGCCGCAACCATCGTCCACATCGATCCATAAAAAGCCAAAGAAGATTGAAATGCTGCGCGGATCATTATGCGGTACAGCTTCGCACGCTGTACGCGCGGTGAGAACTATAGGTTGTTTAGGTGCGTAATATTACCACAAATCGCATGGCGGGCTTGGACGACATGGTTAAGAAGCAATCGGGGAAGTCTCCCACGCAGCGCAATCAGAACACGCGATCTCCCGATCCGCGTGATCGCGAAGTCGGGCAGCGCATTCGCGCGCAGCGGCTGATCTGCAACATGTCGCAAGAGGAACTCGGCGACCGGCTCGGCATCACGTTTCAGCAGGTGCAGAAATACGAAAAAGGCACCAATCGCGTCGCAGCGGGACGGCTCATCCGCATCAGCGAAATCCTCGGCGTCCCCGTCGGTTTCTTTCTCGACACCGGCGCCAAGCCGGGCGCCGACGGCCATGACGGCGCGAGCGAAGCACTAAGCTTCCTGAAGACCGCAGGAGCGGTAAGGCTGTTGCGCGCCTACGCGACGATCGAGACTTCGGGCGTGCGCCAGTCGCTCGTGGAGCTCGCCGAGCAGATCGCCGGCCGCGAGCAAAGCGGCACTGCCGCAAACCGCCGGAGCGCCGGCGCGGCAAGGCCAAGGCGCTGATCGCGACTCACGGTCGCGCGTCGACGAGCGCGGCGGTGCCTAATGCAGCACCAAGGCCGGCAGCCATAGCGAGAACCACGGCACGTAGGTCACCAGCATCAGCACGGCAATCATCACGGCGTAGAACGGCCAGATGCCGCGCATGACCTCTTCGAGCGTGACGCGGCCGACGGCGCAGCCGACGAACAATGTGGCGCCGACCGGCGGCGTCAGCAGGCCGATCCCCAGATTGAGCAGCATGATCATCCCGAAATGAACGGGATCGACGCCGAGGCTCGTCACGACCGGCAGCAGGATCGGCGTGCAGATCAGAATGAGCGGCGCCATATCCATCAGGCAGCCCAGTACCAGCAGCATCACATTGATCAGCAGCAGAATCACATGCTTGTCGTGCGAAAGCGTGAGGAAGAACGCCGTGATCTTCGCCGGCAACTGCATCAGCGCCATCACGTAGCCGAAACTCGAGGCGAACGCGATCAGCGTCATGACCATGGCGACGGTCTTCAACGTCCGATGCACGAGTTGCGGCAGATCGCGCCAGCGATAGTCGCGATAGATGAACATCGTCACGAAGAAGGCCCATAAGGTCGCGACGGCGCCGGCCTCGATCGCGGTGAAGACGCCGGCCAGAATGCCACCGATGATGATGACGATGGTGACGAGGCCCCACAGCGCCTCGATCGAGATGCGGATCGCATCCTTCAACGGAACCGCCGTTCCGGTCGGATGACCGTTACGATAGGCGATCACGATGCACAGCAGGATGAGCGCGAGGCCGAGCAGCAGCCCCGGCACGATCCCGGCCATGAAGAGGCTGGTGATGGAAATCGCGCCGCCCGTCGCCAGCGAGTAGATGACCGCATTGTGGCTCGGCGGAACAAGGATCGCCTGCACCGACGCGCTGATCGTCACGTTGGTCGCAAACGGCCGCGGATATCCGACCTTCTCCATCTGCGGGATCATCACCGAGCCGATCGCCGAGGTGTCGGCAACCGACGACCCCGAGATGCCGCTGAGGAAGGTCGTGGCGACGATATTGACGGCCGAGAGGCCGCCGCGCAGACGCACGACCCCGATCAAGACGTTGGCGAAGGCGACGAGCCGC
Organism: Variibacter sp.; assembly: GCA_050187875.1. Lineage (GTDB taxonomy): Bacteria > Pseudomonadota > Alphaproteobacteria > Rhizobiales > Xanthobacteraceae > JAFKKS01. The sequence goes on from JBFWXB010000003.1 coordinate 105,951, forward strand.
CGCGCCATCCCGCCTTCCGCCATGATCGCGCCGGCCAGCACGAAAAACGGGATGGTCAGCATCGCCACCTTGCTGACGCCGTCGGAAATCTTGAGCATCACCGCCTCGGGCGGAATGCCGATCCAGAGCGCTCCGGCGAGCGCAGCGACGCCGAGCGAATAGGCGATCGGCACGCCGATCGCGAAGCAGACGAACAGCGTGCCGACTAAGACAAGGAGGTCCATGGCGCTCTCTGGCCCCTGCGATCAGTCAAACGCGGCCGGCGCATGCGCGTCGCCGAGCGTATCGACCGGCCTGCCGATCGTCAGATGCTCGATCACGAACAGGAGCGTGATCGCACCGGCGGCGGGAATGGGAAGATAGGTCACGCCGACGGACAGCGCGGGGAAGTCGGCGATCGAATTGTACCAGGTGGCCTCGACGAGCTTCACGCCCCAGATCAGCATGAAGAGCGAGATGGTGCCCATAAGAAGCTCGACGCAAAAGTCGAGAATGCGCTGCATGCTCTGCGGAAACAGGCTCCGGGCGAGCCCGACATTCATGTGCAGCCCGAGCCGGTAGCACGCCGCCGCGCCAAAGAACGTGAGCACGATGGTGAGAAGCACGGCCGCGGGCTCAGGCCACGATGCCGCCTGGTTGAGCACGTAGCGCGTGAAGACGGCCCAGGGAATGACGGCGGAGATCAAGACGAGCGCCGTCCCCGCGAGCACGACGCACAGGAAATAGAGACCATCCATCGCACGCCGAAACGCAGCCGCCATCGCCGTCTCCCCATGCCCGGCGGAAATCACCGCCGGCAGCGCCGGTCTTTGCCGGCGCGCCGCCGCTACTTCACATCGTTGATGCGCTTGATGGTATCGGCGAATTTCGGCGCGTATTTATCCCAGACCGGCTTCACCGCATCCTGGAACGGCTTCTTGTCGGCGACCTCGATGATCTGGATGCCGGCGGCCTTCGCCTTATCCATCGCCTGCTGCTCGTACTTCATCCAGAGCCCGCGCTCTTCGAGCTGCGCCTCGCGGCCGAGCTTCTTGAGCAGCGCCTGGTCGTCCTTCGAAAGCCCATCCCACGTGCGTTTCGAGAAGACGAGGATTTCCGGGACGATGAGGTGCTCGGTCAGCGTGTAGAATTTTGCGACCGTGTAGTGGTTGTCGAAGACGAAGCTCGGCGGATTGTTCTCCGCCCCGTCCACCACACCGGTCTGCAGCGCGTTGAAGACCTGATCGTAGCCCATCGACACGCCATTGCCGCCGAGCGCATTCATCATGTCGACGAACATGGGGTTGCCCATGACGCGGACCTTCATGCCCTTGAGGTCGGCCATCGTGTGGATGGGTTTCTTGGTGTCGTACATATTGCGGGCGCCGGCATCCATCCAGCAGAGGCCAACGAGCCCCGCCTTCGGATTGTTGGTCACCTTGTCCAGCAACTCCTGCCCGATCGGCCCGTCGATCACCTTCTGCATGTGGGCGGTGTTGCGGAACAGGAACGGAAGGTTGAAGACGTTGAGGTCGTCGACGACGGGGCCAAGCGCGCCGACGCTGACGCGCGCCAGCTGAATGGCGCCGACCTGCGCCTGCTCGATCGCCTCCTTCTCGCCGCCCAGTTGCATCGACGGATACATCTGGACCGTGAGGCGGCCGTTCGTCGCCTCCGCGAGCTTCTTGCCGAGGCTCTCGACAGCGACGACCGTCGGGTATCCGGCGGGATGAACGTCGGATGCTTTCAGCACCAGTTTCTGCTGCGCGAAAGCCGGCGTCGCGACGCCGAGCGTGGCGGCGCTAAGACATGCCGCGACGATGCACATACTGAGATGTTTCATTTCGCTCCCCTGGCTCTGATATGGTGCCGCCGCTGCGGTGCCCGATCGCAGATTTCCTTGTTCAGAAATCTCTGCTAAAGAGAAACGACAGTCATATGATAACCATATCTTTGAGCCGGTACGCGTAAGTGTCAAGAGCAACGCAGAAGGCCTCCGGGCCGGATTTTCCCCGTTTGCGCCCGCTGGAGGCGCGGCAGAGCCTGACGCATGAGTGCGTGCAGCAGCTCACCGCGCAGATCGTCAGCGGAAAGCTCGCGCCCGGCGCGCGGCTGCCGACCGAGCAGGAGATGATCGCCGCCATGGGCGTGAGCCGCACGGTGGTGCGCGAAGCCGTCGCTGCGCTGCGCGCGGAAGGGCTCGTCGAAACCCGGCAAGGCGTCGGCGCGTTCGTCGCCAACAATGCGCGGCGGCCGTTCCGCATCGAGCTCGACGGGCTGGAATCGATCTCAGAGGTGCTGCAGGTGATGGAACTGCGCACCGGGGTCGAGATCGAGGCGGCCGGCTTCGCCGCCGAGCGCGCGTCGAAAAGCGGCGTGCAGAAGATCACCGATGCCTACAATACGATCGATCTCGCGATCGAGCGGGGCGAGCTCGGGATCGATCAGGATTTCGCGTTCCACTGCAGCATCGCGGAAGCGACCGGCAACCCGAAATTCCTGCGCTTCCTCGAATATCTCGGACGTTTCATCATCCCGCGGCAAACGATCAATTTGACATCGGGTGGGACGCAGCGTACCGCGGCCCTGCGGACCTTCCAGAAGGAGCACCGGCTCATCCTCGACGCCATCGAGGCGCGCAACGTCACGCAAGCACGCGCGGCGATGCGGAGCCACCTCCTCAAGAGCCGGAACCGCTACCGCAAGCTCGCCAGCTCCGTGTGAGCGCGCGGCCTCTCCACCTTCACTGTCACCACTCGTAAAGCGGATCTTGCAATGAAAACGGTTTTGATCACCGGCGCGGCCGGCGGCATCGGCACCAGCCTGCGCCAGAAGCTCAAAGGCGCTTACCCGTCGCTGCGCCTGAGTGATTTGAACAAGCCGAAGGATCTCAAGAGCGACGAGGAATTCATCGCCGCCGATCTTTCGGACATGGCCGCGGTCGAGAAGATCGTCGACGGCGTCGACGGCATCGTGCACATGGGCGGCCAATCGGTCGAAGGCGACTGGCCGACGGTCCTCAACGCCAACATCATCGGCTGCTACAACGTCTTCGAGGCGGCGCGAAAAGCGAAAGTCAAGCGCATCGTCTTTGCGTCGTCGAACCATGCCGTCGGCTTCTATCCGCGGCGTCATCGCATCGGCACTGACGTCACGGCGCGGCCGGACTCGCGCTACGGCGTCAGCAAGGTGTTCGGCGAAGCGCTCGGCTCGCTCTATGCCGACAAGCACGGCATGCGCGTCACATGCCTGCGCATCGGCAATTTCGGCGACGTGCCGCTCGATCATCGCCGCCTCGCGATCTGGCTGAGCCCCGACGACACGGCGCAGCTCGTGCGCATCGGGCTCGACCACCCCGACATCAAATATGAGATCTTCTATGGCGTGTCGGACAACGAGCGCTGCTGGTTCGACACGTCCAACGCCTACAAGTTCGGCTATCGCCCGACGGGACGCGCCGAGGAATTCCGCGAGCAGGCCTTTGCCGCGCAGGCGAAGCTGCCCAAGGACCCGGTCGGCGACTGGTACCAGGGCGGCACATTCTGCAGCGCGGAATTCGACAACGACGACGGCGTCTCGATGACGTGAGGCGCCGCCCCTCGGGAGGAAACGCCATGGCCGAGAAGAGCCAGACCTATCCGCGGCTCAAAGCGCCCGCGGGCCTTTGCGACACGCATATCCACATCTACGACCGGCGCTTTCCGACGGCGCCGACCGCGACCATGACGCCGCCGGACGCCGGCGTCGGCGCGTATAAGGAAATGTGCCGGCGTCTCGGCATCGCGCGCTCAATCATCGTGCAGCCGACCACCTACGGTCTCGACAATCGCTGCACGCTCGACGCCATCGCCGCGCTCGGCGAGATCGCGCGCGGCATCGCCGTCGTCGATGCGGGCGTAAGCGACGAGGAGATGGAGCGGCTGACCAAAGGCGGCATCCGCGGCGTGCGCTTCCACCAACTTCCGGGCGGCGCGCTCAAATGGGAGCAGCTCGACGCCATCGCCGCACGCGTGCAGTCCTTCGGCTGGCACATCCAGCTGCAGCTCGATGGCCGCGATCTGCCACAATACGAAGCGGCGATCCGCCGCTTCCCCGGCACGCTGGTGATCGACCATACCGGCAAGTTCCTCGAACCGGTGCCGGTCGAGCACGCGGCGTTCAAAATCCTCCTCGCGCTCGTCGACCGCGGTAACACCTATGTGAAGCTCTCCGCGCCTTACGAGACGTCGAAGGCCGGCGCGCCGCATTTCGATGATGTCGGCGCCATGGCCAAGGCGCTCATCCGTGCGGCGCCGGAGCGGATGCTGTGGGCCAGCAATTGGCCGCACCCTTCGGCTGCGGCCGACAGCAAACCGGATGACGCGATGCTGCTCGACGTGATGCTCGAATGGGCGCCCGATGAAGCGACGCGCACGAAGATCTTCGTCGACAATCCCGCCCGGCTCTACGGATTCTAAGCTATGGCGCCGCGCAAACATCGCCTGGCGATCCTCGGCCTCGGCATGGCGGTCGCGCCGCATGCGAAGAGCCTGATCGACCTGCGCGACCGCATCGAGGTCGCGGCGGCGTATAGCCAGACGGCGGCGCGGCGCAAGGCTTTCGCCACGCAATTCGACTTCCCCTTGGCGGACGACCTCGACGCGATCCTTGCCGATCCAACGATCGACATCGTCGCGGTGCTGACACCTGCCAACGCGCATCGCGACATCGTCTTGCGCGCCGCCAAAGCCGGCAAGCATGTGCTGCTGGTGAAGCCGCTCGAAGTTTCGACGGCGCGCGCCGTCGAGCTTGTCGAAGCCTGCGAGCGCGCCGGCGTCACACTCGGCGTCGTGCTGCAGCATCGCTTCCGTCCCGCGGGACGCAAGCTCGCGGCGCTGTTGCGCGAAAACGCGCTCGGCCGCATCATCGGCTGCTCGACGTCCATCCGGCTATGGCGTCCACAAAGCTACTATGACGAGCCCGGGCGCGGCACCAAGGCGCGCGACGGCGGCGGCGTCCTGATCACGCAGGCGATTCACACGCTCGACCTGATGCTTGGCCTTGCCGGCGACGTGTCGGAGGTGACCGCTTACGCGACGACGACGCCCGTGCATCGCATGGAGACGGAGGACATGGTCTGCGCCGCCGCGCGGTTCGCGAACGGCGCGCTCGGCGTGATCGACGCGACGACCACGGCCTATCCCGGCTATTCGGAACGCATCGAAATGATCGGCGAGAAAGGCACCGCCGTCCTTTCCGGCGGCGCGCTCAATGTCCGCTATCACGATGGCCGCACGGACAAGGTGGACACGCCGGCCGGCGCCGGTGGCACGGGCGCCAATCCGATGGACTTTCCCCACGACTGGCATCGCGACCTGCTCACCGACTTCATCGACGCGATCGACGAGAAGCGCGCGCCGGTAATCAGCGGGCGCGAGGGCTTGCGCGTGCACGGGTTGATCGACGCGCTTTTGGAATCCGCCGCATCCGGCACGCGCGCCAGCGTGAAGAATTATCAATCGGTCGGCCGCTGATCGGCCGCAGGAGACGACGACCCATGGAACTGCCGCAGAATACGTTCAAGCGCGCGCTCATCGCCGGACGATCGCAGATCGGCCTGTGGGGCAGCCTTTCGTCCGCCTATACGGCGGAAGTCGTCGCCGGCGCCGGCTTCGACTGGATCCTCGTCGACACCGAGCATTCGCCGGCAGACCTCGAGAACGTCATCGCCCAGCTCCAGGCGATCGCCGCCTACCCGACCGCCGCCGTGGTGCGCGTGCCATGGAACGACATGGTGACGATCAAGCGCACGCTCGATGTCGGCGCGCAGTCGCTCCTCATCCCGCAGATCACGACCGCGGAAGAAGCGAAAGCCGCGGTCGCCTATGCACGCTATCCGACGGCCGGCCTGCGCGGCGTCGCGGGGGCGACGCGCGCCACCCGCTTCGGCCGCATCCCGGGCTATTTCAAGAAGGCGCATGAGGAGATCTGCGTCCTTCTCCAAGTCGAATCCGGCGAGGCGCTGGAGAACATCGAGGCCATTGCCGCGGTCGAGGGCGTCGACGGCATTTTCGTCGGTCCGGCGGACCTGCATGCGTCGCTCGGCTATGCCGGCGAGAAGTCGCACGCGGACGTGATGCCGAAGATCGACAAGGCGATCGCACGTATCAAGGCGGCCGGCAAGGCACCAGGCATCCTCACCGACAACGAGGAGCACGCACGGCGCTGGCTCAAGCTCGGCGCGTTGTTCGTGGCCGTCGGCGCCGACGTCGGCCTCCTCGCGCGCGGCGCGGACGCGCTCGCCGCCAAGTTCAAGCAGCGTGCCTGAGAGCCTTTTGTCCTCCCCTGAAGGGGAAGGGTCGGCCGCAGGAGCGTATGCGACTGCGGACGGGGTGGACTCTCAGGCGTGCGCGGGGACCGGCGCTTTCGCGAGGCTTCGGCGACGCCGTTGCAGCAGGACGATGCCCGCAAACAGCGCGATGGCGGGGATCGCGAACCAATACGACGACGGCCGATCGGTCGGGATCACGACGGCGCGGATTTCATCGCCCGGCTGAATGCCGTATTTGCGCGCTTCGCTTCCCAAACGCGTCGACTGGACCGTCACCTGATCACCGGCCTGCATGACGACCAGGCCCGCCCCGGCGAGCTTTTCGCGGGCATTGCTGCCCTTGCCGAGCGTCAGGCGCACGAGCTTCTCCGTCGGATCACCCCTCGCATCCTGTCCCGCCACGCGTAACCGGAACGCGCTGCCTGCCGGCGCTTTTTCCGCCTCGGCGAGCGCTTGGGATGCGGGGAGGCTGGTGTATGGCTCGCTGAACCGGTCAAGCCAGAAGCCCGGCCGGAACAACGTGAAGCAGATCAAGAGCAGAAGCACGGTCTCGTACCAGCGATTGCGCGTGAGCAACCAATTCTGGCTTGCCGCTACGAAGGCCGCCATGGCGAGGGTCGAACAGGCGACGACAACCGCAAAATGCACCCAGCCGCCGATATCGATCATCAGGAGCTGCGTGTTGAAAATGAAGATGAACGGGAGCAAGCCGGTACGGATTTCGTAACGGAAGCCCTGCACGCCCGTCTTTACCGGGTCGGCACCGGAAATCGCCGCCGCGGCATAGGCGGCAAGGCCCACCGGCGGCGTCACATCAGCCATCAAGCCGAAATAGAACACGAACATATGCACCGCGATCAGCGGCACGGCGATGTCGTTCTGCGCGGCGATGTCGACGAGGACGGGCGCCATCAACGTCGCGACCACCACGTAGCTCGCCGTCGTCGGCATACCCATGCCGAGCACAATGCAGATCGCCGCCGTCAGCAGCAGCATGATGACGAGGTTACCGCCCGACAGAAACTCGACGATCTCCGTCATGACGAGCCCGATGCCCGTCAGCGAGACCGTACCGACGATGATGCCGGCGGCCGCCGTCGCGATGCCTACGCCGATCATATTGCGGGCGCCGAGCTCGAACGCCGTGACGAGATCGCGGCCGCCGTTGATCCAATGCTGCGACAGCCGGCGCTCGCCGCGGAAGAACGCGGTGAGCGGATGTTGCGTGAGGACCAACGCGATTAGGCAGGTGGTGCCATAGAAGGCGGAGAGGCCCGGCGACATCTCCTCGACCATCAAGCACCAGATCAGCACGCAGACCGGGATCAGGTAATGAACGCCGGTGCGCGCGACCTCATAAAAATCGGGAACGTGGGACAGGGCCGTTGTCGGGTCGTCCGCGGGCAGATCCGGATAGCGGGCGCGATACGCCATGAGGACGACATAGGCCACCGCGATCAGAATACCGAGCGTGACGCTCGCGGCATCACCGAACAGGGTCTTGGTCCAGCCGACGCCCCAATAGATGAGCGCGGCCAGAATGACGAGTCCGCAAAACGTGAGCAGCGCTTTGAGGATTCCTTGCTTGACCGCCTCGGTGCGCGTGCGCGGCAGGCCGCGCATGCCCGCTTTCATCGCCTCGATGTCGACGATGTAAAAAAGCGAACCATAGGTCAGCAGCGCCGGCAGGATCGCGTGGCGCACCACTTCCGCATAGCTGATGCCGACATATTCAGCGATCAGGAAGGCGGCCGCGCCCATCACCGGCGGCATCAACTGACCGTTCACCCCGGCCGCACATTCTATAGCGCCCGCCTTGATAGGCGAGTAGCCGACGCGCTTCATCAGCGGAATGGTGAAGGTGCCCGTCGTCACCACGTTCGCGATCGACGAGCCGGAGATCATTCCGGTCATGCCCGACGAGACAACGGCGGCCTTGGCTGGGCCGCCGCGAAAATTGCCAAGCAGTGAGAAGGCGATCTGGATGAAGAAATTGCCAGCGCCGGCGCGCTCGAGCAAGGTTCCAAACAAAACATAGAGGAACACGAAGCTCGTCGAAACGCCAAGCGCGACACCGAAGATGCCCTCCGACGTGAGCCAGTATTGCGATGCCGCCCGCGCGAGCGATGCTCCCTTATGCGCGATGATGCCGGGCATCCAGGGACCAGCAAAGGTATAGCCAAGCATCAACGCCGCGATGACCGCGAGCGCCGGACCGACGGCGCGGCGCGCCGCCTCGAGCAGCAGCAGCACCCCGATGCATGCGATCACGATGTCCGTCACGGTCGGCAGGCCCGGCCGCTGCGAAATCTCCCGATAGAAGACGATCAGGTAAAGCGACGCGACCGCCCCACCAAGCGCAAAGACCCAATCGGCGAGCGGAATGTAGGCGCGGGGCGAGCGCTTGAAGGCCGGGAAGAGCGTGAAGGCCAGGAGCAGCGCGAATGCGAGGTGCAGTGCGCGCGCTTCGGTGTCGTTGAAGATACCAATGCCGAGCTTGAAGGGCAGCGGCGAGGCATACCACAGCTGGAAGCAGGACCAGCAGATCGCGACAATGAAAAGAAATTGCGCGACCGGACCAGTCGGCTTGCGACCGCCGAGATCGGCCTCGGCAACCATCGTTTCGAGTTCAGCGCGCGCCGCGGCTTCATCGCGGCCGGATTCTGCTGCTGCCATCGCCATCCCGATTCCCCCGAATCAGTGGTGCGTCGATCGCGGGCGGCACACGTGCGCCGCCCGCATGTTACTCTCATGAAACGTGGGGCCGGCCGTTCGTGTTCGCGTCCGTTCCCCGCGCTCCGATCACATCAAGCCTTTTTCTTTGAAGTATTTCACGGCGCCGGGATGCAGCGGCGCGGTGATGCCCGACTTCGTCATCTCTTTCGGATCGAGATTGGCGAATGCCGGGTGCAGCTTCTTGAACTCGTCGAAATTGTCGAAGACCGCCTTGACGAGATTATAGACGACGTCGTCGGGCTGCTTGGCGCTGGTAACGAGCAGCGCGCGCACGCCGTAGGTCGTCGTCTCGTTCGGGTTGTTGGCGTACATGCCACCCGGAATCTTCGCGACCGAGTAGTACGGATATTTCTTCAGCAACTCGTCGACGGCCTTGCCGGTGAGCGGGATCAGCTTGGCGCCGCACGTCGTCGTCGGGTCTTGGATAGCCGCGGAGGGATGGCCGACGCCGTAATAGAAGCCATCGATCTTGTTGTCGCAAAGCGCTGGGCCCTGCTCATCGGCCTTGAGCTCGGCGGCGAGCGAGAAGTCCTTCAGCGTCCAGCCCATCGCCTCGAGCAGTTGCTCCATCGACGCGCGCGTGCCTGAACCCGGATTACCGACATTGAAGCGCTTGCCCTTGAAGTCCTCGAACTTCGTAACGCCCGCCTCCTTGCGCGCCAGAACCGTGAACGGCTCCGGATGCACGGCGAAGACGACGCGCAGGTCCTTGTCGGCCTTGCCCTTGAACTGCGCTTCGCCCTTATAGGCGTTGTACTGAACGTCGGACTGGGTCATGCCGAAATCGAGCTCGCCCGACTTGATGGCATTGACGTTGAACACGGAGCCGCCGGTCGATTCCACCGAGCAGCGGATGCCGGTCTTCGCCCGGTCCTTGTTCATGAGGCGGCAGATCGCACCACCGACCGCGTAGTAGACACCGGTCACGCCGCCGGTGCCGACGGTCACGAACCGCTGCTGCGCGCTCGCCGGCTCCGCTGCAAACGAGAGCGCGAGCACCGCGGCCACGCCCAAACCATAACTCTTACTCTTCAGCATTTCCCACCTCTCTGTTTGTGGTTTTGGATCGAAAGTTTTCCAGTCGCAAAAATTGTTGTGGCAATCAACGGGCGAACCGCAGTTAGGTTACCGCGCCGCCGCGATCGCCGCGTCGATGGAATCGCCAAGCCGGTCGACGATGGTGTCAATCGTCGCCGCGTCGACGATGAAGGGCGGCGCGAGCAGGACGTGATCGCCATTGACGCCGTCGGCCGTTCCCCCCGACGGATAGATCATCAGACCACGCGTCATCGCCTCCTGCTTGATCCGCGCGTGCAGCTTGAGTTTCGGATCGAAGGGCGTTTTGTCGGAGCGGTCGGTGACGAGTTCCACCGCCTGGAACAGGCCGCGGCCGCGAATGTCGCCGACATAAGGATGGTTGCCGAAGCGCTCGTTGAGGCGGCGTTGCAGCGTCTGTCCCATCGCCTTGACGTTGTCGAGCAGGCGATCCTTCTTGATCACGCGCTGCACCGCGAGCCCCGCCGCGCACGCCATCGGGTGACCCATATAGGTGTGGCTGTGCATGAAGGCGCCGGAGCCGGCCGCGAACGTGTCGAAGATCGCGCGGCTTAAGAGCACGGCGCCGATGGGCTCGTAACCGCCGCCCAGGCCCTTCGCGATCGCCATGAGGTCGGGCGCGATGCCTTCCTGCTCGCACGCATGCAGTGTGCCGGTACGCCCCATGCCGGACATCACCTCGTCGAGGATGAGGAGCACGCCATAGCGATCGCAGATTTCGCGGATGCGCTTGAAGTAGCCCGGCTCGGGCGTGACGGCGCCCGCGGTCGCGCCGACGACCGTCTCCGCGAGAAAGGCGATGACCGTATCGCCGCCGAGCTCGATGATCTTCTGCTCCAGCGCGTCGGCGGCGCGGCGGCCATAGGCTTCCGCGCTCTCGCCGGGCTGGCGATAGCGATAGGCGAAGCACGGATCGATGTGGTGCGTCTCGATCAGCAGCGGCGCGAATGTCTTGCGGCGCATCACGTTGCCGCCGGCCGCGAGCGCGCCCAGCGTGGCGCCGTGGTAGCTTTGCCGGCGGGCGATGACATGCCGCCGCTTGGTGTCGCCGCGCTCGAGATGATACTGGCTCGCCATCTTCAGCGCAGCTTCGACCGCTTCCGATCCGCCGCTGACGAAGAGGACGTGCGATAGCCCCTTCGGGGCGTCGGCGATGAGCGCGTCGGCCAGCTGCTCGGCCGGCTCGCTGGTGAAGAAGCTGGTGTGTGCATAGGCCAACGCACCGGCCTGCTCCTGCATCGCCCGCACGATGTCCGGATGGCCATGTCCAAGGCAGGAGACGGCGGCGCCGCCCGAGGCGTCGATATAGCTGCGTCCGCTGGAATCATAGAGATGCACGCCCGCGCCGCGCACGGCGACCGGATATTCCGCGTGGATGGAGCGATGAAGGATGTGGGTCATGATGCGTTCTCTCGAGCGGACGACGGCCAATAGGCATTGATCGAGGTGAGATAGCTTTCCCGCGCCTTGACGGCGGTGGCGGCGCGCTTGCCGCGGCGCATCGTCACCAGCATCGCCAGGATTTCGACGGCGGCGAGAGCCGAGGTCTTGGAATCGAAGAACGACGGCGATGTGGTCGCAACCAAAATCTTGTGATGCGCGATCGAGGCGAGCGGCGCCGTCGCGCGGTCGGTGATCGCGACGAGGCGTAGGCCGCTTTTCTTCGCCTGCTTCGCCGCCTCGACGGTCGTACGGGTGTAGGGCGCGACGCTGACGACGAGAAGCGCGTCGCGCGGCCCCGCCGACGCCAGCTTGTCCATCCCGGTTGAGCCGGCGCCGTCGAGAAGCGTGACGGCACAGCCCGCTAATTCGCAGATGTAGTGAAAAAGAAAAGCGACCGGGAAGCTCGAGCGCAGGCCGAGACAAAAGAGATGTCCGGCCGTCGCGAGCGTCGCCGCCGCCTCGGCCAGGCGCTCCCTCGCCTCGCCACCGCCGAGCGCGGCAACGTTCGCCGACAGCATTTGCGCCATGTCGCCGCTCACCGCCTGCGGACGCCGGACGCCGCGCTGTGCGACGAGCTCGCTCGCTTTCATCTCGTAGGTCGCGGCCGATTTGCGCAGCGCCGCGGCATAATTGCCGCGCAGCGCCTCATAGCCACTCAAGCCGAGGCGCTGGGCGAGCCGCGTCATGGTCGCGGGCGGCACACCGGCGCGGCGCGCCTGCTCACGCATTGTCAGAAGCGCGACATCCTGTGGCTGTTCGAGGACGAACCGGGCAGCCGCCTGCAAGCGCGGCGGCATGCTCGCGAACTCATCCAGAAGGCGCTCGGTCAGAACGTCGACGGCCACGCGATCGACCCCGATTGGAACAAATGTTCCGACCAGATTAGTCGAACGATCCAAATGTTTCAATCGCGAAAAACGCCGCTCCCCGCCGCGATTTGATCGGAATGCCGCCCGCGGTTAAACCTCTCATCGGGCGCAAGAAACGGCGGCGGCGGCCGCCCGGCAGCGAGGTGGAGATGAGCGAGGGCGAAGTACGGATTGCGCACGCGGGGGCGGTCGCCCAGGTCACATTCGACCGGGCGGCAGCACGTAACGCCATGACCTGGCACATGTACCAGCAGCTCGCGGCGATCTGTGCCGAGCTCAAGAACGACGCCTCGATCCGCGTGGTCGTCTTCCGGGGGGCCGGCGGCAAGGCGTTCATCGCCGGAACCGACATCGCGCAGTTCAAGTCGTTCACCTCGCCGGAAGACGGCGTGAAATACGAGCATACGATGGAGCAATATCTGGTGGCCCTCGAAGCGCTGCCGATGCCGACCATCGCCGTGCTCGAAGGATGGGCCGTGGGCGGCGGCCTCGCCATCGCTTCATGCTGCGACCTGCGCGTCGCGACGCCCGGCACGCGGCTTGGCGTTCCGATTGCGCGCACGCTCGGCAATTGCCTGTCGATGGAGAACACTGCGCGCCTCGTCGCGGCCCTTGGCCCGTCACTCGCCAAGCGGATGCTGATCCTCGGCGACATGGTGACAGCGGAAGAGGCGAAAGCCGCGGGCTATGTGCTCGATGTCGTCGACCCCGCGGGGCTCGATGCGCGCGTCGCGGAGCTGTGCGACCGGCTCGCGCGCAATGCACCGATCACCATGCGCGTGAGCAAGGAAGCGATCCGCCGCCTGCAGCACGCCGGCATCCCGGGCGGCGATGACCTCGTACGCCAGACCTATGGCAGCGACGACTTCCGCGACGGCGTGCGCGCCTTTGTCGAGAAGCGCGAAGCGCAATGGACCGGCCGCTGAGACAATCATGGCCGTGATCGACGCCCATCATCACGTGTGGTGGCACGACAAGCGCCCGCACCAATGGCCCGCGGGCTCGAACGCGGGCGCAACGCTCGACCGCGACTTCACACCAGACGACCTGGCCAAAGAGCTCAAGCGCAACGGCGTCGACGGCACGATCCTCATTCAATCGGTCAACGAGACCGAGGAGACGAACGAATTCCTCGATCTTGCCGATCGCTACGACTTTCTCCGCGGCGTCGTGGGCTGGGCGCCGCTCGACGATCCCGCGGTCGCCGAGAAAGCGCTCGCGGCGCTCGCCGCGCGGCGCAAGCTTGTCGGCGTTCGCCACCTTCTGCGGGTTGAACGCGCGGAAGGCTGGCTCGCGCAACCGGGCGTTCTTGCCTCGCTCAAGCTGGTCGCCAAGCGCCGCCTCGTGTTCGAGCTCGTGCCGGTGAATGCCGATCAGTTCGAGCAGGCCTTCGCTTTGGCGCGCAGCCTTCCCGACCTGCAGGTGGTGCTCGATCATCTCGGTCGCCCGCCTGTTCCCGAGCGCGGCTGGGAGCCATGGGCGACGTTGATCACACGAGCGGCCGCGCATCCGAACATCGCGATGAAGCTGTCGGCCGGGATGGCGCTGGTTTCGCAGTGGCGCTGGTCGACGGAGGCGCTGCGCCGCTATGTCGACCATGTCCTCACCGCGTTCGGGCCGGAACGCGTCCTTGCGGCCAGCAATTGGCCGGTCTCCCTGCTCGCGGGACGTTATGAGGATATTTGGCGCGGGATCACCGATCTCGTCGCGACGCTGTCGCCGGACGAGCGCGCTTCCGTGCTCGGCGGCAACGCGCAGCGGCTCTATCGGCTGCCGTGAAAGCCGCGGCGTCTGCGCTAGGCCTGACGATTGGCGACGAAGCGCGCGGCCGCTTTGAGCACCTCGCCACGGTCGCCGAACGGGGCCAGCGCGTCTTCCGCCTCGGCGACCAGCGTATCGAGACGCTTGCGCGCGCCGGCGATGCCCAGCGCCCCGACAAACGTCGCCTTGCCGGCGTCGGCGTCCTTGCCGGTCGCCTTGCCGACGAGCGCCGGATCGCCCTCGACATCGAGCAGGTCGTCGGCGATCTGGAACGCTTCGCCGAGCGCATGCGAGTAACGCTCGAGCGCGGCGCGCGCTTTGGCGTCGGCCGCGCCGAGGATGGCGCCCGCGGCGCAGGCGAAGCGCAGCAGCGCTCCGGTCTTCATGATTTGGAGCCGGCGGATGTCGTCCTCGGTCAGATGCTGCGGCTTGCCGTCGCCGAAGCGGCCTTCGGCCGCGAGATCGAGCATCTGCCCGCCGACCATGCCGCCGATGCCGGATGCGCGCGCCAACGCGGTGACGAGCTCGACGCGCACGGCGGCATCGCGATGCGTCTGCGGCCGCGCGAGCACGTCGAAGGCGAGCGTCAAGAGCGCGTCACCGGCGAGGATGGCGGTCGCCTGATCGAAGGCGATATGCACGGTCGGCCGGCCACGACGCAGGTCGTCGTCATCCATGGCCGGCAGGTCGTCATGGATCAGCGAATAGCAGTGCACGAATTCCAGGGCGGCGCCGGTGAAGTGCGCCTGCGCCGCCGGAACGCCGAACAGCGCCGCCGTCTCCACCACCAGGAACGGCCGCAGCCGCTTGCCGCCACCGAGGCAGGCATGGCGCATCGCGTCCATGACGCGCTTGGGGCGCGTGGTCTCACCCGCCAACGGCGCATCGGAGAGAAGGTCGCTCAACACGCCCTCGGCGTCGCGGGCCACCGCGGTGAGGCGGTCGGCAAGGAGGGCGTCGGCGTCTTTTAGAGGCATGATAATGATCCTATCGCATTTGCTCGCATGCCCGACAGGAGGCCGGGTGGTCAAGAACCCCCGGATCGGCCACGCGAAAACGCCGATGCGTGGTTAACTGGGCCGATGAATGCGGTGATCTCTTCCGGGCGGAGCCAAGGGGGTGCGCGACGAACGATCCGCGGGATCGTCGTCCTTGCCCTGCTGGTCCTCGCGCTCCCGTACGTCCTGACGCCGCTTTACCTCATCGTACGGCCGGTTTCGACCCCGATGCTCTGGCGCTGGCTCACCGGCGCCCCCGTGGAGCGGACCTATCTCCCACTCGCGGCCATCGACCCTACCCTGCCGCTCGCCGTGATCACGGCCGAAGACGGGCGCTTCTGCAGCCATTACGGCGTGGACCTCGCGGAGCTGCGGGAGGCGATCCAGGAGGCGGACGATCTCTCCGAGGCGCGCGGCGGCTCGACCTTGACCCAGCAGGTGGCCAAGAACCTGTTTCTCTGGAACGGCCGCAGTTTCGTGCGCAAGGCCCTGGAACTGCCGCTGGCGCTCTGGATCGACCTCGTGATGCCCAAGCGGCGGATCATGGAAATCTACCTCAACATCGCCGAATGGGGCCCGAACGGCCAATTCGGCGCCGAGGCGGGCGCGCGCTATGCCTTCGGGCGCTCGGCGCGCAATTTGACCATGCAGCAGGCGGTCTTGATGGCCGCGATCCTCCCCAATCCGCACACCCGCAGCGCACGGCGGCCGGGCCCCGGCGTGCGCCGCCTCGCCGGCATCTATCTTGCCCGGGCGCACCGATCGCACCACACGGCCGCATGCCTTGGGCTGCGCGCACCATAGTCCGGGGGCGATCGGACTTTCCCTCAAAGCTGCCCCATATCCGGCCCGGAAGAGGCTGGCATCCCCCGGCCAGTTCCGTTATAAGCGCGGCCGAACAGGCCGCTTCCCGTGACGGCCGTCCATCCCGGAGATATTGACCCATGGCCGTTCCGAAACGGAAAACTTCGCCTTCGCGCCGCGGCATGCGCCGTTCGGCCGACGCGCTGAAGCGCCCCGCCTATGTCGAAGACAAGGATTCGGGCGAATTGCGCCGTCCGCACCACCTCGACCTCAAGACCGGCATGTATAAGGGCCGGCAGATACTCAAGGTGAAGACCGAAGCCTGACCGAAGCTTGATCTTGCACTGCGGTTATCGCAAAGGCCGGCTGCGACGCCGGCCTTTTGCTTGAGGCGCTGGAGCCCGCGCACGGCTGACGCTAAGATCGCAAGCTAGCGATAGACGGACGCGCTTCGCGCCGTTGCAGACTGCGCAGAGGGAGCGACGTCGTGTTCTTGCTGGGATTTCCGCTGCTCATTGTCCCGCTCGCGCTCTACAACATCATGACGTTCCTCATCCCCGTCGATTGGCAGGCGCCGCTGACGACGATCCCGATGATGTCGGGCGGGCAATGGACGATCAGCTTCGCTGATATCCTTTTGGCGATCGCGATCGTCATGCTGATGTTCGAAACCGTGAAGGCGACGCGCACCAGTTCGCGCAGCATCGTCGATCACATGCTCTCGACGCTCGTCTTCGTTGCCGCGCTGGTCGAATTCCTGCTGGTGCCGCGCGTCGCGACGTCCACCTTCGCACTGCTCGTCCTCATCTGCCTCATCGACGTCGTCGGAGGCTATACCGTCTCGATCCGCACCGCGCGGCGTGACTATTCGATCGAGCGCGGCGATACGCTTTAGTCACCGCCTCACCCTGCTTGGATTGCCTCAGCTTCGGAGTTCATTCGACCATGCGTGATTTCCATTTGCCCGGCCGCTCGCCTGTCTTCGCCTCGGAAGGCATGGCGGCGACCGCGCATCCGCTCGCGACGCTCGCCGCGATCGATGTCCTGCGCGAGGGCGGCACGGCCGCAGACGCGGCTGTCACCGCGGTGGCGGTGCTCTGCGTCATCGAGCCGGCGATGACCGGCATCGGCGGCGACTGCTTCTGCATGGTGGCAAAGCCGGACAAGCCGATCTGGGGATACAACGGGTCCGGCCGCGCGCCGGGCGCGCTGCGCATCGAGGCGTTGATCGAACAGGGCGTCAAGACGATCGGCCCGGATTCGATCCACTCCGTCACCGTCCCCGGTGCGATCGAGGCGTGGGAAGCGGTCCTGAAAGCGCACGGACGCTTCGGGCTCGACCGCGCCTTGGCACCCGCGATCCACTTTGCCGAGAACGGCTTTCCGGTCGCGCCGCGCGTCGCTTACGACTGGAACAATGCGGCGGCGAAGCTCGGCGCCGACGCCGGCGGCGCACGCCATTATCTCAAGGATGGAAAGGCCCCAACGCCGGGCATGGTCGTCAAGCTCCCGGCGCTCGCCGCAACGCTGAAAGCGATCGCCGCCAAGGGATCGCGCGCCTTCTACGAAGGGCCGATCGCCGCGGAGATCGCTGCCACCGTCAAAGCGCGTGGCGGGTTCCTGAGCGCCGACGACCTTGCGGCGCATCGCGGTTACGAGCAGACGCCGATTTCGACCAATTACCGCGGGCTTGATCTCGTCGAGCTGCCGCCGAACGGCCAGGGACTGACCGCGCTGATCATGTTGAACATGCTCGAGCGGTTCGACGTGGCCGCGCTCGATCCCGTCGGGCCCGAGCGCTTCCATCTCGTGCTCGAAGCTGCGCGCATGGCCTACGCCGCGCGCGATGCGCATGTCGCCGACACCGACTTCATGCGGGTGGCGACCGAAAAGCTGCTCGACAAGACATTCGCAGCGACGCTCGCTGCAAAGCTCGACCCCGCGCGGCGGGTCGCCATTCCGCCGGCGCCGACGCCAGGCAGTGACACCACCTATGTCACGATCGTCGACCGCGACCGCACCGCGGTGTCACTGATCAATTCACTCTATCATATTTTCGGAACCGGCATCACCACGGACCAAAGCGGCATCGTGCTGCATAGCCGCGGCTCGTGTTTCGTGATGGATCCCTCGCACCCGAACGCCATCGGGCCGAACAAGCGGCCGATGCATACGATCATCCCTGCGCTCGCCACGCGCAATGGGCGCTGCGCGCTGTCCTTCGGCGTGATGGGCGCGGCGTATCAGCCGATGGGCCACGTTCAGATCATGGTCAACATGGTTGATTACGGTATGGATGTGCAGGCTGCGATCGACATGCCGCGAACCTTCTTCGAAGGGGATGTCTCCCTCGTCGAGCGGGCCATGCCGGCGGCCACGATCGAAGGGCTCAAGGCCCGCGGCCACAATGTCGCGTTCGTGCCCTCCCCGTGGGGCGGTGGCCAGTCGATCCAGATCGATTGGGACAGCGGCCTGCTGATCGGCGGGTCGGATCACCGCAAGGACGGCTGCGCGCTCGGCTATTGAGCTACACGGAATAAAACACGTTCCGAACGGCGCGTGCGCTCCGCGCCGTGAGCCGCACGCCGTAGGCGCTTGCTGCGGCGTCCGCACCCGCCCGCCGCCTGATACGTGTTTGCGGGGCGTGGCTTTGCGTGGCGATGAGATGAGCCAGGAACGGCGCCAGGGCCCGCACGCCCGCGCCCTTTGCCGGCATCGTTAATGGCTCGCCCCCGCGAACAACGAGGGCGCGCGATTGTGTTGCCGCTTGCGGCGGTCCTTCCTGATCCGAAATCGGCGCCTTTTCGATTTCGTTCACCATGACATCCGGTCTCCTGTACCGAACTAGGTCACCCTCCTCCCCCTGCCGCAAGTCGCGTGCCGCAATAACGCCGGGCGTCGAAATCGGTTTCCCCCAGTTTTTTGGGCATCCGCTTTCCAAAATTTTTAGGGTTCATGGATAGATTTGACGCCAGCCGCCCTGCCCGTTCGAGCCAGATTCCGAGTGGTTTATCGCGATGTTGCCGAAGAAAAATGAGCGACCCGCCGCGGCTGGAGAGCAGCCCGATCCCGCCGAGATTCTGTCGGCGATCGGCGAGGTCGCTTACGACTGGCGGCTCGACGACGACGTTTTGACCTGGGGCCCGAATGCCGGCGACGTGCTCGCCGTCGACGACCTCGGCGCTATCGGCACGGGCCGCGGCTTTGCCCGCCTGTTCGATCCCGAGAATCTGGTGACGCCCTACGACGTGGTGATGCAGTCGAGCCATCAGGACGATGGCCGTGGCGTCGCCTATCAGATCGAATATGCCCTCCTGCGCGAAGACGGAGAGCGCGTCTGGCTCGAGGACACCGGGCGATGGTTTGCCGGCGCGAACGGCCGCCCGGCGCTGGCGCGCGGCGTGGTGCGCGTGGTCAGCGAGCGCCACGAGAACGATCAGCGCCTCGCCTACCTGTCCCGTTTTGACGATCTCACCGGCGAGATGAACCGATGGCGGCTGACGGAAATTCTCGGCGCGGCGCTCGACGACTCCATCAAGGGCCGCTCGTCCTGCGCGTTCCTCCTGATCGCGGTCGACAATCTCACGCGCATCAACGAAGCCTATGGCTTCGGCATCGCCGATGAAGTGATCAGCGCGGTGGCGCGCCGGCTGCGCTCGAAGCTGCGCACATCGGACGCGCTCGGCCGGTTTTCCGGCAACAAGTTCGGCGTCGTGCTGCGCAACTGCACCCCCGACGAGATGGCCGTTGCCGCCGATCGCTTGCTCGCCGGCATCCGCGACGAGGTGATGCAGACCTCGGCCGGCGTCGTCGCGGTGACGATCACCATCGGCGGCATCGTCGCGCCGCGCCATGCGCGCGAAGTGCCGGAGGTGCTCGCGCGTGCGCAGGAGACGCTGACGCTCGCGAAAGCGAAACGACCCGGCTCGTTCCTTGCCTACCGGCCGAGCGTCGAACGCGAAGCCATCCGGCGCGAGAACATCCGTGCGACCGACGAGATCGTCGCCGCGCTCAATGATCGCCGCATCCTGCTCGCCTTCGAGCCGGTGGTCGACACGATCAGTCGCGAGCCGGTGTTCTATGAATCGCTGATGCGCGTCCGCTTCGGCGATGGCTCGCTCACGTCGGCCCTCGGCATCGTTCCGGTGGCGGAGCGGCTTGGGCTCGTGCGGCTCCTCGACAACCGCGTCCTCGAACTGGTGATAGACGCGCTGATGGCGGCGCCGAGCACCATATTGAGCGTCAACGTTTCACCAGCCTCGACACTCGATCCGGACTGGTGGACGACGCTTGGCGCGCAACTGCGCGCTTATCCCGAAATTGCCGAGCGGCTGATTGTCGAGATCACCGAAATGGCCGCCATCCACGACGTGGAAGACACGCGCGCCTTCATCTCGCGCGTGAAGGACCTCGGCTGCCATATCGCCATCGACGATTTCGGCGCCGGCCACACCTCGTTCCGCAACCTGCGCCGCATGGGCGTCGATATCGTCAAGATCGACGGCGCGTTTGTCGAGAACCTCACGCGCTCGGCGGACGACGCCATGTTCGTGCGCACGATGATCGATCTCGCCCATGGGCTCGATCTGCGCACCGTCGCGGAATGGGTGCAGGACGAAGAGAGCGCGGCGATGCTGCGCCAATGGGGCTGCGACTACCTGCAAGGCTCGCTGATCGGCAAAGCCTCGACCGAGCAGCCGTGGCTGAAGGCGTCGCGCCAAGCGGCCGGACAATCGCGCTAAGAGCCTGCGCCGACCGGCTCGCTTCTCTTCTTAGCTTTTATCCTTCTCGGTGAGTCGGTCGAGGCGCGTCTGCATTTCATGCAACTGCCGCCGCAGCTCATCGAGGCTGCCGGAGTCATTGGATTTCTCCGTCCCGCCTTCCTCGCGTGACGGCTCTTCACGGCGCGCAAAGGGGCCGAACATGGCGAAGGTGCGCTCGAAGAGCTCCATGTTCCGCCGCGCCTGATCCTCGAGCGCACCGAAACCGGTGATGCCGAAGGCCTGGCTCATCTGATCGCGGAACTTGCCCTGCTCGCGCGTCAGGGATTCAATCGACATTTCGAGGAAGCGCGGGACCAGCATCTGCATGCTGTCGCCGTAGAAGCGGATCAGCTGTCGCAGAAACGTCACCGGCAGCAGGTTCTGCCCCTGCTTTCCCTCCTGCTCGAAAATGATCTGCGTCAGCACCGAGCGGGTGATGTCCTCGCCGGTCTTGGCGTCATAGACGACGAAGTCCTCGCCGCCCTTCACCATCGCCGCCAGATCCTCCAGCGTCACATAGGTGCTGGTGCCGGTGTTATAGAGCCGGCGATTGGCGTATTTCTTGATCGTAACGGGTTCTTCCGATTTAGCCATGAACTGCCTGCCGACGAATGATCTGGCGGAGCACCGCCCCGGTGACGTCTTCCTTCGTCCGGGCGTCCTGCACCACGAACTCTTCGTCATCCCTCACCGTCGCGGCGAGATCCTCAAGCGAGAGATAAGCGCCCGCCGTGGGGCTATAAAGCCGACGGTTATCGCATCTTTTGATCGTGACTGGCAGCTCCGGCATCCCAACGCCCTGGGGGTTGCAGTTCGCGCCGCTCACGCGGACGCGGGCAGGATAAGCATTTTCCGCCGTGGGGAGCTACCGTTTTATGCGGCGTTGCCGACCCGCCGGCCGACCCGCTGACCACCCACTGTCCGCGCCGTCGGGGCCACCCTAAATACGAAAGGCCAACCGGGCGAACGCTTGTTGATCCACCCGGATATGGTATCGAAATGAATAGGCATGGAGCCTTCGAGGGGCCATAGGCACCCATGCCAAAGCATCGCGGAGCGGACCGCAGCCTAATTCGGAGCATCATCATGCAGGACGATATCGTCATTGTCGGCGCGGCGCGCACACCTGTTGGCGCCTTCAACGGCGCCCTCTCAAGCCTTCCCGCTCACGAATTGGGCAAGATCGCAATCGATGCGGCGCTCGAGCGCGCCGGCATCGAGAAGTCGCGGGTGTCCGAGGTCATCATGGGTCAAATCCTGACGGCTGGTCAGGGACAGAACCCGGCACGCCAGGCCTCTATCAATGCCGGCATCCCGGTCGAAACGCCGGCCTGGGGCGTCAATCAGCTCTGCGGCTCGGGGTTGCGCGCCGTGGCGCTCGGCCTGCAGCAGATCGCCAATGGCGACGCCGACATCGTCGTCGCGGGCGGGCAGGAATCGATGAGCCAGGCCCAGCACGCCGCGCATTTGCGCAACGGCACGAAGATGGGCTCGCTTGATCTCGTCGACACGATGATCAAGGACGGCCTGTGGGACGCCTTCAACGGCTATCACATGGGCACGACCGCCGAGAACGTGGCGCAGAAATATCAGATCACGCGCGGACAGCAGGACGAATTCGCCGTCGCCTCGCAGAACAAGGCGGAGGCGGCGCAGAAGGCCGGGAGGTTCAAGGACGAGATCGCACCCGTGACGGTGAAGACCCGCAAGGGCGACATTGTCGTTGATACGGATGAATATCCGCGCCACGGCGCGACGCTCGACGCCATGACGAAGCTGCGGCCGGCGTTCTCGAAGGACGGCACCGTCACCGCCGGCAATGCCTCCGGCATCAATGACGGCGCTGCCGCTGTGGTGCTGATGAAGGCAAGCCAGGCGAAGGCCGAAGGCCGCAAGGTGCTGGCGCGGATCGTGTCGTGGGCCAATGCTGGCGTCGATCCGTCGATCATGGGCACCGGTCCCATTCCGGCGTCGCGCGCGGCGCTCAAGAAGGCCGGCTGGAAAGTCGAGGACCTCGACCTGATCGAAGCCAACGAAGCCTTCGCGGCGCAAGCCTGCGCCGTCAACAAGGACCTCGGCTGGGACACCTCGAAGGTCAACGTCAACGGCGGCGCCATCGCCATCGGCCACCCGATCGGCGCATCGGGCGCGCGCGTTCTCGTCACCCTCCTGCACGAGATGGAAAAGCGCAACGCCAAGAAGGGCCTCGCGACGCTCTGCATCGGCGGCGGCATGGGCATCGCCATGTGCGTCGAGCGCTGATGTCTTGCGGCCGGGCTTGACCCGGCCGCGCTTCCCCAAAAGACTATCCCTTCATCACATCGCCGGGTTCGCTCCCCCGGCGATGATGCATCGAAACGCCACGGGAGGATGTCATGGCAGGACGTGTTGCAGTGGTTACGGGTGGAACGCGTGGCATCGGTGCGGCGATCGCAAAGGCCTTGCAAAAAGCCGGATACAAAGTCGCGGCGAACTACGGCGGCAACGACGAGGCCGCGCAGAAATTCAAGGCCGAGACGGGAATCCCCGTTTACAAATGGGACGTGTCCTCGTTTCAGGCCTGCAGCGACGGCCTCAAGCAAGTCGAAGCCGATCTCGGCCCCGTCGAGGTTCTCGTCAACAATGCCGGCATCACCCGCGACGCCATGTTCCACCGCATGACGCCGGAAAACTGGTCGCAGGTCATCAACACCAATCTCAATTCGCTCTTCAACATGTGCCGGCCGGTGATCGAAGGGATGCGCAGCCGCAAGTTCGGGCGCATCATCAACATCTCGTCCATCAACGGCCAGAAGGGGCAGATGGGGCAGACGAACTATTCGGCGGCGAAGGCCGGCGACCTCGGTTTCACCAAGGCGCTGGCGCAGGAAAGCGCGAAGAGCGGCATCACCGTCAACGCCATCTGTCCCGGCTACATCAACACCGAGATGGTTCAGGCGGTGCCGAAGGACGTGCTCGACAAGAACGTCATTCCGCTCATTCCGGTCGGACGCCTCGGCGAAGCCGAAGAGATCGCGCGCTGCGTCGTCTTCCTCGCTTCGGACGATTCCGGTTTCGTCACCGGCTCGACCTTGTCCGCCAATGGCGGACAGTACATGGCCTAGATCGAAGTCTTCATCCATGGGATCGCGCGGCGCGGCGACGGCCGTCGGATTCTGCGCGATCCTTTTGTGGTCGCTGCTGGCGCTGTTCACGACGGCCTCGGGACGCATACCGCCGTTTCAACTCGCCGCGCTGACATTCGCGATCGGCGGTCTCGCCGGAGCGGCAACGTGGCTCTGGCGACGCGGCGGACCGGCGGCGCTGCGTCAGCCCTGGCCCGTCTGGCTCCTCGGCGTCGGTGGCCTCTTCGGCTATCACGCGCTCTACTTCACCGCGATCAAGACCGCGCCGCCGGCCGAAGCCGGATTGATCTGCTACCTCTGGCCGCTGCTCATCGTCCTCTTCTCCGCGTTCCTGCCGCAGGAACGCCTGCGCGCACACTATGTCATCGGCGCATTGCTTGGCCTCGCCGGCACCTGCATCCTCTTTTTCGGCGGTCGAAGCTTCGCGCTCGAGACCGACTACATCCCAGGCTTCGCCGCCGCCTTCGTCGCCGCTTTCGTCTGGGCAACCTATTCGGCGCTGTCGCGCCGCTTCGCCGCGGTTCCGACGGACGCCGTTGCCGGCTTCTGCCTGGTGACCGCAGCTCTCGCTGCCCTTTTCCATCTTCTCTTCGAGCAAACGGTGTGGCCGGCGAATCTGCGCGAATGGGGCGCCGTCGCCCTGCTCGGTATCGGTCCGGTGGGCGCGGCGTTCTATGCATGGGACCATGGGGTGAAACATGGCGACCTGCGCGTCCTCGGCGCGGTCTCCTATCTCGCTCCCGTCCTCTCCACGGTCTTTCTCGTGATCGCCGGATTCGCGACCGCCTCGGCATCGCTTGCGCTAGCCGCGCTCTTCATCACCGCCGGCGGCATGCTGGCGGCAAAAGATATGCTTTTGAATCAATCCAAATGACGGACATACACGTGGCGCGGGAGCCGCTGCGCCCCTTGCAAACCGTAACCAGCTTCTCCTACCTTTAACAATGCAGAACCGGCGATGAGGGGAAGACCGGTGCGCGTCTTCATCGGCGAGCAGACCAAAGCGGGGAGGCGCTTTCAACCATGAAGACCATTCTTGTTCCGACCGAAAAAAGCGACCTGATGACCTCGACGCTCGAGACGGCCTTGCTGTTTGCTCGGCATGTCGGCGGCTACATCGAGGGGTTCGCGCTGCGCGCCGCAATCAGTGATTTTGTGGCGGCCGATCTCATCGTCGCCGATGCATGGGCCGTCGCCGAGACGCGCGACGCCGAGCTCGCAAAAGAGGCGCGCACGCTGTTCGAGACCTTCATGTCCAGCCATGGCGTGTCGCTCGCGACCAGTTCAAAGGACCGGCCGTCATACGGATGGACCGAAGCTGATTCGGCGCGCGACGCCTTCGTCGGCAGCTATGGCCGCGTGTTCGACATCATCGTGTTCGGGCGCCCCGGCTCCTACCCGGCCGGCGCCAGCATGGCGGCGGTGGAAGCGGCGCTGTTCGAAAGCGGCCGGCCGATCCTGATCGCGCCGCCGACGGCGCCGACGCATCTCGGCGAGAACATCGTCGTCGCGTGGAACCGCAGCACCGAGACCGCGCGCTGCGTCGCCGTGGCGATGCCGCTGCTGCATACGGCGAAGAAGGTCACCGTGCTGACCGTGACCGGCAGCATGGTCCCGGGTCCCGATGGCGACGCGATAGCGCTCTGCCTGCAGCGCAACGGCATCGCCGCGGATTCAGTGACCGTCGATCCCGGCAGCAAGAATCACGGCGAGGTGTTTCTCGACAAAGCCGCCGAGATCGGCTGCGATCTGTTGATCAAAGGCGCCTACACCCAGAGCCGTTTGCGGCAGATGATCTTCGGCGGCGCGACGAGCCACATCCTGGCGAAGACCACCATTCCGGTGTTCATGGCGCACTAAGTCGCGGATTGGCGAAGCCCTTCCTTGTCATGCCCGCGAAGGCGGGCATCCAGTAACCCCTGCCTGCATAACCTCGCGAGACTTGTGATTACTGGGTCCCCGCCTTCGCGGGGACGACACCGCGGAAGCCCTCAACCTCTGAAGCTGTCTTTGCCAGCGCGGATCTTCGCGAACACCGCAGCGGGAGGATCGCCCGCCATGTCGAGCGTTTTCGCAACCGACGCAACGTCGGCGCGCAGGAACGGATTGGCGGCCTTCTCCGCGCCGATCATCACTGGAATCGTCGGCTTGTTCGCTGCGCGAAGTGCGGCGACCTCCTTCGCCCACGCCTGCAACGCCGCATTGTCCGGCTCGACGGTGCGGGCGTAAGCGATGTTCGACGCCGTGTATTCGTGACCACAGAAAATCTGCGTGTCGTCGGGCAATGCGCGCAGCTTGAGCAGCGAGTTCCACATCATCTCCGGCGTGCCCTCGAGAAGGCGGCCGCAGCCGATCGAGAACAAGGTGTCGCCGACAAAGGCGAGACGATCGTTATCGAAGATGTAGGAGATATGCCCCTTGGTGTGGCCGGGCGTCTCGAGCACTCGGCCGGTCAGGCCTCCGACCTTGACCGTATCGCCTTCGGCGACCGTTTCGTCGACATCGGCAATACGCGCGGCTTCGGCCCGCGGCGCGACCACGCGGCAGCGGTGCTTGCGCTTCAATTCTGGGATGCCAGCCGTATGATCGTTATGATGGTGTGTGACCAGAATGTCGGTCAGTTTCCAGTTCGTCGCGGCAAGCGCCGCTTCGACGGACGCCGCGTCGGGCGCATCGATCGCGGCGGTGGTGCCACTGACGGGATCGTGGAGGAGGACACCGTAATTGTCCTGCAGGCAAGGAAACAGGTGGGTCTTGGCGGGCATTGCGATCCTCATGGCTGATGCCGGCAACGTAACCATGCCGAGGCCGATGTCCAAGGGCGTGGCCAGCACGGCGGCGACGCCGGCCGCCGGCTCATGCCGTCCGGCAAGATGCTCGCCCCGCCCTGGCGCAGCGCGGTGAGCGATGTTCATTGACGTCGTCGACCTTCGGAATTTCTACGCGCAGCCGCTGGGCGCGGTGGCGCGCCGCTTCGTCGGTCGCGGCATCCGCCGCCACTGGTCCGACGTGCGCGGGATGCGCATCGTCGGTATCGGCTACGCAACGCCCTATCTCGGTCTGTTCCGCGACGAGGCCGAGCGCTGCCTCGCGTTCATGCCGGCAAGCCAGGGCGTTACGCGCTGGCCCTCGACCCGCTCCAGTCTTTCGAGTCTCGTCGAGGAAACCGAACTGCCTCTCGCGGACGCCGCGCTGGATCGTCTTCTGATGGTGCACGCGCTCGAAATGTCCAACGATCCGACGAGCATCTTGCGCGAAGCCTGGCGCGTCCTCGCCGCGGGCGGGCGGCTGCTGATCGTCATTCCCAATCGCCGCGGCATCTGGGCGCGTCTCGACACGACGCCGTTCGGCTATGGGCGGCCGTATTCGCGATCGCAGGTGACGTCGCTATTGCGCGAGACGCTCTTTACGCCAACCGGTTGGTCGGAGGCGCTCTACATTCCGCCGGTCCCGCGCACCTGGTTCCTGCGCTCCGCGATCGCATGGGAGCGCACCGGCGCAACGCTCTGGGCGCCGTTCGCCGGCGTGCATGTCGTCGAGGCGATGAAGCAGGTCTACCGGCCGATCCCCGCGCGCAACAAAAAGCGCCGGCTGATGCCGGCGCTTGAACCTGTGCTCGCCCCGTCGCCGAAGCCCGCGGCCTTCGATCGGCCGCGCTAGAGTCTGATCCAACTGCGTTGAATCAGACTCTCGCTTTATTCTTTTGATGAAGCATGATTTTGTCCGAAAACCGGTTTCCACCTTTCGGGATCATGCTCTAGTTATTCGCCCGTTTCCGGCCCGCTCGCTTGCGGCGCGTCAGGGCGCGGCCCAT
The DNA here is from genome assembly GCA_050187875.1 of Variibacter sp. GTDB lineage: Bacteria > Pseudomonadota > Alphaproteobacteria > Rhizobiales > Xanthobacteraceae > JAFKKS01. The sequence continues at coordinate 133,609 of JBFWXB010000003.1, forward strand.
GCCGACGGCGCCGCCGACGGTGCAGCGGGAAGCGATCCGTCGGGCCTTCGAAACCGTTCTGTTGATAACCGCCGGACTGCGACGGCTGCGATGCGCCGCCATTCGACTGCCCGCCGGTGACGAACGCCGGCAGGCCGATCTCGCCCTGCTCGTCACCGTTCATCTGTGGCTGCGGTTGAGACTGGGGCTGTGGCTGTGGCTGTGGCTGTGGCTGCGGCTGATTGCCGTCGCGGTTGTCGCGGTAGCGATAATGCGGCTGCTGATGATCCCGCGGCCCATTGAAGCGCGGCTCGCGCGGACCGTTGAACTGCTCGCGCGGCGCGTGACCCTGGTGCTCCCGCGGCTGATACGATTGATTGTCGCGGCCTTGATAAGGCGCTTCGTTCCCGCCCGGAAATTCGGAGCCTTCATCATCGTCGTCGAACGAATCGCGCTGTTCGTTCTCGCGATAATGCGGATTGTTCTGCCGGAACTGCTCCTGGATGGCGGCGATCAGTCGGAAATAATGTTCGGCGTGCTGATAGTAATTTTCGGCCGATACGGGGTCGCCGGACGACTGCGCGTCGCGCGCGAGCTGCATGTATTTTTCGGCGACATGCGAGGCGGTGCCACGGATTTTGACGTCCGGTCCGTTGGATTCATAAACACGCGTGAGCGGATTTTGACCTTTGCGGTTACGGCCGCGCATCCGTTTATTTTGACCGTTTCTCATGGCTCTGGTTTCGTTAACCTCCGACTAGCGGCGATCCTCTCGCCCGAAGCTCAGCATCAAAAGTGCACCCCCGGCGTGGCCCTACAGCCGTGCGCCGAATTTCAAAAACGACGATTTCGCGTCACGATGGCTAAAGCACCCCAGCCGCGTTCCTTGGCGGCGTTGCCAGAATCTCATCGGGCTCGCCATTTACCTGCTGGCGTGCCAAACAATATACGTCCCTGATCCGAGTGGGCGGTCCCTTATCCACCGCTATGAAAGCGCGGGCCGCCTTATTCGATCGGGGGCCTCAAGGAGCCGTGCTCCGGGCCTTTTCCGCGATGCGTCCATCCCGCTTCGGGTCGATCCGTTGAAGGGAACCTAGTCCTTCCGGGCGCATATTCCAAGTGATTTTTTGTGGGCAAAATCCCTCTATCAGCCCTTATTTGCCCTCACAACACGCGGGATTCCGGCCAAATCAGCGGCTGCCTTCGCCGCAAAACCGGCCGCTGCGAACAAACCCGCGACGGCATCCGCCTGCCCGGCCCCGACCTCGACGAGAAGGTGGGCGCCGTGCGCCATCAGTCGCGGCGCGTCGGCGGCAATCCGCCGATAGGCCGCAAGTCCGTCGATCCCGCCATCGAGCGCGGTGCGTGGGTCATAATCGCGCACATCCGGCATCAAGCCGGCGATCATTCCCGACTCGATATAAGGCGGATTGGACACGACGATATCGAAACCTCCGGCAAGCGCCGCCGCGACATCGCACGCGACGAAAAACGTCCGCGCGCTGAGCGAAAGACGCTGCGCATTCTCGCGCGCAAGGGCGAGAGCCGCCGTGCTGATGTCGGTCGCGACGCCGCGCGCATTCGGCAACTCCGATAATAGCGCGAGCAGAATGGCGCCCGAGCCGGTGCCGATATCCAAGATGCGAAGCGGCTGCGCGCGACGCTTTTCCGCATCGATCAGACGCAGTGCCTCGGAGACGATCGTCTCCGTGTCCGGCCGCGGCACAAGGACGGCCGGGGTGACGCGCAGCGGCAGACCCCAAAACTCCTTTTCACCGACGATGCGCGCGACCGGCTCATGCGCGAGGCGCCGTGCGGCGAATGCGTTGACGGCGGCGCTCTCATCCTGAGTCAAAACACGATCGCTCGCAGCGACGAGGCCGGCGTGATTGAGATTCAGCGCCGCCTGCACAAGCAGGCGCGCGTCGAGCGCGGGGCTTTCAATGCCGGCAGCGCGGAATTTTTCAGTGAGCGTGCGGCGCATCCCTTCGACGGTGATGGCTGCGCCGGCGTCGTTCATGTCGCACCGGTCGAGGCGAGAAGCGCCGCCTGGTGCTCCGTGACGAGCGCATCGATCACCTCCCCCAAGGCCTCGCCTTCCATCACCTGCGGCAGCTTGTAGAGGGTGAGCCCGATGCGATGGTCGGTCACGCGCCCTTGCGGGAAATTGTACGTGCGGATGCGCTCGGACCGATCGCCCGATCCCACTTGCCCCTTGCGGTTCGCCGCGCGCTCGCTGTCGCGCCGCTCGCGCTCGAGGTCGTAGAGCTTGGTGCGCAGAAGCGCGAGCGCCTTGGCACGGTTGCGGTGCTGGGAGCGCTCCTCCTGCACGGCGACGACGATGCCGCTCGGAATATGCGTGATGCGGATCGCCGATTCCGTCTTGTTGACGTGCTGGCCGCCGGCGCCGCCTGCGCGCATCGTGTCGACCTTGAGGTCGGCCTCGTTGATGGCGATATCGACGTCCTCGGCTTCGGGCAGCACGGCGACGGTCGCAGCCGAGGTGTGGATGCGTCCCGACGCTTCCGTCGAGGGAACGCGCTGGACGCGGTGCACGCCCGATTCGAATTTCAAGCGCGCATAGACGCCGACGCCGCGAACCTCGGCGATGACTTCCTTGAGGCCGCCCATCGTTCCCTCAGCCACCGAGATCACTTCGACCTTCCAGCCCTGCTTGGCCGCATAACGCTCATACATGCGGAAGAGATCGCCGGCGAACAGCGCCGCTTCGTCACCGCCCGTCCCGGCGCGAATTTCCAAGATGACGTTGCGTTCGTCCGCCGCATCCTTCGGCAGCAAGGCGAGCTGGATGTCCTTCTCCAGACCGGTGATCCGGGTCTCCAGTTCCGGGCGCTCGGCCTGCGCAAGGCCCCGCATCTCGGCATCGGTCGCAGCATCGCCGAGCAGCGCATCAATATCGGCAAGCTCGCTCACTGCCGCGCGATACGCCTTCACCTTCTCGACCAGCGGGCCGAGGTCCGAGAACTCGCGCGAGAGCTTCACATAGGTCTCGCGATTCGGCTGGCTCGCAAGTTCCGCCTCCACGGCCTCGCGGCGCGCGATCAACGCATCGAGTTTCGCGGGCTGAAGCATGGCCGCTTAAACCTGCAAGCCTTCGGCGGCGGCATAGGCGGCGAGCTCCTCGCGAACCGAGATATGACGCGGGTGACCGTTGAGCAGGCCGCGAACCAATTCACCGGCGTTTTTTGTATCGACGTCAAGCAGCATAGCCTTCACCGGCCCGAGCGACGAGGCCGAGACCGAGAGATTGCGATAGCCGAGCGCGACAAGCGCCAACGCTCCCAGCGGCGTCGCCGCCATCTCGCCGCAGAGGGTCACGGGCTTTCCGTGTTCGCGCCCCTTGTCGATGATGTCGCGCAGCGCGCGCAGCACCGGCACCGACAGCGGATCGAAGCGGTCGGCGACGAGGCTGTTGCCGCGATCGGCCGCGTAGAGGAACTGGACGAGGTCGTTCGAACCGACGGACAGGAAGTCGACGCGCGAAAGAAGTTCGTCCAGTTGATAGAGCAGCGCCGGCACCTCGACCATGGCGCCAATTTCGATCCGCTCGGGCAGGACGTGATTGTGCTTGCGCAGATGCGTCAGCTCGAATTCGACCAAGGCCTTTGCGCGATCGTATTCGTCGATCGCGGAGACCATCGGGAACATCAGCTTCAGGCGCCGGCCGGAGGCGGCGCGCAGCAGCGCGCGTATCTGGCTGCGCAGCAATCCCGGCCGGTCAAGGCCAAGCCGGATCGCGCGCCAGCCGAGCGCCGGGTTCTCCTCCTCCACGGCGTGCATATAAGGGAGTACCTTGTCGCCGCCGATATCGAGCGTGCGGAACGTCACCGGGCGCTCGCCGGCGGCGTTGAGCACGTCCTTATAGAGCCGCAGCTGTTCGCTGGTGCGCGGAAATGCCGCTGCGACCATGAATTGCAGCTCCGTACGGAAGAGGCCGATGCCCGCGGCGCCGGTCTCGCTGATATGCGGCAGATCGACGAACAGACCCGCATTGAGCAGAAGCGTGATCTCGGCGCCGTCGCGGGTGATGCAAGGCTTGTCGCGCAGCGCGCGGTACTGCGCCTGGCGCCGCGCGCGAAAGCGGACCTTTTCCGCGTAGGCGCGCTCGATGTCGATCGCCGGACGGATATGGACATCGCCGGTCGTGCCTTCGACGATGATCGCATCGCCCGGGTCCACCATGCTGGCGACATTTTCGATCTGACCGACCGCGGCGATGCCGAGCGCGCGCGCGACGATGGTGACGTGCGAGGTCGGGGCGCCCTCTTCGAGGATCAGCCCGCGCAGCCGCGACCGGTCGTAGTCGAGCAAAGCCGCCGGCCCCATGGTGCGCGCGACCAGGATCGCGTTCTCCGGCAGATGCTCCTTCGCCGGAGCATGATCTTGTCCAACGAGCTGGCGCATCAGCCGATTGGCAAGGTCGTCGAGATCGTGCAGGCGCTCGCGCAGATACGGATCGGTTTGGCGCACCATGCGCGCGCGCGTATCGGATTGCACACGCTCGACCGCCGCCTCGGCCGTGAGACCCGTCAGCACCGCCTCGCGCATGCGATGCAGCCAGCCGCGGTCGTAGGCGAACATGCGGAAGGTCTCGAGCACCTCGCGGTGCTCGCCGCCGTCGGCGACGTCGCCGCGCGCGAGCATGTCATCAAGATCGGCCTGCAGCGTCGCGACCGCGCTGTCGAGCCGCGCGACTTCTTTCTGCACATCGTCGGCGATGAAATTGGTGATGACGACACGCGGTTCATGCAGCACAACGTGGCCAAGCGCGATGCCGTCCGATAACGCAAGGCCCTTGAGATGCATTTGGCTGCGGACGGCCGGCTCGGCGCCGGGCCGCGCCAGCGCCGAGAGCTCGCCCGAGGCGATCATCTCGGCGAGCACCATCGCCGTCGTCTGCAGCGCCTCGACCTCCTCCTCGGAGTAGGTGCGGTGGGCGCGGTTCTGGACGTCGAGAACGCCGAGCGTGTTGCCGGCGCGCAGAATCGGCACGCCGAGGAACGAGTGGTAGATCTCCTCGCCCGTCTCCGGCCGATACGAGAACGCCGGATGCGTCTGCGCGTCGGAAAGGTTGATCGCGCTCGCCTCGCGGGCGACGAGGCCGACGAGGCCCTCGTCGGCGTTGATCACGGTCTGGTGGACGGCGTCGCGGTTCAGACCTTCGGTCGCGTACAGTTCAAGCGTGCCGTCAACGCGCAAGACGTAAACGGAGCACACCTCCGCCACCATATTGGCGGCGATCAGTACAACGATCTTGTCGAGGCGTTCCTGCGCGCTGACCGGCTCCGCCATCACTTCGCGAAGGCGGCGCAACAGCACGCGCGGACCGCCTAGCGCGCCACGCATCGACGTGAGGTCCTCTCAGGCCGCAATCCGGCCGCGCAAACGCGCCCCGGCTCTTTTTGCCTTGGCCGCCGTGCCCGTGCGCCGCGGCAGCTCTGTCTCGCCGTATAGCCAATGGCGCGCCGGGGGAGCAAGCCTAAGCTGTAGCCATAAGAAATCACCGCCGCGTGAGGGCGATCCGCAGCGGCAAAAGCCTGGAACGCTTCTACAAATCAGGACCGCCTGTGCCCTGCGCTGGCGAATTTTTGCTGCAACGCGGCAATTTGCGGGATAATTACGAGATTACTTGTCCAACCCGTAAAGGGTGTGGAGCGTGCGGACGGCGAGCTCGGTATAGGCCGCGTCGATCAGGATGGAGAATTTGATCTCCGACGTGGTGATCGCGCGGATATTGATCCCGCGTTCAGCCAAAGCGCTAAAGGCCTTGGCGGCGACGCCGGCATGGCTACGCATGCCGATGCCGATGACCGACACCTTGGCGACATCGGTCGCGCCGTCGACACGTTCGTATCCGATCTTTCCGTGCGATTTCTTGAGCACCTCGCGCGCACGATCGTAATCCGCGGCCGGTACGGTAAAGGTAAGGTCCGTCGTCGCGCCGTCGGCGGAGACGTTCTGCACGATCATATCGACATTGATGCTGGCGTCGGCGAGCGGGCCGAAGATCGCTGCGGCGACGCCGGGCTTATCCTGCACGCGCCGGATCGAGATTTGCGCCTCGTCCTTCGAGAAGGCGATCCCGGTGACCACCTGTTGTTCCACGATCTCCTCCTCGTCACAGATCAGAGTACCCGGCGGCTGATTGGCGTGCGGGTCGATATCCTCGGGCTTGTCGAAGCTCGAGCGCACGAAAATGCGAACATTGTGCACGGTGCCAAGCTCGACCGAGCGGACCTGCAGCACCTTGGCGCCAAGGGAGGCAAGCTCCAGCATCTCCTCGAAGGCGATGCGATCGAGCCGGCGGGCGCGCGGGACGACGCGCGGGTCGGTCGTGTAGACGCCATCCACGTCGGTATAGATATCGCAGCGGTCGGCCTGGATCGCGGCGGCGATCGCGACCGCCGAGGTGTCCGAGCCGCCGCGGCCGAGCGTGGTGATGCGGCCCGTTTCCTTGTACACCCCCTGGAAGCCGGAGATGACCGCGACTTCCTTGCGCTCCTTGAATCGCTTGATCAGCTCGGCGCCATTGACGTCGAGAATGCGGGCGGAGCCGTGGGCGTTGGAGGTCAAGATCGGGAGCTGCCAGCCCTGCCAGGAGCGCGCCGTCACGCCCATCGCCTCCAGCGTCATCGCCAGAAGCCCCGACGTGATCTGCTCGCCGGCCGCGACCACGGTGTCGTATTCGCGCGCGTCATGCAGCGGCGCCGCCTCGCGGCACCAGGCGACCATCTCGTTGGTCTTTCCCGCCATGGCGGAGACGACGACGGCGACCTCATGGCCAGCGTCATATTCCCGCTTCACGTGACGGGCCACGTTGCGGATCCGTTCGACGTCGGCGACGGACGTTCCGCCGAATTTCATGACCAGCCGAGCCATTTTAATCTGGCAGCCTACCTACTGTGCGTGTCGGTGGGACGGGCCTTAAAAGAAGCCGGCCCGAAAGCGCGCGTATTCATAACGGCGGCCCCGCAGGCCCGCAACCGTCAACACAGGTCAGTTTCGGTAGGCTTCTGGAAGGGGGTTTTTACCGGTCAGGCGGCTTTGCGAACGGTCGGCACATGCGCCGCGATCTTGCGCAGATCGCCGACGAAACGCTGGAATTCCGCCCTTTTCGCCGCTGGGTCGGGCTGGCGCAGGAGCGACGAGGGGTGCACCGTGATGAAGCCCGGCACGCCCTCCCGAAAGGTCATCAGCTTCGCCCGCTCCCGCGAGATCGTCACATTGCGGCCGGTCAGGGCCCGCGCGGCTGTCGCACCGAGCGCCACGGTCAGTTCCGGCGCGACGAGCGCCAATTCCTGGTCCAGCCACCAGCGGCAGGCCTCGATCTCGGCGGAGTTCGGTTTCTTGTGCAGGCGCTTCTTGCCGCGCGGCTCGAATTTGAAGTGCTTGACCGCATTGGTGACGTAGACCTGGGCGCGGTCCACGCCGGCCTCCTCCAGCGCACGATCGAGCAACTGTCCGGCTGGGCCGACGAAAGGACGACCGGCTAAGTCCTCCTGGTCGCCCGGCTGCTCGCCGACAAAAATCACCGGCGCATGGCGCGGGCCTTCGCCGAACACCGTCTGCGTCGCGTGTGCGAAGAGCGGGCAGCGCTCACAGACCGCCGCCTGCTTCTCCAGCTTGGACAAGCTCCCCGCTGGCGGCGGCGTTTCCGTGGATGAGAAGAGATCGGGATCCGACCGAGCCATGATGCGCCGTTGTTTCTCGCAATTCCGGACAGAAAACCGGTTCCCACTTTTCCTGGAATTGCTCTAGCCGTCAGGCCGGAAACGAAAGGCCTCCGGAGAAGGTTCCGATCGGCCGCTTCGGCCCACAAATCGCATGTCTGTCCGCTCAGCGGATGCCCGCGCGCATGAAGCTCTGCACGAACTGGCGCTGGAACAGAAGGAAGCCGATCAGCAAGGGCGCGGCGGTCATCAAGGTCGCCGCGCAGATGATCGACCAGTCGACGCCCTGATCGGTTGAGGAGAAGACCTGCAGGCCGACCGTGAGCGGACGCGCCTCGACGGAGTTCGTCACGATCAGCGGCCAGAGGAAGTTATTCCAATGGTAGCTCACGGAGACGAGGCCGTAGGCGATGTAGATCGGGCGCGCGAGCGGGACGTAGACCTTCAGGAGGATCTGCAGCGGCCCTGCCCCCTCGACGCGAGCGGCGTCGTCGAGCTCGCGCGGCACCGCCTTGAAGGTCTGGCGCATCAGGAAGATGCCGAAGGCCGACGCGACGTAAGGGAGCGCGATTGCCGGGATCGAATCGAGGATGCCGAGCTTGCCCATGGTGCGGTAGTTCTCGACGATGAGAACATCCGGCATGATCATGAGCTGCATCAGCACCAGCGCGAAAGCGATCTCGCGCCCTGCGAATGTAAAGCGCGCAAACGCGTAAGCTGCGAGCGTGCAGAGCACGAGCTGACAGGCGAGGATCAGCGTCACCAAGGCGAAGGTGTTGAGGAAGTAGCGCGCGAAGGGCGCGGCATTCCAGGCCGCGACGAAGTTCTCCAGCGTCAGCGGCGCGGTCAGATCGAAGCGTGTGGAATACGCGGACGGGTGGAACGCCGTCCAGATCGCGTAGAGGAGCGGCAGCAGCCAGAGAATGGCGAGCAGCCATGCGCCGGCCGTTTCCAGCGCAAGACCGAAGCCGCGCGGCTGATACGGCATCGTGGGCGCGCGAGCGGTCACGGGAGTGCACTTCGTTCGATCGTCATTCCGGGGCGCGCCACCGATCTCGGGTTTACCCGAGATCGGTGGTTTAAGCGCGCAAGTCGGCAGCAGCCGACTTGTGGTGGCGCGAGCCCGGAATCCATAACCCCGGCTGCGGCGTATGGATTCCGGACTTGCCGCTGCGCGGCAATCCGGAATGACAGGAGATTCCTCATCGGTAATGCACCCGGCGCTCGAGGAAGAGATATTGCCCGAGCGCGACCGCCGCGAGCAGCGCCAGAAGCACGACCGTCAGGGCCGCCGCATAGGCCGAGTCCCAAAATTTGAAGCCGACTTCATAGATGTAGAACAAGAGCAGTGAGGTCGCGTTGTCGGGGCCGCCGCGGGTCATGACGATGATGTGGTCGACGGTGCGGAACGCGTTGATCACCGCGTTGACGAGGACGAACAGCGTCGTCGGCATCAGCAGCGGGAACTGCACGCGGCGAAAGTAGGCCCAGCGCGACGCGCCTTCGAGGGCGGCCGCTTCGGCGAGCACAGGCGAAATCTGCTGGAGCGCGGCGAGGTAGAAGATCATGAAGAAGCCCGCCTCCTTCCAGATCGTGACGACGATGACGCAGGCAAGCGCCGTGTCCGGTGAGCCGAGCCAGTTGTGCGCGGGCAGACCGAAGAGGCCGAGCACCTGCTCCAGCAATCCGTATTGCGGCGTGTAGAAGAAGAGCCAGATGTTCGCGACCGCGATCATCGGCAGCACCGTCGGCGTAAAATACGCCATGCGGATGAGCGCACGCCCGGCGATGCGGTCGTTGACCCACACCGCCATCAAGAGCGCGAGCGCGATCGAGACCGGGATGGTGCCGAGCGCGTACCAGAGATTGTTGAGGAGCGACTGCCAGAAGATCGGATCGGCGACCATCTGCTGGTAGTTGTCGGCGCCGACGAAGATCGAGCGCCGCCGCCCGCGCGGCGTCGAGTAGAGGCTATCGATCAGCGTGCCGATCGCCGGCCAGTGCGTGAACAGCACCAGCAGCGCCATGGCAGGCAGCAAGAGCAGCCAGGCGTGCAGGGCTTCGAGGCGGTTGCGGCGACCGGTCACCTAACCTTCTCCGTCATGCCCGCACTTGTTGCGGGCATCCACGTCTTAAATTGACGCGAAGAAAGACGTGGATGGCCGGGACAAGCCCGGCCATGGCGCCGGAACTGGACGCGAGTCTTGCGTCTCACCTGAGACGTCACCGATACGGCTTGAGCAGCCGCTCGGCTTCCGCCTGCGAATCCTTCATCGCCTGCTCCGGCGATTTGGAGCCGGTGAGCGCCGCCTGCAGCCCATCATTGAGCGCCTTGGTGACGCGCTGGTTGTCGTGCGTCGAGAGTTCCGCGACCGAGAATTTCAGTTGGTCGCGCGCGACCGCAGCCGGCGGGAAGTCGGCGACATACTTCTTCATCGCGGCCGTCTCCCAAGCATCCGGGCGCACGGCGACATAGCCGGTATCGATGCCCCACTGCGCGGCGCGCTCGGGCGACGTCATCCACTGCGCGAATTTGAGCGAAGCTTCCTGCTGCTCCTTCGTCGTCTTCTTGAAGACGTAGAAATTGCCGCCGCCGGTCGGCGAGCCGCGCCGCTTGTTCGCCGGCAGCATCGCGACGCCGAAGGGGAACGGCGCGTTCTTGCGCACGTTGGTCAGATTGCCCGTCGTCGTCCACATCATCGCGGTCTTCTTCTCGAAGAAGTCCTTCGGCGTCGTGCCCCATTCGACGACGCCCGGCGCCATCACCTTCTGCTTGCGGCCGAGGTCGACCCAGCGCTGCAAAGCTTCAATGACTCCGGGCTTGTCGAAGAAGGTCTTGGTGCCTTCGGCGTTCATCAGGATCGCGTCGTTCGGAGTCGTCAGCCCCTGGAACAGCCAATAGGGGAAGCCCGAAGACGGGATCTGCATGCCCCATTGCGTCGTATTGCCGGAGCCATCGCGCTTGGTGAGCTTCTCGGCGAAGGCCGTCTCTTCCTTCCAGTTCTCCGGCGCCTTCTCGGGATCGAGGCCGGCTTCCTTGAACGCGTCCTTGTTCCAGTAGAGGACGATGGTCGAGCGCTGGAAGGGGATGCCCCAGGTCTTGCCGCCAGTCTGGCTGTTTTCCATGAACGCCGGGAAGAAGCTCTTGATCCACGCCTTGTCGGCGTCACTCTTCACCGAATCGTCGAACGGCGTGATCGCCTCCTCGTCGATCAGCGAGAACATGTCGGTCGAGAGGAGCACCGCGGTCGATGGCGGATTGCCGGCCTTGTGCGCGGTGAGCGCCTTGACGATCGTCTCCTGATAGGTGCCGGAATAGATCGGCTTCACGGTGATGCCGGGGTTCTCCTTCTGGAAGTCTGCGGCATAGCCGTCGATGATCTTGGTGATCGGCCCGCCGACAGCGACCGGAAAGAAGAACGATATCTCCGTCGCCGCACGCACGATCGCCGGCTTCGCCAGCGCACCGCCCGCGAGCGCGGTCGCTCCAATCAAGAATTTTCGCCGATCCATTCTCTTCCTCCCAAGATTCGCGCCCATCGCGGCGCTGTTGTCATCATTGAATACGACAGCCCGACGACAGGTCGAACCAATGTGCGGCGTCCTTCTCCCAGGCAAGGTGGATGGACCCGCCCGGCGTCGTCGAGAGACGCCCGGGGCTGCGCACCAACACAACGTCGTCGGCCAAGCGTGTCTCGACCTGCGTATCCGCGCCCAGATATTCCGACGCAACGACCGTGACGGGCAACCCCCGATCGGCAATGCGGATCGATTCCGGCCGCACGCCGACTGCGAGCTGATCGAGCTGGCGGCCCGCCGGGGCGGCGCCCAAATCGGCCGCCTTCGTCAGGTGCACGGCCGGGAAGACATTCATCGGCGGCGCGCCGATGAAACGCGCGGCAAACGTCGTCGCCGGGCGCTCGTAAAGCTCGGCCGGCGCGCCGTTCTGCTCGATGCGCCCCGCGCGCATGAGGATCACGCGGTCGGCCATGGTCATGGCTTCCACCTGATCATGGGTGACGTAGAGCATGGTGATGCCGAGCCGGCGCTGCAGCGCGCGGATTTCGCGGCGCATTTCGCCGCGAAGCTGCGCGTCGAGGTTCGAAAGCGGCTCGTCCATGAGACAGACCGGCGTCTCGGCGACGATCGCGCGGCCCAGCGCCACGCGCTGCTGCTGGCCGCCGGAGAGCTGCGAGGGCTTGCGCTCGAGCAGCTTCTCGAGGCCGAGCACGCCGGCCGCCCGTTTCAGCCGCGCCTCGCGCTCGGCGCGCGGCACCTTCCGCACCTTCAGGCCAAAGACGATGTTCTCGGCGACCGAGAGGTGCGGGAACAGCGCGTAAGACTGGAACACCATCGCGGTGCCACGGCCCGCGGGCGAGGCATGCGTCACGTCGCGGCCGGCGATCTCAATCCGCCCGGCGTCTGGCGTTTCGAGGCCGGCGATCAGGCGCAACGTCGTCGACTTGCCGCAGCCCGACGGCCCCAGCAGGACAACGAGCGATCCGGCATCCGCCGAAAAGCTCACCCGATCGACCGCGGGATCCACCCCCCACCCCTTGGTCACGTTATACAAACTGACTTGTGCCACGCGTCCCCACCAGCGTCCCCAGCCCTTATATCAGGACGGCGGGAATTGAAGCATGACATGACGCGCCGAGTCCGGGATATTGGGCCCTGCTCTGCCGGAGTTCACCGCATGCCGTCGACACCCCATATCGATCTCCAGATCACCGAGCAGGCGGCGGGCAAGGTGGCCCGCCTGGCGGTGCATTCCGGCAAGCTCAATATTCTCGACAGCGCCGTGATTGCCGAATTCACGGCCGCGGTCGACAGCCTCGCCGCCGATGCGGCCTTGCGCGCGCTCGTCATCACAGGAGGCGGAGAGCGGGCCTTCATCGGCGGGGCGAATATCCACGAAATGGCGGCGCTGGACGCCGCCGGAGCGGAGGCCTTCATCTCCCGGCTGCAGCGGATTTGCGCGGCGCTGCGCGATCTCCCCGTGCCGGTGATCGCGCGGGTGAACGGCTATGCGCTCGGCGCCGGGCTCGAGATCGCGGCGGCTTGCGACCTGCGCATCGCCTCACGCGAGGCGGTCTTCGGGATGCCCGAGGTGCGCGTCGGCATTCCCTCGGTCATCGAGGCCGCGTTGCTGCCGAGCCTGATCGGCTGGGGCCGCACGCGCGAGCTCCTGCTTCTCGGCGAGACGATCGACGCGGACATTGCGCTGCGCTGGGGACTGGTCGAGCGCGTGGCCGCGCCGGCCGAGCTCGACGCCGCCGTCAACCAATGCCTGCGCGCGCTGCTGGCCGCCGGCCCGCAGGCGATCCGTCTACAAAAGGCGCTGATCCGCCAATGGGAGAACTTGCCGCTGCGCGACGCGATCGCCGCCGGCATCAAAAGTTTCGCGCAAGCCTATGCGAGCGATGAGCCAGCGCGGATGATGGGCGCGTTCATCAACCGCAAGCGCCATCGGGAATAGAGCGGCGCGCGCGGCATCGATGCGCGCGCCGCGTCGTCAGTTCTTGATGCCGGTGATCGACGTCGTGACCGCACGTGGATCGCGCGTCGGCCAGCGGCCGGCCTCGACCTGCGCGATGAAATCGCCGACGATGCGATTGTATTCGTCGGGATCCTCAATGTTGATGGCGTGGCCGGCATTGGGCATGACCGCGAGCGCCGCGGTCGAAATACTTTTCTTCATGAGCACGCCGGGGAGCAGACACGGCCAGTCCTCATCGCCGGTGATCACCAGCGTCGGCGCGGTGATGCGCTTCATGTCGTCGACGAGATCGTAGAGCGAGGGACGCTCCTTCTGCACGCCGAGCTGCGTGTTCGCCGAACCGAGCGGCGAATGCTCCGCCAGCATCTTCTTGAACTCGGCGAAGCCGCGCGGATCCTTGTTCTCGAACTGCACCCGCGTCGGGCCGTGCGCATAGGTGTTGGCGAAGGCCGCCATGCCCTTCGAGCGCAAGGCTTCCGCGATCACGTCGGCTTCGCCGCGGAAGCGATCGCGCTGCTCGGGCTCGGCGCCGTAGCCGCAGCCGCCGACGCACAGCGAACGTGCGCTTGCGCCATGACGGATGCCGAAATGCAGCGTGGCGAAACCGCCCATCGAGAGGCCGACGATATGCGCCTGCTTCTCTCCGAGATGATCGAGCACGGACTTGATGTCGTCGGCCGCGCGCGCTTGCGAATAGGACGAGGGCTTCTCCGGCACGTCGGATGGCGGAAAGCCGCGCGCGTTGAACGCGACGACGCGATAGCGCTTGCCGAAATGCCGCAGCTGCGGCTCCCAGCTCCGAAAGTCGCCGGCGAATTCATGGACAAAAATGACCAGCCGGCCCGCGCCGGACTCCTCGTAATACAGACGGACGCCGTCGTCCGTGGTCGCATAAGGCACGTTTGCCTCCAGTGGCTATCGCGATGGAAGGGCGGCGAAGGCCGCCCGGGAAAAGGTGATTGCGTTCGATCGAAGCAATCGACTTCCGACTCCTATCGTCCCAGGCGAATATTTGCCACCGTCCGAAGTCTTCACGGACGCGGGGCAGCCATTCGGGCGCATGCTCAACGTGACGCTGCAAAAAATCAAATGCGGCGCATCGGATTGGTTGCCGCGAGAACGACGCCCGTCGTGGTGAACAAAGCCATTGTGAGAAAAGCCGCGCGGAAAACATCCTTGATGTCGGCCTGCGCCGCGCTCTGCGGCGCTTGCGGAAAGCCGGCGCCCGTCCGGCGCGCATGCTCGATCGCCTCGACGAAGAGGCCGAACGCCTCCGGCCGCTTCAAGGCGAGAAAGCCAAAAATCACGGTCGCGACAATCGCCGTTCCTATCGCCGCGCCGATCGAGCGGGAGAACTGCACGGACGCCGCCGCCGCGCCAAGGCGCGCCGAGCCGGCTGCGCTCTGGACGGTGACCTGCACGACGCCCATCACCGTGCCCATGAACAAGCCCATGCCGAGCATCAGGGCGAGGAAGGCGTGCTCGCTCAACGCATCGGCCCACAAGGCGAGTGTGACGAAGCCCGTCGTCACGACGCAGAATCCGACGATCGGGAAAATCGTCGTCAGCCCGGTCTTGCTGACGAAGCGGCCGGTGATGAGCGAGCCGGTGCCGATGCCGATCGTCAAAGGCACAAGCATCAAGCCGGTCTGCGACGGCGACATGCCGCGCACCACCTGCAGATAGACCGGCAGGAACGTCAGCGCGGAGACGAGGCCCGCACCATGAAAGGCCGCCATGGCGTCGCTGCGCCAGATGGCCGGATGCTTCAGCAGATCGACAGGGATCACCGGATGTAGCGTGCGGCGCTCATGCCGCACCAGGAACACGAGCGCGAAAACCGCCCCGATTAGCAAACTGCCGCCGAGCGACAGCGTGGAGCGCTCGGCGTGCCGGATCTGCTCGAGCGCTACGAGCGCGGTTGCGACGAACAGCGCGAGGAGGAGGATGCCGCCGGCGTCGAGCCGCCACGGCACGGGGTCGCGCGTCGGCTTGGGGAGCCGCATCACCAGAACGATCGCGAGCAGTCCGATAGGTCCGTTGATGAGGAAGATCGAGGGCCAGCCGAAATGCTCGGTGAGATAGCCGCCGGCGACGGGCCCGAAGGTGTTAGCCGTAACGGCGACCGCCGCGAGATAGCCCTGATAGCGGGCGCGCTCGCGCGGCGGGATGACCTCGCCGACCAGCGCTTGGCTCAGCGTCATCAAGCCGCCGCCGCCAAGCCCCTGAAGAACGCGCGCGAAGGTGAGAAGCTCGATCGTGCGCGACACCGCGCAAAGAAGCGACGCCAGGATGAAGATCGGCAAGGCGAAAAACATCACCTTGCGGCGGCCGAATGAATCGCCAAGCCGTCCATAGACCGGCGCCGCGATCGTTGCCGCGATCAGATAGGCGACGACGACCCATGATGCCCGCTCGACGCTGCCCGTGGAGGCGGCGATCGCCGGCAGCGCCGTAGCGATGATCGTCTGGTCGACCATGGCCAGGAACATCGGCAGCATGATCGAGGGAAACACCGTGAAAAACGGCGGAGCCCGACGTTGCGATGAAGCCGATGGCGCGTCGCCGTTCCCGGATTCGTTCGACAAAAAGCTTAAATCCCGCCCAGAGCGCCGCGACTTACCGGCCTTCGCCGCAATGGCAGAATCACTTTCAAGCGACCCATGAGCTGCGTGGAGATCTGGTGCTGCCGGACAGGATTGAACTGTCGACCTCTCCCTTACCAAGGGAGTGCTCTACCACTGAGCTACGGCAGCAGGGCCAGACCGGCGCGTCGGAGCGGCCGACCGTAGGCGGGCGCAAACTGGCATAGGAGGAATAGCGGCGCAAGGATTGGCGGCGCTTTGTCCGGCGGCTATTGATCTTCCGCAGGCAAAGAGGTGCCGACCGCCCACAAGCAGCCGCCCATGAACGAAAAATGCGAACGACCGAAAGGAAAGGCGCGCGCCGAACGGCTCGCGGCCGCGCTGAAAGCCAATCTGCGCAAGCGCAAGGCGCAGGCGCGCGCGCGGATGGCCCCCGAAGGCAGCGGGGAAGCCGGCTCCCAGGCGCGCGAGGCGGCCACACCGCTTGCGAAAGACGTCCAAAAGGACGACTGATTCCATCGCGTCCCGACTTTCGCCGCAATCCAACGGCGCTGTCGGCCAAGCACCCGGCGCTTCGCCGGCCAAGGGGACCTGCATGGATCGCATCCGCATCGTGGGCGGCAATCCGCTCAACGGCAGTATTCCGATCTCGGGCGCAAAAAACGCCGCTCTGCCCCTCATGATCGCCGGGCTTCTGACCGACGAGTCTCTCATCCTCGAAAATGTGCCGCGTCTCGCCGATGTCGCGCGGCTGCAGCACATTCTCGGCAATCACGGCGTCGACATCACGGTCAGCGGCAAGCGCGCCGGCGACACCGCCTATCAGGGTCAGACGCTCCAGATTTCTGCCAAGCGGATCGTCGACACCACCGCGCCTTACGATCTCGTGTCCAAGATGCGGGCGAGCTTCTGGGTCATCGCGCCGCTCGTCGCGCGCATGGGCGAGGCGCGCGTCTCGATGCCCGGCGGCTGCGCCATCGGCACGCGGCCCGTCGACCTCCTGATCATGGCCCTCGAAGGGCTCGGCGCCGAAATCGAGATCGATGGGGGCTATGTGATCGCGCGCGCGCCGAAAGGCTTGCGCGGCGGCAAGATCGCCTTCCCCAAGGTCACCGTGAGCGGTACGCATGTCGCGCTGATGGCGGCGTCGCTCGCGAACGGCACGACCGTGATCGAGAACGCCGCGCGGGAGCCCGAGATCAGCGACGTCGCCGCATGCCTCACCAAAATGGGGGCGCGGATCAGCGGCGCCGGGAGCTCGCGCATCCTCGTCGAGGGCGTGCCGCACCTCTCCGGCGCGCGCCACCGCGTCGTACCGGATCGCATCGAGACCGGCACGTATGCGATGGCGGTCGCGATGACCGGCGGCGATGTCATGCTTCAAGGCGCGCAGCCGGAGCTCCTGCAGGCGGCGCTCGACATGGTCGCGCAAGCGGGCGCGAGCGTGACGCCGACCAATGAGGGCATCCGCGTCGCGCGCAACGGCGCGGGCCTGTCCGCCATCACGGTGTCGACCGAGCCCTACCCCGGATTCCCAACCGACCTGCAGGCGCAGCTGATGGCGCTGATGACGCGCGCGCGCGGCACGTCGCGGATCACGGAGACGATCTTCGAGAACCGGTTCATGCACGTACAGGAACTGGCGCGGCTCGGCGCGCGCATCCATCTCGATGGCGACACGGCGACAATCGAAGGCACCGACCGGCTCAAGGGCGCGCCGGTGATGGCGACGGATTTGCGCGCGTCGGTGTCGCTTGTCATCGCAGCGCTCGCGGCCGAAGGCGAAACGACCGTCAACCGCATCTATCATCTCGATCGCGGCTTCGAACGGCTCGAGGACAAGCTTTCCGCCTGCGGCGCGCAGATCGAGCGTGTCAGCGGGTAGCCTCCAAACTCAAAAATCAGCCATCGTCATTCCGGATGGCCGTGAAACGGCCAGTCCGGAATCCATACGCCGCAGCCGCTGGGATTATGGATTCCGGGCTCGCGAGCTTCGCTCGCGCCCCGGAATGACAAGAGCCTACGACGCCTCGCGCAGCTTCACCGCCGCTTCGAGATCGACCGAGACGAGCTGCGACACGCCACGCTCCGCCATGGTGACGCCGTAGAGGCGGTTCATCCGCGCCATGGTGATCGGGTTGTGCGTGATGGTGATGAAGCGCGTCGCCGTCGAGCGCGCCATCTCGTCGAGCAGATCACAGAAGCGCTCGACATTGTGGTCGTCGAGCGGCGCATCGACCTCGTCGAGCACGCAGATCGGCGCCGGGTTGGTCAGGAACACCGCGAAGATCAAAGCGAGCGCGGTGAGCGCCTGCTCGCCGCCGGAAAGAAGCGAGAGCGACTGCGGCTTCTTGCCCGGCGGCTTGGCGAGGATGTCGAGACCGGCTTCCAGCGGGTCTTCGCTCTCGATCAGCTTCAGCTCCGCTTCGCCGCCGCCGAACAAGGTCGTGAACAGCCGCTTGAAGTGGCCATTGACGATCTCGAACGAATTGAGAAGCCGCTCGCGCGCTTCCTTGTTGAGGCTCTGGATGCCCTGACGCAGGCGCTTGATCGCCTCGATGAGATCGTCGCGTTCCGCCGTCAGCGTCGTGTGCTGCGCCTCGACCTCGTTGAGCTCCTCCTCGGCGCGCAGGTTGACGGCGCCGAGGCGCTCACGCTCGCGGCGCAGCCGCTCGAGATCGGCCTCGACCTTATCGACCTCGGGCAAAGCCTCGCCTTCCTCGAGGCCCGCAAGCGCTGGCACACGCGCGGGCTCGACCTCGAGAACCTCGATGATCTCATGGGCGATCTCGGTGAGGCGGCGCTTGGCGCTTTCGAAGCGCTCCTCGCTGCGCGCGGCGTCCTCGCGCGCCGTACCCATGGCGTCGAGCGCGGCGCGCGCCGCCTGGTCGGCTTCCGCGAGCGCGCTCTCGGCCTGCGTCAAGTTATCCGACGCTTCGCGGCGCGCATTCTGTGCGCCTTCAATCTCGCCGATGAGGCTCTGGCGGCGCTCGGCGAACGTGTCCGGCGCGGTGGCGAGCTCGTCGCGCTCGCGTCGCGTCTCGGATGTGCGCTCCTCGACGGTTGCGATCTGGGCGGCGGCGCTTTCGCGACGCTCCGTCCATGCCGTCGATTCATTGGCGATGGCGGCAAGGCGGCGCTCGGCGTGCTCGGCCTCGCGCGCCAAGGTCTGCGCCTCGGTGCGCGCTTCAGCGAGCAAAGCGCGCCGATCCGTGAGCTCCGCCCGCGCCGCGGCAAGCTCCGTCTCTAGCAGCGCCGCGGACGCCAGCGTCTCGAGCGCATGCGTCGCCTCGCCCTTCGCATTGGTCGCCTCATCATGGCTTGCAGCGAGCCGCATGCGCGCTTCCGAAAGCGCCGACAAGCGCGCGGTAATGCGGGCAAGCTCGCGCTCGGCTCTCGCATGCGCATCGCGCGCGCCATCGGCGGCACGCTGCCTCTCGCGCGCGTCGACGCGCGCCTGCACCTCGGCGCCGCCCGCTTCGACGGCCGCCGTTTCCGCCGCATTCAGGGCTTGGCGCTTGGTTTCGAGATCGGCCTTGGCGGCCTCCAGCGCCTCGCCGATCTCGACAAGCCGGCGCTTTTCGGCGAGGCGGCGCACGGCCGCCGTCGGCGCGTGCGCCGCGGCGGCATAGCCGTCCCATCGCCAGAGATCGCCCTCGCGGGACACAAGCCGCTGCCCCGGCTTGAGGATGCCGGCCAGGCGTGCGCCTTCGCCACGTTCGACCACGCCGATCTGCGCCAGGCGGCGCGCCAGCTCGGGCGGCGCGACGACGTATTGCGAGAGCGGCGTCGCTCCCCCCGGCAATGCCGGATCCATGGGATCGACGGCCGCGCCGCCCCAGCGTTCCGGCGCGGCAGGGTCGATCGGCGCGTTGATGTCGTCGCCAAAGGCCGCGCCGAGCGCCGCCTCGAACCCTTTTTCCACCGTGAGCAAGTCGAGCGCCGGCGGCCACATATGCGTGGTGTCGGCCTGCAGAAGCTTGGTGAGCGTGCGCTGCTCCGTCTCGAGCGCCGTGACGCGGCGCTCCGCCTCGGTGAAGGGCCGCCGCGCATCCTCGAACGCCTGACGCGCCGCGCTGTGACCCGCTTCCGTCTCACGGGCTGCCGCCTCGGCAGCATGCACCGCCTGCTGGGCCTCCTCGAGGGCTGCAGCCAAAGCCGAGACATCGGGACCCGCGCTCGCTTCCTGCTCCAGGCGCGCGCGCTCGCCCTCGACGGACTCCGTTTCGCGCCGCAGACGCTCCAGGCGCTCATTGCTTTCGCGCAGCGAGCGCTCGAGCTCGCCGCGGCGCGCGGCCAGATGCGCCAAGGCCTCGGTGCGCTCGGTGAAAACTGCCTCCGAATCGCGCACCAGGGATTCCGCCTCGGCAACGCACGCGGTCGCCGCCGCGCCGCGTTCAGCCTGCGTCGTCGCGTTCTGGCGGATCGCTTCGCCTTCTGCGGCCAGCGCCTCAAGCGCCGCCTCCGCGTCGGCGGCCAGGCGCTCTTCGCGCGCGATATCGTCGGAAAATTGCGCCAGGCGCCGGTCAAGCTCGACCATCCGCTCCTTGGCGCGCGCCTCCTCGCGGTCGAGCGTCTCGCGCGCAATGATCAGACGCTGCAGCGCGGCGGCAGCCTTCGCTTCGACGTCGCGCAGACCCGGAAGCACGGCCGAAGCTTCGGCCTGCGCGATCGCGGCGGCGGCCTGCGCCTCCGTGCGCTCAGCCACCAGACGGACCGCGAGGTCGCGCTGGCGCTCGCCTTCGGCAACGCCGATCTGAGCCGCGAGGAAGCGAAGGTGAAACAATGTCGCCTCGGCCTTGCGCACCTGGGCGGCAACGGCCTTGTAGCGGACCGCCTGGCGGGCCTGGCGCTTGAGCGTATCGAGCTGGCCCGCGATTTGTCCGATAACGTCTTCGAGCCGCTCGAGATTATGCTCGGCCGCCTTCAGCCGCAGCTCCGCCTCATGGCGGCGGGCATGCAGGCCGGCAACGCCGGCCGCCTCTTCGAGCACGCGGCGGCGGGCTTCCGGCTTGGCGGCGATGATCTCACCAATGCGCCCCTGATGGACGAGCGCCGGCGAACGCGCGCCGGTCGAAGCGTCGGCAAAGACGATCTGCACGTCGCGCGCGCGCACCTCACGCCCGTTGATGCGATAGGTCGAGCCGTGGTCGCGCTCGATGCGGCGGGAGATTTCGAGCGTCTCGTGGTCATTGAACGCCGCCGGCGCCGTGCGCTCGGCATTGTCGATGGTGAGCTGCACCTCGGCCGAGTTGCGGCTTGGACGCGAGCCGGTGCCGGAGAAGATCACCTGCTCCATGTCGGTCGCACGCATCGCCTTGTAGGACGACTCGCCCATGACCCAGCGCAGCGCCTCGACGAGATTCGACTTGCCGCAGCCGTTCGGCCCGACGACGCCGGTAAGCCCCGGCTCGATATGGACGTCGGAGGGTTCGACGAAGGACTTGAACCCGATCAACCGCAGGCGCGTCAGCTTCATGGCATGGCCTCACACGGCGCAAGCATGCGACGTGCGCGGAGCAAGCCCCGGCACGTCAACTGAACGCCACCCTCAACGCGAATCGTTTCGATCTGCCGCATTTGCGCCGGACTGAATCAAAGACGACACGCGGAAGCAACGAAGAATGCGCGATTTTTCAGCGTGATCCACGCCTATGGCGCGTCATTTCGCGAACGCAGGAAGAACGAAAAAAGGCCCTGCTGTGCCGCGCGCCCGATCGGCTGTCACGGTAGGCGCAACAGCCTCGCCGTCAACGCCTCAAGACTTGAGGAACGGCTGGATTTCCTTTTCCAGCTCCTCGATCGTCATCGCCCCGCGATGCATCTTGCCGTTGATGAAGAAGGTCGGCGTCGAATTGACCCCGAACTTCTGCGCGGCGCGCTGGCGGGTCTCCTCGATACCGTCGAGCATCTTCTGGTTTGAGAGGCACTGCTCGAAGCTCTGGTCGGTGAAGCCGAATTTCTTGGCGATCTTGAGCAGGTTAGGGATCGGGTTCTGCACGAAGGCCCAATCCTTCTGCTGCGTGAACAGCGCATCGACCATGGGATAGTATTTGCCGTCGCCGGCGCAGCGCGCGAGCATGAAGGCACCGGCGGCGAGGGGATCGAGCGGGAATTCACGCAGGATGTAGCGGACCTTGCCGGTGTCGATGTAGCGCGCCTTCATCGCGGCGTAGGTGCCGGTGTGGAACGCGGCGCAGTGGCTGCACGTCATCGACGCATATTCGACGATCGTGACGGGCGCGTTCGCTTGGCCCTCCACCTGATCGGGCAAAGCGCCGGGCTTCATCAATTCGTCCGTGGAGACCTGCGCGAGGGCCGTGCTGACGATGCCGCCCGCAGGCAGGGCCGTCGCAAGGGCGGCCACAACGGCAACGGCGGCGCTTACTTCCAAGAATTTCCGACGCGTGATGCTCACGACAAAACCCCGCTAAATTGTGGCCTTGTGGCTATCCCGAAACCAACAAACTGGCAATGGCGCGGCTTCCGCGCCTCCCCTGTCCGTCCGGTCAATTTTCTTTGACGGCCGCGCCGAGCCGGGCAAGCGCCGCGCGCAGTCCCTCATCGGCGATATCGCTCAAGCCGGCGGCGACCTCCGCCACGGCAGCCGGATCGGGCGCACGGCGCGCGTCCCGCTTGCCACGGCGGGTGAGCGGCGCCTGGCGCAAGGAAAGGCGGGTGATCGCGCGCCAGCCGAGGAAGCGGTTCACCCGCTCCAGGATGACGTCGGACGCGTGCTGAATCTCGATGGCCGCGGGCCCCTCGACCCGCAGGATCAGCGTCGCCGCCTCTTGCTCGCCCGGCTCATCGTGGCGCGACCACTGCAGCTTGATCGGCTCCGCAAAGGCCGCCACCTCTTCGCCGACAATGTCCGGCCAGTGGGTGACGAGCTCGCTCGCTGCAAAGCCCTGGCGCGCGAAGATCGGCCCCAGCGCCGGGCCGACCAAGTCCGCCAAAGGACGCGGATAAGTCTTGGCGCGCTTGTCCATGCGCCGTCCCTCTGTCATCGCTTTGGCCATGAAGGTAGCAGCCCCTCGCCCGCAAACGAAGACCAAAGCCGTCACCGGGGCCGCTCCACCGCGACAAGCGAAGAAGAAAAGGAGCGAGCGTTCTCAGGCTCCTTCGGCATCCGAACACCCTCATGACGCATGGCCCGCCGGAATCGATCCGGCGGCGCTGCTGGCCTGGTATGACCGGCACCGCCGACACCTGCCCTGGCGCGTGGCGTCCGGCCAGCCTGCTGATCCGTATTGCGTCTGGCTCTCGGAGATCATGCTGCAGCAGACGACGGTGAAGGCGGTCGTGCCTTACTACGGGCGCTTCCTCGCGCGCTGGCCGACCATCGCCGACCTTGCCGCCGCGCCGTTGGAGGATGTGCTCAAGGCTTGGGCCGGGCTTGGCTATTACGCACGGGCGCGGAATCTTCATGCCTGCGCGCAGGCGGTCGCCGATCTTCCCGGCGGGCGCTTCCCGGATAACGAGAAGGCACTGCGGGCCCTACCCGGGATCGGGGACTACACGGCGGCGGCGATCGTCGCCATCGCCTTCGGCCGACCGGCAACGCCCGTCGATGGCAATATCGAGCGCGTCCTCGCACGATTGGCTCGCATCGAAACCCCTCTCCCTGCCGCCAAACCTCTCATCCGCCGCTTTGCCGCAGAGCTCACGCCATCGCAGCGCGCCGGCGATTTCGCACAGGCGATGATGGACCTCGGGGCGACGATCTGCACGCCGAAGCGTCCTGCCTGCGCGCTTTGCCCCTGGCGCCCATCATGCCGCGCGCATCGCGCCGGCGACCCCGAATTTTTTCCGCGCAAGGCCGCCAAGACGGAAGGCGCGCTGCGGCGCGGCGCAGCCTTTGTCGTCCACCGGGAGGACGAGCGCCTTCTCGTTCGCACGCGCCCCAGCAAAGGGCTCCTCGCCGGCATGACGGAAGTGCCGACTTCGGCCTGGAGCGGCGACTTCGATGAACGCCGCGCGCTTGCGGACGCCCCGCTTGCGCGGCGACGCTGGCGGCGCGTGCCAGGCGTCGTCACTCATACCTTCACGCATTTCCCGCTGGAGCTTGCGGTTTTCGTCACCACGGCCGCAAAGGACACGCCCGCGCCGGCCGGCACGCGCTGGACGCCGATCGCGACGCTTGCGGAGGAAGCGCTTCCGAGCCTCATGCGCAAGGTCATCGCGCATGCGCTCGACGCGCCGGCCGCTGGCCGAAATTTCCAGCGCCAATCCCTCAAAATTTCCAAATTGCCTCAAATCCCACGCGTGGCTGCCCAGGAATAGTCAACGAATCGGCGCATTAAATCGCTCGGAGTAGATGGAGCCGTGCGGCGGCGTGCGGCCGTTTTTGAACGGAGCGACCGATGAATGCCATGAACCCTGTAAAGACAGGCAAGTCGGCGGATGATCCTCTCGCCACCGTCGCGAATGTGGAAGGTGAGATTCGCGAATTTTCGCGGCGCGAGAGCCTGCCGCGGAAGACGAAATTCGATTTTGAGGACAGTGCGGCGGGCAGTAGCGCTGCGCCCAACAGCAATGTCGGCTTCCTGATCGAGCAAGTCGCCGGTTCGTCGATTAAGGAGATCGATAGCCTGATCGCAGAACTGCAGATCGTCCGCGACTTCCTGCAGAGCGAGGGCGAGCGCGTGCAACGCGAGATCGCCGGCTACGCGCAAGTGAGCCAGGCCGCGATGTCGTCGGTGAAGGCCATCACCGATACGATGGGCCAATGGAAGCACGCGCTGAGCGCGCCGCGCTCGAACGATCGCGGCGGCCTGTAGACTCTAGACTTTCCACCCCCGTCTGAAATGCAAACGGCCCCGCATGGCGCGGGGCCGTTTGTCTTTTGCCGGCGCGATGCGCGTCAGCGGCGATGCTTGATCACAACCGTCTTGTGGGCGTGATGCGGCCGGCGGTGCTTGATGACGACGACCTTGCGGCCGTGCCGGTGATGGCGCCAACCGTAATGATGACCGCGATCGCGGCGCACGATGACCTTCTTCGTCACGTGGCGATGACGGTGGCCGCCGACCTTCACTTTCACATCGGCTTGCGCAACCTTGGTCCCGGTCGCCGCATCCGCGCTCGCGACGAATGACGGCGCGGCGAAAGCGAGCGTCGAAAGCGCAGCAAGGGCGAAAACCAGCTTCCTCATTTTAATCTCCTTCGAACAGGGGGTTATACATCCCGTTGCGAACCATAATGCACAGCTAAGCTGACTGTTCGATGAATTACTAAGATTTAATCTCGATTAACGTTGGATAAACAACTGGATGAACAAGTATTTTTCTTGCTGAATACATATTAATCTTCCGGTGTGCGGCTTTCGGTTCGGCGCGCGAAAGGGGCATTTCCCGCGCTCCGTTTCGCGCTATTGTCGAGGGCAAAGGGAAAGCGCTCCGCCAAGAGACGCGCATCAATCAAGACGAGGGTGAGGTCGGGGGACGCGTCATGGCACGCAGCGCGCAACGTGCGGTGCTTCTGTTGTCCGCGGTGATGATACCGAGCATTGCATTCAGTCAGCCGGCGGTGGTCTGGCCGGACCCGCCGGCCGTCATCTGGCCGGATCCACCGGGCGCCCGCAGCGGATATATCCCGCCGCCACCTCCGCCACCCCCGCGCGCGTCGCGCATGCGTCGTGCACCAGATCCGGAGGAAGAATCGCTGCCGGACGCCGAGGCGCTACCACCTGGGCCGGCGCCGCGCACCGTGCGCGCGCGGCGTCCGCCCCCTCCCCCACCGCCCACCAATCGCGGCGCACCGGACGAGGCCGTCGGCAGCATGCCGGCGGTGCCTCCGCCGCGGCCGCACATCGCCGCGCCGCTCAACATCCGCTGCGACGGCGCCTTCGCGAAGGACACCAGCCACGCGAAGTTGGTGAAGGCCTTCGGCGCGAAGAACGTGGCGTTTCAGGACATCGACAGCGGCGGCAGCAAGGTCAAGGCGACCGTGCTTTTCCCAAACGACCGCAAGCGCCGCGTGGAAATCATCTGGACCGATGCCGCCGACCGCAAGCGGCCATCGCAGATTTTCATCGGCGGCGAATCCACCTGGCGCGCGCGCGGATTCAAGCTCGGCGAAACACTCGCTTCGGTGGAGAAAACCAACGGCAAGCCGTTCAAGCTGGGCGGATTTGGCAGCGGCGAATATCGCGGCGCCGCCCGCGACTGGGCCGACGGCAAGCTCGACAAGCTCACCGGCGGCTGCCGTCTCGGCGTGCGCTTTGCGCTTGGACCGCAGGCGGCGGCGGAGGCCCGCGACAAGATCAGCAGCAATGGCGACTTCATGTCGGACAATGCCGACATCCGCGCCGCCGCTCCGGTGATCAGCGAATTGGTGATCGACTTCCCCAACTGACCCGTTGCGGACGAAGCATCCGCAACCGTTCGCTAACCAGGTTTTGAAAGAAACAATCGCGAAACAATCGAAGACATTAGTGAGAAACGTCTGGACCCTATAAGCGCTCACAAGCGGCATTCGAAGCCGCAGGGAGCGTCCCGATGTTCACCCTCTCGCTGAAATCACTGTTCTCGCCGCGCTTTCTGGCGTTGCCCGTGATTGCGCTCATGGTGATCGTGGCGTTGGCGCAGAGTTCCAACCGCAGCGGCGCCGGCATGGAAGTCGCCGGCCCGACGGTTGTGCGGGCCGTGAGCTGCTCGACCCCCGGCAAAGCCATGGATCGAGCCTGCGCGGTCGCGCATGACGATCTGCGTACGGTGCGCTGAACGTCCAGGCCTTATTTCCGAGGCTCCCTTACCGCGGGCGTGATCCGGTCGGCCGGCCCTTTGAGCTTTTCCTCGTCCGGGATCTTGCGGGCGTCTCGCGCCAGCTCGAGACAGGTTACGAGCTCGATATAGCTCGGCGGCCCGCCGGTATTCGTCATGCTGGCGCAGCGCACGCGATCGGCCACAGGAAAGCCGCTCCATTGCTCGCGCAGCTTGTCGCGCGCCTGATGCTCCTCATTGATGCAGCCCTGAACGTCCTTGCGCATGGCGGCGCCGCTCGCCGCGCCGCCACGGCAGCTCGGCCCGACGTCGAAGTTCGGCACGCTGTCGGACACGGAAATCAATAACGAAAAACCCAAGGCGATCGATGCAAGGGATGAGACCATCGTGCAGCCTCTCGAAGCCATGCCGGGTACCGGCGCCACGGAAACTATCCATTCCATGGCGCCGGCCGGCCATTTCCCCAACGCCGGGCGTTACGTCCGCGTTGCAGCTTCACAAAAAGATAATCGGCTGAAGCGCCTAGCGTCCTTTTCCCAAATGTTTCCGCCACGAAACATGGTCGACAAACGGCGGAAACAGGCGGGCGTTAGAAGCATCCTCGTCATTTGCGAGGTCCTGATGTCCGTTTTGTCTCTCATCGCCGCTCTCCTTGCCGTCCTCGTCACCGTCACGGTCATCGTTTGGAAGGCCGGTGCGAGCGGTTCTTTGAGGGATCAATGAACCTTTATTCATCTCGGGCGTACTAAAAGGCCAAGAACGGAACGATCCCATGTTCAAGACTGTCGCCAGCATGACTGCCGCCGCGCTCGGCCTGATCGCTTTGGCGGCCCCGGCGCTGGCCGAAGTGGTCGACACGCCGAGCTGCAAGCGGGAGCTGGCAGCGATCTCGCAACGTCTGGGCGAGCTGCCCCAGGCCAAGCCGGCGGGCGCCACCGCGTCCTGCTCGGCCTATCGCGCCCAGTTTCTCGAGACGGTCCGCGCCCGCGCCGTGATCGCGGCCTGCCGGACTGGAAAGGACCGCGACCAGGAGGTCGGGCGCCTCGACGGACGTGTGGAAGACATCAACGGGGCGATTGCCCGCGCGTGCGGTTAACGCGAAAAGGATTGTGGAGGGACGATAGTCATGGCGGACAAAGCAAGCTTGAAGCGGATCGGCTGGGCGTTCGGGGCGCTGACCGCCGCCGTGATGTTGTTGGCCGCCTTGATCGTTCACAACGCGACCGCCGGAAAGACCCCCACGGGTACGAACGAAGGCCCCACCCAGGTTGCCGCGGCCTTGTCGACGATTCGCTGAATTTCAGCGGATTCGAGCGAACCTTTCGACACATTAAGCGTTTTTCGGCGTGCCGCTTCGCGGAAGCGTAAGGCGCGAGCCGCTAGACATGTCCGCGGCGAGCACTTCCGCTTTCGATTTTCTCCCGTCGGCTTTGAACCGAGTGCCCCTTCGCCGCGACGAAACAATAGACGCCGCGACGAAACATTCGACGACAAACGGGTGAAACGCAGGCGCGCTAGAAGACGTATCAACGAGACAGGGAATGCCAGGGCCACAAGGCCCGGCGGCAAGGCAAAAAGGAAGACGACGATGATCCGGTTCAGCCCCCGCACCTTCGTTCTGCCGATCCTGGCCTTGGTCGTGATCGGCTCGCTCCCGGCGCCGGCCGATTCCGGCCGCACGGCGAACAGCAGCGGCTGCGGCGCCGCGCTCGAGAGCGTCACCGACCCGGGGATGCGCGCCCATTTCGAACGTTTTGACCGCTCGCAGTCGGCTGCCGCCGCCAAGATCTGCGCGATCTACCGCAACGGCATGAGCGTCCTCGCTTCGCGCTGACGCCTCGCCTCCATCCGTCCCCCAAGGGCCCTCCCCCCGGCCCTTACCCCCGAGCCCGGATTGTGGATGCCCCCGCGATCCGGGCTCCCCCTTTTTTGGGAAAGCCGGCGAGCCCGAACGGATCAAACCGTCGCGCCCTTCGCCTTCGGGCGGCGCAGATGCTCGTCGAGGCGCGGCATGAGCTCGACGAAGTTGCAGGGGCGGTGGCGATAGTCGAGCTGATGCACGAGGATTTCATCCCACGCATCGCGGCAGGCGCCGGGGGAACCGGGCAGACAGAAGACGTAGGTCGCGCCGGCAACGCCCGCCGTCGCACGCGACTGGATGGTCGACGAGCCGATCTTTGCGTGGCTGACGAGGTGGAAGATCGTCGAGAAGCCTTCCATGCGCTTCTCGAACAGCGGCTCGATCGCTTCGGGCGTCACGTCGCGGCCGGTGAAGCCGGTGCCGCCCGTCGTGATGACGACGTCGATCGTCGTATCGGCCACCCAGCCCTTCACCTTCGTGCGGATTAAGTCGACATCATCCGGCACGATGGCGCGGTCCGCGACCACATGGCCAGCCGCCCCGATGCGCTCCGCGAGCGTCGCGCCTGATTTGTCGTCGGCCAAGGCGCGCGTGTCGGAGGCGGTGAGCACCGCGATCCGCAGCGGCACGAAAGCGCGCGTCGCGTCGAGACCCGCCATCATCATCCTCCTTGCGTCAAAGTTCCGAGACGGCCTGCGCCTTGAACGTATTGCACGCGGCGATCGAACCGGTCTTGAAGCCGGTCGAGAACCAGCGCTTGCGCTGCTCCGAGCTGCCGTGCGTGAACGATTCCGGCACGACGACGCCACGGGCCTGGCGCTGCAGGCGATCGTCGCCGATCGCCGACGCCGTGCGCAGCGCCGCGTCGATATCGCTCTGGTCGATGGTGCGCCATTTCTGCTGCGACTGGTTGGCCCAGATACCGGCGAAACAATCGGCCTGCAATTCGACCCGCACCTGCATCGCGTTGCTCTCGGCCTTGTCCATGCCGCGCTGCATCCGCTGCACCTTCGGCAGGATGCCGAGCAGGTTCTGCACGTGATGGCCGACCTCATGCGCGATCACATAGGCCTGCGCGAACTGGCAGGCACGGCTACCGACGTCGCAGCCGCGGAAGCGTTGCTCGATGTCGCGGAAGAACGCGGTGTCGAGATAGATCTTCTGATCGTTGGGACAGTAGAACGGCCCCATCGCCGCCAGCGCACGGCCGCAGGCGGACGGCATCTGTCCGCTGAACATCGCCAGATGCGGCGCGACGTAGCGCTTGCCGGCGTGCTGGAAAATGTCCGTCCAGCGATCTTCGGTGTCACCGAGAATCGCGCGCACGAATTTTCCCTGCGCGTCGGCGGGTGCGGGGCCGCGCTGGCGCGGAATCGTTTGTTGATACTGACCCGTGCCGCTGCCGCTCAAAATTTCGGCGCCGTTGATGAGGAGCCGCGGATCGACACCCAGCGCCCAGCCGAGGATGCCGAGAACGAGCACCGTGCCGATGCCAAGCCCGCCGGCGCCACCCGGCAGATTCATTCCCCCGCCGGAATTGCCGCGGTAATCCTCGACATTGTCGCTCTGCCGGAAATCTTCCCAGCGCATTCAACGCTCCTTGACGCCGTGTCGCGCCGCGTAATCTGACCGACACATCAACGCGAGTCCATGTCTCACTTCGGGACGCCTCGCCGACGAAAAAACAAGCGGCGCAGCATGCGCGCAATTCGCTTCAAATTTAAGTCGTTCTTTACTTTGCCCCCGCATGATCCCGACCTGTCGGTTGTAGGTCTCGCGTCCCGGCCGCGTCCCCTGAGTGGTCAGAGTCCCTGCGTCATGGGTGTGTCGCGTCGCGGGGCGTCCGAACGGACGCCCCGCAGTCTTTCCAAGCCGCAAAGCGGCCGTATCGTTGTTGGCGACTGCATCGCCGAAATGTCGCGTCTTGCGCCGGCATCGGTCGATCTCGTTTTCGCCGACCCTCCTTACAATCTGCAGCTGCGCGGTGATTTGCGCCGGCCCGACGATTCGCAGGTCGATGCCGTCGACGACGCCTGGGATAAATTCGCGAGCTTCGAGGACTACGACGCCTTCACGCGCGCCTGGCTCCTCGCCGCGCGCCGCGCGATGAAGCCCAACGCGACGCTGTGGGTGATCGGCTCCTATCACAACATCTTCCGCGTCGGCGCGATCCTGCAGGATCTCGGCTTCTGGATTCTCAACGACGTCGTCTGGCGCAAATCGAACCCGATGCCGAATTTCCGCGGCCGGCGATTCACCAACGCGCATGAGACGATGATCTGGGCGGCGCGCGAGCCGGCCACGAAGTACACGTTCAACTACGAAGCGCTCAAAGCCGGCAACGACGACGTGCAGGTGCGCTCCGACTGGACGCTGCCACTGTGCACCGGCGAGGAGCGATTGAAGGACGCCGCCGGCAAGAAGGTGCATCCGACGCAGAAGCCGGAGGCGCTGCTTGCGCGCGTGATCCTCTCTTCTTCGAAGCCCGGCGACGTCGTGCTCGACCCGTTCTTCGGCACCGGCTCGACAGGCGCCGTCGCCAAGAAGCTCGGCCGCGACTTCATCGGCATCGAGCGTGACCCGATCTATGCCGCCGCGGCGGAGAAGCGCATCGGCGCGATCACGCCGCTGCCGAATGCGAGCCTTGCGCCGTTCGTCACCGCGCGCGAAGCGCCGCGCGTGCCGTTCGCGAGCCTGCTCGAACGCGGCCTGATCGCGCCCGGACAAGAGCTCTATGATGTGAAGCGCCGCCACGCCGCGCTGGTGCGCGCCGACGGCGCGATCGCCTACGGCATGAATGTCGGCTCGATCCACCGCATGGGTGCGCTCGCGCAAGGCATCGAAGCCTGCAACGGCTGGACCTTCTGGCACTTCGAGACGACGCAAGGTCTCGCCGCGATCGACACGCTGCGCGCCAAGATGCGCGCGGAACTCGGCACCGTCTGATTGGCACATCGCAGCCCACGCACCTGCGTAAAGTGTCATTGCCGGGCATAGCTCGTCGAAGACGGGCGTAAACGCCCTTTTGACCCGGCAATCCATCTTTTTCGAAAACGATGGATGCGCGGGTCAAGCCCGCGCATGACGGTCGTGATCATTGCGCCGCCATCGTCTCGTTGAGGAACGCAACGCTCTCGCGATGCAGCGCGTGGCGCATCGCCTCGAGGTGCATCAGATGCGTCGCCTCGCTGATCTTGATATCGCGCTTGACGGGCGATGAGGCGAACGCGTCGAACAGCCAGCGCGCGTCCGCGTCGGGGAGAAGCCCGTCCCATTCGCCGCGGATGATCGCAACCGGCGCCTTTACGCGCGCCGGATCGTAGTCGAGCGCTCCGTTCCACGCTCTCACGATCGCGGCGAACGGCCCCGTCGGTGTCTTCACGCCCTGCGGATCGCGCGTGCGCGCTTTCGTGTCGCTGTCGAGATAGCGCTCCGCCCATTCGTCGAAGGAGTGCCGCGCCATCGGCGGCGCGTTGCCGGCGGGCACATCCTCGTTGAAGCGCTCCCATTGCGCAGCGGGCGTAACGATGCGCCAAGCGGGCGACGGCGGCGGCCCTTGCGTGCCTTGTGCGGAGCGCTGCGCGATCGGGCCGAAAAGAACGAGACGCTCGACGCGATCGGGATGCGCACCCGCGAACGACGCCGCCGGCATCGAGCCCCATGAATGCGCGATGAGCGAGACGTGCGCGAGCGTCTGCTGTTCGCAAATGAAACGCACCGCGGCCTCGACCTGACGCGTCGCATCCGCCGTGTCGCAGAGCGGCGGATGGTTTGCCGCATCGTCTTGCATCTGCGGATAGCGGTCGGAGCCGCCAAAACCCTGGAAATCGAGGCCCCAGACGTCGAAGCCGGCGTCGCAAAGCACATCCCGCCACGAGACGCCGTCGAAGCGATGCGCGATCGACAGCGCCGAGGGAAACGTCGCGCCGTGCACATAGAGCACCGCGCGCTTGTCGTACGCAGCCCGTATCGGCGCGAGGTGACGCAGGAAAAGGCGCAAGCCCTCGTTCGGGCTCGCGATCATGAAATGGCGCTCGCGCGGGTCGAGCAGCGGGGCGTTCGGTGCGGTCATCATGCGCTCCTTGTCGGCCCGAGGAAAACGCATGTCCGCTGCGAAAAGTCTGCGCCGATCCGTTCGGCATCGGGCGAAGTGTCGGCCACTGCCTGCGCAAATTCACTCCGCTGTCATTCCGGATTGCCGCGAAGCGGCAAGTCCGGAATCCATACGCCGCAGCGCTGGGGTTATGGATTCCGGGTTCGCGGCCCCGCACAAGTCGGCTGCTGCCGACTTGTGCATTTAAACCACGATCTCGGGTAAACCCGAGATCGTGGCCGCGCCCCGGAATGACAACCACATCACCTTGCGGCGACGACCATGATCTCCACGCAGTAATCGGGCGAGGCGAGCTGCGCCTGCACTGTCGCACGCGCCGGCGTGTTGCCGGGCGAGACCCACGCGTCCCAGACCGCGTTCATCTCCGCGAACTGCTTCATGTCGGTGATGTAGATCGTCGCCGAAAGAAGCTTGCTCTTGTCGGTGCCGGCCGATTTGAGATGACCGTCGATGGTCGCGAGCACGTCCTTCGTCTGGTCGGTCATGCTCTTCTTCGCGGCGTTGCGCGCGACGACGCCGGCGAGATAGACGGTGTTGCCGTGCACGACCGCCTGGCTCATGCGCGCGCCGACTTCCTTGCGTTCAATAGCCATCACTTTCTCCTTTGTTGCTGAGGTGAAGTTGTACTGTCATTCCGGAAGCCGAACGAAGTGAGGCTATCCGGAATCCATACGCCGCAGC
Organism: Variibacter sp.; assembly: GCA_050187875.1. Taxonomy (GTDB): domain Bacteria; phylum Pseudomonadota; class Alphaproteobacteria; order Rhizobiales; family Xanthobacteraceae; genus JAFKKS01. The sequence goes on from JBFWXB010000003.1 coordinate 166,744, forward strand.
CGGGGTTATGGATTCCGGGCTCGCCGCTTTGCGGCGCCCCGGAATGACAAAGTCAATCATCCGCCCGCGACGCCCTGCGTATTGACGTAGAGCGCGTAGATCGAGTGGCTCGCCGCCATGAACAGGCGGTTTCGTTTCGGCCCGCCGAAGCAGACATTGGCGCAGCGCTCGGGCAGCGAAATCTTGCCGATCGGCTTGCCGGCAGGATTGAAGACCATGACGCCGTCGCGATCGCCGCCCATGCCCCAGCCGCACCAGAGATTGCCGTCAACATCGACGCGGAAGCCGTCGGGCGTGCCGCCGGGACCGGAGTCGATCAGCGTGCGGCCGTTCGAGAGCTTCGTCTTCTCGCCCTCACCGGAGACGTCGAAGGCGCGGATGGTGCGGTTCGGCGTGTCGCGCGAGGCGACGATGTAGAGGATCTTCTCGTCCGGCGAAAAGGCGAGGCCGTTCGGGCCTGAGATGCCTTCGGCGACGATCGTCGCCTTGCCGCTCTTCGGATCGAAGCGATAGACGTTCGGCGCGATCTCCGATTCCGCGAAGTCGCCCTCGTAGTGCCCGGCGATACCGAAGATCGGATCGGTGAACCAGATCGAATCGTCCGACTTCACGACGAGATCGTTCGGCGAGTTGAGACGCTTGCCCTCGAACTTGTCGATCAGCACGGTGATGCGCCCGTCATATTCCGTGCGCGTGACGCGCCGCCCGTGCTCGCAGGTGACGAGACGGCCCTGGCGGTCGCGCGTGTTGCCGTTCGCGAAATTCGACGGCTTGCGGAAGATCGTGGTCTGCCCGGTCTCCTCGTCCCAGCGCATCATGCGCTGGTTGGGGATGTCGCTCCACAAAAGGCAGCGCTGGTCGCCGAAATAGACCGGGCCTTCCGCCCAGCGAAAGCCGTGCGAGAGCCGCTCCACGCTCGCGCTGAAGATCATGTATTTGGCGAAGCTTTGATCGAGCGCCTGGATATAGGGGTCCGGGTAGCACTCGTTCGGCTGCCAGAGCGGCCGTTGCGAAGCGCCCGTGGCGGCGCCCACGGCGAACGCGCCGCTTCCTCCTGACGTTGTCATGATTGTCTCCCGTCGACGCACGGGCGCGGAGCCCGGCCGGCGGCATCATAGCGGAATTGGGCGGCATGGCACCCCTCCCCGCGGCAGCGGCACCTCCCCTTGAAAAGGGGAGGTCGGTGTGCGCAGCACGCCGGGTGGGGATCGCGGGCGAGGAACACAAGATGACCCCCACCCCGACCCTCCCCCTTTCGGGGGGAGGGAGAAGAGCTCGGGGAGGTGACGATCCGCCCCCCATCGCGTCCTCACCGCCCGCGCCGTCCGGGCTCCACCGGCCACATCGGCTGCGGCGGCGTTTCAGGAATGCGAACCGCCGGGAGAAATCCGTCGGTGAAGCCCATATTCCTCACGGTCTCTTCGCTGAGGCGCAACAGGGCTTCACCCTCGACGCCATCGCGACGCGCCTGGAGCATGGTTTGCAGCCACACCTTCGCTTCCGGCGTGACGAGCTGCAGGTGCTTCGCGCGGCACAAATGCACGTCGCCGGCGCAGCGGCGCGCCCGCTTGCACGGCTTCTCGCTGCAGATTTCCCAGAACTTCCAGAAGTCGCAGGTCATGCGGTAGAACGCCTCCCATTCCTCGGGCGTCCGTTCGCGTTCATCATCTTCGTCATCGGCGGGAAGAAATTTCTTCGGCATGGGCAGGCCTCCTTGTTGAGAGAGCCCGCCGTCCGGGGCGCGCCGCGGGCAAAAGCGATCCGCTCCCGCGACGCATCCGCGCCCGGGGTTTGCCCCGCCCGGCCTCGGCAAGAGGCGGGCGTCTTCGCTTCCCACGCACCGCGGACGCGATGCGAGGGGGATGGAGCGCCGCGAGGCGCGCCGATCCTTTCCACGCTGCGAGCGTGGCGCGCGCTATGACGCAGCGCGCTCGCCTCGCGGCGCTCCACCACGGCGATTTTTGACCTCGGGCCGCGCTTCCTCGACTGGGCGGCTTGCACCGCCTGCCGAGTCCAGCAGGCTCCCTGCAGAGCGCTCGTAGTGGCGCCCGGGCGGAGCCCCGAGGCCTCCCGAGTGCGTGCCGGCTAAGCACGCCCGCGGGCGCCGTCCCCGCTCCATCCGCCGGCCGCCCGACCGGTTCGGACGCCCCTCGTGAGCGAGGTGACGGATTTATGAATTATTTCCTAGTGCGAGTCAAGCTCCTGTCGAAAAGGACCTCACCTTGAACGGATGGTCCCTCCTCACTCAGCGCAAAGAAATGCGCGCGACCTCGCGATAATCGGGAGAATGCTCAGCGCTGTCCGGCGAGCGAAGGAGAACAAGCACGCCGTCAGACACTTCGGAAACTTCAGTGAGATCGTCGCTATCGAACGGCGTCATGTGACGCGCGCCGCAATGCGGACAGTCGTCATCACACATGCAGGACCATTCGTCCGACCACTCGTAGCCGCATCGCGCGCATTCGTAATGGTTGTTGAACCAAGCCATTATTGGCCCTCTACGGCACCTGTTTAAGGTTCGACCCCAATCAAGATGAGGGGCACGGCTGGCACGCCTCTACCCTCTCGGATCAGATTGTAGAGTTCACCTTCATAGTAGCCGACGCCGGATGACATATTCTGCTGCAGGCTTTTCATCGGCAAGATTTCGACGCCCACGTCGATTACGTCGCCTACATAAAAAGCCAGATGCTTCACAAACAAGTCGTATGCAACGAAAGCGTATTTTCCGAACTGAACTTCAACGGCGACACGCTCTTTGACAAAATCAGTTTGATTATACGACGGAAGAGGCTTCAGCCCCGCACCCTCGATCTCAGCTTTTTGTTGCGCGGCTCCCATGAACATCGTCTTGCGAATAAGACGCGCATCCGATGTCACCCAGTAGGCTATGCGTCGCTCTCCCCACTGATGAGCTTTGAAGCGGTCGCGAACGGCTTCGTTCAGCGCGCGAGGAGAATACAGCAGCTTGCCTGCAGAGCGGATTTCTTTCGAGACTTTGGTTCGTAGTGCCGTCGCATCCACACGGTGGATAACATCCTGGATTTCGGTCCACAACGACGGCTTGTGGACCATAAGATATTCAAGCCCATTCAGATGGGAGTGATAGGCTGCGATCTTCACAAGTTGATCTCAGCTATCACGCTGACCGCCGTAGGGCTTCTTTGGATCATAAACGGGACGATCCATTGGTCGCGTTTTAAGGAGCCCGGCACGAGCTTGATGAACTCTCGTCCAGGCAATCTCGACATACTCGTCCTTGATGTCGCAACCGTAACCGACTCGATCGTGCTTGACCGCGCCGACGATCGCTGATCCGACTCCCATATAGGGGTCGAAAACGACATCGCCTTTGTTCGTCATCGACAGCACAAGCCGCTCGACGAGCTCCACGGGGAATTGACAGGGGTGAATGGTTTTTTCGACGTGATTATTCTTTACGTTCGGAAAAATCCAAACGTCGCCGGGATTTTTGCCCAGCGGATTGCCGGAGAGTTGACCGATTTTCGGACCTTTGAAGTATTTCTTATTCGGATATTTTGACGGCACGCGGACCGCATCGAGATTGAACGTGTAGTTGTCCGACTTCGTAAACCAGAGAATGGTCTCATGTCTTCCAGATAGGCGCTTCGAGCAATGCAGGCCGTGCTCGAAGTGCCAAATGATCCGATTGCGGAGTCGCAGACCGTGATCCTTGAAGACGTGGTAAAGAATAATGTCCAACGGAAAAATTTCTCCGTTCCGGACATGATTGCCCACCTGCCAGCAGATCGAGCCTGCGTCGTCAAGCAGACGAACGCATTCCGAAATCACCTGTGTCTGCGACTTGACGTAGCTTTCAAGTGAGTCCCGGCGCTCGTAAGCCTTGCCGATATTGTAGGGTGGCGACGTGACGATCAGTTTGACGCTGCCGCTTGGCAGCCGCCGCATAAAATCCAAATTATCTTCGCACGCCATCCGCACCTGTGCATCGGCGCGGAGACGCACAACCCGAGCATGAACATTCATGATACCACCAAGCCATTTAGTTCATGGTTTGTTCTGTTCGAAAAGTCAAGCCTCTTCTGCCGAAGCCCACTGATTTCTCGGTGGCGAGTGTTTTCGATGTGTGTCGCGACCGGGTCTCACCGCATCTCGAGCACGCCCACCCGCCCGTCGAGAGCGGCGCTGGCGGCGACGCGCGGGTCGCTCGCCCATTTTTCCCAGCACGCGCGCATGTCGTCGGAGAAGGAAATGTCGTCGAGCACGATGAGGCCGCCGGGGGTGAGGCGCTTGATCAGGATTTCGACCTGCGGCGTCACGAAGGCGTCGGTGTGGATGGCGTCGACGAAGGCGATGTCGATCGTCTCGCCGTCACGATAGCGGTCGATATTCTCCTCGAAGGTGCCAAGCACCGGAACGGCGCGTTGGCTGAAGGCGCGCAGATGCCGGCTGGCGATCGTGTGCCATATCTCATTGGGCTCGAACGTCAGCAGCCGGCCGTGCTCCGCCTCGTCGAGCCCGCTTACCCAATATAGGCCGGAGATGCCGAAGGCCGTTCCGAACTCGACAATGAGACCGGGCCGCCGCTCCCTTGCGAGCCAGGCGAAGAAGCATCCCATCGTGCTTTGCGTGCGCACATCATCCACCGAGCGGCTCGCGGCGGCGCCAGCCAAAGGGACTTCGGGATTAGCGTCATAGACGCGGCGATATTCCTCCCACAGCGGCTGCGGCCCGAGCGCCGCGATCTCGGCCGCGATCGCCTCGATCTCCGCCATGCGCGCGGGGCGCGGCACGCGAAAGCTTTTCTGCGGAAGATGTTCGACGAGCCACGCGCCTTCCGCGCGGCGATGCCATGTGATTGAAAGCGCGGCGTCGATGCCGAACATTTTCGCCGCGAGGTGGCGGATCTGCGGGCGGATCGCGAGGTTCATGCTGTTCACCGAATTCCTTGCCTGCGCCGAGGGCGGGTTTCTGTCTTGGTCCAGGCGCCGGAACCATCAAGGGGCCGACGCCTTTCCTAGATCACGATGATTTTGGATCGAGTCGATCCAAAATCATGAACGTGATCGATTCTCATATCTCAGAGCGGGATGCGGGCGGAAAACCGCTACACACTTTTCCTCATCCCGCTCTTCGTCACGGCGGATCGCCGCGACCCGCGGCAAATCGCTCGCGCGATCAGGACCTGTGAATTCGGCACGATATTGACGGATCGGTGGCCCTTTTCGTTCCGTGGCGCTTTTCGATGAGCATCGGCACGATCCTGTTGACGAAAGCATTCGGCCGGCCGCAGGGCTGGCTCGGCCGCATGGGCGGCGCGCTGATGGCGCATCTCAATGCGCCGATGGCGCGATGGGTCGTAAGCGGACTCGATCTGCCGCGCGATGCGCGCGTGATCGAGATCGGCTTCGGCCCGGGCGTCGGCATCGCGCTGCTCGCCGCCGCCGCGCGCGACGGACATATCGCCGGCATCGATCCCTCCGCCGTGATGCTCGTGCAAGCGCGTGAGCGCAACGCCGCGGCGATCCGCGCGGGACGCGTCGACCTGCGGCGCGGAGCGGTCGATGCCCTCCCCTTCCCCGACGCGCATTTCGATGCGGCGATGGCCATCAACGCGATGCAAGTGTGGCCCGATCAGCAGCGCGGCTTACAGGAGATCGCGCGCGTGTTGAAAAGCGGCGGCCATCTCGCGCTCGGCTTCACCGCGGCGTCCGGCCAATCGCAAGACGGCGCGCGTGATGCCGTCGCGCGCGCCGGCTACGGTGCGATCGAATGTCTGACGACGGCGCGGGGCTTCTGCATACGTGCAATACGCCCGGCCGTTTAGCGCGAGGCCGCGCAGCGACACCGCGAAAAGTTCCCTACCGCCAAGGCGGCATGATTGTGACCGCGCCACGCCAAGGCCGCTTTCTGCGCAGGAACATCGCCTTTGCGCCGACGTTTCTCCTCAGACGAAAACAACTGCGGAGAATTGCATGGCCAGGAACCTGCTCAAGTTGACACTTCTATGCGGCGCGCTCGCTATCCCGACGCTGGCGCATGCGCAGGGCGTCGTCGGCGGAACGGAACGTGGCGCGCGTGAAGGCGCGCATGCGGCGGGCCCGGTGGGCGCCGTGGTCGGCGGCGTCGTCGGTGGTGTCGCCGGCGGCGTAGCGGGCGTGTTCGGCGTCGATGAGCGTCCGCGCTTTCGCGCCTATGTCGAGGATGTGGACGTGCCGTCGTTCCGCT